>CALBCJ010000033.1 GCA_937926975.1 uncultured Propionibacteriaceae bacterium | reverse complement strand
TCCAGTCCGTCATCGTCCCCAACCGCACCCCCCACCCCCAGCCCAGCTAGCCCCGAGGCGCGCTGCAGAGCCCAGCCTCATCGAGAGCCCCGGCTGCCGGTCTTCCACGATGGTCGCGGGCGCGTGGGCTGCTGAGCCCGGTCTCTGCCAGGCTGGGCCTGCTGAGCGCCAACGGAGGGGCAGATGACGATCGAGTACGGCACCCGGCCGCTGCCGCAGGTCGAGGAGGAACGGCTGATGGCGGCGACCCAGTGGGTGCTGGAGCTGTTTCAGCAGGGAGACCCGCAGGAGGCGCTGCGGCTGGCCGAGCAGGTCTGGGACCAGATCCCCGGCGACGACCTGGCGACCAAGGTGCTGACCGCTGGGCTGCCGCAGCTGGTCTCGGGGATGGCGACCTGGAAGGCCGCCGAGGCCGGTCTGAGCGTTCCGGCGCTGGCCTGGCTGGAGCGCTACTGGGCCTCGTACGGCAACGAGGAGCTGCCGACCCCGATGCTGCATGCGGGCGAGGTCTACTACGCGCTCGGAGACCGGGAGCAGGCGGCGCAGGTCTTTACCCGGCTGCTGGAGCTGCACGGGACCTGGCCGTTCAGGGAGCAGAACCCGGACTACCTGCGGCTGGCCAAGGGCGAGCCGGTCGCGGTCGGCCCGGGCGACGAGCCGGACGACAGTGCCCTGGACCGGCTGGCCGCGGAGGGCCATGCCGCGCTCGCGGAGGGCGAGTGGGAGCTGGCGGTCCAGCTCTGGTCGCAGGCCCTGGAGCGGGTCCCGCCAGGGGCGTCTGAGGCGACCATGTGGCTGTGCGGGTCGCTGGCGAACGCGTACTGGGCCGGTGGCCAGTTCGCACAGGTCGTGTACTTCGCCCAGCGGGCGCTGGACGCCTCAGACCGGACCAACGGCTTCCTGTGGCTGCGGCTCGGCCAGGCCCAGCTGGAGCTCGGGCGTACGGCGGCCGCCCGGGCCGCGCTGACCAGCGCCTTGATGCTCGACGGGCAGGACCTCTTCGACGAGGAGCCCCCCGAGTACCTCGACTTCCTGCGCAGCGAGGGCGTTCTCGACGTCTGACCCCCAAGGCGCCCTCACACCGGCGCCGCCGGAGCGGCCCGGTTGTTCGTCTGCCTGCCTGGTGACAGCCAGCGTCCCTGGAGGTCCTGAACCTGGAGCACGACCGGCTGACGAGGTCAAACCGAGTCGAGTGCACTGTCCTGACTCCGGTCGACCACTTCCGCGATGACGTCTGGCTACTCGCGGTCGGTCTGGCGGCGGATGAAGTCGGCCATCATCGGTACGGTGAACGCGATCTCTCCCCGGGCCGGTGCGTAGACCAGCCCCTTGGCGATCAGTGCGTGCCGGGTGCCGCTGAGGTGGGACAGGTCTGAGCCCAGAGCCTCGGCCAGGCTCCGGGACAAGATCGGCGGTGTCAGGTCGGCCATGGCGGCCATGTACTGGCGCTCGCGGTCGGTAGCGCGGTCCCAGCGGGACGGGAAGAAGCCGGCATCGAGCTGGGCGACACCGATCTGCACTGCTCGGTCCGCGTCGTCGTCGGAGAAGTCACTGCTCGTCGCGACGGTCCAGATAGCCTTGCCGAACTCCTGGAGGAAGTACGGGTACCCGGCTGAGGCATCGATCAGCCGAGTCAGAGCCTCGGGCGTGAAGCTGCAGCCCGCCCGTTCCGCCGGTCTCGTCAGCGCCATCGATGCATCCGGCCGCGACAGAGGGCCGATCGCGGAGTAGAGGAACAGCCGCTCCGCATAGGACCGGGCCTCGGTGAGCCGCGCCGGCAGGTTCGGCAGCCCAGCACCGATGACATAGAACGGCAGCGAGAGCTGCTGGCAGCGGTGCTGGGCCACCAGAAGAGCAGCCAGGACCTCGCTGTCGAGGTCCTGCATCTCGTCAATGAAGATGGCGAAGGCCGTCTGGTGCTGCTGGGCGACCTGCGCGACCTCCTGGGTGAGCTTCTCGATGTCAAGGTCCAGCAGGCCCGTGGCCGCAGGAGTCGTCGCCGTGACGCTGATGCCTCCCGCGGCGAGGGAGAACTCGCCCACGGCTGCCCGCAGCGAGTCCAGCCCGGTTCGGAGCCGACGGCTGAGACTGAACTTGGCCAGCGCGGCCTGCAGCAGAGCCCCCAGCCGGCGCCGTACGGCCTGCTCGCCCGCGGCTGTGGACTGAGCCTCGAGTGCGATGCTGATCCAGCGGTCCTGGTCGGCCATGAGCATCAGGTGGTTCAGCAGGGCCGTCTTGCCCACACCCCGCAGGCCTGACAGGGCGAGACCGCGGTCGATCTCCCGGCGCTTCGCCCGGGTGCGAAGCATGTCGAAGGCCGCGATCTCGGTCGAGCGTCCCGCCAGCTCGGGAGGCATCAGCCCAGCCCCTGGGCGGTAGGGGTTCTGGTCCTGGAGCATATGCGACATTATACGCCCGTATACGGCACCTACGTATACCACGAGTGCTGATGAAAGTCCTAGTGAAACCGGACTTCGCGTAGTTGCTGGCAGCGGTGACCCGTACGGGAACCCCTCACCGAGGCGCCGGGCGTGGTGCCAGGACGACCCCGGCCCGCATCCGGCAGCTAGGAGGCGTCGCGGGCGCCGGCGCCGGGCTGGCTCTGCCGCAACCGGCGCCACTCGGCCAGGGTCTCCTCGACCAGGAGCTTCTTGGTGAGCACCACGTGCTGGCCGCGCTGCGACAGGTTGACCTCGACGATCCGGGCGTTGAGGTCCTCAATGACCTCCCGGGCCTGGTCCTCGCTGCTGACCTCGGCCAGGGTCTGCTGGATCTGGGCCTTCTGCTGGCGGACCAGGACCGAGGGCGGCAGGACTGCCGACACCGGAAGGTCCTCCTGGGCGATCTTGCGGTGCAGCCACCAGTCAGGGGCGTGTTCGGCGAACCACTGCGCCGGCAGCGGTCGTCCAGCCCCAGCGAGGTTGTCGAACTCCCCCCGTGCCATGGCCTCACGTACCTGCCGCTCGGCCGAAGGCTCGAAGAAGTCCGCTCCGGGCTCTCGAGCATTCACTCGCACACGGTAAACCTGGTGTCACCGTCCGCTGACAGCGGGGTGGGGAAGTCCTGCGGCAGGCTGGGGGCGCAGCGGCAGCGCGCCCGCGGCGGTGAAGCGGTTCCACCGTCTTCCACCCCACCGCCCCACGACCGGCCGTACGGGGGCTAGCCTGAGCCGTACACCCAGGAAGCGAAAGGCCATGCCATGGTTGACTATCGCGACATCACCAACCGCCCCGACCTGGCTCAGGGAACCGGCCGGGTCGGCCCGGTCCGGTCCCGCATGCCCGTGTACATGGACCTGCTCCCACCGTGCAACAACGCCTGCCCCGCGGGGGAGAACATTCAGGAGTACCTGCGGCTGGTGAAGGCCGGCCAGGACGAGCTGGCCTGGACCCAGCTGGTGCAGGACAACCCCTTCCCCGCCATCCACGGCCGGGTCTGCTACCACCCGTGCGAGAACGCCTGCAACCGGAGCAGCCTGGACCAGGCGATCTCGATCCACGGCGTCGAGCGCTACCTCGGTGACCTGGCCCTGGAGAAGGGCTGGGCCTTCCCCAGGCCTGACCAGCCGACCGGCTTCAAGGTGCTCGTCGTCGGCGCCGGCCCGTCCGGGCTGTCCGCCGCGTACCACCTGGCCCGGCTCGGCCACACCGTCGAGATCCGCGACGCCGGCGACCAGCCCGGCGGCATGATGCGGTACGGGATCCCCGAGTACCGCCTGCCGCGGCACATCCTCGACGCCGAGATCGAGCGGATCCGCCAGATCGGCGTCACCATCACCCAGAACGCCCGGATCACCGACCTGCTGGCCGAGCAGAAAAAGGGCGGCTTCGACGCAGTCTTCGTCGCGATCGGCGCGCACCTGTCGAAGCGGGTCGACATCCCGGCCATGGACGCCAGCAAGATCGTCGACGCCGTCTCCTTCCTCAAGGACGTGGCCTCCGGCGAGCGCCCGGTCATCGGCCGCCGGGTCGCGGTGTACGGCGGCGGCAACACCGCCATGGACGCCGCCCGCGTCGCGCGCCGGCTCGGCGCCGAGGAGTCGATCATCATCTACCGCCGCGGCGAGGAGCACATGCCGGCCCACGCCGCCGAGCGGGAGGAGGCGGTCCGCGAGGGCGTCCAGATGAACTGGCTGCGCACCATCTCCGCCATGGACGAGGACTCGATGACCGTCGAGATCATGGAGATTGACGACCACGGGAAGGCCCGCGGCACCGGCAGGTACGAGAAGATGCCGGCCGACACCGTGATCCTGGCGCTGGGCCAGCAGGCCGACTCCGACTTCCTCAAGCGGATCCCGGGGATGTCCTTCGACAACGACGTGGTCCGGGTCGACCCGACCACCCTGATGACCGACGTGCCGGGGATCTTCGCCGGCGGTGACGTCGTGCCGAGCGAGCGTACGGTGACGATCGGCGTCGGGCACGGCAAGCGGGCCGCCCGGATGATCGACAACTGGCTCTTCGGCCACCCGCCGGTACCGCGGACCAAGCACCCGCTGGCCACCCTGGACATGCTGAACCTGTGGTACTTCGGTGACCACGCCCGTCGGATGGAGCCCGAGCTGGCGCTCGACAAGCGGGTCGGCTTCGAGGAGATCGTCGAGGGCCTGACCGAGGAGTCGGCCCGGTTCGAGGCGAACCGCTGCCTGTCGTGCGGCAACTGCATCGAGTGCGACGGCTGCCTCGGGTCCTGCCCGGAGGACGCCATCATCAAGCTCGGCAAGGGCTTCCGGTACCGGTACAACTATGAGAAGTGCACTGGCTGCGCCACCTGCTACGAGCAGTGCCCGGTGCACGCCATCGAGATGATCCCGGAGCGTTGAGATGACTGATCGTGTGATCATCGACGGCAACGAGGCCGCGGCGTCGGTCGCGTACCGCGTGAACGAGCTCTGCTCGATCTACCCGATCACCCCCAGCTCGACCATGGCCGAGCTGGCCGACGAGTGGTCGGCCCACCAGCAGAAGAACGTCTGGGGCACCGTCCCGACGGTCATTGAGATGCAGTCCGAGGCGGGCGCCGCCGGCGCCATGCACGGGGCCCTGCAGGGCGGCGCGCTGTCGACCACCTTCACGGCCTCGCAGGGGCTGCTGCTGATGATTCCGAACATGTACAAGATCGCCGGGGAGCTCACCTCGACGGTCTTCCATGTGGCGGCCCGGTCGCTGGCCACCCAGGGCCTGTCGATCTTCGGTGACCACCAGGACGTGATGGCGGTCCGCCAGACCGGCTTCGCGCTGCTGGCGTCCGAGTCGGTGCAGCAGGCCCACGACATGGCGGCGATCGCGCAGCTGGCGACGCTGACCTCCCGGGTGCCGTTCCTGCACTTCTTCGACGGCTTCCGCACCTCGCACGAGCTGAACACCATGCACCGGCTCAGCGACGAGCAGCTGCGCCAGTACCTGCCGGAGCCGCTGATCCAGGAGCACCGCCGCCGGGCGCTGTCGCCGGAGCACCCGTACATCCGGGGCACCGCGATGAACCCCGACACCTACTTCCAGGCCCGCGAGACCGTCAACCCCTTCTACGCCAAGGCTCCCGGCCTGGTGGCCGACGCCATGCGCCAGTTCGGCGAGCTGACCGGGCGGCACTACGACCTGGCCAGCTACACCGGCGACCCGCAGGCCGAGAGCGTGATCGTGCTGATGGGCTCCGGCGTGGAGGCCGCCCAGCAGGCCGTCGGCTACCTGCGCGAGCAGGGCCGCAAGGTCGGCGTGCTCTCGGTCCACCTGTACCGGCCCTGGCCGGCCGAGCAGGTGCTGGCCGCGATCCCGGCCACCGCCACCAAGGTCGCGGTCCTGGACCGGACCAAGGAGCCCGGCTCGGGCGGCGAGCCGCTCTACCTGGACGTCGCCTCCACCCTCGGCGAGGCGTACGCGCGCGGCGAGCGCGACACCATGCCGACAATCACCGGCGGCCGGTACGGGCTGAGCTCGAAGGAGTTCACCCCGGCCATGGTGGTCGGGGTCTTCGACGAGCTGGCCACGGACTCGCCGCGGCCCCGGTTCACCGTCGGCATCAACGACGACCTCACCCTGAGCAGCATCGACTACGACCCGCACCTGGACCTGGAGTCGCCGACGACGCTGCGGGCGGTCTTCTACGGGATGGGCTCCGACGGCACTGTCGGCGCGAACAAGAACACCATCAAGATCCTCGGCTCGACGCCGCGCGCCGACGGTGAGGACCCGTTCTTCGCCCAGGGCTACTTCGTGTACGACTCGAAGAAGTCCGGCTCCCGTACGGTCTCCCACCTGCGCTTCGGCGACGAGCCGATCACCGCCCCGTACCTGGTCACCAAGGCCGGCTTCATCGGCTGCCACCACTGGTCGATCCTGGAGCGGGTCGACGTGCTGGAGTTCGCCCGGCCCGGCACCACCGTGCTGCTCAACTCGCACTACGAGCCCGACGAGGTCTTCGGGCACCTGCCGACCTCGATGCAGCGCAAGATCATCGACCTCGGGCTCAAGGTGTACACGGTCGACGCCAACGAGGTGGCCCGCGCCGCCGGCCTGGGCCGGCGGACCAACACGGTGCTGCAGACCTGCTTCTTCGCGATCTCCGGGGTGCTGCCGCGCGAGGCCGCGATCGAGGCGGTCAAGAAGGCGATCACGAAGACGTACCTCAAGAAGTCAGCCGAGATCGTCAAGAAGAACCACGCCGCGGTGGACGCCTCGATCGAGCACCTGCACGAGGTCCAGGTGCCGTCCGAGGTGGTCGGTGGCCGGGACCTGCTGGCCGCCGTACCCGACCACGCGCCGGAGTTCGTCCGGCACGTCACCGCCGCGATGCTGTCGGGCCGCGGTGACGACCTGCCGGTGTCGGCGCTGCCGGTCGACGGCTCGTACCCGTCGGGCACGACCCAGTTCGAGAAGCGCAACGTCTCCGACATCGTGGCCGAGTGGGACCCGACCGAGTGCATCCAGTGCGGCAACTGCGCCTTTGTCTGCCCGCACGCGGTGATCCGGGCCAAGTACTACCCGACCGCCGCGCTGGACTCGGCTCCCGAGACCTTCCAGTGGGCGCCGCTGAACGCGGCCGGCGTGCCGGAGGGCGCGTACACGCTGCAGGTGTACGCCGAGGACTGCACCGGCTGCGGCCTGTGCGTCGAGGCGTGCCCGGTGAAGCCGCTGCGCCGCCCGGGCCGCAAGGCGATCAACCTGACCCCGCTGGAGGACCGCAGCGACTCGCGGACCAATATCGCGTTCTTCGAGACCCTCCCGATGAACGACCGGGCCCGGCTCGACTTCGGTACGGTCCGCGGCGCGCAGTTCCTGGAGCCGCTGTTCGAGTTCTCCGGGGCCTGCGCCGGCTGCGGCGAGACCCCGTACCTGAAGCTGCTGTCGCAGCTGTTCGGGGACCGGGCCACGGTCGCCAACGCCACCGGCTGCTCGTCGATCTACGGCGGCAACCTGCCGACCACCCCGTGGGCGAAGAACGCCCGCGGCCGCGGGCCGGCCTGGTCGAACTCGCTGTTCGAGGACAACGCCGAGTTCGGGCTGGGGCTGCGGCTGGCCGCTGACCTGCACGCCAGCCTGGCCCGGGGCCGGGTCAAGGACCTGCGGGCCGAGATCGGCGAGGAGCTGGCCGACGCGCTGCTGACCGCGCCGCAGGAGTACGAGTCGGACCTGGTCCGCCAGCAGGAGCGGGTGGACCGGCTGCGGGCCCGGCTGCGCGAGCTGGAGTCGAGCGACGACGCCGAGCTGCGGCGCAAGGTCGCCGACCTGGCCTCGGTGGCCGACCACCTGCTGCGCCGCTCGGTCTGGATCGTCGGCGGCGACGGCTGGGCGTACGACATCGGCGCCGGCGGCGTGGACCACGTGCTGGCGTCCGGCCGTGACGTCAACGTGCTGGTGATGGACACCGAGGTGTACTCGAACACCGGCGGCCAGGCGTCGAAGTCGACCCCGCTGGGGGCGGTGGCGAAGTTCGCCGCGGCCGGCAAGGTGACCAACAAGAAGGACCTGGCGATGCAGGCCATCGCGTACGGGAACGTGTACGTGGCCCGGGTCGCGATGGGTGCCGACCCGCAGCAGACGCTGAAGGCGTTCCGGGAGGCGGAGGCCTACCGTGGCCCGTCGCTGATCATCGCGTACAGCCACTGCATCGCGCACGGGATCGACATGAGCCAGGGCCTGAGCCAGCAGTACCGGGCCGTGAACTCGGGCCACTGGCCGCTGATCCGGTTCAACCCGGTGGTCAAGCACAAGGGCGGGAACCCGTTCCTGCTGGACTCGCCGCGGCCTCGGGTGCCGCTCAAGGACTACATCTACCGCGAGCTGCGGTACAAGATGCTGGCCCAGGCCGACCCGGACGAGGCGGAGCGGATGCTCGAGCTGGCGCAGCGGACCGTCGACCAGCGCTGGGCGACGTACGAGGAGATGGCGACCCGCAACGCGTCGCAGTTCGAGACCGACGCCCGGTAGGGCACGAGTCCGTGGCCCGGGCAGGGCCGCAGCTTCGTCATTCGAGACCGACGCCCGGTAGGGCACGAGACACGGAGGAACCACCATGAGGCTTGAGACCAGCTACCTGGGCCTGCCGCTGCGCAACCCGCTGGTGGCGTCGGCCGGGCCGCTGCAGCAGACCGTCGACGGGGTGAAGGCGCTCGCCGACGGGGGCGTCGGGGCGATCGTCATGTACTCGCTGATGGAGGAGCAGATCCGCGCCGAGCAGGCCCGCCAGCTCGAGATCCAGGAGCAGCAGACCGAGGCGTACGCGGAGGCGCTGTCGTACTTTCCGTCGGTGCCGATCAAGGCGCCCGGCTCGGACCCGGTCTCGAGCGAGTACCTGCGGCTGCTGGAGCGGGCCGCGAGCGCGGTCGAGGTGCCGGTGATCGGCAGCCTCAACGGCGCCAGCATGGGTGGCTGGATCTCCTTCGCGAAGCGGATGCAGGAGGCCGGGGCGTCGGCCCTGGAGCTCAACATCTACTACGTTCCTGGTGATGCCCGGATTCCGTCGGAGGAGGTCGAGAACCGGCACCTGGAGATCCTGGTCGGGGTGAAGGACGCGGTCTCGGTCCCGGTCGCGGTGAAGCTCGCCCCGTACTTCTCGTCGTTCGGTGACATGGCGGTCCAGCTCGACCAGCACGGAGCCGACGGCCTGGTGATGTTCAACCGCTTCTTCCAGCCCGACATTGATATTGAGACCCTGCAGATGGAGCCCGGGGTGGCGCTGTCGATCCCGTTCGACGGGCGGCTGCCGCGGACCTGGATCGCGTCGCTGCGGGGCCGGGTGAAGGCGTCGCTGGCCGGCACCAGCGGTGTCGACACCAGCGAGGACGTGGTGAAGTACCTGCTGGCTGGGGCAGACGTGGTGATGACCACGACCTCGCTGGTCCGGCACGGGGTGCAGTACGCCCAGTCGCTGCTGGACGGGCTGCAGGACTGGATGCGGCACAAGGACTTCGCATCCGTCGACGAGTTCCGCGGGATGCTGGCGCTGCCGGTCGACGTCGACGCCGAGGAGTTCGAGCGGCAGGGGTACGTGGTGGCGCTGGAGAAGGCGAAGGCCACGTACGGGTCACTGGCCGGGCTGTAGCCGACCGACCCTCCCCGCCCAGTGGCGCTGGTCATCGCCAAACCCCTGGTCTGGGCTCTGATCGTCTCGACCAGCGAGCTCTGATCTGACTCGCCAGGTTTCCGTAGGCCTGGTCATGCTTCAGGCGGTAGGTCTTCCTGATCGAAGGCGTGGACAATCTGCACCTGGTAGGGTTCAGTCGTCGGAACCAGGTCGCAAGGAAGGCGCACACCAGTGGGACTGTTCGGCTGGCTCCGTCGGAAGCCCGAGGCAGAGCCGACAAAGCTCGAGCTCCTGAACCACTAAGGGCGCAGGCACGGCAGCGTCGTCATGGTCGAGGGACCTATCCCTGAGGCGTGGCGGGCTCTCGTCGAGCTTGAGGCGAAGGACCGGGTCAAGCTGATGATCGGCCTGATGCGCCAAGTCGTCGGCGAGCAGATTCCCAAGACGCTCTCCCGCCTCGAAAAACGCTGCACCGATGCCGAGCTCGCCCTGTGGGAGAGGCCGCTACGTTGTCATCTACACGCTGCTGAACGCGAAGGGAGAGCCGTACTACTACATCGGCGGCAACCCACTGCAACCTACGTGGCCCGATACTGTAGACCCGGACTGTCGCAATGTCCGAGAGGTGTGGCATCTGGTCCCTGAGCCCCTGAAATCGTTCTACGAGACCGTCCACGACGGCTTCTACAATTTCGACTTTGGCGATCGCGGATTCGGTCAGCTCTCTGAGGTGGTCTGCCTGGGGGATGAGCTTGACAGCGACTGGCGCGAACGCTTCTCAGGCTCATACGCCTTCTATCTCCATCAGTCTACCATCGTGTGCCTGGCAGTCGACCTCAACGGCCCCCATCCTGGACGCGCAGACATGTGGTACAACGACGACGACCCTCGTCTCGACGTCGATTTCTGGGAAAAGGTAGAGCAGCTGGCAGAAATTGCTTTAGATGATGGATGAATGACCGGGCCGGTCGAGACGCACCGTACACGAATGCAGGGCAGCTGACCGGCCCGGAGCTGATGGATTCTGAGGAGGGCGGCCCGGATCAGGCCGGGGCGGAGACCCGGATCAGGTGGTCGAAGGCTGACAGGGCGGCGGTGGCGCCGTGGCCCATCCCGATCACGATCTGCTTGTACGGGACGGTCGTGACGTCACCGGCGGCGAAGACACCGTCGAGGCTGGTCCGGCAGTGGTCGTCGACCACGACCTCCTTGCGCGGCGAGAGCTCGAGGGTGCCGTCGACCCACTCGCTGTTGGGCAGCAGGCCGATCTGGACGAAGACTCCCTGGACGGCCAGCTCGTGCTGCTCGCCGGTGGTCCGGTCCTGGTAGCGCAGCCCGGTCACGGCCGAGCCGTCGCCGACGACCTCGGTGGGCTGGGCGGAGAGGACCACGTCGACGTTCGGCAGGCTGCGCAGCTTGCGCTGCAGCACCTCGTCGGCCTTGAGCTGGTCGAGGAACTCGACCACGGTGACGTGGGAGACCACCCCGGCCAGGTCGATCGCGGCCTCAATGCCGGAGTTGCCGCCACCGACGACCGCGACCGGCTTGCCGGCGAACAGCGGCCCGTCGCAGTGCGGGCAGAAGGTGACGCCCTTGTTGCGGTAGTCGTTCTCGCCGGGCACGCCCATCGTCCGCCAGCGGGCGCCGGTCGCCACGACCACGGTCTTGGCCCTGAGGCTGGCGCCCGAGTCCAGCTCCACGGTGACCAGGCCCCCCGGCTCGGCGGCCGGGACCAGCCCGGTGGCCCGCTGCAGGTGGGTCACCTCCACCCCGTACGCGTCGACGTGGCGCTCCAGGTCGGCGGCGAGCTTCGGGCCCTCGGTGTGCGGGACCGAGACCAGGTTCTCGATCGCCATCGTGTCCAGCACCTGCCCACCGAAGCGCTCAGCGACGATCCCGGTACGGATCCCCTTGCGGGCCGCGTACACGGCGGCGGCAGCGCCGGCCGGGCCACCACCCACGACGAGCACGTCGTACGGGGCGAGGCCGTTGACCCGCTCCACCTCGCGGGCCTCGGCGCCGGAGTCGAGCCTGGCCAGGATCTCGGCCAGCGTCATCCGGCCCTGCCCGAACAGGTGACCGTCCTTGAAGACCGTCGGCACCGCCAGAACCTGCCGCTGGCTAGCCTCGTCGGTGAACAGGGCACCGTCGATGGCGGTGTGGTGGAACTTCGGGTTGAGGATGGAGATGGTGTTCAGCGCCTGCACCACGTCGGGGCAGTTCTGGCAGCTGAGCGACATGAAGGTCTCGAAGTGGTGCTCGCCGTCGAGGGCCTGGATCTGCTCGACCTGCTCCGGCGTCACCGACTTGCTGGGGTGCCCGCCGACCTGCAGCAGCGCCAGCACCAGAGAGGTGAACTCGTGGCCCATCGGCAGCGCCGCGAACCGTACGGAGATCTCGGTGCCGGGCCGGGCGATCGCGAACGACGGCACCCGGGCCTCGGTGTCGGGGTCGTCGACAACCGTGACCCGGTCGTGGAGCGCGGCCAGCTCGTCAAGCAGCTCGCGGATCTCGGCGGACTTCGGGCCGTTGTCGAGGCGGGCCCGTAGCTCGACGTCCTCGCGCAGGTTCTCCTTCAGCAGGCCGTGAATCTGGGCGGTCATCGTGGCGTCGAGCATGGGTGTTCCTTCGGTGAGCAGGTGGTACGGGAGTCGGGGGCGTACGGGCCCGGGTGGCAGGCGGCGCCCACCACCCGGGGTGCGGTGTCAGATCTTGCCGACCAGGTCCAGCGACGGGCTGAGGGTCTCGGCGCCCTCCTCCCACTTCGCCGGGCAGACCTCACCGGGGTGGGCGGCCACGTACTGGGCGGCCTTGATCTTGCGGATCAGCTCGGTGGCGTTGCGCCCGATCCCCTCAGCGGTCTGCTCCACGAACTGGATGACGCCCTGCGGGTCGATCAGGAAGGTGGCCCGGTCGGCCAGCCCGGCGCCCTCACGCATCACACCGAAGTTGGTGGTGATCACCCCTGCCGGGTCGCCCACCATGTAGTAGCGGATCTTGCCGATGGTCTCGGAGTCGGCGTGCCAGGCCTTGTGCACGAAGTGGGTGTCGGTGGAGACCGAGAAGACCTCGACCCCGAGCTGCTGCAGCTCGTCGTAGTGGTCGGCCATGTCACCGAGCTCGGTGGGGCAGACGAAGGTGAAGTCAGCCGGGTAGAAGAAGACCACCGACCACTTGCCCTTCAGGTCAGCGTCGCTGATCTCGACGAACTCACCGTTGTGGAAGGCGGTGGCGGTGAACGGCAGGATCTCGGTGTTGATGATTCCCATGAGTACCTCGGTGTGGTCGGCGGTCGGAGCCTCCACGCTAGGGCCGTGGAGGAGTCTGCAGCAGCAACGCGGTTGGCGCGGGGAGTATTCCAGGAATCGCCGGCGGTACCCTCCGACGCGTGAGCGAGCAGCAGCAGCGGGACCAGTTCTTCAGCCGGTTCGAGGCGGGTGAGGTCGAGCTGGTCGTGGTGACCGGTGACCGGCTCAGTGGCGCCGGCCGGTCTCCCGGTCGGCCGCTGTGGGTGCCGAGCGCCCAGGTGGTGGGCTACCTCGACGGCGGTGAGCTGGTGGACACCGAGGCACGCCTGGAGTGGCTGGCCACCGATGATCAGCGTGACGGCTGGATCCACCACCTGGAGCGCTTCACGCAGTACCGGGTCCGGGTCCGTCGCGCGGTCCCGGTCCCCGGCGGCTCGCTGCCGCCTCGAATGGCGCTACTCGAGGTCCTGGAGCGTGGGCTGCAGCTGCCCGAGCTGGAGCAGCGTCTGGCGCAGTACCGGGCGCCAGTCGCGGTCGAGTGCGAGCTCGGCCGCTTCGAGGTGGACCGCAGCCTGGGCTGGATGTCGGGCACCGTCGACTGGCTCGGCACCGAGGTGGAGGTGAACCTGGACCTGGACGATGACTGCGTTGAGGGTGCCGAGACCGTGACCGGGGCGCTGGCCGGTCTGCGGCGCCTGGCTGCCGACGCGGCCGGCGCCGACAGCCGCTGGCGTACGTACATCGCGAGCGAGCTGACCGGGCTGGCGAACGAGTGGCGCGAGAACGGGCCCGGCCCTGACCGAGGCGGACGTGGCAAGCCGGGTCAGCCTGGAGTCGCTCGAGGTGGGCTCGGACGGGAGTGCGGCCCCCATGTACGACGACGGCGACCTCTTCGCCGGCCACGTGATCATCGTCGAGGTGGAGCCCGACGGGACCCTCACCGACGCCACCATTGCCGGCTGACCAGCGCCGGCCGTACGGCGCTGCGCTGGCCGCGGACCACCCGGAGGCAGCGGGAGCAGGTTGACCTTTGCGTATGCAAACGTTAGGTTAACGATCGCAAAGGAGGTACTGCCCATGACCCCAGTCCCTGCCCGAGCCGTACGGCGAGCGGCCGCGCTCCTCGCAGCGCTGTGCCTGGTCCTGATGGCCGCACCGGTCCCGGCGCGTGCCGAGGGCGAGGCGCCGAAGGTCCTGCTGATGCTGGACGCCTCGGGATCGATGAGGCAGCCGGACCCGTCCGGCACCACGAAGATCGCGGCGGCGCAGCAGGCCCTGCTCAGCAGCCTCGAGGCCATGCCCAGCAGCGCCCAGGTGGGGCTGCGGGTGTACGGGGCGGACAGCGACGGAAAGCCCGCACCCAGCGCCTGCAGCGACAGCCGCCTGGTGCACCCGGTGCAGCCCCTGGACAAGGCCGCGCTGACCACGGCGGTCCAGAGCTTCGCGCCACGGGGGGACACCCCGATCGCGTACGCGCTGCAGCAGGGCGCCCAGGACCTGGGCCCCGACGGCCTGCGCCACATCATCCTGGTGTCAGACGGTGAGGAGACCTGCGACCCCGACCCCTGCGCCACCATCAAGAAGCTCGTCACCAGCGGGGTCGGCATCCAGATCGACACGGTGGGGTTCGGCGTCGACGACAGGGCCCGCTCCCAGCTGGCCTGCATCGCCCAGGTGGCCGGCGGCACCTACTACAACGCGGCGAGCGCCAAGGCCCTCACGGCGACCCTGCGGACCCTGGGCGCCCGGGCGGCACGGCCCTTCACCGTGGCCGGCACCCCCGTCCGAGGCACATCCACCGTTGACGCCGCGCCGGTCCTGACCCTGGGCCAGTACACCGATGTCACCACCTCGGCGGCGGACGAGGCGACTACGTACTACAAGGTCCGCCGTACGGTCCCCGGGTCGACGCTGCGGTTCAGCTACCTCACCCGGATCCCGGCAGCCACCCACGACGCCCAGTCCAGCTGGAGCTACACCCTGCAGACCGACAGTGGGGTGGAGTGCGACTCCCAGACCATCCTCGGGACGGTGACCCACCCGTTCGGACTGGTCCGCGGCTACACGATGCTGGCGCTGCCGCTCGACCCGGAGGACACCGGTCCCACCGACCAGCAGCGCAGCTGTGCGCAGGCCGAGAGCTTCGTGGCGAAGATCGAGCGAGGCCCGGGGAAGGAAGGCACCTCGCCGGTGGAGATCCGGGTCGTGGAGGAGCCGCCGGTGGCCAACCTGCCCGAGCTGCCCCGGGGTGTCGCCGGGGTCCCGCACTCCGACGGCTCGGTCCGTCTGGCCCCGTCGGGCACCCGGCAGCCGGTGACCGGCGGCGCGGGCTTCAACGACGCGCCTGAGATCACCCCCGGCACGTACACGGCCTCGCTGGTGCCGGGTGAGATGGTCTTCTTCAAGGTCCGGCTCGGGTACGGCCAGAGCGCGGTCTTCGCCGACCACGGGCTCACGGTGGCCCCGGGGACTGTGACCCAGCCGGGTGCCGTGTTCACCGCGGACGCCGTCTACGCCCCCGACATGAGCCGGATCGTGTCCCTGCCGACGCCGGTCACCGAGTACGACGTCACCAGCGCCGGCGCCACGCCCAAGACAGCCGAGCAGAACGTGGTCGAGGTGCCGGAGGTCCGCTACCGCAACCGCTGGGACAGCGCCCGCAGCTCCGACGACGGCCTGGGCTTCTCGATGTCTGGGGACTACTACTACGCGATGACGGTGGAGCAGTCACCGGTCCTGGGCGGGCAGCCGGTCGAGGTGAGCTTCTCGGTCAAGGTCAGCGGCACCACGAACGGCGAGCCGGCGTCTGGCGCCACCGTGCAGACCAGCGGCTCCAGCGGCTCCGCCGCCCCGGCTCCGGCCTCCTCAGGCCCGGCCGGGTCACCGTCCGCTCCCGCGAGCCGGGCACCGGGCAGCGGCTGGCTGCGGACGGGTCTGGTCGGCGGGGGAGTCGTGCTGGTGCTGGGCGGCGTGTCCGGTGCGGTCTGGGCGTTCCTGCGCCGGCGCTGACACCGTACGGTCGCGCGGTGCGCTCAGAGGACGAGCCCGG
This sequence comes from uncultured Propionibacteriaceae bacterium, assembly GCA_937926975.1. Taxonomy (GTDB): domain Bacteria; phylum Actinomycetota; class Actinomycetes; order Propionibacteriales; family Propionibacteriaceae; genus Fen-668. Next base: position 53,350 of record CALBCJ010000033.1, on the reverse strand, counting down.
CGACGACCAGCATGATCCCGCCGACCAGGACCGCGAGCGAGCTGAGCAGCAGGGCCCGACCCGGTCGCCGCTCGACCCGGGTCGTGGGCACCCTGACCGGCGGCGGTCCGGGGACCGGGGTACCTGGACTGCTGGAGGCGGTGGTGCCCGTACGCGAGGACAGCCCGGGTAGCGGCGGGGGCTCTGACGGGAGGGCTGGAGCCAGAGGTTCCGGTGCTGGCTGCGTGCCTGCCACCGGCAGCCCAGGCAGGGCCGGTGCCGGGTGCGGCTCCGGCGCGTACGGGGGCGCAGCCACGTCGGGAGCCCGCAGCACGGTGGCGGTCTCCGAGGCGGCGGGAGCGACCGGAGGTGGCCCTCCCGGGGTGGCGTGGTACCAGCGGTCGGGGATCTGGCGCAGCACCTCAATGTCGCCGATAGCGTCTGCGGTCCAGGCGAGCTCGGGCAGGTCCAGCCGGCTGCGGGCCTCTGGCACGGACGGGCGGAGGCCCGGGTCGGCGATGACCAGGTCTCGCAGCAGTCGCCACAGGGAGCCCGGGACGCCAGCCGGCGGGGGCTGCTGCAGGTCGATCTGCCTCGGCTTCAGCCCGGTCAGCATGGCCGCGCCCAGCACCCCCACCGCGTACAGGTCAACAGCCGGCGTGGTTTCCTCCGCCGCCACCAGCTCGGGCGCCAGGTAGCCGGGGGTCCCCGCCACCACCCCCGCCTCGGTCAGCCGCGGCCCGTCCAGGTCGACCGCGATCCCGAAGTCCGACAGAAAAGCGTGCGGCCGCCCCGTGCCGGTCGCCGCCAGCAGGACATTCGCCGGCTTGATGTCGCGGTGCACGATCCCAGCCGCGTGCACCGCCTGCAGCCCGGCCAGCAGCTGGCGCAGCACCTCCGCCACGAGCCGCGGCGGCAGGGCGCCGTAGTCGCCGATCAGGACCTCGACCGACCCGCCGTCGACGACCTCCATCGTGAACAGCACCTGGGAGTCCTCCGCGGCCCAGCCCAGCGGGGCCACCACGTGCGGGTGCGACACCCGCATCCCCTGCTCGCGTACGAAGCGCAGCAGCGAGGCCGCGTCCGACTGCCGCAGCACCTTGGCCGCGACCACCCGGTCCAGCCGCCGGTCGTGGACCAGCCAGACCGAGCCCATACCGCCTTGCCCCAGCAGGTCCAGCAGCTCGTAGCGGCCCGCAAAGACCTCACCCACCGGCATCACCCATCCGCAGCGGCGTCCCTCAGCAGCTGGGCCAGCGCGGGCGAGCGCGACAGGCCCGCCAAGCGCTCCAGCTCCTCCGGCCCGGCGGCCTGCCGCAGGCCGGCCAGGACCGGCCGTGAGCTCGTGATGGTCGGGACGGCCTCCCGGATCTCGGCCAGCCGCTGGGAGACCTGGCCCGAGGTCAGGCTGGGGGCCACCTCGGCTAGCGCGATCAGGTCCTGCAGGCGCCCCAGCACCGCCGGGTTGCCGATCTTGGCTCGCCGCCCCGACAGCAGCTGCGACAGCATCGGGGCCGACAGGCCCAGGATCTCCGCCAGGCCGGCCTGGGTCAGCCCAAAGGCAGACTGGATCCGTCCGGCGAGCGTCGCCAGGGGCTCGCCGTACAGCCGCCGCTGCTGCTCGACGTTCACCTCTGCCGTCATCGGTCCTCCTCACCGGCATCCTACGGGCTGTGCTGTGCTCGGTGGCCGGGTCGCTGCAACCCGTGACGAGGTACGTCAGCCCCGGAACGCCTTCAGCGTCTGCTGCGGGGTGCAGCCCGTCGTTCTTCACCGCTGGCTCGCCCGGCCGAGAGCTCGGCGGCCCTCACGACGAGCCCTCACGACGAGGAGGTCCTGGGGTCGAGCCGGGTTCTCGGTGCGGGCTCAGCTGTCCTCGACCCCAGGGTGTCGAAGTTCCCGGAGGAGTCTCGGTGCGGGCTCAGCTGTCCTCGGCCCTGCTCCGGTGAGGCGCGGAGCGCAGCCGCGGGTGAACCATGGTCAGGACGCACGTAGCCCCGACGAGGCACCCGGCGAGGATGATGGGCGCACCGTGGCTCAGGCCGTACAGGGCGGTGGAGCCGATCGGGGCCAGAGCGTAGGCCGCGCCGTTGGTGGCGTTGATCAGCCCTGCCAGGCTGCCCTGCTCCTGCGCCGACAGCTCCAGGGTGGGGCCGGCGTTGTACCCGGGTGCCAGCAGCCCCATGCCGAGGCCGAGCAGGACGCACGCCACGGCGAAGGTCACGTACGAGCTCAGCCACAGGCAGCTGGTGCTGACCAGCACCAGGAGCAGGCCTCGGCGTACGAGCGAGGTGGCGCCCCACGTCAGGCGCGGAACGACAACGGCCTGGGCGAGGATCATCGTGACTGCCACGGCGACCATGTAGGCGGCGGTCACGCTGGCCGTGGCGGTGGCACCGAGGTGGAAGCGGTCCTGGATGAGGAAGCCGAACAGCGTCTGGATCGACGAGAAGACGAGGTAGGTGAGGAACCCGACGGCCAGGAACGGGCGAATCCTGGGGTCCAGGACAGATACCCGCTGCGGCTGCTCGATGAGCTCGTCGGTGCCCTGGGGGCGGAAGCGCGCCGCCAGGACGATCAGACCCGCTCCCATGAGGACCGGCATGGCGATCAGCGGCAGGAGCAGGCCGCCAGCACCGGCCAGGGCCCCGCCGAGGACCGCCCCGGCCACGGCGGACAGGCCCTGGGCGGCGCCGACAGCGCCCACCACCTTGATCCGCTGGGCCTCGGTCGAGGAGTGCGTCACCAGGTAGGTCTGAGCGGTGGGCGTGACCGCAGCGATGGATGAGCCGTAGATGAGCCCCCTGGTGACCACGACTGCGACGACCAGGACCGCGCCGGTCACCGCTCCTCGCATGCCGAGCGCGGCGACGACGGCGAAGGCGGTCAGTGCGGCCGTGGCAACGAGCAGAGAGGTGACCAGCACTCGCTTGACGCCCAGGCGCTGGGAGGCCTTGCCCCACAGGGGGCTGCAGAGCATGAGGGCCACTGCGGCCAGGGAGATCGCGGCGCCGATCTGCCACTCCCGCATCCCCATGGCGCGCGAGAGCGGGGCGATGACGGGGTTGAGGAGCATCTGGCCGGTGAAGGCCAGGACGACCGTCAGCAGCAGGAGAGTCATCTGGGGCGGGGCGCTGGGGGTCTGGGGAGCGCCCTGGCGTGGAGACGGGGTCTGTGGGGCTGCGGAGGGCACGGGCGCGGCTTTCGAGGGCTTGAGGATCGGACGCCACCAATACTAGAACACCGTTCGAGTACTGTCAAAGGACACTAGCATGACCACATGGCAGCGAGCGAGAGCCCGACAGCGAGGCGCGCAGGCCTGAGCCGGGCCGCGGTGCTCGACCAGGCCATGGCGCTGTCTCGGGCCCAGGGCGTGGAGGGGTGGAGCGTCCGTGAGCTCGCGCGGACGCTGGGGGTCGTGCCCTCGGTCGTCTACCACTACTTCCCCCTCAAGGAGGACCTGTGTGACGCGGTCGTGGACGCGGCCTGCGCCGAGGTGGCGCTCCCCGATCCCTCACTGGGGTGGAAGGACTGGTTTGCTGAGGTGCTGCACGCCTACCGGCCGGTGCTTCTGCGCTACCCGGGGACTGCAGACCGGCTGGTGATGGGAAAGATCACCCGAAGCCACCTGCCGGTCATCGACACCGCGGTCTCCAAGCTGGTGGAGGCCGGGTTCGGGCCCCTGACCCCGCTGGCCTACTCCATGATCATCCACGTGGCCGTGTCCTCCGTGGCCGCCCGCAACCTGCGTACGCACACCGTGCACGGGCAGCACCACGACGTGCCGGCCATGGTGGAGCGTCTGGCGACCATGCGGGACTCCTCTGCGGGCCTGGACCTCCTGCTGTCCGAGCTGTTCGAGCCCGTGTCCCGCCCGCAGGAGTCGGAGAGGATCGGCCTGGAGTACTTCGACCTTGTCGTGGCCTCCATGCTTGACGGCGTCGAGCACGTCCTGCTGCCCCGGGCGGCTGCCTCCGGTGGGTCTGGGGACCGCTCGGTGGGCACGTGACGTACGCACCGACGCCCTCCCCAGGCGCGAGAAGGCCCTCCGGCTTTTTCACTGCTGGCTTGTCCAGGCTCACGGACCGTTCTTCGCTCCTTGTCGCGGCCGTATCTGGGTCGAGCTGAGGGTGCCGGGGCAGAGGCCCGGCGTGTCGGCCTGGGGACCGTGGCGGTGGTTTCGGCGGGTGCGTACGCTGGCAGATCAGCGCAAGAGAGGACCTGATGCCAGCCCAGATCGAGCACGTCGCTCCCGACCAGGTGTCGTCCCTGGTGTCTCGGATCTTCGCCGACACCCGGGACGAGCCGCTGGTGCTGGTGTCGTGCGCCTCAGACACCGAGCGGCCGCGGGTCGACCCGGCAGGCATCGCCGAGCAGAACCCCGAGGCACAGGTGGTGGTGCTGGACTCGATGGAGACCTCCAGCGTCCTCAGCGACCACGTCGGAGGAGCGTTTCGGGCCTTCGGCGGCGCGGTCCGGGTGATCTGGCCCGGCGCACGGCCCTCCGACTCCTGGCGCCGGCACGGTCTCTTTCTGACCTTCCCCGACGACGACCCGAACGACACCCTGGCCCGGCTACGGGACTACCTCGCCAACCCCATGCCCCGCCCGGAGCGGCCCGCGGCCCCGCCACCACCGCGCCGGCCCGTGGCCGGAGTCACCCCCGCCACCCTGGCCCGGCACCGGGGCGCCGTACCCGGCGAGAGCCAGTCGGCCTTGGTGTACACCACCACCAGCCCCGCACCGCCCGCACCCAGCACCAGCCCCGCCAGCCCGGCCCGTACGGCCGGCTCCGCGCCGGCCCGGCCCGCACCGCGTCCAGCCCCACCGGCTCCAGCCCCAGCCCCGGCGCTGCCCTCGTACCCTCAGCCAGTTCACTCCGCGCCACGGCCGGCCGGTACGGAGCCGAGCGAGGCAGCGAAACGAGAGCTGGCTGGGCTGGAGTCCCGGATCCACCACCTGGAACGGGCGCTGGAGGCCTTGCCAAGCCGGCTGGAGACGCTGGTCGGCCGCCGGGTCGCCGACGTTCTGGAGGCCCTGCTGGGGTCCGGTTCCGGAGACGCCGAGCGGGAGCGCGAGCGGGCCGAGGCCGCCGAGGCCGAGCTGCGTGACGCCCGGGAGCGGAACCGGCAGCTGCGGGAGCGCCTGGCCCAGCACAACGAGGACTGGCCGCCAGCCGTGTACGACGACCCGGAGCAGCAGCTGCGCTACGAGGTGGAGCAGGTCTGGCTGATGTCGACGCCGCCGTCGGAGCGGCCGCCGCTGCGCCCGTACCGGGTCTCGGAGGCCTTTCTCGACGACCTGGCCGATCCCCCGGTGGAGCGCCGCAAGGCCGTCCGCTGCATCGTCGATGTCCTCACCGGCCCCGCCGACCCGGCTCGGATCCACCCCTGGAAGGCGGGCAAGGCCGCCCCGAACGTACGCCGCGACGGTGCGATGCTGTGGCGCTACCAGGTCCAGCGCGGCTCCCCGCAGGCAGCCCGCCTGATGTACTGGGACGGTGGCCCCGAGGTGGAGCTGGTCCGGCTGGCCCGCCACGACGACCACCGCGGCCTGCCCTGAGCCGTCAGGTGCTGATCCACACGCCGCCGGCAGGCGTCCGCGGGGCGGCTCGCGCGGGTCGACGCCGACTCATATGACCTCGACTCGGATGACGACCGTTTCCGGGCACTCACCGAGATGGTCGGTGCCATTCTCCCGGCACGTCTCAGCCGCTCCGGTCAAAGAAGCGGTTTCCCGCTCTCGGCAGGGCAGTGATGAGAAGCCTCTCGCAAAGCCGTTGCGCGGACGGGCAGCGCCGTACCTTCAACTCCTGGGAGGAGCCGGAGGCGGCTCCTGCACCGGGGGAAACTCCAGACGTACGACGTTGTGCGCCTGCTGGTGGCCGTGGCAGATCGTCGGATGGGCGATCGGTCGCGGCCTCGGCGCTCTTGCGCCCTGAACAGAATTGATGAGACATGAGAAATGTCTTCACTCATTAGACTTTCGAGGCCGGCGGGGCCAATCTAGAACCACAACGCCCTGATGCGCAGGGGCCACACAGACCCGGACAGTGACGAGGTTCTCGAGGCTTGGGGGAGTCTCGTGACCCTCATCCGGGGATCGGTCTGGGCGCCGCCCACGGGTTCGACACCGTGGGCTGGCGCCCGGTACTGTTGCCTGGTGGCTGTCGCCATCCGGGCGACCCATCGCATCGCCCTCCTGCCACGGGAACGACCCGCGGCCGCCGAGACCAGAGGAGGTGGAGCTCAGCGCATGCGCACGTACGAAGTCATGGTGATCGTTGACCCGGACGTGGACGACCGACAGGTCCCCGCTCTGATCGACAACCACATGAAGACCGTCACCAGCAACGGTGGCACGGTCGACAGCATCGAGATCATGGGGCGCCGCCGCCTGGCGTACCGCATCAAGAACACCTCGGACAACACCTTTAAGCTGGAGGGCGTCTACGTGGTCTGCAACCTGACCGCGGAGCCGGGCGTGGTCGCCGAGCTGCACCGCCGGCTCAACCTCGACGACAAGATCCTGCGCAACAAGGTCTTCCGGCCCAGCGCATGATCGTGCAGCCTGTGGACAAGTCCAGATCGTCCACAGGTCGCGTGACCCGTCTGGTGGAACGGGCCCGGCCGTAGCAGGCTGGCCAGACCACCACAGATCAGACTGGAGGACTCATGGCAGGCGAGACACCCATCACCTTGATCGGCAACCTGACCGCCGACCCGGAGCTGACCTTCACCCCCACCGGGGTGGCGGTCGCCAAGTTCACGGTGGCCTCGACGCCGCGGCAGTTCGACCGCAACGCCAACGAGTGGCGTGACGGGGAGACGATGTTCCTCAACTGCGAGGTCTGGCGCCAGTACGCCGAGAACGTGGCTGAGTCCCTGCAGAAGGGCAACCGCGTGATCGTGTCCGGCCGGCTCAAGCAGCGCTCGTACGAGAACCGCAACGGCGAGCGCCGCACGGTGTACGAGGTGGACGTCGACGAGATCGGTCCCGCCCTGCGCTACGCCACGGCCCAGGTCACCCGCACCAGCGGCGGCGGCTGGTCGCAGAGCCGCCCCAGCCAGGGCGACGGCGGCGGCTACCGCGGTGGCGGTGGCGGCGGTGGTTCGCAGAGCCGGTCCGACACGGCCGACCCGTGGGCCCAGGCGCAGTCCGACGAGCCCCCCTTCTGACCGACCCTTTTCCACTTAAGGCACATTCCGGCGTCGTGCCGGGCTCAGACAAGGAGAGCACCACAATGGCCTCGCAGCGCAAGCCTGTCAGCAAGAAGAAGATCGTCCCGATGAAGTCGGTACGCATCGGACGCGTCGACTACAAGGACGTCCAGATGCTGCGCAAGTTCATCTCCGAGCGCGGCAAGATCCGCGCCCGACGGGTGACCGGCCTGTCCGTCCAGGACCAGCGCAAGGTCGCCATCGCCATCAAGAACGCACGCGAGGTGGCCCTGCTGCCGTACGCGTCGACGGCGCGCTGACAAGGAGCAACGTACGATGAAGCTGATTCTCACTGCTGCTGTCGACAATCTCGGGGTGGCCGGCGACGTGGTTGACGTCAAGCCGGGCTACGGGCGCAACTTCCTGCTGCCGCAGGGCTACGCGATCGCCTGGACCAGGGGCGCCGAGAAGCAGATCGAGGGCATCAAGCGGGCTCGTGACGCCCGCGAGATCCGGGGCGTCGAGCACGCTCAGCAGGTCCGCGAGCAGCTCGAGGAGCTGTCGGTGACCCTGCCGGTCCGGGCGGCTGCCGCCGAGACCGGGTCGAAGCTGTACGGCGCGGTCACCGCCGCCGACGTGGTCGGTGCGGTCAAGTCCGCTGGCGGCCCGGCCCTGGACAAGCGCTCGGTGGTCTTCGCCAAGCCGGTCCGGACCGTGGGCACCCACACCGTGGGCATCAAGCTCCACGAGGCGGTCACCGCTCACATCCCGCTGGTCGTCGCGGCGGCCTGACAGATCACGGGCGACCCCCGGCGCTGCGGCGTACGGGGGTCGTCGCGCTCACAGGCCCGGCCCGCAACCGCCGACCGGCGCCGAGCACATCGCCTCGATGGCGATCCACCCCCGGGCCCGCGAGCTGACGACCTGCTGGCCGGTGCTGGCTTGCGGGCCGGTCTGGTTCGTCCCGATCGGGGGCTCCGGCTCGCAGTAGGCTCTCCGCTGGCGAGAGGAGCCCCCATGCTGCTGTGTGATGACGCCCTGCTGCTGCTGACCGACCCGGAGTCGGGCGCGAAGCTGGTGGTCGGCAACCAGCTGAACTTCGTGCTGGCGGGGGCGGTTCTTGCCGATCTCACCTTGTCGGGCCATGTCCGGATCTCCGAGAAGGGCGAGCGGGTCCGCAAGAACCGGGTGGTGGCCGACCCGAGCCTCCCGCCGCCGGCCGACGCGGTCCTCGCCGACGCCTTCCATCTGGTCGCGTCCCAGGAGTCGTGGCCCTCGGTGAGGCTGGTCAACCGGGTGGCGAGGCGGCTGAGTGCCACGGTCTACCGCCGCCTGGTCGAGGCCGAGGTGCTGCGCGAGGAGGAGCACTACGTGCTCGGGCTGTTCCGCGTACGCCGCTACCTGCCGGTCACCGGGGAGCCTCGCTACCGGCTGCTGGCCGCGCTGGACCAGGTGCTTCTGTACGGGAGCCCGCCCGACGACCAGACCGGAGCCCTGATCGGGCTGCTGCTGGCCTCGGGGCGCCTGGTGAAGGTCATGGACCGGGGGCGCGGGATCGACAAGCGCCGGGTCAAGGCCCAGGCCAAGCAGCTGCTGGCGACGTTCTGGCCTGCGAAGGCTGCCCACCAGGCGATCCAGGCCGCCGCCGCTGGTGCCGCTGCCGCCTCCTCGTGAGCCGTCGGCCACGTGGCTTCTCGCGGCAGCACAACGACACCGGGCGGTCACGCTGCCTGCCTGATGACCGGCGGCTTCCCCGGGATCACGGTTGCTGGGGCCAGGTTCCCGGAGTCGGAGCTCAGATCCGGGGCCAGGCTGAGGGGATGCGGGTCAGGGGCCGGGGATAGGTATCTGGGCGACCTCGTTCAACCCTTCATCCTCGATCACGAGCACTCCCCGGTCGGCTGGCACGTCGAACGATACCCAGCCCGTGGTCTTCCCTCCTGGGTGCAGATCTATCAGGTCAAGGATCGGCTCCACGTCAGCGCCCCAGTAGGCCACGTTGTACACCGTCAGTAGGGCCTTGAAGGTGAGCCGGGAGGCATTGACGCTGAGCCTTCCTTCGGTGCACTTCCAGGTGAGCTTAAGTGACAGGTAGTAGCCCTTCTTGGGGGCAGGCCTGCCCTTCTTAGACCACTTGACGGTGTCGACGGTGACGGTTCCGGCTCCCCGGCTTCCGCGTATGGGGACCGGGTCGACTGCCGGCCCGATGCAGCCAGCTGCCAGGGCCAGGGTGGCGCTCAGCACCACTCGTCGAGAGACCGATTCATAGGGCATGTCAGTGACGTTACATGAGACAAGCCCATAGCGGGTCTGATTCGTCAGAGCCGAACCGGCTGCTTGGACGAAGTGTGGTCCGACTACGTGGTTTGTTGCCGCTGTGCCAGTATCGGGATGCTCACGGGGGTATGTTCACGGTGGGGTCATCGTTGGTGCGGAAAGCGACGGATTCGGGCGCCGAGGTCCAGGTCCGGGCGGCTGGCTGCACCGCGACTGCTCTGAGACCGGGCCCAGACCGGTGACGGCCTGGGCCCGGGCAGCGAACGCGCGCTGGTTGCAGGAGAGGAGTCGGCCGCTGCAGCGCCAGCGGGGAGGCAAGAGCCCCGCACGCAGCAGCGAGCCGACCCGGAGAGGCTAGATCGGCCCGCTGCTGCCGCACGACCGGCGAGCTAGTCCTCGCCGTCGTTCCAGGTTGGCGGCTCCCCTGGGACGGAGGGCTGCGTCATGGCTCCACCAGGGGCAGGCCACCCATTGCCTCCAGGGAGGGCATCGCTTGCCATCATCTCCCGGTTCAAGGTATCCATGAGCGGAACCTGGGTCAGGAGGTACTCGTGCAGGGCTACCAGCTGGTCGATGATCAGCTGGGACAGGCCGTTGGCGATATTGGCGAGGGTGGGAACCACCTCTGTCCACTTCTTGACGTCAACCAGCTGTGCGGCCTGAGCGAGCGAGTCCAGAAGGAACTTGGCGATGGCAGCCTGCACCTTGTCCCAGTAGAGGACCATGTTGGTGGCCACCGTATGGAGCTGCTCGGAGAGTGTCTGGACGCTCGCGGCCGTCACCTTGGCGGCCTCCTCCTGCTGACCCCGAGTGGTCTCGTAGGCATTGAATCCCACGCCCGACCACTCGGCCGCTGGCAAGATCTGCCCCTCAGCCATTCTCCCGGCCAGCGATGATGTGTCCCGGGCGATGTCACCGAAGTCGTCGCCAGACTTCGCCAGGTAGTAGGGTGCGAAGATGAATGGGAGGATGTCGTCCTTGATCTTCTGGCGAATTTTCTCATATGTGTCCTGGAGGTCGTCAAGGAGCTTCTTGATCATGATCTCCAGGATGGACGCGGTCGGGAAGAGGATGTAGAACGGAGATCGCCGGGCCTTGGCCATGTTCTGGTCGATCTCCTTGTTGATGTCAGTGACGTCCGACGGGTAGTCCTTGCACTCCGTCTCGAGCTTGTCGCAGATATCCTTGACGCTTGCCATGTCAGTATCCCACCTCGGCTAGGATAGCGTCCGCCTCGGCCTGGTTCTCGGCCTCGACGGCCAGGTAGTTTCGGCAACTCTCTTCGAGCTTGTCCCCCACCTGGAGCGTTGCATCGACTCCCTTGGAGTAGAGGTCGTTCTCGATGTTTGCCTCAGTCTTCCGGTAGGACTGCATCCACTCTAGCAGGAAGGTCGCCGCTAGAGACGCGCCCTGTGGCTTTGCCGCGACGAACCTGCTCTTGTGGTTTGTCAGGTCCTGCGAGAAGCCGTCCCAGGCCTCGTTGTGCTTCTTGAAGTACTCTGCTCGGAATCGTAGATCGACCATGCTTACAGGGCCTCCAGTTCTTGTAGAATTCGGTCGAGCTGGGCTCGGTCGGCGGTTAGCTCGGGGTCTGGGTCCGACTGAGGGTCCAGGGGGTGGTCTGACTGGTAGAACTCGTCGAAGGCTCGCTGGATCGTTTCGCTGGCCGCCATGACCGGGGCCTTGCGGAAGTAGTCGTCCTGGAGCTGGACCTCCGCGATCTGGTCGCCGACGTGCCCGAGGCTGACGTAGTCGTCCCGGCTGACGTATGTCTGCTGTGCGGGTGGGGTCAGGCTGGAGAGGTAGGTGGGGTCAGTGAGCTTGGCCCGGGTTCGCGCGGTGATCTGGCTGATGTGCTCGCTGATGGCGGCCAGGTAGGCGAGGTCGGGCTGGCGAGAGGCCAGAGACGGGCTCGGGGTCGACGGCGTCGGGGCAGGAGTCGCCACTGGACGCTCCATCAGGGCTTGCGCGGCCTCGATCATCGGCTCGGACCACGCTCGGGCCAGCTGTGCGGTGAGCGCCTGGCCCAGTTGTGCGGTGGTCATTCGATCTCGCCACGAGTTCTTGAGCGAGACGCCGACGACTCGTCCCTCCTCAATGTCAACCGCGACGATCTCATCGTCATCGTGATAGCGCAACGTGCCTCCTGAGTGCTGAGAAGGATGAACGGGTCGCGGGCTTCATTCAGGACCACCAGCTCACCTGGGCCGGATGGGACATCGAACGGTACCCAGCCGGAGATTTCCTCGCCTGCCCGGACTGCCTCCCGAGCCGCCGCAGCCGGCCGTCAGTGCCAGCCCGGCGGCGATCAGCAGCCGTCGAGAGACTGACCGGTTCGGCATGCCGCCACAGTAACCAAGGCGAGGTTCACCTGCGGGGCTGGAAAGTGTCCTCTCAGTGCCGTCGCGGACCTTCTTCTTGATGGTTCACTCGGGCGCCTCGGAGCCCCAAGAGCTCGTCAGCCCTGCGGCTCTCGCTCGGCCAGCGCCTCAGAGAAGGTCCAGCGGTTGAGGAGGTAGTCGAAGCGCTCGCCGTCGATGTAGACGACGGGACCGGCGTCCTCCGTGAGACCCTCGACATCCAGGTCGTCCGCCAGGACCTTGGGCTCGTCCTCACCACTGTGGATACGCTTCCACAGGGCCTGGGAGTCGAGGCCCGTCTCCTCCGCGGCCCTGGTGATGGTACCGGCAGTGACCTGCCCGTTGAGCTCGGCGAGCGCGTCATGGAAGCGCCACAGCCTGCTCTCGTCCTGATGCCTGGCGGCCTCCAGGGCCAGGGCTGCCAGCAGGCTCTCCGAGCCCGAGAGCTTGTGGCGCAGGACCAGCCGTACGTGGCCCGCGTCGCGCAGGTGCGCGATCCCCTTGAGCGCCTCCATGAGCTGCCAGCGGCCCTCGTAGGTCATGTCTGCGTAGTTGATGAGCGTATGAGGCGCGTGCGGGTCACCGGTAGCCAGGTCGTGCTCGTTGACCTCCCGGCGCAGCGTTTGCCCCGGGGACGGGGGCAGGGGGCTGACACGGTCGGCGATGCGGAAGATGAGCGCCGCCAGGACCAGGGCGCCGAGTGAGGCGCACAGCACGCCGATCCGGGCCTGGTCCCGCGCTGCCTCGTTCTCCAGAGCTAGGCCCGCCACGAGCAGCGAGATGGTGAAGCCTATCCCCGACAGGGCCGCGATCCCCATGATGCGGGGCACGTCCACTCCGGGGAGGCGAGAGGCAGGCACCCACCGCAGCACCAGGGCCGAGCCCAGCGTGACGCCCAGGAACTTGCCGACGACCATGCCGATGACCACCGCCCAGGTAATCCGCGAGGTGAAGGCGGTGCTCAGGGACTGCGAGCTCAGGGCGACCCCGGCGTTGGCCAGCGCGAAGAGCGGGACCACCAGAAAGTTCACATAGGGCGGCAGGAAGAAGGACAGGCGCTGGTTCATGGGCATGGAGTAGGCCAGCGCCTCACGCAGGGTCGCCGCGGTCACCGGCGCCGGGGACTGCCGGTAGAGCCGGGCCACCTCGTTGGCGGCGGCGACGTCCTGGCTGCGCACCCCGTAGACCGGCATGAGCAGGGCGATAAGAACGCCGGCCAGGGTCGGGTGCACGCCCGAGCGGTAGAAGGCGTACCAGATGATCCCGGCCAGGACCAGGTACGGGGGAGCACGCCATACCCCGCGACGGGCCAGGCCCCAGACCCCCACCAGCCCCAGGACCGCCACCCCCAGAGCCACCAGGTTCAGGCTCTCGGAGTAGAACAGGGCGATGACCAGCAGTGCCCCGATGTCGTCGATGACGGCGAAGGCCAGGAGGAACAGGCGCAGGCGCGGCGCCTTCTTGGGGCCGACCACCGCCAGCATCCCCAGGGCGAAGGCGGTGTCGGTTGAGATCACTGTGCCCCAGGCATGAGTCGCCTCGGTCCCCTGGGCGATGAAGAGGTAGATCAGGGCGGGCACGAGCAGGCCGCCCAGGGCCGCGGCCACGGGCAGCAGGGCGTGGCCGGGTAGTCGCAGGTCACCGAGGGTGAGGTCCCGTCTGACGTCCAGCCCCACCATGAAGAAGAAGGCGGTCATCAGCCCCTCATCGACCCACTGGTGCACCGTGAGCTCGATGCCGATGCTGCCCGCGAAGACGGACAGGGGCGTGCTCCAGAAGGCGTGGTAGCTCTCGCCGGTATTCGCCCACACCAGGGCCGCGACCGTGGCAAGTGCCAGGGCCACCGCGGCATAGGTCTCGTTGGTCAGGAAGCCGAGCCGGCGACGACGCCGGCGCAGGTAGGCATCAACAGTCTCGGTGACCGCCGTCGGGCCGCTCACCAGTACTCCCTTCCCCGCAGGACGTACTGCAGATGACGGAGGGCAACGAGTAGATCAGTCTAAGCGAAGCATGCGGTCGCGAAGCAAAGTCGCGGTGAGACGGGCCGCTCCAGAAACCCGGCGGGCCCCGGCCGCTGGACTCCTGCGGACCCGGCCGCAGGCCTCACAGGCTGCGGGGCTGGCCCAGGGCGCTCGTGCCCGCCACAGTGACCGAGGTGAGGCTCGGCTGCGGGGGTGGGACGTGTCCCTCCAGGCTCCGTCTGCACGACCGTACCGAGCGTGGCAGGCTGTTCGCCGTGTCCAGAACGCGACTGGTGGTCGGCCTGTGCGCGGGGGTGACCGCGATTGCCTTCGAGTCGATGTCGGTAGCCACGGCGATGCCTGCGGCGGCGGCCGACCTCGGCCGGCTCGACCTGTACGCGTGGGTCTTCTCCCTGTTCAGCGTCGCGATGCTGGCCAGTACGGTGCTCGGTGGCCGGGTCGCGGACCGGTCCGGCCCGTACCTGCCGCTGCTGCTGGGCGCGGCCAGCTTCGCTGCGGGTCTGGTGGCGGCCGGGGTAGCGCCGACGATGCCGGTGCTCCTCGTCGGCCGTACGCTGCAAGGGATCGGGGCCGGGGCGATCAACATCGGCTGGGCGGTCACCGTGGCCCAGGGGTTCAGCGAGGCCGAGCGGCCGCGGCTGATGGGACTGTTCTCCACCTGCTGGATGCTGCCGTCCTTCGTCGGCCCGCCGGTCGCGGCCTGGGTCACCGAGACTTGGAGCTGGCACTGGGTCTTCATCTCGGTGCTGCCGCTGGTCGTCGCGGCCGCCGTGCTCTGCGGGCCGAGCCTGCTGACGCTGCGGCGTGAGTACGAGGCGGGCCACGACGCACCCGCCGGGGTCCCGGTCTGGGCGGCCCTGCTGACCGCGGTCGCGGTCGCGGCCGTCCAGTACGCCGGGCAGCGGGCCGCCTCGGGGGACGGGGCCTCCGCGCTGGTGGCGGTGACCAGCGTGGCCGGCCTGGTGGGTCTCGCACTGGGGGTACCGCGGCTGATGCCGGCCGGGCTGCTGCGGTCCGGCCCGCTGCTGCCGGCGATCGCGACCAAGGCGCTGCTGGCCGGGCCGTACTTCGTCATGGTCTCGTTCTTTCCGCTGATGATGGCCCAGCTGCGGGGCTGGTCACCGTTCTTGGCCGGCGGCTCGCTGACGGTCGGCTCGGTCGGCTGGACCCTCGGCGCCTGGCTCCAGTCTCGACCGCCAGCCGTCCTGCCACGGGGCCGAGTCATCGTCGTCGGCATGGGCCTGCTGAGCGCCGCCACCGTGACCATGACCGCCCTGGCCTGGTGGCCGGGGCTCTGGGGCGGGCTGGTCGTCGTCGGCTGGCTGCTCGGCGGACTCGGCATGGGACTGGCCACAACCTCCGTCCAGCTAGCGGTGATGTCGCTGTCCAGCCCGTCGGTGCAGGGGCGCAACAACGCTGCCCAGCAGCTGGCTGACACCCTCGGCAGCTGCCTGCTGGTGGCGGTGGCGGGGGCTGTGTACGCGGCCTGGCTGCCGAGCGCTGACCTGCGGGCCGGGTACGGGTGGATGCTGACCGGGATGGTTGGCTTCACCGCGCTGGGACTGGTGGTGGCCTGGCAGATCGGGCCGCTGCGGGAGCAGCGCTGAGCCTGCTCAGGAGCGCCTGCTCAGGAGTGGCCGGGTAGCACAAGGGCGCCGGAGAACCGGCGCCCTGTGACCTGCTCCCGTGTGGCACGGGCCCACCGGGGGGATGGGGGGCCCGTGCCGCACCGGAACAGGTAGAGACACTCTGTCACGTTCTGGGCCGATCTCCAAACCGGCATCGAGAGCCGGCTCTGACAAGCAACGACGTCACCGCTGGGCGAGCTCGTCGACCCGCTGCTGGATTGCCGCGGCCTGCGGGGCGGGCTCCTTCTGGTCAAGCACCATGGTGAGGGTGACGAGGTTGCCGTAGCGGACCATGGTTGCCTGCTTCCAGGCGGAGCCCGGGAACAAGGCGCCAGAGAAGGTCTGGTAAACGGGCTGTCCGCGGGTTTTTCCCTCAGCCTCCTGGACCCCGTCGGGGCGGCAGGTCATGAGACTGGCGCGGAGCTGGGTGAAGGCCGCTGTGGCCTCGTCCTGGCTGAGGAAGATGACCGCCCAGCCGGACTCGGACTGCCGGTCGGCGGAACCGATCTGCTGTGCCAGAGCACCCTTGCTGAGCGCCTCTGCGACACTGACCAGGCACGGGTCGTCGGCCGCGGTCGTGAAGTACGACGGGGCAGCGACGGGCTCCCGGCCGGGGTGGTTGACCAGGCCAGAGACCTCGTGCTCGAAGACCCGGCGCAGTGTGAGCACCGGCAGCGCCGGACCTTTGTCGACTACCGGCCAGACCACGAGCCACCCGACCAGCGCGACGACGGTCATCGCGACCACGGCGCCGACGCCGATGGGCAGAGCCCGCTTCCCCCGGGCCGGGGCCGGCGGCCTCGCGGGGCTGTGGGCTGGCGGGTGGTGCGGGTCGCCGGGCTGTGGGGGGTGCGGGCTCGCGGGCTGCTGGCCCTGGGCGGCGGGCACCGGGACCTGAGGCTGGCCCGGGTACTGGCCGCTGGGCTGTGGGGTCTGCCCGTACGGGTGCTGGCCGCTGGTGGGGTGTGGGGCCTGCCCGTACGGGTGCTGGGATGGCGGGGTCTGTCCGTACGGGTGCTGGCCGCTGGATGGGGTCTGCTGGGAGGAGTGCGGCGGGACCGGCTGCTGCCCGGCAGGGACCTGCGGGGCGGGAGCGTACGGCTGCGGAGCAGGTGACCACCCGGGCTGCTGGTACGGAGACGGTCCTGGAGGGTACTGACTGGTCACAGACCGAGGCTACCCACGTCTGGGCCGCGGCCTCAGACGCGCTTTGCAGGCACCATCTCCACCGCCGGGCGGTGGGCCCGGAAGTCGTTGACCGGCGCGTCCGAGGCGTACCCGAGGGCAAAACCCGTGACCAGGCCGTACTGGCGGGGTAGCTCGAACTCGCTCGCCAGCACCCGCCGCCAGGCCGCCAGCACTCCCAGCGGGCAGGAGTCGACTCCGCGGGCCTTCACCGACAGCAGGATGGTCTGCAGCAGCAGCCCGCCGTCCATGGCCGAGAACGGGAGCAGCCCCTTGTGGACCAGGAGAAAGCCGATCACCGGCGCTCCGAAGGCGTCCATGTTGGCCAGCTCGGCCTGCTCCCGGGCGGCCCGGTCACCGCGGCCGATCCCGAGGTGCCCGTACAGGGCCTTGCCCACCTCGACGGCGCGAGGCTGCAGGTCAGTCGGGTACGGGCGCCAGGGCTTGAAGTCGCCGTCGGGGAGCCCGCCGCGCAGCAGCGCCTTCAGCAGCCCGGCACGCTCCTTGCGCCGGACCGGAGCCACCTTCGCGAACTCGGCCCGGTAGCCGGCCCGGAGCCGGTCGGCCCGCTCCCCGGTCGCGACAGCCAGCTGGTACGGGCGGGTGTTCGACCAGCTGGGGGCGGTGGTCGCATCGGCCCAGATCGCGTCCAGCACCTCCTGCGGCACCGGGTCCGGGCGGAAGTCACGGACCGAGTGGCGAGAAGCGGTGAGCGTGGCGAAGTCCTCGGGGGTCATGCAGTCGAGAGTACGGGGTCTGGCGCCGGTCTCAGCGCCACAGCGCGTCGATGGGCAGCCCCCACAGCCTGGGGCCGTACCGGAGCGGAGCGTCGAGTGGGGCCAGGACCACCCCGGCCCGCAGGCGCTCGCCCAGACGCTCCCGTACGAAGTCCAGACCGGTGAAGTGCTGCCCCGTCAGTGACCGGGCGCTCTTCACCTCGACAGCGATGACCGTACCGTCGGCCAGCTCGATGATCAGGTCCACCTCTCTGCCAGTGCGGTCACGCCAGTGGAAGAGGCGGTAGTCGGCCTCGGCCCACTCCTGCTGCGCCCGCAGCTCGCTGGTGACGAAGCCCTCTACAAGGGCGCCCAGGGGCTTTGCCCCCGCGACGACATCCCGGAGGATGCCGGGCGTCACACCCATGAGCCGAGCAGACAGGCCCGAGTCTGTGACCAGAGCCTTAGAGCGACCAGTCTCCCGCGTGGTCAGGCTGGGTGACCACGGGGGGACGGTCTCCACGAGGTACAGCTTGTGCAGCGCATCAAGGTACGACGTTACCGAGGACGCCGGCAGGGCGGCCTCCTGTGCCAGGCGGGCCTTGACGAGCTCTCCCGACTGGTTGGCGGCGATGAGCCGTAGCAAGGCCTCCAGGCGCCCTGGGTCTAGGCGGCTGCTCTCCGTGGCATCCACCCGCAGCAGATGGCTGGCGTAGTCGCTGAGCCAGCGCCCGTGCAGTCGGGGGCTAGCACTGCGGACCGCTGGGTAGCCACCGCGGGCGACCCGCTCGACAAGGTCGTCGCGGTTGATGGGCTGGGCGCTGGCCAGGTCGCCGAGGTCGGCCTCGGCCGCGAGAAGCCGGTCCACAAAGGCGTCCGGCGGGCTGGCGTCGATCTCTGCCTGACTCAGGGGGAACAGTCGCAGGCCCATGGCGCGGCCTGCGAGAGAGTCCTTGTCACCGCGTACTCGGGCGAGGTCGGACGATCCGGTGAGGATGAAGCGACCAGGGCGGCGGTCGGCGTCGACAGAGGCCTTGACAGCGATGGTGAGCTCCGGTGCTCGCTGGATCTCGTCAATGATGAGCGTACGGTCAGGGGCCTGGTCGGCGAAGCCGCGCGGGTCGTGCCGGGCTGCGGCGAGGGTGCCCGGGTCGTCCAGAGTGACGATGGTGGAGGGGCGTGAGGCGGCCACGATCTGCGCCAGAGTCGACTTACCGACCTGCCGAGCCCCCTCCAGAGTGAGGACGGGGGAGAAGTCGAGGATCTCCCGGGCGCGGTCCTCGACGGCTCGACGGAGAAGCTCCACGGGGGACATCATACCTGGTCACATGGGTCTGCTCGTAGGTTTGCCGACCCGAAGTCGTAGGTTTGCCGGATCAAAGTCGTAGGTTTGCAGTGCTTGACCCGTCCTCGCGCCGAGGAGGCAGGCTGGGCGGACTCCGATTCCAGGTCCACCACGCCCGGACCTCTTGCGATGGGAGCCGAGGCACACCCCCAGGTGCGGGCGGCCTATCCTTCTCGACGTGCCTGCTGCCTCGTCCACGTCATGGTTCGCGCCGGGGCGGCTGGAGGTGCTCGGCAAGCACACCGACTACGCCGGCGGGCAGTCGCTGCTGGCGGCGCTCGACCTCGGGGTGACGGTCACCGTACGGGACGCCGCGCGCGGCACAACAGCGGTCACCACCGCCCAGCCGGGTGAGGTCGACGTCCGGGCCGCCGAGCTGCCGGCGGGGCACTGGGGGCGCTACGTACGGACCGTGGTCGACCGGCTGGAGCGCAACTTCGGGCCCATCGGTCCTTGCCGGATCGAGATTGACTCGACCTTGCCGCTGGCCAGCGGGATGAGCAGCTCCTCGGCGCTGCTGGTCGCGACCGCGCTCGGGCTGGCTCGTCACCACGGCCTCGACCAGAGCGAGCCCTGGCAGGCCGAGCTGGGCACGCCGGAGCGGCTCGCCACGTACCTGGCGTGCGTCGAGAACGGGTCCAGCCTCGGGCCGCTGGTCGGCGACGCCGGGGTGGGCACCTTCGGTGGCTCCGAGGACCACACCGCGATGCTGTGCTGCCGCGAGCAGCGGCTGGCCCGGTACCGCTTCGGGCCGGCGGTGCTGCAGCAGCAGATCCCGCTCCCGGACAGGCTGGTCTTCGTGGTCTGCATGAGCGGGGTCCGGGCCGAGAAGACCGGGGCCGCGCGGGACGCGTACAACCAGGCCTCCGCCCGCGCCCGGCAGGTGGTCGAGCTCTGGAACCAGGCCGAAGGCCGGCATGACGCCGGGATCGGGCAGGCGCTGCAGGCCGGGCCGGGCGCGGCGGACCGGCTGCGCGAGCTGGTCGCCGCCTCCCCGGAGCTGACGCAGCGCCTAGAGCACTTCCTGCTGGAGTCCGAGACGTACGTGCCGCAGGCCGCCGCCGCGCTGGTGGCGAGCGACCTGGACCGCTTCGCCGAGGTGGCCCAGGCCTCCCACGAGGCGGCCGACCGGCTGCTCGGCAACCTGGTCGACCAGACCCGGGCCCTGGCCAGCAGCGCCCGCGAGCTCGGCGGGTACAGCGCGTCCGCGTTTGGAGCCGGCTTCGGCGGCTCGGTCTGGGCGCTGGTCGCCGCCGACCAGGCCGCGGGCTTCGCCCAGCGCTGGCTGACTCGCTACCGCAGTGAATTCCCTCGTCAGGAGGGAGTCTCGGTGTCGGTGGTCCGCCCCAGCGGTCCTGCCCGCCAGGTCTAGCAGCTCCCGGCCAGGCGCCGTACCCGGGCTCGACCGGTGCTGCGCGGGGACGGGGAGAGCCCGGGCTCGGCGCGCGCACAGCAGCGGTCGGATGAGCGGGCGGCGGCGTCGAAGGGGCCGGTGCCGGTGAGGTTCGTCCGCCGCTGTGAGTCCCAGACGGTCTCGCAGGCATGTCTCAGCGCCCTCGTGGCGGCTCGCCCGCTGCCGTGGGCCCCAGACGGTGGCTTGTGCCACCGACCCGAACAGGGGTTGACTCGCCCGTGAGAAAGGAGCACCGGATGAAGATCGAGGCCGTCCTCGGCGACATCACCACCCAGCAGGTCGACGCCATCGTCAACGCCGCCAACTCCAGCCTGCTCGGCGGCGGCGGGGTCGACGGGGCGATCCACCGCGCCGCCGGGCCCCGGCTCCTGGCCGCCTGCCGCGATCTGCGGCGGACCGAGCTGCCCGACGGGCTCCCGGTCGGCGACGCGGTCGCCACCGAGGGCTTCGACCTGCCCGCCCGCTGGGTGATCCACACCGTCGGACCCAACCGGCACGCCGGGCAGACCGACCCGGCACTGCTGGAGCGGGCCTTCGGCTCCAGCCTCGACCTGGCGGCCCGGCTCGGCGCCCGCTCGGTGGCCCTGCCCGCGGTCAGCGCCGGCGTGTACGGGTGGGCACCGGCTGCGGTGGCTCAGGCCGCGGCCCACCAGGCCCGACGGGTCCAGGCCGAGCCCGGCGAGCTGGAGCTGGTCCGCTTCGTCCTCTTCTCCGAGCCGCTGCTGGCGGCCTTCGAGCACGCCCTGGCAGCAGCGTGAGCGCTGGCGTCAGGCGGTGGCCAGCCCCAGGTGCGCAGCCACCCGGGAGCTGACCTCGCGGGCCTGCTCGGCGGTCGGCATCTCGCAGAAGACCCGCAGCAGCGGCTCGGTCCCCGAGAACCGGACCGTCACCCAGCCGCCGTTCTCGAAGTACACCTTGCAGCCGTCGTCCCAGGCGACCCGCTGCACCGGGAGCTCGAAGCCGGGCAGGTCGTGGTCGGTGAACAGCCGCTGCTGCAGCTCCGTACGCCGCTCCGCGGTGAAGCCGTACCCGTCCTCGACCATCTCGAGGCGGCCGTACCGCTGCAGCAGGTCCTCGTACAGCTCGCTCAGCTTCTTCCCGCTGGCCGCGACCATCTCCACCAGCAGCGATCCGGCGTAGATGCCGTCCTTTCCGGCGATGTGGCCGCGTACGGTGAGGCCGCCCGACGACTCACCGCCGATGACCGCGTCGGTCTCGGCCATCTTCGCCGCGATCCACTTGAAGCCGACCGGCACCTCGTAGCAGGACTCCCCGTGAGCCTCGGCGACCCGGTCCAGCAGGTGGGTGGTCGACATGTTCCGGACCGCCGGACCACGCCAGCCCTTGCGCTCCAGCAGGTAGTCGTACAGCAGCACCAGGATCTCGTTCGGGTGGACGAAGCGCCCCGTGTCGTCGATGATCCCGAGCCGGTCAGCGTCACCGTCGGTGGCGATCCCGAGGTCGGCGTGCCGGTCCAGCACCGCCCAGCGCAGCCCCTCCAGGGTGTGCGCGGTCGGCGACGGCAGTTGCCCGCCGAAGAGGGTGTCGTGGCGGTTGTTGATCACCTCAACCTGGCAGCGGGCGGTCATCAGGATCGTCTGCAGCCCGGTCTGCGCCACCCCGTACATCGGGTCCAGCACGATCGTCAGGTGCCGGTGGCGGATCGTGTCGAGGTCGAGCTGGTCGATGATCGCGTCCAGGTACCAGTTGATCGACTGCTGCTCGGTGACCAGTCCGGTCTGGGTGACCGCGTCCGGCGGCAGCGCCCGTACGGCGGCCTCGTCGATCTGGTTGGCCCGCTCGGCGATCTCGTCGGTGATCCCCAGCTCAGCGTCCCGGCCGCCCTCGGTGAAGATCTTGAGCCCGTTGTACAGGGCGGGGTTGTGGGAGGCGGTGACCGCGATCCCGTACGCGCAGCCCTTGTTCCGGACGGTCCACATGATCATCGGGGTCGGTACCGGGCGAGTCACCAGGGTCACCGGGACCTGGTTGGCGACCAGCACCTCGACCGCCCACTGGGCCGCCTCGGCGGAGAGGAAGCGCCGGTCGTACCCGATCACGACACCGCGGGCGGTGACCTGCTCGGCGGCCATCCGGTCGCACAGGGCCTGGGTGATCCGCCGGACGTTCGCCTTGGTGAACCCGTCGCCGATGATCTCGCGCCAACCGCCCGTACCGAACCGGATCATGGCGCCAGCCTAGTCAGTGCCGGTACGGCCGGGACGAGGGCCAACCGCCTGGTCAGTGCAGGATGTCGTCGTCGTCGACCAGCTCGTCGCCCGCGTACGTGACCGGGTTCGCGCCGACCTCGTCGACCGGGGCAGTGCCCCGGGTGCTGCCCTTGACGATCGCGACCGCGATCGCCGTGGTGACCGGCACCGACAGCACCAGCCCGATCGAGGCGACCAGGGTCCGGACCACCTCGCCGGCGAACTGCTCGGTGATCAGGGTCGCGAACAGCGGGCGCTGGTAGATGGTCAGCAGCAGCATCACCCCGAGCACTGCGCCGGCCGACGCGAAGGCTGTGGTGTAGACGCTGGAGGCGATGTGGTCGCGGCCGATCCGCATCGCCTTGGTGAAGACCGACCGGGCTGACTCGCTGGGCCGGTTAAGCTCCCAGACCGCGGAGGCCTGGGTGATGGTGACGTCGTTGAGGACTCCGAGGCCGGCGATGATGACCCCGCAGATCACGACCGAGGTCAAGGTGAGGTCGGGCGCCGAGGCGGCCAGCACGAAGTCGTCCTCGCTGGCGACGCCGGTCAGGTGCGCCCACTCGGTCGCCGCCCATCCCAGCCCGGCCGACAAGAACAGCCCGAACAGGGTTCCGACCAGGGCAGTTGTGGTACGGGCGGAGATGCCGTGGGCGGCGTACAAGACGACGAACATGATGGCGCTGGAGCCCACCAGTCCGACCAGGACCGGGTTCTGCCCCTCGATCAGGGCCGGGAACATGAAGGCCACCATCACCCAGCCGGCGAAGGCCAGCCCGAGCAGCGAGATCGCTCCGCGCAGCCGGGCGACCGCGATCACGGCGGCGACAAAGACCAGGGTGAGCACGACCATCGGGACGGTGCGCTGAAAGTCGGCGAACTGGTACGCGGCGGGGCCCTCGTTGACGGGGGTCCGGTACAGGGTGATCCCGTCGCCGACCTCAACCCCGGAGGAGTAGACCGCCGCGGTCAGGGACACCTCGACCTCCTGGCCCTGCTCGGGGCCCTCGTCGAGCTGGGCCTTGATCCGGGCGCAGCGGGACTGGTCGCCGGCGGCGGAGCCGGCCACCCCGTCGCAGCTCATCTCGTCGACCTGGGTGACGGTCGCTCTCGGGGTGGTCATGCCCGGGATAGCGCGGGTGGTGCTGTCCTGCCGGATGTGGCTGGCGACGTCCCCGGGCCACATCCACACCAGGGCCGCGATTGTCCAGATCGCGATCGGAACCAGGATCAGCACCAGGATGCGCAGCGTGCGCTGAGACCGCAGCGCGTCGGTCAGGTTGCCCGCCTGGTCCGAGATGTGCAGGTGCATGGCCTACCCTTTGCCGTGTGACGTCAGGACCGGCCCAATCTACCCAGCGGGCCCGGTCCCGTCCCCCTCACCAGGCGCGGGTGTTGCTCCCGGCCGCTCGGATCTCGGCCTGTACCCGGCCTGACCAGCGGTGATGGAGACCGGCAGGGACGGCCCAGACCTGGACGAGGGCTGGGGGCAGGTGGTGACCCGGGTCGTCCCGGGAGCGGCCCGGCTGCTTGACCTGGCCCTCGGCCCGCACCAGCGCGGGCCGGGTGACCCGTGCCTGCGGCGGGTGGACGGGGTCTGGTGGCGGGCCACGCGCAGCCCGTACGGGCCGGGGCTGCAGCGCTGTGCCGTGGACGGCGACGGCGTACGGGTCGACTGCTGGGGCCCGGGGCGGCAGTGGCTGGCCGAGCAGGCGCCCCGGCTGCTCGGGGACGATGACCGGCTGGACGGCTTCGACCCGGCCCGGCACCCGGTGGTGGCCCGGGCGCACCGGTGCTTCCCCTGGCTGCGGCTGGGTCGGACCAGCCGGGTGCTGGAGGCGCTGGCTCCGGCGGCGCTGGAGCAGGTGGTGACCGGGAAGGAGGCGTTCCGGGCTCACCGGCTGCTCGGGCTCCGGTTCGCCGAGCCGGTGCCCCTGCCGGCCGACCACCCGGCGGCGGGGATGCGTCTTCCCTTGTCAGCAGCGCAGTGGCGGACGGTGCCGAGCTGGGAGCTGATGCGGGCCGGGGTCGAGCAGCGCCGCAGCCAGGTGATCATGGCCGCGGCCCGGGCCGGGACGTCGCTGGAGCGTCTCGCCGTGCCCGGGGCCGCGGGCGACCCGGACCAGGCGCTGCGCTCCTTGCCGGGGGTGGGTCCGTGGACCTCGGCCCAGGTCCGGCAGCGGGCGCTCGGGGACGCTGACGCCTGGAGCGTCGGCGACTACGGGGTCGGCGGGCAGATCACGTACGCGCTGACCGGAGAGGTGCTCGACGACGACGCCGCCGAGGAGCTGCTGGAGCCGTTCGCCGGGCACCGGTACCGGGTGGAGCGGCTGCTGGGCCTGGCCGCGGGGAAACCACCTCGTCACGGGCCGCGGCGCTCGCTGCCGACCCACCTGCCCCGCTGAGCCAGGGCTCGTCAGAGCGGCCGAGTTCCTGCTGCCCGGTGCCCGCTTCTGCTGCCCGGCCGGCACTGCGGCGGTCACACAGAGGTGGCCGCCGGCCCAGAACGGCCGCTCGGGTGTGGTCGGTCCGCTGGTGTGAGGCTCCGGCCAGGGGCACTGCGGGCAGCAGGGGACAGGCGTCGACTGGGGCCAGCTCGAGGCGTGCCAGCAGGGCACAGGCACAGGTCTGCCGGGTGCACGAGGACCCAGGCTGGCGGGCTCAGGGGCTCGCCGGGCTGTACGGCTGCCTCGTCTCCTGCGGCAGGTAGATGGTGAACTCGGCGCCGCCGCCGGGAGCGGCGCCGGCCTTCACCCAGCCGCCGTGGGAGTTGACGGTGTGAGCCACGATCGACAGTCCGAGCCCGGTGCCGGGAGTGTTGCGGGACAAGTCGGAGCGGTAGAAGCGCTCGAAGATGTGCGGCAGGTCCTCCTCGGCGATCCCCTGGCCCTCGTCGGCCACGGTGACCAGCCCGTCGGCCATGGTGACCTTGATCACCGAGCCGTTCGGCGAGAACTTCACCGCGTTGTCGAGCAGGTTCGTGAACGCCCGCTCCAGGGTGGACGGGTTGCCCATCATCACGTGCGGCTCCAGGGTGACGTCAAAGAACATCGCCGGGCCGCGGCGCTTGGCACGGGTGACCGCGTTGGCGATCACGTCGGCCAGGTCGATCTCCTCGCGGATCAGGTCGTCGCTGCCCTCACGGGACAGCTGCACCAGGTCCTGCACCAGCGCCGAGAACTCGCCGAGCTGGGCGGCCACGTCGCGCAGGATGTCGGCCCGGGCGCCGTCGGGGAGCATTCCCGAGCGCTCGTCGGCGATCAGCAGCTCGATGTTGGTCCGCAGCGAGGTGAGCGGGGTCCGCAGCTCGTGGCCGGCGTCGGCGATCAGGCGGCGCTGCCGCTCGCGGGAGCTGGCCAGGGTCCGGACCATCGAGTTGAACGAGCTCGACAGGTCGGCCAGCTCGGCCGGCCCCTTGGCCGTGATCGGGGCCAGCTCGTCGGTCTCGGTGATCCGGGTCACAGCAGCGGTCAGGCGCCGGATCGGCAGCAGCGAGGACCGGGCCACCGCCAGCCCAGAGAAGCCGGCCGCGACCGCGCCGCTGATGGCCACGATGGCCAGGATCCCCCACATCTGGCGCAGTGTGGCCAGAGCCGGCTCCAGGGAGCGGCCGAGCACCAGCGCGTACCCCTCGCGCCCGACCAGCGGCACCGACACGATCCGGTACGGCTCGCCAGTGCTCGCCACGACCGAGCGGGTCGAGTGGCCCCGCCCGGTCCGGGCGATGGTCACCTCGGGGGCGCCGGTGTCGTACGTGACGGTCTCGCCCGGGATGGTGGTCACTCCCAGGTTGGCCTGGACGAGCACCAGGACCACGTTCGAGGCGCGCAGCGTGTCGGGGTTGATCCCGCCCACGGTGGAGAGGTCGCTCTCGCTGGCGACCCGCTGTGAGAGCAGGTTCGCGGTCTCAAGCAGCTCGTTGTCGATCTGCTCGTACAGGGACTGCCGGGTGGCGAAGTAGAGCGCGATCCCGGTCAGGGAGACCGCTGTCGCCACGGCCAGGGCGGTCAGCCACACCAGCCGCTGCTGCAGGGTGAAGCGGCGCGGCCGGCTCAGCCAGCCGGGCCAGGTGACCTCAATCGGGAACGGCGAGCGCCAGCGGGGGCCGGCCTGGGCAGGGCTCGGGCGTGGCGGAGGCGGTACCTCCAGCGCCTCGACCGGGACCGACGGGGTCGTCAGCTCCGGGTCGGTCACGGCGGCGTCTCGCGCAGCACGTACCCGACGCCGCGGACGGTGTGGATCAGACGCGCCTCACCGTCCTGCTCGGTCTTGCGGCGCAGGTAGCCGATGTACACCTCGAGCGAGTTGGCGGTAGTGGGGAAGTCGAACCCCCAGACCTCGTTCAGCAGCCAGCCCCGCTCCAGCACCCGGCGCGGGTGCTCCATGAAGGTCTGCAGCAGGGCAAACTCGGTCCGGGTCAGCGAGATCCGCCGCCCGCCGCGGACGACCTCCCGGGTCTGCGGGTCGAGCGACATGTCGGCGAAGACCAGCTGCTCGGCGTCGGCGTCGTTGTCGCCCTCGACCGTGCCGCGGGTACGGCGGGTCAGCGCCCGCAGCCGGGCCAGCAGCTCCTCCAGCGAGAACGGCTTGGCCATGTAGTCGTCGCCGCCGGCGTCCAGCCCGTCGACCCGGTCGTTGACGGCGTCGCGGGCGGTGAGCACCAGAATCGGGATGTCGTTGCCGTTGGCCCGCAGCATCCGGGTGGTCTCCAGTCCGTCCAGCCGCGGCATCATCACGTCCATGATCACCGCGTCGGGCCGGTGGGCGGAGAGCTGGGCCAGCGCCTCCAGCCCGTCGGTCGCGGTGAGAACCTCGTAGCCGGAGTACTGCAGCGACCGGGCCAGAGAGTCCCGCACCGCCTGGTCGTCGTCCACCACGAGGATCTGCATGGCACCACTCTGCCACCTGTCTGTGACGGCGGTGGGAAGCGGCGCCGGGGTCGGTGGGGTGGCCAGGCGGTACGCCCGGGGCGGCGAGGGTCCTCCGGTCAGCAGACGCAGGAGGGTGAAGCCGCCCCGGGCACGGCGTCCGTACGCAGCGACCACGGCTGAGGTCGCCGCCGGCGCCTCACCGCTTCTTCTTGAGCTGGTCCACGGAGGTGATCGGGGTGCCGTTGGCGGTCAGGGTGGCCCCGGACAAGGTGATCGGCCCGTTGGCGTCGACCGGCCCGGTCGCGGCACCGGTGGCCGAGGTGATCGTGATCGTGCCGCCGGTGAGCTCGACCCTGCCGTTGGAGTCGATCCCGTCGGAGCCGGCCTTGATGGTGACCGTGCCGCCGGAGATGGTGACCAGCGACCCGTCGTCCTGGCTGCCGTCGCTGGTGCCGGCGCTGGCGCTGATGCCGTCGTCGGTGGCGGTGATGCTGACCGTGCCGCCGGAGATGGTCACGGCCTTGGCCTCCAGCCCCTCCTTGCTGCCGGTGATGGTGGTGGTGCCGCCGGCGATCCGGAGCCAGCCGCGGTCAGCCTCCTTGACGTTGTCGGAGGAGATGGCGTCGCCGGCCGCCTGGACGGTGATGTCGCCGTCGAGGATGTCGACGTAGTCCTTGCCGCGAATGCCGTCGTCCTGGGCTGTGGCCTGGATGGTTCCGGAGGCGATCACGAGGCCGTCCCTGGTGCTGATCGCGTCGTTGGTGCTCCCGGTGACCTTGAGCGACCCTCGGCCGGCGATGGTCAGGTCGGATGCGGAGGCGACGGCAGCGACCGGGGTGGCGTCATTGGGAACCTGGTAGCCGGTCCCGTCGGTGAGGGTGCTCGTGGTGCCGTCGGCCAGAACCAGGGTGACCTTGTCTCCGCTGGTGACGGAGACGGCCGGGCCCGCACTGTTGGTGATGGTGACCTGGTCGAGAACCACCACCACGGCCGCGTCACCGGGTACGGCTACCGCCAGCTGGCCGTTGCTGAGGCTGCCGGTGACCCGGTACACCCCGGCTGCGGTGATGGTGACCGTGCTGCCGGAGACGCTGACCCCGGAGCCGCCGGAGGAGGAGCCGTCGGCCAGGGTGACCTTCACCTCGTCGGCGGGCTGCCAGGTGAGGTCGGACGGTGCGAAGTGCGTACGGCCGGTCGGGGCTGCCGGGGTGGCGGACCCGCTCGCGGCGCTGGCGGTGCTTGTCGGGGCTGGTGAGCTGGACGTGGTGCAGGCGGTCAGGCACAGCCCCAGGGCCAGGGCGCTGGTGACAGCGGTGTGCGTGAGACGGTTCATGTCATCCTCAATCCTGGTCGGTCGGTCGTACTGCCGCGGGCTGGCGACCGGTGGCCTGGACGAGTCCGCCGAGTCGCGGTGCCCGCAGGGTCCGACCATTGTAGGTGGTGCCTCGGGAGGTGTGGTCTGCAGCAGGGGTCTCGCCCCTGCTGACGCCGCAGGTCCGGGTCAGGACGCGGCCAGCAGCTGGGCCAGGCTCTGCGGCGGGTGCCCGGTGACCTGCTCCACGTCGTCGGTGACGAGGCTGACCTCGCCGGCGGCGATGGCGGTGTACGTGGTGACCCAGCCGTCGACCTCCCAGTCCGGCGCCCCGTACCCGGCGCGGGACGCGTACGCCTGCTCGACGGTCTCGGGCCGGTAGACGGTCGGGCGGCCGGCCGCGGTGAGGATCTCGGCGACCTCGTCCAGTGACAGTGCTTGCGGCCCGGTGAGCTGGTAGACGACGTTGTCGTGGCGGTGGTCGCCGTCGGCGAGGTGCCGCAGCACGGAGGCGGCGACGTCGATCACGTCGGCCTGGGCGACGGCCGCGACCCGCCCGTCGCCGGCGGGTCCGGCGATCACCCCGTCGACGGACAGGTCGGGCAGGAAGTCCAGGTAGAACGAGTCCCGCAGCATCGTCGTGGTCATGCCGGAGGCCCGCAGGTGCTCCTCGGTCGCGGCGTGCGTACGGGCGAAGGTGAAGGTCGCGGTCGGGGAGGCGCCGAGGAAGCTGGTGTAGACGACGTGGCGGACCCCGGCCTCGGCGGCAGCGTCCACCAGGGTCAGGTGCTGGGCGAGCCGGTCCGCCGACTCCGTCGCCGACACCATGAGCAGCACGTCGACACCGGTCAGCGCCTTTAGTGCGGCGTCCCGGTCGCCGTACGAGGCGGTCGCGACATCCTGCGCCCAGGCCGGGGCCCGGCTGGGGTCGCGGACCAGCAGCCGCGGCCGCAGGCCGGCCTGGTGGAGCTGGGCGGCGACCCCGCCCCCGACCGTGCCGGTGGCGCCGGTGATGCCGAGCTGAGTCATGAGCTCTCCTGGGGTCGTCGCTGCTTGTCTTGGGATGGTTGGTGCGAGCGCCCTGGCAACTGGGGTGCCGGTGCTGCCGGTGGCCCAGTACACCGGACCGCCCGCCTCAGGGGGCGGATCCGGCGTACGGCTGGGTGTCAGCGGTGCTTCGCCGTGCCCTGGATCGAGCGCCAGTGGGCGTCGATGGCGCCGGGCAGACCGTCCATGAAGTCGTCCACCTGGGCCTTGGTGGCCTTCAGCTTCGGGTCATGGCTGAGGTAGTGCCCGGTCTCGCGGGCGATCAGACCGCTCAAGGCGATCAGGCCGATCAGGTTGGGCGTCGCCATCAGGCCGTTGGCGATGTCGGAGAAGGTCCAGGCCAGGTCGAGCGAGGTGACGCAGCCGACGAAGATCGCGAGCGAGAAGACAACCCGGTACGGCATCACCCAGACCCGTCCGAAGAGCCGCTCGATGTTGCGCTCGCCGTAGTAGCACCAGCCGAGGATGGTGGAGTAGGCGAACATGATCAGGGAGATCGTGACGATGTAGTGGCCCCAGGTGACGCCGAGGCCGACATCGAAGGCCCGGCCGGTCATGGTGGACGCGGTGGCCTTGCCGCCGGTCCAGGCGCCGGTGAGAATCAGCACCAGGCCGGTCATGGTGACGACGACGATGGTGTCGATGAAGGTCTGGGTCATGGAGACCAGGCCCTGACGGGTCGGGTGGGTG
This sequence comes from uncultured Propionibacteriaceae bacterium, assembly GCA_937926975.1. Lineage (GTDB taxonomy): Bacteria > Actinomycetota > Actinomycetes > Propionibacteriales > Propionibacteriaceae > Fen-668. The sequence goes on along the minus strand of CALBCJ010000033.1, from coordinate 23,174 downwards.
GTCCGGGCCGCGGCGGCCGCGATGGCGGCCGAGCCCATGCCGGACTCGTTGGAGAAGATGCCTCGGGCGCAGCCCATCTGGATCGTCAAGATGATGGTCGCCCCGAGGAAGCCGCCGGTCGCGGCGGTCGGGGTGAAGGCCTCGGAGAAGATGTACGCGAAGGTCTGCGGGATCTTGGTGATGTTGATCGCCAGGATGGTCAGCGCGCAGGCCACGTACAGCACGATCATGACGGGCACGAAGCTGGCCGTCACCTTGCCGATGGTCTTGATCCCGCCAACCAGCACCGCCATGGTGACCACGGTGAGGATGATGCCGGTGACCCAGCCCGGCAGGCCGAACGAGTGCTCAACGTTGCCGGCGATCGAGTTGGCCTGGGTGCCGTTGCCGATCCCGAACGACGCGAGCACAGCGGCGATCGAGAAGAAGATGGCGAGGAAGCCGCCGACGCGTCCCTTGATCCCGTCACGCAGGTAGTACTGCGGGCCGCCGGTGATGTCGCCGGAGGCGTCGCGGTGCCGGAACCGTACGGCGAGGAAGGCCTCGGAGTACTTGCTGGCCATGCCGGCCAGGCCGGTCACCCACATCCAGAACAGAGACCCGGGCCCGCCGATGCTGAGCGCGGTGGCGACCCCGACGATGTTGCCGGTGCCGACGGTCGCGGCGAGCGCTGTGGTCAGCGCCTGGTACTGGGAGATGTCGCCGTGCTTGTCGTCGGTCCCCTGGTCACTGCGGTCGATGAGTGCCAGCCGCAGCGCTGGCCCCAGCTTGCGGAACTGGACCCCGCGCAGCCGCCAGGTGAGCACGAACCCGGTCCCCAGAAGCAGCGGGATCAGGAAGAAGGGACCCCAGATGAAGTCGTCCACCGCCTTGAGCACGGTCTCCAGCTGGGTGAGGAAGGTTGTCCACCACGTCATTCGGGTCGCCTCTCGCTTGAGATACAGGCATCAGCTCCACAGTGAGCACCCTGTGCCTGAGCCGACTGTACGGGGTGAGAGGTCGCGTCGGTAGAGACTTTGAGCTACTCGCTGGGCACGGCGCGGGCCGCCGCCCCCGAAGCTGTCAGAGCCCGCGGGCAGTATGTCGTCATGACCGCACGTCAGGCTGCGCAGAGGCTAGCCTGATCTGCGGGCCGAGGGGCGCACGGGCCCCTCGGAGCACCGCTGCACAGAAGGGACTGACCATGGCGACACTTTCGCTGAGCGACCTGACCTCGAAGCTCCAGGACCCGGAGTGGGCCGCTGCTCGGATCACAGCGACCTACCAGCCCAGTGGGGGGCCGGGGGCCCGGGTCTTCCCGCCCACGTTCCCCATCTCGCCCACGGAGCGCAGCCCGTACCTGATGGAGGAGCGGCTGGCTGACGACGGGCAGGTGCGCAAGGCCACCCCACTGGACCAGGTGCCTTCCCAGGCCAACCGGTGCGAAGAAGCGATCGCGGGCGCCTGGCGCCGGGGGGATGTCCAGCTGCCGATGCTGCGGCTGCGTCATGAGGGGGCAACGACGTTTGAGATCATCGGCCTCGCGGCGCCGCACCGGGCCTTCGACGCGTACTGGCGAGACGGGCTTCTCGACGGGGTGAAGTTCGACCGGACGGCTGTGGGCAAGGCGCTCCAGGCCGCCTCCCTGGAGGACGCCTCGGCTCTGCTCCGGTACGACCCGGGAACACTGGTCTACGGGGGCTGGAACAGCCACCGCAAGGGGCGTCAGGCGAAGTTCCCCCGGTTGTACAGCAGCGAGGTCATCGGCTGGGACCCGGTTCAGGGCAGCCGCAAGGCCGGCCGGATGGACCCAGCCAACCTGACCGGGTCACGCAGTGGAGACGGGGATGAGTGGTCGTACTCGCCCGGAGGTGCCAAGAAGGCCGACAACAAGCTGAGTGAGATTGGGCACGGGAACGTTGCCCCCGGCCCAAGCCACGGAGGAGTCACGATCGCGGAGGCGACTCGTACGGCCGTCCTGAGCCTCTCGGCTACCCGCCGGATCGGCTTCGGGAAGCTGGCACCGCAGGCGTGCGACGCTGCTCGGGCGCTCCTGCTGGCCCTGGCGCTTCTCGGGGACCGGCTGGCCTTCGGTCATGCGGGGCTCTGGCTGCGCAGCGGATGTGATCTGGTGATCTGCTCCGAGCATCTGGAGTGGGTGGGGCGCGGTGGCGTGGTGGAGGAGTTCACCTTGTCCCCCGATGATGCCGTCTCTGTCTACCAGCAGGCTCTGGATGCCGCGCAGGCAGCGGGTGCCGGGCTGCATCTTGAGCCGATCGACCTGGTCCCTTCTGAGGCCCTGGCGTCGGCTATCGACTTCAGCCTGACCAAGGCCGAGTCTACGGGTGAGTGACATGCCCCTCCGGCTCGATATCACCTTGCTGACAGGGCGCTATGACGCAGGTGGGGGTGACGATCCCGCAGTCGCTGAGTGGCCTCCCCACCCGGCTCGGGTCTTCTCTGCGCTGCGAGCGGTCGCCTCAGATGCCGAGGCTACGGTTCTGGCGGAGCTAGAGCGGCTTGCCCCGCCCCGGATTCACGCTGCCGCGGCGACCGTGACGGGTAGCCGGGGATACGTCGTGAAAAACGCACGGGAGAAGGAGGGGAAGCACCAGGTGCACCCCGCCAGGACCAGCGTCTTGAGACAGCGTAGGAGCAGCCGTCCACACTCCTGGCGCGTTCAGTACGACTGGGGTGACGGCGACTCGGTCTCCGACGATGTCGTGGCTCGGCTGGACCTGCTCGCGCGACGGGTCCCCTACTTGGGTCGGTCGACGTCCCCGGCGGTCCTGCTCTTCAGCCGGGTAGCGACGCCAGAGCCCTTCCCCGGGCTGACGACGTACGAGCCGGGCCCTGGGCCGATGAGGGTACGAGTTCCGTACCCCGGCTACCTGGAGGAGCTGAACAGTCTCTACGCCGACGGCCAGCCTGCCTGGCAGGGGGCCGGAGCGAGAGCAGTCCACAGCTACCGGGAAGTGGGCGCCGAGGCTCCTGGCGAGGATCCGGGGCCGGTGCCGTCCCCGTACCCGGACCTGGTGATTCTCCGGTTTGACGGCGAACGGCCACCGGGCCGGCTCGTGGCGATGTTCACCGAAGCGCTGCGGCGCAAGGTGATGGGGCAGACGGAGGACCCGCTGCCCTTGGCACTGCACGGGCACGGCCTGCCCGGTGTTCCCCATGTGGCCTACCTGGGGCTGCCGTTCGCTGGGTATGAGCATGCCGACGGGCAGCTGATGGCGCTGGCGGTGGCGATCCCGGAGCTGGACCGAGCAGAGCGGCGCCGCATTCTGCGAGGGATTCTCAAGGATGACCCTGACCGGGTTGTCGAGCTCGTCGTACCCGGGCTGAGGCGGACCTTCCGGCTGCGCTACCAGCCGAACGAGACGCTCCCGCGTAGTGCCACGGTTGATCGCTGGACCCAGCCGTCGCGGTCCTGGGTGTCGGTGACGCCGCTCGTGCTGGATCGTTATCCCAAGGATGGTGATGTCGCCTCCGCGGCGGCCAGGTCGTTTGCCCTGGCAGGGCTTCCCGAGCCGTCCGAGGTGGAGGTCAGCAGGGAGCCACTCACGTACGGAGCGGTTCGCCTGATGCCTCGGGACCTGCCTCGCCGTTGTCGGGGCCGCTTGTACCGGCACGTCCGGGTGGTCTTTGACCGGCCGGTGGCTGGCCCGGTTCTGGCCGGTGCCGGCCGGTACTTCGGGGTCGGTCTGTTTGCTCCAGAAGAGAGGGCGGAGGGTGCACGATGAGTGGGCTCAGCTTCGAGCAGTTCATGGTGGAGACGCACGGCCGTACCCCTTTCCCGTGGCAGTCCGCCCTGGTGGAGGAGGCTCGTCGTCGGGGCACCTGGCCGTCTCTGGTCGATGTGCCGACCGGCCTGGGAAAGACGTCTGTCCTTGATGTGGCCGTCTTTCTTCTCGCCCTGAGCGCTTGCGGGGAGATCGAGCCTGGGCTGGGGCGACGCAGGATCTACCTGGTGGTGGATCGCAGGATCGTGGTTGACCAGGCGCACGAGCACGGCCGTGCCATCGCCCAAGCGCTTGCTGCTGCTGCTCCGGGGACCGTCTGCTGGGAGGTCGCGTCGCGGCTGCGCAGCCTGGCTGGGGCCGAGAAGGGGGAGCCGGCGCTGCACGTGGTGCGGATGCGGGGCGGCGTGACCTGGGACGCTGCCTGGCTGCCCCGGCCAGACCTGCCGGCGATCATCACGGGAACTGTTGACCAGGTGGGCAGCCGACTGCTCTTCCGCGGTTACGGAGTGAGCCCCCGGCGTCGTCCGATCGATGCGGCCCTGGTGGGCACCGACTCTGTCATCCTGGTCGACGAGGCGCACCTGGCCCGGGCCCTGACTGCGTCCCTGGAGTCGGTCCGAAGAATGGACACAGCGGCCTTCGTAGGAGTGCCGGCCACCTCCGTGGTCCATCTCACGGCTACAGCCGCTCACGACCCCGGCGGCTGGCGGGCCTCGTTCGACGAGGAGGCTCACCGGCGCGACCCGGTGGCGAGACCTCGCCTAGAGGCACCCAAGCAGGTCACGCTGTGCGACTCGACTGAGAAAACCGTGGTCAAAGACCTGGTCGCGAGGGCAACCGAGCTCGTGGCGGCCGGTGAGGGCCAGCGGGTGCTGGTGGTCTGCAACACGGTCGGTCGAGCCAGGGAGGTCTACGAGGCTCTGACCAGGGGCAAGCGACCGCGTACCGGTGCTGAGACGCTGCTGCTCATCGGCCGCTCCCGACCGCTCGACAGAGAGCTTGTGGCCGAGCACGCGATCCGGCTGCTGGGGGCTGACAGACCAGAGACGTCAGAGTCAGCGATCGTGGTCGCTACTCAGGTCATCGAGGTGGGGATCGACCTCGACGCCACCGCCATGGTCACCGAGACAGCCTCGTGGGACGCACTGGTGCAGCGTTTCGGACGCGTGAACCGGCGCGGCCACTACCAGGAAGCCCCCATCGTCGTGGTGGAGGACGGGGCCAAGGAGCCTCCGGTGTACGGGGAGGCTAAGCGCAGCGTGGCTGAGTTCCTGCGCGGGCAGACCCAGCCCCTGGACGTATCTGCGCTGGCCCTGCGACGCCTGCAGGTTCCGGAAAACCTGACGGCGGCGAAGCCTCTGCTGCCCCTGCTCCTGCCCGCACACCTGGATGCCTGGGCCCGAACCAGCCCGGCGCCCACCAACGATCCCCCGGTGGAGCCGTACCTGCACGGCATCGACCAGTCCACGGCCCCCGTGACAGTCGCGTGGCGCGACGGCCTGGTGGACGGGGAAGAACCGCTCCCGCCCGGCATAGCAGGGGCGACCATCGACGAGATGCCAGTTCGGGCCGAGGAGTGCGTCGACATCCCTCTGGGTGCTTTGCGGGCCTGGCTAGCGGAACGCTCTTGCCCGGTCGCGGACCTCGATGAGGATATTCCCTTCGGCGATGAGGACTCTAGCCACTGGGTGCTGCGGCGGTCGGAGGACACCTGGCAGTGGTGTGATGGTAGCGGCCTGCGCCCGGGGGACACCGTCATCGTGCCGACCTCCAGCGGAGGCCTGGACAGGTTCGGCTGGAACCCCGTCAGCGAGGCGCCAGTCCTCGACGTCGCAGAGCTGGCAGCCGTACGGCGTGGCCAGCTGGCTCTTCGCCTGGACCGGGGCTTGGGTGCTCGCCTGGGGCTGGAGCAGCCCGTGGAGCTGTCCGACCTCGTGGCTGACTGGCGCAACTGCGACGAGCCCGACGAGCAGCAGGTCCTGAGGGCATCCGTCTGCAGTCTGGTTCGAGACTGGATCGCGACTCGTGGTGACAGTCCTGGCGTCATAGGCCCATGGACTACCCACGACCTCGACTGCCTGGTGGAGCTCCTGACCGAAGGTCCTCTGATCCTGACCTCCTCCGGCAGCGGGTGGCCAATTCTCCGGCAGGCGAAGCCGACAGCTGGATGGCAAGGAGTCGATGAGGCGTCCGCTGCCGACAGCTCCACCATGAACCAGCGAGTGAGCCTGGCGACTCATCTTGAGGCGGTGGGGCGGCGGGCGGCGGCGATCGCGACCCACCTGCGACTGCCAGAGCGGGTCCGACGCACCGTTGTCGATGCGGCTCGGTGGCATGACCTGGGCAAGGTCGACGTGCGGTTCCAGGCCATGCTGTTCGGTGGCAGCTCGATTGCGGCGGAGCTGGCCAGCGAGCCCTTGGCCAAGTCCGGCATGGCACCGGGGGACCGGGCAGCGCATCGGCGTGCGCAGCGCCTAAGCGGGCTGCCGCACGGCGCGAGACATGAGGCATGGTCCGCGGCGCTGGTGGAGGCCTACCTGGATCAGCTCCCGGAGGACTACCCCGGCGACCGGGATCTCCTGCTTCATCTGGTGGCGAGCCACCACGGCCACGGCAGGCCACTGCTGCCACCCGTGGACGACCAGGGGGACCATCGGCTGGAAGCCCTCATGGACGAGGTGGAGGTACGGGCCGAGCTGCCCCACGGAGTGCGGCTGAGTGATGCCGATCGCTTCGCTCGCCTCTGCGCCCGGTACGGGCGGTGGGGGCTGGCTCTGCTGGAGACCATCGTGCGGTGCGCAGACATGACAGTTTCATCGGAGGGATCATGAGTGAGGTTCGGCTCCCGGCCTTGGTGGGGGACTCGCCCCTGGCCATTCTCGCTGCCATCGGGACGGTTCGCCTGATCCGTGACTCAACGGATCCGTGCACCCGGCTGTTCTGGGACTCTGACGCCATTCCCGTGCTGAGTTCTACCCTGGTCAGTCTGGACGCCGTTGTCGCGCAGCTGGAGGGCATTGTCGCGGGCATGCCGAATGGGGTGACAGTGCCTGGAGGCCCGGTGGGCTTCCCCCCGCCTGGAGCTGCGCCAGACAAGCTACGCGTGAAGCTGGGCGAGCTGAGGTCGTTGATCGACCTCACCTCCGGCGACGTGGTATGGAGCTGGGTCGCCGGGCTGGTCACCGATCTGGTCGCTGACAAGGACGGCAGAGGCATGATCAGCCAGTTCGCGGCTCCGGCGGGCAAGCAGTCGATGGCTACCATGCTGGAGAAGCCCCTGGAGCTGGTTCGTGCCAAGCCGAGCTATCTGCGGGAGGCCTTGTGCGGCTGGCGCCGAGTGTCGGGTGTCACGGGAGAGTACTTGGATGCTCGAGCGAGCTGGGACAGCTGCGATGACCCTGAGGGGAAGGCAGACATGCGCGGCGTCCCGGGGGCAACCTGGCTCGCGCTGATGTCGTACCCCATGTGGTTGACAACCGCCGCTGGCTCCAGCGTTCGGACCAGTGGCTGGCATGCCTTCACCGAGGGGCGACGACACGTACAGGAGCTTCGCTTGCCATTGTGGAGTGAGCCGCTGGGGCCTGAGGCGATCCGGGCGCTGGTGGAGCATCCTGCCCTGGACGGTACGTGGGAGAGCCTCGACTGGACGGTGCTCGGCCTGCTGGGTGTGACCCGGATCTGCCGGGCTCGGCGGCGCCCGGCTCTCAAGTCAGCCGGGCCTTTGGCCGTGGTGTGACAGCCATGCCAGCGAGTGATGCCGGGCTGCCGGAGACGATTCCGGCTCGCATGATGAACGAGTTCGTGTACTGCCCGCGGCTGTTCCATCTGGAGTGGGTGCAGCGCCAGTTCGCGACCAGCGACGATGTTGAGGAAGGGCTGTACCTGCACCGTGTCGTCGATCAGGAGAGCGGAGACCTGCCAGACCCGTCCGAGGCGTGGGCAGGGCGACGGGCGCGCTCCGTCGCCCTGACATCGCCGACGCTGGGACTCACCGCGACGCTCGACCTGGTGGAGGATGGTGGTGACGGCTGCGTGGTTCCGGTCGACTACAAGAAGGGCAGGCCAGGCAAGGACGGCTCCGCCTGGCCGACCGACCGGGTGCAGTCGCTGATTCAGGCACTTTTGCTGCAGGAGGCGGGATACCGGGTGGCCTGGGCCGAGATCTGGTACGCCGAACCGCGTCAGCGTGTCCGAGTCCCTGTCGACCAGCTTGCCATCGACGAGGTTTCCCAGACGGTGGCGGACGCCCGGAAGGTAGCAGCAGCTCCGGAGGCGCCACCTCCGCTGGTTCACAGTCCAAAGTGTCCGCGGTGCTCCCTGGTCGGGATCTGCTTGCCCGATGAGCTGGGTGCTCTGCGGCAGCCGCCGCGGGAGCGCCGTCCACTGAAGCGGCTCATGGCTCCGGTGCTCGAAGGACGTCCGGTGTACGTGACGCTGCAGGGGGCTGTGGTCGGGGTCCGCCGGGACCGTCTAGAGGTCCGCTTGGAGGGTGACCTCCAGGCGAGCTACCGACTGATCGACGTGAGCCAGCTGTGCGTCTTCGGCAACGTGACGGTGTCTGCGCAGGCGACCCGGGAGCTGCTGAGGTGTGACATTCCGCTGCTGTGGTTCAGCTATGGCGGCTGGTTCTCTGGGCTAGCGGAAGGACTGCCGGGGAGGAACGTGGATCTTCGTATCCGTCAGTTCACGATGCCGGAGCCCGAGAAGCTGGCGATTGCTCAGCGGATGATCTCGGGGAAGATCCGCAACAGTCGGACGCTCATGCGACGCAACGCCCGCCAGGACCAGCCGCACCTGGCGGACCGCCTGAAGCGCCTCGCCGACGCCGCTCTGGTCGCAGGGTCGTCAGAGCAGCTGCTGGGGGTGGAGGGATCGGCGGCCCGGATGTACTTCGAGGGCTTCCTCTCGATGGTCAGTGCCGAGTCTCGCGTCGACACGTCAGGGTTCGTCGAGAACGGGCGAAAGCGACGGCCACCTCCAGACCCCGTCAATGCCCTGCTGTCGTTCTGCTACTCCCTGCTAGTGAAGGACCTGACAGTGGTGCTGTACGCCATAGGGTTTGACCCGTACTACGGAGTCTTCCACCGGCCGCGGTTTGGTAGACCGGCTCTGGCGCTGGACCTGGCCGAGGAGTTCCGGCCGCTCCTCTGTGAGAGCGTGGTGCTGCAGGTGCTGAACAATGGCGAGGTCGGTCCTCGCGACTTCAAGACCCGGGCGGGTGGCTGCATGCTGGAGGCTAGCGGCAGGAAGGCGGTGCTCAGAGCGTACGAGCGACGTCTCGATCATGAGATCACTCACCCGCAGTTCGGGTACCGCGCTTCCTACCGAAGGATCTTGGACGTGCAAGCACGCCTGCTGGGTGCTGTCGTCTTGGGAGAGTTGGAGCAGTACACGCCGATGGTGACCCGATGACCAGCCGACGCCGCCGCTACCTCATAGCGTATGATATTCGAGAGCCCCGCAGGCTGCGCCAGATATGCAAGCTGATGGAAGCACACGGAGAGAGACTGCAGTACTCTGTCTTTATCTGCGACCTGACGAAAACGGAGCTGATTCACCTGCGAGCAAAGAGTGAGCGGCTGATGAACCTCAGTGAGGACTCGGTGGTGATCGTTGACCTGGGAGACCCTGGCGAGAAGCGGTTCACGTTCGTCGGCGCTCATCTGCCGCTCCCGGTACGAGGGGTGCAGATTGTCTAGCTCGAGCGCTGTGGTGCGGCCATGCCGTCGCTGGAGCCCTCGCTGCCTTGTCAGAGCAAGGTACAGGGGCTCCGTGGGTCCGCGAGACTGCGGACCGAGGCAGCCCCGGTTGACAGCGCTCGCAAGGCCGTGCGATCCTCCTTGTCGCAGGGCTCTTCATCCGGGTGCTCCATTCCCGGTCTCCAAGACCGGGCTCCATTGCGGCACTCCGGGTACGGTCGGGGTTCCGGCTGGCCTTGATGCCATTCCCGGTCTCCAAGACCGGGCTCCATTGCGGCACGGTGATGAGCGGCTTAGTCAGATCGAGTCGACCCTCCATTCCCGGTCTCCAAGACCGGGCTCCATTGCGGCGTCCGGGCTGCCGGTCGTAGCGTCCTCTACCTGGCCCTCCATTCCCGGTCTCCAAGACCGGGCTCCATTGCGGCCCCGCTCGTCGCAGGCCGACTCGTCGACCGCTCGGACCCATTCCCGGTCTCCAAGACCGGGCTCCATTGCGGCCCATTCACGAGGTGGACGCCTATCACAGGCCAATTTACCATTCCCGGTCTCCAAGACCGGGCTCCATTGCGGCGCCTCGAATACAGCCCAGGTCACATCCTCGACCCGGACCCATTCCCGGTCTCCAAGACCGGGCTCCATTGCGGCCAGCCGTAGTGCCGTCCCTGCCTCCAGCGCTTCCACCCCCGCCATTCCCGGTCTCCAAGACCGGGCTCCATTGCGGCCGTGCGCTCGTGCACGCTAAGCTGGACGTCATGGGCGTCCCGCCATTCCCGGTCTCCAAGACCGGGCTCCATTGCGGCTCTCGGTGGATGGCCTCGACGGTCTGGGGGACGCGGACCCATTCCCGGTCTCCAAGACCGGGCTCCATTGCGGCTCGATGGCCGCCTGGGTGAGTGACACTCCGTATCGCCCATTCCCGGTCTCCAAGACCGGGCTCCATTGCGGCGGTCGCCGTCCTCGATTTCTGGGGTGACGGACATCGCCATTCCCGGTCTCCAAGACCGGGCTCCATTGCGGCGCGTCGCAGTAATCATAATACTCCTCGCTATCGCCTACCCATTCCCGGTCTCCAAGACCGGGCTCCATTGCGGCCGTGCTCGGTCACGAAATGGTAGGCACCCTGGTCATCCAGCCATTCCCGGTCTCCAAGACCGGGCTCCATTGCGGCCCGGCAGATCTCGGTGACCACGGTCATCCCGCCCTTCCGGCGGCCATTCCCGGTCTCCAAGACCGGGCTCCATTGCGGCCGATATCCTCAGCCTCCCGGCTCACCGGGGAGGGCGCCATTCCCGGTCTCCAAGACCGGGCTCCATTGCGGCATGGTATCAGGCCTGGCGGGAGACGACGGACCACCAGCCATTCCCGGTCTCCAAGACCGGGCTCCATTGCGGCAGCTCCTCGCTCGGAAGCCCTTCCCCCAGGACCCCCTCCATTCCCGGTCTCCAAGACCGGGCTCCATTGCGGCCAGCCGTAGTGCCGGCCCCGTCGCCAGCGCTTCCACCCCCCATTCCCGGTCTCCAAGACCGGGCTCCATTGCGGCACCTAGGATATGGGCAGTCGTGCTTATCAGGATCGCGCCCATTCCCGGTCTCCAAGACCGGGCTCCATTGCGGCAGCTCCTCGCTCGGAAGCCCTTCCCCCAGGACCCCCTCCATTCCCGGTCTCCAAGACCGGGCTCCATTGCGGCCAGCCGTAGTGCCGGCCCCGTCGCCAGCGCTTCCACCCCCCATTCCCGGTCTCCAAGACCGGGCTCCATTGCGGCACCTAGGATATGGGCAGTCGTGCTTATCAGGATCGCGCCCATTCCCGGTCTCCAAGACCGGGCTCCATTGCGGCATCGCCGTAGCCGCGCAGATGACCGGGAACACGGCCACCCATTCCCGGTCTCCAAGACCGGGCTCCATTGCGGCCCACTCCGGGCTTGAGCCCGGCGCCGTTGCGCTCAGCCTCGCCATTCCCGGTCTCCAAGACCGGGCTCCATTGCGGCACGTATATCACATACGTAAACTCGAGGGTTGCAAATCCATTCCCGGTCTCCAAGACCGGGCTCCATTGCGGCCCGATCTGCGTAGAAACAGGCGGAATTCCGTACTCCTTGCCATTCCCGGTCTCCAAGACCGGGCTCCATTGCGGCCGGAGGGTGGAGCTCCCGGGGCTTGCGGTCGGGGTGGCCCATTCCCGGTCTCCAAGACCGGGCTCCATTGCGGCTCGCCGCCCCGGCGGACCGCCGAGTCGCTCAGGATGCCATTCCCGGTCTCCAAGACCGGGCTCCATTGCGGCCTCGGCCCAGGCTCCGGGGATGGTGCCGATGCGGACCATTCCCGGTCTCCAAGACCGGGCTCCATTGCGGCGCGGTGGTCGAGGACGCGGCCTAATGGCCAGACGCGGCCATTCCCGGTCTCCAAGACCGGGCTCCATTGCGGCGTCACCCCCAGCGGGACGTACGTTGAGGACGCCGCCGCAGCCATTCCCGGTCTCCAAGACCGGGCTCCATTGCGGCCTCTGGGCCTCGAAGATGGCCCACGCAACGTCCTCAACCATTCCCGGTCTCCAAGACCGGGCTCCATTGCGGCGCGGGTCTCCCGCTCCGCGCCGGGGGCGCTCCACTGCACCCATTCCCGGTCTCCAAGACCGGGCTCCATTGCGGCACGACCGCCGAGATCGAGTTCGCGATGACCGGCCTGTACAACCATTCCCGGTCTCCAAGACCGGGCTCCATTGCGGCATGCCGCCCGCCAGGCGGCTCCTAGTAAGGCGTGGCACCATTCCCGGTCTCCAAGACCGGGCTCCATTGCGGCTCTGACGAGGTCCTGTACGCCGACGAGGACCACCAGCCATTCCCGGTCTCCAAGACCGGGCTCCATTGCGGCGAGCCGTACTTGGCGCCGTGCAGCAGGGCGCCACCGCCACCATTCCCGGTCTCCAAGACCGGGCTCCATTGCGGCTACACCGTCGCAGGCGAGGACGGCGCCGCCGAGGCCATTCCCGGTCTCCAAGACCGGGCTCCATTGCGGCACCATGCCCCAGGCCCGTCAAGCCGGGCTGGCCGGGCGGCCATTCCCGGTCTCCAAGACCGGGCTCCATTGCGGCGCGACGCAGGGCGCCGAGCCCTGGTGGCGGAGCGCGCGGCCGCATTCCCGGTCTCCAAGACCGGGCTCCATTGCGGCTCGGTGCTGTCGCCGTGGAGGTCGGTTGGGTCGTACCGCCATTCCCGGTCTCCAAGACCGGGCTCCATTGCGGCTTGGCCGGCGCGGTGGCGCAGGCCAGCAGTGTCCCACCATTCCCGGTCTCCAAGACCGGGCTCCATTGCGGCTCGCTGACGAGCCCCACGGGGCCGGAGTGCCGAGACCGCCATTCCCGGTCTCCAAGACCGGGCTCCATTGCGGCATCGTGGCCAGCCCTCGGAGCACCGTCCGGCGGGGCCCATTCCCGGTCTCCAAGACCGGGCTCCATTGCGGCGCCTGGTGGACGCTGCCCTGGACCGACAAGGGTGAGGCCCATTCCCGGTCTCCAAGACCGGGCTCCATTGCGGCAGGCCGACGCCGTTGCGCTCAGCCTCGAATACCGCCCCATTCCCGGTCTCCAAGACCGGGCTCCATTGCGGCCCCCCGACGACACCCCGCTCTGGGCCTCGGTCCCGCCATTCCCGGTCTCCAAGACCGGGCTCCATTGCGGCCATCGGGCTCAGGTGGGTGCCTGACCCCTTGCATCGGCCATTCCCGGTCTCCAAGACCGGGCTCCATTGCGGCTCGGTGCTGTCGCCGTGGAGGTCGGTTGGGTCGTACCGCCATTCCCGGTCTCCAAGACCGGGCTCCATTGCGGCAGCCTCCCTGGGTCCACAGGCAGCTCAGGCCGCAGCAGCCATTCCCGGTCTCCAAGACCGGGCTCCATTGCGGCCGCTCAGTGGCATCGGCGTGGTGCCACCGGACGTTCTGCCCATTCCCGGTCTCCAAGACCGGGCTCCATTGCGGCAGGCTGCTGGTGCCGTCCAGGCGGGGGGCGATGTGGCCCCATTCCCGGTCTCCAAGACCGGGCTCCATTGCGGCATCGGGCAGAACGTCGTGCCTGTCATCGGGCAGATCCATTCCCGGTCTCCAAGACCGGGCTCCATTGCGGCCTCATGCCGAGTAGCGGCTGGCGGACCGGGTACCGCCATTCCCGGTCTCCAAGACCGGGCTCCATTGCGGCTCGTCGTCTGTGATGGGGCCGCTGCGGTGGTGGGCCATTCCCGGTCTCCAAGACCGGGCTCCATTGCGGCTCCCTGCCGCGGCTGGTTGACAGGATGCCCGTCGGGGCCATTCCCGGTCTCCAAGACCGGGCTCCATTGCGGCTCCCTGCCGCGGCTGGTTGACAGGATGCCCGTCGGGGCCATTCCCGGTCTCCAAGACCGGGCTCCATTGCGGCTCCCTGACGTGATCCGCGGGCTCCGGGCCGTCGAGCCATTCCCGGTCTCCAAGACCGGGCTCCATTGCGGCAACTAAAAAAGTCACCTCTAGACCAACTACTCCTAGACCATTCCCGGTCTCCAAGACCGGGCTCCATTGCGGCGTACATTTTTAGTGCGCTATATACCAGGTCCCGGCAGAGCCATTCCCGGTCTCCAAGACCGGGCTCCATTGCGGCCGACGCGCCTGCTCAATCGTAGCGCCCGACGTCTCAACCCATTCCCGGTCTCCAAGACCGGGCTCCATTGCGGCCCGAGTACGAGGCCGCGCTGGAGTGGCAAGCGCTTGGGCCATTCCCGGTCTCCAAGACCGGGCTCCATTGCGGCAGATACTAGCGAAGATATCAGCGATCATCCGCGTTTTCCCCATTCCCGGTCTCCAAGACCGGGCTCCATTGCGGCCCGAGTACGAGGCCGCGCTGGAGTGGCAAGCGCTTGCCATTCCCGGTCTCCAAGACCGGGCTCCATTGCGGCGAAATGACAATCTGTCTATTTGCTATCCTCTTAGGGCCATTCCCGGTCTCCAAGACCGGGCTCCATTGCGGCTATCACGCTTGTGCCTGAGTAGGCACATCGTGCAGGCCATTCCCGGTCTCCAAGATCGGGCTCCATTGCGGCCGCCGGGCCTCGAAGATGGACCATGCGATGTCCTCCCATTCCCGGTCTCCAAGACCGGGCTCCATTGCGGCACCTGCCCGTCGAGTGGCATCACGACGTTCTCCGCCCCATTCCCGGTCTCCAAGACCGGGCTCCATTGCGGCTTTCTTGCGTCGGTGTCTGTCATGCCCCCAGCCTACCGCCATTCCCGGTCTCCAAGACCGGGCTCCATTGCGGCGTTGTGGCCCGGCTGGTCGACGCCACGAGTGACGGACCATTCCCGGTCTCCAAGACCGGGCTCCATTGCGGCTGCTCGATGTCGGGGGCCCACGCCAGCAGCTCGTCAGGGCCATTCCCGGTCTCCAAGACCGGGCTCCATTGCGGCGACGGCGTTAATTCGTGAGAATACTCGTCATGATTTTGTCCATTCCCGGTCTCCAAGACCGGGCTCCATTGCGGCGGTTATTGCGCACGACTTCGTTGTGCCGCTCGAGCCGACCATTCCCGGTCTCCAAGACCGGGCTCCATTGCGGCAGAGTCGCCTCCGAATCGAGGCTCGGAACGACTCTCCAGCCATTCCCGGTCTCCAAGACCGGGCTCCATTGCGGCCATCACGGTCACCTCCCTCCCGCCATCATCGCGGACCCATTCCCGGTCTCCAAGACCGGGCTCCATTGCGGCTCTGCTTTGACAGGGTAGCAAATAGAGAGATTGTCATCCATTCCCGGTCTCCAAGACCGGGCTCCATTGCGGCTGGTGACTATCTGGAGACGCGCGCTGAGACTCAGACTGTCCATTCCCGGTCTCCAAGACCGGGCTCCATTGCGGCTCGTCCCGGTCACACGCGCGGTGATGATCAGGTGTGGGGCCATTCCCGGTCTCCAAGACCGGGCTCCATTGCGGCTGCAGGGACTTGGTGCACAGCGCGATCGAAATGTACGCCATTCCCGGTCTCCAAGACCGGGCTCCATTGCGGCGCGGCAGTGAAAGTCCAGCCGTCCTATCCGTCCGGCCATTCCCGGTCTCCAAGACCGGGCTCCATTGCGGCAGATGCTAGCGTGTCTGGTAAATACGGATAAGATTCCCATTCCCGGTCTCCAAGACCGGGCTCCATTGCGGCATGTCGACCATCCAGTGGTAGCCCGGTCCGCTCCAGCCGCCATTCCCGGTCTCCAAGACCGGGCTCCATTGCGGCACCGGCCGGGTCGCCGCCGAGGGCGAGGTCGTGGAGGCCATTCCCGGTCTCCAAGACCGGGCTCCATTGCGGCTTCAACCCCATCGCCAAAGCCTTAGCCTCGACCGCCGCCATTCCCGGTCTCCAAGACCGGGCTCCATTGCGGCGCCTGGGTTAATGCGACCCCGTATCGCTCGATAGGGTGCCCATTCCCGGTCTCCAAGACCGGGCTCCATTGCGGCCCACTTCGGCCGGGTCACTGGTCCCGCTCCTCCGGCCACCATTCCCGGTCTCCAAGACCGGGCTCCATTGCGGCACCCCGAAGACGACGGATGGTGGCGAGTGGGTGCGGGTCCATTCCCGGTCTCCAAGACCGGGCTCCATTGCGGCTTGATGCTGTGGTATGCGGTTGACCCGGTGTCGGGGCCATTCCCGGTCTCCAAGACCGGGCTCCATTGCGGCTACCCCACTTCTGGGCTGGCCCCCCCTGGGTAGGGCGCCATTCCCGGTCTCCAAGACCGGGCTCCATTGCGGCTGAGGGTCCACCGCTGGGTGGCGGTGAGGGGGTGCTCCCATTCCCGGTCTCCAAGACCGGGCTCCATTGCGGCCTCGTACCGTGCCCATCCGGTCTGGAGGATGCGGAGCCATTCCCGGTCTCCAAGACCGGGCTCCATTGCGGCCCGGACCTCCGCTGTACGCGGAGGATGATGGTGCGGTACCATTCCCGGTCTCCAAGACCGGGCTCCATTGCGGCTTGTCTGTCACGCGGACGGACGGGAAGGGGCCGGTGGCCATTCCCGGTCTCCAAGACCGGGCTCCATTGCGGCGCAACTACCGTCGGGACGATGTGGTCAGCGCTCGCAGCCATTCCCGGTCTCCAAGACCGGGCTCCATTGCGGCGGCGGCGGCGAGACCGTCCTGTCAGCCAGTGACAGCGCCCATTCCCGGTCTCCAAGACCGGGCTCCATTGCGGCTTGACGAGTGCGGCGGTGAGGGCGTTCCTCCGGATGGAGCCATTCCCGGTCTCCAAGACCGGGCTCCATTGCGGCACCCTCTCCTGGGGAGGGTCGTTCTCCGGGTCACACCCATTCCCGGTCTCCAAGACCGGGCTCCATTGCGGCTCCGCTCTACGGCCGATCCCCTGAGCCGCATCGGCGGCCCATTCCCGGTCTCCAAGACCGGGCTCCATTGCGGCTGGCTACCAGTGCCGGGCTCAGGATCTCTCCTGAGCCCCCATTCCCGGTCTCCAAGACCGGGCTCCATTGCGGCACTGCCCCCAGGCTCGCCGTGGTCAGCTGGCTGCCCGGCCCATTCCCGGTCTCCAAGACCGGGCTCCATTGCGGCGGCGAGACCGACCGGCGGCGGTCGGTCTCAGGGACAACCCATTCCCGGTCTCCAAGACCGGGCTCCATTGCGGCCTCACGGCTGTGCCTAGCGGCGTCCTGCCACAGCCGCCATTCCCGGTCTCCAAGACCGGGCTCCATTGCGGCATGACGCCGTCCATGTCGATCATCCAGTGGTACCCGGCCCCATTCCCGGTCTCCAAGACCGGGCTCCATTGCGGCTGGCGCGGCGGAGACCGGGCCCCCGACCTCGGCCGGCCATTCCCGGTCTCCAAGACCGGGCTCCATTGCGGCGGCGACCCGTTTGACCCTCTGTCGAATGCCAAAATGGCGCACCATTCCCGGTCTCCAAGACCGGGCTCCATTGCGGCGTACCTGGGAACCCGTGGCGGCTGGTGCGGGAGGTCCATTCCCGGTCTCCAAGACCGGGCTCCATTGCGGCGTACCTGGGAACCCGTGGCGGCTGGTGCGGGAGGTCCATTCCCGGTCTCCAAGACCGGGCTCCATTGCGGCAGCTCGGCGCCCTGAGCGCTCGATCCGGGGCCGGGGGGCCCATTCCCGGTCTCCAAGACCGGGCTCCATTGTGGCCTGATCGCCACATGGGTATGCAGATGAGGATCACCCCATTCCCGGTCTCCAAGACCGGGCTCCATTGCGGCTTGTGTGCCGTACACGACATCGGCAAGGCCACCCCGGCCCATTCCCGGTCTCCACGACCGGGCTCCATTCCGGAAAGGTCGTCGCGAGTGTCCAGGAACATCCTTTCCCAGTCTTCGAGACCGGGATCTATTGAGGTTGGCTAAGTGGCTCGCCGCTGGGCCTCTTCCTGGCCTCTAAGAAAGATCAGGCTCCATTGCGCGCCTGATCAGGGCGCCTACGGTGGCTGGTCCATATCATGAGGGCAAGGGGAGCGTCAGTCCCGTGCTATTAGTGACCCATCTCTGGCAAGGACCTCAGCGAGTAGGCGGGACCAGAACAATTCCGAGTGCGACAAGTCAGGTCGGTGTGGGGGTGGTGAGCCGGCCTTCCAGGCTCAACTGCCGCTGCAGCACGGCGCCGTTGGGCATGGGGAGGTCGAAGTCGCAGTCGCGGTGAGTACGGCCGTCGAGCAGGGCGAGCAGGACCCGCAGGGTGAGCTCGTGGCTGACCAGGACGACCTCCTCGTACGTGGCCAGTGAGCCGAGCAGGTCCTGCAGCCGTACGGAGACATCGGCCAGGGACTCGCCGCCGCCCCAGCGGACGTCGGCGATGTCGACTCCTTCGGGGGTCGGCTCGGGAACCAGCTCGGGCTCGGTCAGCCCTTCCATCCGGCCCAGGCTCTGCTCGCGCAGGCGGGGCTCCGCCCGTACGGTGGCACCGATCCCGGCGGCGACGATCTCGGCGGTCTGCCAGGCCCGCAGCTGGTCCGAGGCCAGCACCGTGGTGCCGGGCGGGACCAGCCGGGCGACCTCCGCAGCGGCGCGTCGGGCCTGGTCACGGCCCAGGTCGGTGAGCGGTACGGCCATCGTCTGGCCCTGGATGCGGCGCTCCAGGTTCCACGTCGACTGGCCGTGGCGGACCAGCACCAGATGGGTCACGTCCCGAACGCTAGCCCCTGTAGGTTGTCGGGCATGCCTGACCGCGCCCGCCTCACGTCCCAGCAGGCCGCGATCGGGCTCCTGGCCCGAGGCCTCGGCCTGGTGCTCGGGACCGTCGCCGACCAGGTCCTCGGCGACCCCGTACGGCACCACCCGGTCGCCTGGTTCGGGACCGCGGCGGCCCGGCTGGAGCAGCGCCTGTGGGCCGACTCGCGCCCCCGAGGGGCCCTCTACACAGCCGTCTGCCTAGCTCCGTTAGCCCTAGCCGGAGCCGGAGTCGACCGGGCTACCCGGGCCCGCCCGGTGCTGCGGGTGCTGACCACCGCCGCCACCACCTGGGCGGTCCTCGGTGCGCGCTCGCTGGCCGACCAGGGGCGGCTGATGGCCGACCGGCTCGACGCCGACGACCTCGACCAGGCCCGCGGCCAGCTCGGCAACCTCTGCGGGCGCGACCCCGACGGGCTCGACCAGCCCGACCTGGCCCGCGCCACCGTCGAGTCCCTGGCCGAGAACACCGCCGACGCGGCCGTCGCCTCCCTCTTCTGGGGCACGCTGGCGGGCGTACCCGGGCTGCTCGTCCACCGCGGCGCCAACACCCTCGACGCCATGGTCGGCCACCGCAGCCGCCGCTACGCCCGCTTCGGTACGGCCGCAGCCCGCCTCGACGACCTGCTCGACCTGGCCCCGGCCCGCATCGCCGCGCTCCTCGCGGTCGCCGCATCACCCCTGGTCAACGGGGACCCGTGCCTGGCCTGGCGGGTCCTGCGGCGCGACCACGCCCAGCACCCCAGCCCCAACGGCGGCTGGTGCGAGTCGGCCTGGGCCGGCGCCCTCGGCGTCCAGCTCGGCGGTCGCAACCGCTACTACGGCAACCGGGTCGAGGACCGTCCGCTGCTCGGCGACGGCCCGCGGCCCGGGCCTCAGGCCGTACGGCAGGCATCGCGCCTGGTCACGCTGGTGACGGTGGCCGCCGCTGGGATCGGCGGCCTCACCCTCGCCACCGCCGGTCACCTGGCCGCCCACGCCCGTCCCCGCCGCGGGGCACCCCGGCGATGACCCCGCACACCGACGGGCGCACCCGACCTCACGGGCTGCTCGGCCGGGCCGGCCACCGGCTCTGGCCCGCAGATGTGCACCCCGCCAGCGAACCCGGGCACACATTGTCAGTGGGTCCGCCTAGTCTCCGGTCCATCGACGTCATCCCTTGCCAGGTCAGAAAGGAGCACGACCGATGACGGGCCTGCTGATCGCCGGGACCTCGTCCGACGCGGGCAAGTCCCTGCTGGTGACGGCGCTGTGCCGAGTGGCGCGCCGCCGCGGGGTCCGCGTCGCGCCGTACAAGGCGCAGAACATGTCGAACAACTCTATGGTCTGCCCTGACGGCGCCGAGATCGGCCGGGCGCAGTACCTGCAGGCGGTCGCCGCGGGAGTCACACCGACCTCCGCGATGAACCCGGTGCTGCTCAAGCCCGGCACCGACCGGCGCTCCTTCATCGTGCTGCGTGGCCAGCCCGGCGGCACCCTCGAGGCCGGGCAGTACGCCACCGGGCGCCGGCACCTGGCCGAGGCGGCGTGGGCCGCGTACGACGAGCTCGCCGAGGCGTACGACCTGGTCATCTGCGAAGGGGCCGGCTCGCCGGCCGAGATCAACCTGCGGACCGGTGACTACACCAACCTCGGCCTGGCGGTCGCCAAGAACCTGCCCGTGGTGCTGGCCGGGGACATCGACCGCGGCGGCGTCCTGGCCAGCCTGTACGGGACCTGGGCGCTCGTCGACGACACCGACCGGTCCCACCTGGTGGGGTACCTGGTCAACAAGTTCCGAGGTGACGCCGAGATCCTCACCCCCGGTCTGGACGAGATCACCCGGCGGACCGGGATGGTCTGCTTTGGGGTGCTGCCGTGGCTGCCGGACGTCTGGCTGGACGGTGAGGACACCCTGGAGGTGGGACGCTGGCGCCACCACGGCGACCAGGGGGCACCGGGGGCGCTGCGGGTCGCGGTGGTCCGCTTCCCACGGATCTCCAACGCCACCGACGTTGACGCCCTGGCCGGCGAGCCGGGCGTGGACGTGCAGGTCACGACCGACCCGGAGGTCTGCCGCAGCGCCGACATCGTGGTCCTGCCCGGCTCCCGCTCCACCACCAGCGACCTGGCCTGGCTGCGGGAGCGGGGGATCGCGCAGGTGGTCACCGAGCGGGCCGCCCAGGGCCGGACCGTGCTCGGGGTCTGCGGCGGCTACCAGATGCTGGCCCGCACCATCCGCGACCAGGAGGGCGCCGAGTCCCGGCAGGTCGAGGTCGACGGGCTCGGGCTGCTGCCGGTCGAGGTCGACTTCCAGGCCGACAAGACCCTCGCGCTGCCCGAGGGGAGCTGGCGCGGGCACCTGGTCGGCGGGTACGAGATCCACCACGGCCACTGCCGGATCGACCCGGCCGAGGTCAGCGGCAGGGCGTACGGGACTGACCCGGCCGGGGCGAGCGGGCCCAGCCCGTACGGGGACCTGGAGCCCTTCCTTGACGGCTGCCGGGTCGGGTCGGTCTGGGGCACCATGTGGCACGGCGCCTTCGAGCGTGACGGCTTCCGCCGGGCCTGGCTGGCGCAGGCCGCAGCCGACGCGGGCCTCACCTGGCAGCCCGACCACACCGCCCCCGGCTACGAGCAGCGCCGCGAGGCGATGATCGACACCTTGGCCGACGCCGCCGAGGAGCACCTCGACATCGACCGGCTCTTCGCCCTGGCCCGCTAGCCCGCAGGGCTCGGTCCCCGGACCGCCGCAGCCCCGGACGTTTCGCCTGACGGCCTCCCGGGCCGGCGCCTCGGTGCCCCTGCTCCAGGCGGTCCGCGCCCGGAGGCGGCCCAGGCCCTGGGCGGGACGCCGACCAGGGCGCGGCTGTCAATAGATGCGACACTGAGGGTCTGAAGGTCTAATCTACTGGGCATGGGCCGTACCAAGATCAGCCTGCGTCCGTACGCTCAGGACGCGCTGCAGCTGCTCGGCGCCCAGGTTCGTCTCGCCCGTACCCAGCGGCGCTGGACGGTCGCCGGCCTCGCGCTGCGGGCCGGCTGCTCGCGCGGCACCATCGCCAGCATCGAGCAGGGCCAGCCGCAGGTCTCGGTGGGGCACCTGTTCAACGTCTGTACGGTGCTCGGCCTGCCGCTGTTCGTCGACAGCCCCGACGAGCTGCGCCGCGCCCGCCGCTCCCGGTACGAGATGCTCACCCTGCTCCCGTCGCGGGTGGTGCCCGAGGTTGAGATCGATGACGACTTCTGACCGGGTCTATGTCTGGGCGTGGCTGCCGGGCTCCACCGAGCCGGTCCCGTGCGGCGTTGTCGTCGCCCACGACCACGACCGCTACACCTTCGCCTACGGGCGGTCCTGGCTCGACCGGGACGCGTTCCCGCTGTACGGGCTGCCGCTGCGGCCCGGCCCGCAGGCCGACGACCTGGCCCTGCCCGGAGCCCTGCGCGACGCGCTGCCCGACGCCTGGGGGCAGCGGGTGGTCCTGCACCGACTGTCGGGGCGTGGTGGCACCGACGCCGACACCGCTGACCTGAGCCTGATGACGTACATGCGGGAGTCGGGCTCAGACCGCTTCGGCGCGATCGACTTCCAGGACTCGCCCGACCAGTACCTGCCGCGCGCCGGCTCGGCCTCCTTGAGTGACCTGGTCGAGGCGGCCGAGGCGCTCGAGGCCGGGCAGCCGCTGCACCCGGCGGTAGCCGACGCCTTCGAGCACGGCACCTCGGTCGGCGGCGCCAGGCCGAAAGTGACCTTGTCAGACGGCGATGAGCACTGGATCGCCAAGCTCTCGTCGAGGACTGACCCCCGCCCGGTGGTGAGGCACGAGGCGCTGGCCCTGGAGCTGGCTCGCCGCGCCGGGGTTCAGACCGTCGACTCCCGCCTGGACCGGGTCCTGGGCCGCGACGTCCTCCTGGTGCGTCGGTTCGACCGCGGCCCGGGCGGCACCCGCAGGATGGCGGTCTCGGCGCTCACTCTGCTGCACCTCGACGAGCTCTTCGGCCGCTACGCCACCTACCCCGGCCTGCTTGACGCGCTGCGCTCCCACCCCGACCAGGTCGACCCCGGCCCGGAGCTCTTCGCCCGGGTCGCGCTGAGCATCGCCCTCGGCAACACCGACGACCACGCCCGCAACCACGCCGCCCTGTGGGACGGGCAGCGCCTGCGCCTGGCCCCGGCGTACGACCTCGACCCCTGCCGGCCGCACGGCTGGGACGCCAACCAGGCCATGGCCTGGGGCCGCGACGGGCAGCGTACGTCTCGGCTGCCCGCCCTGGTCGAAGCCGCCCACGACTACGGTCTGTGCCGCCGGGCCGCCCGCGAGGTCGTGGACCACCTGGTGGCGAGCATCCACGACCACTGGGCCGAGGCCTGCGACCTCGCCCGACTCAGCCAGCACGAGCGAGAGCTGGTCTGGGAAACGACGATCCTCAACCCCGGCTGCCATGCGTAGCCCCTGGCCGGACGACGAGCTCCAGACGCGGGGTGGCGACCTGATGCGCTCAGCCGGGCCACAGCTCGGAAACTGCTTCGCCCAACCTGGCCACGAGGGCCGGCGAGTCCCCCGGCTGGACGAAGGAGCGGTGAAGAACG
>CALBCJ010000032.1 GCA_937926975.1 uncultured Propionibacteriaceae bacterium | reverse complement strand
GAGGAAGCCGGGGGTTATAGCGAGCCGGCCAGCCGCCGCGCAGGCGGCGGCGATCCAACACAGCCGGGGGTTATAGCGAGCCGGCCAGCCGCCGCGCAGGCGGCGGCGATCCAACACAGCCGGGGGTTATAGCGAGCCGGCCAGCCGCCGCGAAGGCGGCGGCGATCAAGCACTGCCCACCCCTAGGGTGTGCCCATGCCGCCGCTGCGAGTTGCCCACCGAGGCCATCCTGCCGC
This sequence comes from uncultured Propionibacteriaceae bacterium, assembly GCA_937926975.1. Lineage (GTDB taxonomy): Bacteria > Actinomycetota > Actinomycetes > Propionibacteriales > Propionibacteriaceae > Fen-668. The sequence goes on along the minus strand of CALBCJ010000032.1, from coordinate 66,603 downwards.
CCGCCGGGAGAACACTCTGGACGGTTTCGCCCACGCCCTGGACGTGGGCTGTGACTGGCTGGAGGTCGACGTACGGACCACCCGGGACGGGCGCAGCATTGCCCTCCACGACGCCACCCTGCGCCGGCTGTGGGGGCTGCCGGCCGCGGTCGGTGACCTGGACTGGGCCGACATTCAGCACCTCGGCGACGCCGTGGACCGGGTCCCGCTGCTGGAGGAGGTGCTGGAGCTGGCGGCGAGCCGCTCGGCCCGGGTGCTGCTCGACTCCACCACCCCCCGGGACGCGCTGACCGCGGCTCAGGTCGCGGCGTCGATGTCGCTGACCATCGAGGTCGCCGGCTGCGGGACGCGCGAGGCGATGCTGGCGCTGCGCCGCGAGTACCCGGCCGCCCCGCTCCAGTACAACCACCCGGGCGGCCCGCTGGACCTGGAGCTGCTGGCCCAGATCCGCCCGTTCGCGGTCAACGCGCAGTGGACCGACTGGTCTGAGCCCCTGGTGGCCCAGGTCCACGGGCTGGGGCTGCAGGCCTGGGCCTGGACCGTCAACGAGGCGGCCGTGATGCGCTGGCTGGCCGGGACCGGGATCGACGCGATCACCACCGACCAGCTCCGGCTGCTGGGCGCCGTCCTCCGCGAGCAGCCCCGTCACCCGGCCCCGGTCAGCCTGCCCGACGGGCTGCCGGCCGCTGAGCTGCGGCGCTCGCTGGCGGTGGCGGGCCGGCTGGCGGACTGGGCCGCCGCGTACACCCGGGACGCCCCGCTCGGTGAGGTGGCCGTCAAGGCTCACCAGGCCGACGTGGTGACCGAGGTCGACACTGCGGTGGAGGCCCGGGTCCGGCAGGTGATCGCGGCCGAGCTGCCGGGGCACGTGGTGGTCGGCGAGGAGCAGGGGGGCGAGCCCAGCGACGGGCCGACCTGGTACCTGGACCCGGTCGACGGCACCACCAACCTCGCCAACCGGCTGCCCTGGACCGGCTTCAGCCTGGCCCTGGCGGTCGGCGACCAGCCCTGCGTGGCCGCGGTAGCACACCCGTGGCTAGGGGAGATCATGCTGGCCGGGTACGGGCTGGGAGCGACCCGCAACGGGCAGCCGCTGCTGCTCAGCGGGCGCCCCGAGCTGCGGCTGGTGCTGACCGAGCTGGCCGCCCACCAGCCCTGGCCGGGCATGCCGCAGCTGTTCGCCGCGGCGGCCGGGGCCCACGTCACGATGCGGATCCTGGGCTCGGGGACGATGAGCCTGGCCGGGGTCGCGGCCGGCTGGGGGCAGGCGGCCGTGATCCACTCCTTCTCCCCGATCGACCACCTGGCCGGGGTGCTGCTGGTCCGCGAGGCCGGTGGTGTGGTCTGGGACCGCCAGGGCGACGACGTGTGGTTCCCCGAGCCCGGGACCCCGTTCCTGGCTGCTCATCCGGCCGTGGCTGAGCAGGCCCTGGACCTGTGGCGCCAGAACCGCCGGCCGAGGGGCTGACCTGCGTGAGCCCCGGTCCCCGGACGGACGGCGCCCACCGGTCCTCGCGGTCGACGATCCCACCTCGCCCTGCCGCCTGGCCGCCGTACGATGAGAGCGATAGCCACGACTGCAAGGGGTCTGGATGCTTCGCTTTCTGCCGGCGATCATCGCCGCCGTGCTGCTGGTGTACTGCTTCCTCGACTGCTCGGCCACCCGGGACGACGAGGTACGGACCCTGCCCCGCTGGGCCTGGCTGGCGGTGATCGTCATCCTGCCGGTTCTCGGCCCCTTCCTGTGGCTGGCTTTCGGGCGCCCGGCGCGCGGCCAGGGCACGCGACCGGCGGTGCCCCCGCCCCCGGCAGCGCCCGATGACGACCCCGCCTTCCTGGCCCGGCTGCGGCAGGAAGAGGAGGACCGTCGGCTGCTGGAGGCCTGGGAGGAGGACCTGCGCCGCCGGGAGCGCGAGCTGCGCCGCGACGACCCCAGCGAGTGACCACGCGACCCACCAGGCGCCGATCACACCGGATGCCACCACCGGAAGGACACTACCGATGACGATGACGCTCAAGCCACTGGCAGATGAGCAGCTGGCCCGGTTCAAGGCTGACCTGCGCGAGGCCTTCCGGCTGGGCGCTGCCGACAGCTTCGGGCAGGCGCACGACGTCCTCCCTGAGGAGCACATCGACCAGTCGCTGCAGGCTGCGGGGGCTGCCGCCTGGGTCGCTGTCGAGGACGACGAGATCCTGGGCGGGGCGGTGGTGACGACCGACCCGGCTGCCGGGCGCAGCCACCTCGACTTCCTCTATGTCCGGCACGGTGCTCAGAGCCGCGGCCTGGGCCAGGCGATCTGGAGCGCCATTGAGGCGCTCTACCCCGCCACGAGGGTCTGGGAGACGGTCACCCCGTACTTTGACCGCCGCAACGTCCACTTCTACATCAACCGGTGCGGCTTCCACGCGGTGGAGTTCTACAACGAGCACCACCCGGACCCTCATGCCGAGCAGGCACCACCGGGAGAGCCCCGGATCCCGTTCGAGATGCTCCGCTTCGAGAAGGTCATGAGCTAGCGACTCCGCAGTGGCTACTGGCAGTCCTCGTCAGGGGCGGCCGATAGGGTGACCTTGTGCTGCGTGGAGACGGCCGGTTGACCCAGGAGCTCGACCCCCACGACACCGGCCCGCAGGACGCGTGCGGGGTCTTCGGGGTCTGGGCGCCCAACGAGGACGTCTCTAAGCTCACCTACTTCGCCCTGTACGCGCTGCAGCACCGGGGCCAGGAGTCGGCCGGGCTGGCGGTCAGCAACGGCGAGCGGATCATGGTCTTCAAAGACATGGGCCTGGTCTCGCAGGTCTTCGACGAGGCCACGTTGTCGTCGCTGACCGGTCACATCGCGATCGGGCACACCCGCTACTCGACGACCGGCGCCAGTGTCTGGAGCAACGCCCAGCCGACCTTCCGGGCCCTCGGTGACGGCGGGCTGGCCCTGGCCCACAACGGCAACCTCACCAACACCGACCAGCTGGAGCAGATGCTGGCCGAGCGCAGCCCGGACGAACCGGTCCCGCACAAGCAGACCCTGGACTCCACCAACGACACCTCTCTGGTCTCCGGGCTGCTCGGCAGCTACCACGACCGGGGTCTGCGCGAGGCGGCGCTGGACCTGCTGCCCCGGCTGCGCGGCGCGTACTGCCTGGTCTTCATGACCGAGACCGCTCTGTACGCGGCGCGTGACCCGCAAGGGGTCCGGCCGCTGGTGCTGGGCCGGCTGGAGACCGGCTGGGTGGTGGCCTCGGAGACTGCCGCACTGGACATTGTCGGCGCTGCCCTGGTCCGGGAGGTGGAGCCCGGAGAGCTGGTCACCATTGATGCTCAGGGGGTGCGCTCGGAGCGCTTCGCCGAGTCCCGGCCGAAGGGCTGCCTGTTCGAGTACGTCTACCTGTCGCGGCCTGACACGGTGATCTCTGGCCGGCGGGTGCACCAGGTCCGCCGCGAGATCGGCCGGACCCTGGCGATGGAGCACCCGGTGGACGCCGACCTGGTGATCCCGGTGCCGGAGTCCGGCACCCCGGCCGCGATCGGCTACGCCGAGGCGTCGAGGATCCCGTACGGGATGGGCCTGGTGAAGAACGCGTACGTGGGCCGGACCTTCATCCAGCCCTCGCAGACCATCCGCCAGCTCGGGATCCGGCTGAAGCTGAACCCGCTGCGGGACGTGATCGGCGGCAAGCGGCTGGTCGTGGTGGACGACTCGATCGTGCGGGGCAACACCCAGCGGGCCCTGGTCCGGATGCTGCGGGAGGCCGGGGCCCGGGAGGTCCACGTCCGGATCTCGTCGCCGCCGGTCGAGTGGCCCTGCTTCTACGGCATTGACTTCGCCACCCGGGCCGAGCTGATCGCCCCTGGGATGAGCGTCGACGAGATCTGCCGCTCGATCGGGGCCGACAGCCTCGGCTACTGCTCGCTGGAGGGGCTGGTCGCCTCGACCGGGATTTCCGGCGAGCGGCTCTGCCGGGCCTGCTTCGACGGCGACTACCCCGTCGGGATCCCCTCCCGGGCTGCCGAGCAGCTCGGCATCTCTCAGGAGGCCATGTGACCAGTGCGTACGCCCGGGCGGGTGTCGACATCGAGGCCGGTGACCGTGCCGTCGAGCTGATGAAGGAGCAGGTCCGCGCCACCCACCGGCCGGAGGTGGTGGGCGGCCTGGGCGGTTTCGCCGGGCTCTTCGACGCCAGCGCGCTGCGCTCGTACCGCAAGCCGGTGCTGGCCACCTCGACCGACGGGGTGGGCACCAAGGTGGCGATCGCCCAGGCGCTCGGCATCCACCACACGATCGGCTGGGACCTGGTCGGGATGCTGGTCGACGACCTGGTCGTGGTGGGCGCTGAGCCGCTCTTCGTCACCGACTACATCGCCTGCGGGGTCCTGGTTCCGGAGCGGGTGGCGGCGATCGTGTCTGGCATTGCGGCGGCCTGTACGGCGGCGGGAGCGGCGCTGCTGGGCGGCGAGACCGCCGAGCACCCGGGGCTGCTGGCCGCTGACGAGTACGACGTTGCGGGCGCCACCACCGGGGTGGTGGAGGCTGATGAGGTCCTCGGCCCGCAGCGGGTGGTGGCCGGTGACGTGGTGCTGGCGCTGGCCTCGTCTGGGCTGCACTCGAACGGCTACTCCCTGGTCCGGGCGGTGCTGCTGCAGCAGGCGGGGCTGCGGCTGGACCAGCACCTGCCGGAGCTGGGACGGACCCTGGGTGAGGAGCTGCTGGAGCCGACCCGGGTGTACGCGAAGGACGTGCTGGACCTGGCCGCCGCGGTCGAGGTGCACGCGATGAGCCACATCACCGGTGGCGGGCTGGCGAGCAACCTGGCCCGGGTGCTGCCGGAGCACCTGTCCGCCCGGCTGGACCGGGCGACCTGGTCGCCGGCGCCGGTCTTCTCCCTGGTGCAGCGGCTGGGTGAGGTCAGCCAGCCGGACCTGGAGGCGACCCTCAACATGGGCGTCGGGATGGCGGTGGTGCTGCCCGCCGACCAGGTCGACCCGGCCGTACGGCTGCTCGCCGAGCGGGGCGTCGACTCCTGGGTGCTGGGCGAGGTCGGCGAGGGTGACGGCAGCGTACGGATGACTGGCAGCCACCCCGTCGGGTAGCCCGGACGCGGCCAGCACTGGAGGGTCGCCGCCTGGTCCGCTACGCGGCCAGCCGGCCTCCGCTCATCAGGTAGACCGCCTCGACCAGGTCTTCGAACGGCTCGACGGTGGAGCCCTCGACGATCTGGACCCCAGCCCGCCGGAGGGTACGGAACCGCAGCCAGGAGCACTGCAGCCCCGGCAGCCGGCGTCGGGGCTCGTCGTCCAGGACGAGGACCAGGACCTGCCTGCCACTGCTGGCCCGCCAGAGCGAGTGGGAGAAGGCAGTCCACGGGATCCGGCAGACCACCTCGGTCTCGAAGAGCGTGATCCCGCCCCGGTCGAGCACCATCAGCGGCTGGCCGTCGTCACGGGCCTGCTGGATCCGGTGGAGCCGGAGCAGGACCCAGGCCAGTGACGCCGGAGCCGCCAGGCCGAGCAGGGTCACCACGACCGCGCCGGAGTCGGCTCGGGTCAGGAACCCGACCACGGCCAGCAGCACTAGGAGAACGCCTGTGGCCAGCCGCAGGATCCAGACCAGGTGCTGGAAGGACCGGTTAGCCCGGGCGGTGAGGTGTACGGGGACTCTGACGGGCGCGCCGGGGAGCGCGGGCCAGGCGGCCTGGGCTCCTGACTCGTCACTGGTGTCGTCATCGGGGTCATCGGCTGCACCACCCCAAGCCGAAGCGCCGAGGCCGGCAAGGACATCCGCGTCGACGTCGGTGACCCCATCAGCCACGTCCTCAGCGACGCCGGGCTCGACCTCAGCCTCAGCGACACCACCGGGATCGGCCTCATCCACGGCCTCGGCAGCGGCACCAGTCTCAACGGCATCCGCACCAGTACCGGCTTCCACCGCCGCACCAGCACCGGCAGCGCCATCGTCGGCAGCCGCAGCGACCGCCGCGGCACCGGCGGCCCGATCACCGGTCTTGGCCTCCGCCTCATCCGCAGCCTCGACCTCATCCACGGCCTCAGCCGAGTCCGACTCCTCAGCCGAGCCCGACTCCTCAACGAGGTCCTCTGCCTCGCCGACAGCCACCTCGTCCGCCAGGACGGGAGTCAGCGCAGCCCCGTCCTCCGTCTCGGTCTCGCTCGTGTCAGCGGCGTCCTCGGCATCAGCTTCCTCGGCACCGGCGTCCTCGGCGTCAGCGGCACCGGCGTCTGTGTCGAGGGCATCCTCGGCCTCCTCACCGGTCGTACCCTCAGCGTCCGGGCCATGGACCTTCGAAGTGCCCTCGGCATCACCGACCTCGAGCTCTTCTCCCTCGGCCTCAGCCCCGACCTCGACGGCAGCGCCAGGCTCTGCGTCGCTCTCCCCCGGTGCGTCGTCGTCATCACCGCCGGTCGTGCCACCATCGCTCGTGCCGGTCTCGGTCTCGGAGTCGGGCAGGCCGCCAGCAGCCGCGTCCGGCTCGTCCTCGGGCGTCTGGTCCCGGTCGTCGGCTACGTCGGGAGAGTCGGACTCGGCGCCCTCGTCCGCGGCGGAGCTGTCCCCAGCTGCATCAGCCGGGTCGCTCTCGCCCGGTCCGGGCTTCCCCGGTCCCTCGAGGTCCGGCACCTCACCGGCAGCCTCCACACCCTGGTCGTCGGGCTCCCGCTCCCCCTCAGCCTCGGGCTCCTCGCTAGGCTCGGCCTCCCCGTCAGGCTCACCTTCAGGCCCAGGCTCATCGTCAGGCTCCGGCTCACCGTCGGGCCCGAGGGCCTCGTCCGACTCCGGCTCACCACCAGACCCGGGACCGTCGTCAGGACCCAGCCCCCCAGGCTCCACCGGCTCCTCACCGGCAGGCTCAATCTTCCCGTCAGGCTCCGGCTCACCATCAGCCACCGGCTCCTCACCGGCGGGCTCGACCACGTCCGTACCCGGCTCTGGCTGGCCCTGCTCCGTACGCGGCTCGGTCTTCGACTGCTCGGTCTCCGGCTCGGGCGGCTGGGCCGAGTGGTCCGCAGTCTCGGCCTCTGGCCGGGTCACGGCCGGGAGCCCAGTGGTCCTCTCTGGAGCGGGCTGGCCCTCAGGGACCGCCCTGGCCTCCCCAGCGTGCGGCCGAGAACCCGCCCGGGCGACGCCGGAGCGGATCTGCTGCCAGGCCTCACCGACAGGGAGACGACGCAGAGCTCGGGGAATCTGCCCGGTCAGGGCACTCGGTACTGTGAGGCGCCCCCGTACCCGCCGCCACAGCGGCCCGGGGGTCTTCTGAGGTGGCGCGGGACTCGTCGGGGACTGCGGCTCGCCGGCTCCCCGGCCCGGCCCCTGCCCGTGCTGGCTCACCAGTGCAGCGTACAAAGTCCACCGGCAACGACCAACTGCGGCCCTCAGCCAGTGAGTGCCTTGACGGGCGCTCCTCCACCAGGCCCGCAGCGACGCGGAGGCGTGTTCAAAGTCATCGTCCCGATCCTGGCTGCTCAGGTTGGATCATCGGGCCTGACCCGGTAATCTGTGCCCCACGAACTAATCAGACATGAGCCGCGGCCACTCCGCGAGCGATGACAGGCGAGGGGGCTGGCTCTATGGGGCGCGGCCGTGCGAAGGCGAAGCAGACGAAGGTTGCCCGCGAGTTGAAGTACCGGTCGGTGTCGACGGACTTCTCCTCCCTGGAGCGTGAGCTCCGTGGTACCGACGACATGCCCGAGCCGGGCATCCCCGACGCGTACGCAGACATCGCCGCTCAGTACGAGGCGTACAGCGACGAGGGCGACGACGACGAGGGCGACGCGCTGCAGATGCGGCGCTCGGGCTGACGCCGGCGTCGCGGTTGTCGACGACCGGGCCCGACCCGTCGGCGGACCCTGCCGACTCGGTGCGCTGGGACTCTTGGCAGGACGACCGGTTTCTCCCTGGCTACCGCAGCCGTGACCTCAGGCTGCTCGCCGCCCGGCGCTACCCCGAGGAGAGCGACGGCTGCCTGACCGCAACCCTGGTGCGGCGCAACCGGCCCCGCCACCCGCGGGCGGTGCTGTACCTGCACGGCTGGAACGACTACTTCTTCCAGACGCACCTGGCTGACTTCTGGGACGACCTGGGCTATGACTTCTACGCCCTCGACCTTCGCCGGTACGGACGCAGCCTGCACCCCGGCGAGCTGCCCGGGTACGTCGACGACCTTGAGGACTACGACCTCGAGATCGACGCGGCCGTGGACCGGCTGCACCGTCACCACGCCCAGGTCGTGCTCTGCGCCCACTCCACCGGAGGGCTGGTCGGGGCGCTCTGGGCGCACCGGCGCCCGGGGCTGGTCACCGGGGTGGTGCTCAACTCACCCTGGATCGACCTGCAGAGCTCGGCCCTGGTGCGCGCCATCGCCGCCCCCATCGTCCGCAGCCTGGCCACCCGGGCCGCGACCTGGCCGATCCCGGCACGCGACAACGGCTTCTACGGCCGTGCGCTGCACACCAGCCACGGCGGCGAGTGGGACTGGGACCTGACCGTGAAGACCAACCCCACCCAGCCGGTTCGCTCCGGCTGGCTGCGCGCGGTGATGGACGGCCACAACCGGGTGAGCGAGGGGCTGCAGATCGACTGCCCGGTGCTGATGCTGGTCTCGGCCCGCTCCAGCTTCCGTCGGCGCTGGTCCGATGAGCCGAGCCGCTGCGACATCGTTCTCGATGTGGAGCGGCTGGCGGCTCAGGCCCCCAACCTGGGGCGCCACCTCACCCTGGTCCGGGTGGAGGGCGGGGTGCACGACCTCACCTTGTCTGCCCCTCCCGTCCGGGCCCGGTTCTTCGACGAGGTCCGCCGCTGGGAGGGCGCCTACCTGCGCTGAGCGGCTCGGCGATGAGCCCGAGCCTGCGCCGGGCGCCGCTCACAGGTACTGCCGAGCCCCGGCCGCGGCGCGGACGGCGTAGCCCTCGTCCTCGAAGATGGCGGCATGCACCAGCAGGGGGTGAAGCTGGTGCAGCGGGACCAGCCGGCGCCAGTCACGGGGCAGCTGGGTGGTCTCCGCCTCATACCCCCTCAGGATGCTCTCCAGTCGAGGTGCCCCGAACAAGCAGAGCATCGCCAGGTCGGTGATCCGGTGCCCGCCGTGGGCGGCCGGGTCGATCAGGGTGAAGCCGTTGCTGGTCGGGATCAGGTTGCCCGACCAGAGGTCGCCGTGGAGCCGCGCCGGAGGAGCCTGGTCGTCGAAGACCCCCGCCTCGATCCTGGCCAGTACCTGCTCCAGGACCTTCAGCTGCGGCGGGCCCACCGTTCCCCGCTCCCGGGCCCGCTCCAGGAACGGGCGGCAGCGGTGCCGCGCATAGAACAGACCCCACGTGGGCTCGGGAACCAGCGGCATCGGCAGAATCCCGATCCAGCCGTCCCCTTCCCAGCCCTCCGGAGGGCTGCCGAAGGCCTCCGCTCCGGCGTCATGGGTACGGGCCAGGCGGCGGCCGAAGTCGACGGCCGCGGCCTCGGTGGTGGCAGCGTGGTCGAGTCGGCGCAGGGTCAGCCTCGTCGCTGACACCTGGATCACCGGTACGACGTGAGCTGCGTCCTCCCCCGCGGCCCGCAGCCACTCCAGCCCGGCTGACTCGTACTCGAAAGCGGTCGGCCCCGCCGGCTTGGTCTTCAAGAAAATTGCGTCCACGTCCCTCACGATAGGTCAATCCAAGGTTCAACTAGTGCTTCGTGAGAAGGAGATGAAGAGTACGGAGCACCAGCGTCAGCGTGGTAGCCGGTACTCGGTCAGGCCCTCCGACCGGCGGCAAAACCGAAGATCCGTGTACAGGTTGAAATAACCGTCACAGACGGGGTTCTGAGGACGATCGGGAGCTCACCACGGGCAGAGGGAGTGGCCAGGGCCGGGGTCGAACCGGCGACCTTTCACTTTTCAGGCGAACGCTGCTACCAGCTGAGCTACCTGGCCGAGTCTGCCAAGCGACCCCGACGGGACTCGAACCCGCGACCTCCGCCGTGACAGGGCGGCGCGCTAACCAACTGCGCCACGGGGCCTTGTGCAGACCAACCCGGCTTGCCGGGCCCTGAGAACTATAGCCGGACCGGAGCAGCCAGCGCCACTCGGTTCTGACAAGGCCCGACACTGGCCAGCACGGGTCGAGGCTCACCGCGAGCCACCACCACAACCGTGGCGGGCTTCTGGCATCCCCAACCGGATTCGAACCGGCGCAACCGCCTTGAAAGGGCGGTGTCCTAGGCCGCTAGACGATGGGGACTGGTCCTGCGCGCCCCAGTGTACCGACCACCGGCGCCAGCACCCGCGACATCCTCTCGCCCACGGTGACTGCGGTACGCCCGACGTCCTGGCACTGTACGGAGAGTCTCCCGTATGTTTGTACGTGGAGTCTCACGTACATGGGAGGTCGCTATGGCCTCGGCCATGAACCAGCGTACGGACGCGGGCACCAGCGGAGTCTGCTTCGAGGACCTCATCGACGAAGGGGCAGTCGCCTGGTTTGACGACTTCGAGCGCCGGGTCAAGCCCTACTACGGCGAGCACAGTGACCTCGCCATGAAGGTCCTCGACACGGTGGTGACCAGGAGCCACGACTGGGTCTCGATCGACCTGCTGCCCGACCGGAAGGAGACCTTGATGATCGTCGATGACCTGGTCCGGGACCACTACCTGGAGCAGCGCGGCCGGTCGCTGCGGTGGCGCTACCCGGCTCTGCAGTACATCTGGGCCCGGAGCCGTCGGCTGTGGGACCGGCCATGAGTGCCGACCAGCGCCCGGGTGAAGGGGTGGAAGGAACGATGACCGACAGCCGCCGAGACCGGCGCGGGGCGAGCGTCTTCTCCCGGTTCACTCCGTCGACCATGCCGGCAGACCGGCTGGAGCGGCTCTTCGTGGTCCGTCAGCCGGTGCTCGACCAGCTGATGGCCCGGGTGGATGAGCTGGGCGAGACCCCCAGCCCGCACCACACGCTGCTGGTCGGGCCGCGGGGCTCGGGCAAGACGCACCTGGTCTCGCTGGTCTACCACCGGACCCGGCGGCTGGTCGGCGACCGGGTCCAGGTCGCGTGGCTGCCGGAGGACCCGTGGACGCTGGTCTCGTACGGGCGGCTGCTGGCCGCTGTGCTGGGGAAGATCACCGGAGAGCCGGAGCCACGTGGGCTGGGCGTGCCAGAGCTGGAGGCGAGGCTGCGGGCCAGCATCCATGAGCACGGGCCGGTGCTGGTGCTGGCCGAGAACCTCGACCAGGTTCTCGACAGCCTCGCTGACCAGGGCCAGCAGCAGCTGCGGCACCTGCTGCAGACCGAGTCCGAGGTGCTGCTGGTCGCGACCACCACCCGGCTCGACCGCAGCCTGACGCACCATGACAGTCCGTTCTTCGGCTTCTTCGACGTGGTCCGGCTGCTCCCGTTCACCCCGGAGGAGGCCCGGGAGATGCTGCGCGCCCTGGCCGAGGAGGCCGGCAGCACCGAGCTGCGGCAGCGGCTGGAGGGAGACCGGGACCTGGCTCGGATCCACACCATCGCGCACCTGGCCGGTGGGCAGCCGCGGCTGTGGGCGATCCTGGGCAGTGCCCTCACCGTTGATGACCTGCGCGACCTGAGCGAGCTGCTGCTGAACCGGTTCGATGACCTCACGCCCTTCTACCAAGAGCAGCTGGCCCGGCTCTCCCCCCAGCAGCGCCTCGTTGTGGCCGAGTTGGCCGGTGCCGACCGGCCGCTGCCGGTGAAGGAGCTGGCTGTGCGGGTCGGGGCTGACCAGCGCAGTGTCGCCAAGGCGGTGAGCGACCTTCGCGAGCGGGGCTGGCTGACCCCGGTGTCGACGGTCTTCGCTGACCTGCTCGACCGGCGCAGCACCTACTACGAGCTGGCCGAGCCGCTGGCCCGGCTCGCCTTCCAGATCAAGGACCTCCCAGGGTGAGCCACTGCCGCTGGTGGTCGACTTCCTGGTCCACTGGTTCGACCCCGACCAGCTGCGCTCCAGCCAGAACGAGTACGGCCAGGCCGCCCTGCTGGCCCTCGACCGTGACGAGGTCGGCGGGCTGGTTCGCCAGCTGACCGCCCTGCCCGAGTCGCGCCGCCCGTCGCTGGACCTGCTGGGCCGAGTCGAGGACGCCCTGGCCGCAGCCTGCACCGGGGACGCCGGGCCGGTGATGGCCCTGCCGAGCAGCCTGCGCCAGGCGATCGAGCTGCGCGCGGGCGAGCCGGACGGCCTGGTCGCGACCCGGCTCTGGCTGCTCGACGCCGCCCTGGCCGAGGTCGGCGACGTCCCGCTGGGCGATACCAACGATCCCTGGCTGGCCCGGGCCGAGCGCCTCGACGCCGAGCTCGGCACCCCGGCAGCCCGACTGATGCACCTGCGCTGGCTAGCCGCCTGCTGGCACTTCTCCGAGGCCGAGGCTGCCCTCAGCACGATCGACTCGCCCCCCGATCGCATCCAGGGCAGCACCACTCTCGGCCTGGCACTTCTCGCCGCCGGACAGGTTCAGTCTGCGGTCGAGCTGCTGGAGCGAGCTGCTGCCGAGCGTGAGCGGGTTCTTGGCCCCACTCACTCCGACACCCTGGCCAGCCGTCACAATCTCGCTGTCGCTTCCTGGCATGCGGGGCGGGCAAGCGATGCGGTCCAGCTGTTCAGGGAGAACCTCGCCGTGGCGAAGAAGCTGGACCCCGCGCATCCCCGGGTCGACCTGTTCCGGAAGTCCCTGGAGCGAGCCGTACGGGAGCTCGGCGAGAGGGCAGAACCCAAGGTCGACTGACCTCGGGCACCCAGGCAGCAATCCCGGCCCCAGGTTCAGGTGAGGTGTCGGGCTAGCCCGACACTGACTCCGCCAGGTGGCAGGCTGGGGCGCCGCAGCCCCGCTCACCACGATGGAGACATGAGCACACACAGCCTCCTGCGGTACCGCCAGGCCTGGCGCCACGCTGCCTTCATGCTGACGGCGTGGCCTGCCCAGATCGTCGTCTTTCTGGGTGTGGTGGTTCTTCTCAGCCTGGGCCTGGGCACAGCGGTCATCACGGTGGGCATCCCGGTCATGGCCCTCGGGCTGCGGGTGTCCTCGTCCCTGGCGTCTCGCGAGCGCAGCATCGTCGCCCAGGCCGACGGCACCGACTACCCCGACTCCTACCGGGTGGCCGAGCCGGGCCGGTCCTGGCTGCGCCGGCACCTGACGGTCCTGAGCGACCCGCAGCGCTGGCTCGACGCCCTCTGGCTGCTCCTGGGAGCGACCTTGGGCGGGATCCCGTGGTCTGCCGCCCTGGCGGTCGTCCTGACCCCGGTCGGTGCTCTTCTGGAAACCCTGGGGCTGAGCGTGATCCGGTCCTGGGGCGGTACGGGCCTGGCCGGCCAGATCGGGCTGCCACCCACCCTGGCGTGGACAGCGCTGGTGGACCTGGTGGTCATCGTGGTCATGGCGGTGGCCGGTCCGCCCGTTCTGCGCAGCCTGGCCCGGGCCCGGGTGAGCGTGTCCCGTGCGCTCCTGTGCGCACCGGGCCGGGTTGAGCGCCTGGAGACGTCTCGGGCCGCTATCCAGCGGGCGGAGGCAGACACCCGGACCCGTCTGGAGCGCGACATCCACGACGGTCCGCAGCAGAGCCTCGTACGCCTCGGCATGGACCTGGCTCTGGCCAAGCGGCGGGCCCGTACGAACCCCGAAGCCGCCGAGGGCCTGCTCGACAGCGCCATCACCCAGACCCGGCAGACGCTCAACGAGCTGCGGGCGCTGTCACGCGGGATCGCCCCGCCGGTCCTGGTGGACCGAGGCCTGGCCGCGGCGCTGAGCGAGGTCGCTGCCCGCTCCTGTGTCCCGGTCACCGTCCACACCACAGTTCCCCGACTGCCCGACCACATCGAGCAGGCTGCGTACTTCGTAGCCAGCGAGGCCCTGACCAACGTGAACAAGCACTCCGGCGCGACGAGCGCCGAGCTCGGCGCCACGGTCACCGACGGGCGCCTGCGGGTGTGGGTACGGGACAACGGCGCCGGCGGAGCGGAGCAGTCCAAGGGGCACGGGCTGGCTGGCCTGGCCGAGCGGCTGCAGGGCGTCGACGGGCGCCTGGTCGTCATCTCGCCGCCCGGCGGCCCCACGACGGTGGAGGGTGTCATCCCGTGCGTGTCCTGATCGCTGACGACTCGGTCCTTCTGCGCCAGGGGCTGGCCCTGATCCTGGCCGAAGGCGGCCACCACGTGGTCGCTGAGACCGGCGACGGCGAGGCCCTGGTAGCGCAGGCGCTGGCGCTGCGTCCCGAGGTGATCGTGGCCGACATCCGCATGCCCCCGTCACACACCGACGAGGGGCTGCGGGCCGCGGTCCGGATCCGCGCCCAGTGGGAGGACGCGCCGATTCTCCTGCTCAGCCAGTACGTCGTCGCCAGGTACCTGCCCGAGCTCCTGGCCGACGGCGGAGGCGGGATGGGCTACCTCCTCAAGGACCGGGTCAGTGACATCGACTCCTTTCTGGAGTCGGTGGAGCGGGTGGCGCGCGGCGAGCTGGTCCTGGACCCGGACGTGGTGACCCACGTGATGGGTGCCGCACGGCGCAACGACCCCCTCAAGACCCTGACACCACGCGAGCGGGAGGTTCTCGATCTCATGGCGCAGGGGTACGCGAACACGGCCATCGCCGCGCGGCTGGTGGTGACCGAGGGGGCGGTGGAGAAGCACACGCAGCGCATCTTCGCCAAGCTCGGTCTGCTGCCCGACGCCGCTGTTCACCGCCGGGTGACGGCGGTCCTGGCGCTGCTTCAGGGATGAGTCTGGGCGCAGCCGACCGCCCACACCGTCGCCCGGTCGTCACCACGTTCAGCCCCGCCCGCGGAAGGTGCGGCCCGGCTGGGCAGGCCCGGGCGGACAGGGGCACGGCCCGGGCGGACAGGGGCACGGCCCGGGCGGACAGGGGCACGGCCCGGGCGGACAGGGCACGGCCCGGGCGGGAGCCTGGTCTCCGCCCGGGCCGGGGTCGTGGGGGGACTACTTCAGCACCGTGATGTGGACGTGGTCCTTGTGGTTGGCGGTGTCACCGCCGCGGTTGGCCATGAAGCGCCAGCCCTCACGGTCGCGGGCCTTGCTCCAGATCCGCTGGTTGAAGATGATGTACTCGATCCCGAACCGGTCGGCGTTCGCCTTGTAGTACTCGGCGATCTGCTGGCCGAGCGCCGTGTTGGAGCGGTAGCTCGGGATCATGATGTCCACCGCGCGACCACTGGGGTGGTCGGGCAGCGGGTCGGGCCGTACGCCGTAGTAGGTGGTGATCATCGGGAACCGCGACCGGGAGTCGGCGACGATCGTCTTGGTCCGCGGCTTCAGCCCCTCCAGGCCCTTCGAGTCTCCGGTGCTGACCGTCGGCGCCGTCTCGGACAGGTAGCGAGCGGTCACCCACCGTACGGCTCCGCGGTAGATCACCTGGGCGCGGCCGTTCTGCACCACGCCAGTGATCTCCAGCGCAGTCCCCTTGGGGACCTCGGTCAGGGTCTCCGCCGATCCGTCGGATGACGTACGGATGTCGAGCGCGACCGTCGCGTACCGGACCCCGGCCGCCTTCGGCGCCCCCGGGACCGACGGCCCGGAGGCACTGGCCGGGGCCAGGTACCGGGCGTTCACCCAGCGCACCGCGTCGCGGTAGACGATCTGTGCCATCCCGTTCTGGACTACGCCGGTGACGTTGAGGATGGTCCCGGCTGGGACGTCGCCGAGGTTGCGGAAGTCTGACCCCGACGTGGTCCGGATCATCAGCGCCGCGGTGGCCCGGACCTGGCCCTTCACCGCCGGCAGCTGTGGTGAGGCGCCGACCGGCTGGGCGTCGCTGCGCTGCACCCAGGCCGAGGAGATCCAGCGCCCGTCGATCAGCTGCGAGAAGCCGTTGCGGGTGACGCCGGTCAGCCAGCAGGTACCGCCCTTCGGCAGGACCATGCTCACCGGGTACCCCGTGCCGGGACCGGTTCGGACGTTGACGTCCTCCAGGGCCCGGGCGGTCAGCGACGACCGCTTGTCGGCCGCCACCGGGGCGTTACCCGAGCCACCCCGCAGGTACTGCGACGACACGTACGCGGTCCGGCCGCGGTAGCTGACCGGAGTCCAGCCCCGCACCGACCCTCCGGTCGCGGTGATGGTGTGGCCCGCGTACAGAACCCCCAGGATCGCGTTCGAGGTGCCCGGACCGGACCGGACGTTCACCGCCGTGGTCGCGGTCATCACAGCGCTGGCCGAGGCGCTCGGCCCCGTCACCAGCCCGGTGATGCCTGAGAGACTGACCCCGAGAGCCGCCGTCACGGCGACCACGCGGCAGCCCCGCAGCACGATGTTCATCTCTCCCCCTATCGGCAGGCCAGCGGCCTGCAGAACGCCAAAACCGTCGTCACGTCTGCACTTCGCAACCATGAGTCGCATCCGCCTCAGGTACCTCTCGGAAGGTACGGACCCTGAGAATCGGGCACAACCAGCCGGTGCTTCTCTCAGGTCCCCGCAATCACAGTCACACTGATGTCATTCGAGGCCGCCTACGATGACCTCATGCCGGTCTCGATGAGCGACGAGGACTTCGACGACCTGGTCTCGGCGGCGCTGGACCAGGTGCCCGACGAGCTCGCCGGGATGGTCGACAACGCGGTCGTCCTGGTCGAGCCGACACCCCCGCCGGACCAGCCCGACCTCCTCGGTCTGTACGACGGAATTCCAATCACAGAAAGAGATTCTTGGTACTCCGGAGTGCTGCCGGACCGGATCTTCATCTACCGCGAGCCGCTGCTGGCGATGTGCGACTCGTACGACGAGCTGGTCGACGAGATCACCGTCACCGTCATCCACGAGGTCGCCCACCACTTCGGGATCGACGACGACCGGCTGCGCGAGCTGGGCTGGGACTGACCGGTCGGAGCAACTTTTTCTGGCTCAGCCTCAAGCCTCACTGGAGACTCTGGGTGTGATCACACCCATGTCATTCACCTCGGCCGTGCCCACACCCAGCTCGTCTGGTCGGTACTCACCCACGCTGTGACCAGGCAGAAAGCGTCGGCCGGGGCCCAGCCCGACTGCAGCGCTGCCCGGCCCAGCGGGCGGCAGCCCAGAGTCTCGACCAGCTCGTGGCGAGTCTTAGCCCCGGCCTGGACGACCACCACCTCGAGGCTGCCGCGGACCGCGTTCACGGCCAGGGTCTCCAGGGTGTCGGCCTCAACCTCCCCGGCCACCAGCACCAGCCCCCGGTCGCCGCGGGTGTGCTCCAGCAGCGGCAGAGCCTCGCGGACCGAGCCGACCGCGCTCACCACCACGACCACCGGGTCCCGCAGCACGGCCCGGACCTGGTCCTGGGCGAAGCGGCGGTCGGCCCACCCGGCCTCCAGCGCCAGGGCCTGGTCCAGGTCGAGATCGTCTGAGCTCGGCACCGTCCGCTCGGCGACGGGCTGGCTGGCCTGCTCGGCTGAGAGGTAGTGCGGTGCCGCGGCGTCGGCCGGCAGGCCCGGGACCGTCCGGTCCGGGGGCTCGAGCAGCCGTCTGCGGGAGCGCCGGTCCAGCACCACGGCGAGCAGCAGCGCTGCAGCGCCCAGCACCGCAGCCAGAACCACCAACGGCCAGGACATGGCCCCACTGTGCCAGAGCGGTCCGCCCGTACGGGGTCAGGGCTGTCGGCGCCACCGTGGCCGTCGCCTGAAACGTACCCCCACTGGGGCTCGAACCCAGGACCCGCGACTTAAAAGGACGCTGCTCTAACCAGCTGAGCTATAGGGGCCCGCCCAGTCTAGTCCGGCCAGGCCTTGAGCCACTGCGAGGAGGCGCCGCAGGCCGCATGGGCCGCTCATCCCTGCCAGACCGACTGCGAGGCTGGCACGTCCTTCTTGATCAGCCCGGCCTGGTGCAGGGTCTTGCTCATCTCGTCCCAGCGGGCCGTGTCGACCGTGCCGCTGATCTGGCGATCAGCGTCCTGGTACAGCGTCGCGGTCTCCCGCAGCACCGCCCGGGCGTACGTCGCGGCACCGGCCTCGGCCAGCGCCGGCACGTACGCGCGGGCCAGCTCGACCGCCTCCTCGGGCTGGTCGACCACGCCCCGCATCCCAGCCACAGTGCCCCTGGCCACAGCCGCGACCAGCTCCCGGTTGGCCTGGGCGTACGCCCCGGTGGTGACCAGGCTGGCGCTGACCAGCGGCAGGTCGCCCGGCGACAGCGACCGGACCGGGTTCCCGCTCTCGCTCAGCTGCACCGCGTCGCCGTTGACGAAGCCCATCACCGCGTCGACCTTCCTCGTCACCAGCGCCGCCTGCTGGGTGTAGCCGATGTCGACGATCTCCACGTCCGACTCGCCCAGCCCGGCCCTCGCCAGCCCCAGCCTGAGAGCGAACCAGTTCTCCCCGTACCGGCCCGGGAGCCCGACCTTGCGTCCCTTGAGGTCGGCGAAGCTGGTGACCGGCGAGTCCTGGAGCACGATCGCCCGGACCGGGTGGGTGCGGTACAGGGTGGCGACCGTGACCAGGTCGGCGTCGCTCTCGGCCCGGGCCGCCAGCATCTCGTCGCCACCGGCGACCACGAGCTGCTCCTGCCCGGTGAGGAGCGCGGTGAACAGGCCCTCCCGCTCCCCGTGGTGCCGCAGCTCGACCTCCGGCTGGTACAGCTGCTTGGCGACCCCCCAGTAGAACGGGGCGAACTGGATGTTCGGGATGTAGGTCAGCCCGATCACCGGCTTCTTGGCGGACCCGGGAGCCGCAGTGCCGGACGCTCCAGCACCAGGACTCGCAGTGCCGCCCGGCCCGGTGGCCGTACCGCAGCCGGCCAGCGCTAGCAGGGCACCAGCCAGCAGTCCACGACGAGAGCAGGGCATAGATTGTCCTTTCACTGTCAGTCGGTCAGGCTTCTAACGATGGCCGAGCGGCGCTCCAGCGCCATCAGGGCCAGGTACGCGGCGGAGGCCACCGAGGCGAGCAGGATGATCGTCGCCACCATTCCGGCGGTGTCGACCCGGTCACGCTGGGAGGTCAGCACCATCCCCAGCCCGCGGCCTCCCATCACCATCTCGCCGACCACGGCACCGGTCACTGACAAGGTGAAACCGTTGCGCAGGCCGGCGAAGAGCCAGGGCAGGGCGAGCGGCAGCTCAATGTGGACCAGCCGCTGCCAGCTACCGGCCCCGTCGATCCGGGAGGCGTCCACCACCGCCCGGTCGACGTGGCGCAGACCGCTGGAGGAGGCCACCAGGATCGGGAAGAAGACGATCAGGGAGCACAGCAGCACGATCGACCACAGCCCGTACCCGACCCAGAGCACGAGCAGCGGAGCCAGCGCCACAGCGGGGATCGCCTGGGTCGCGCCGAGGAACGGGCGGGTGGCGGCGTCGGCCCAGGGCCAGCGCAGGATGATCGCCAGCGGCAGGGCCACCCCGGCCCCGACCAGGCAGCCCAGCCCGGCCTCGACCAGAGTGGGCCACAGGAAGGTGAGCGTGGTGCCGGTGGTGAAGCCGGAGACCAGCTTGTGGACCACCGCGCTCGGCTCGGGGACCAGGAAGTCCGGCAGCCGGGCCGCGAGCACCAGCCACAGCGTGAGCAGCGCCACACAGAGCAGCACCGGGGCGACCACAGCTCGCTGCCGCGGCGCCAGTCGAGGCTGTCGGGTTCTCATCACGCTCCTCCGGTCCGCCGTGCGACCGGGGTCGTACGGCGCGGAGCCGCGAAGCCTGCCCGAGCAGCGGTCACGCCGCGGCAGGCCCGTGCTACCTCCCATCCGGGCTTTCACCGTCGGTCCTGGAGTTCCACCAGGTCAGCCAGACCAGCAGCGTCCTGCCGGTCCGGGTCGCGGACTGTCACCGCCGGCTCGGACTTTCACCGACCCCGGAGCACGTCATGCGTGCCACATCCTACGCTGCCGGAGCGCTGGCCGTGACCACGCCCAGACCCGCCACGAGATCAGCCCGGCCCGTCTGCCCCGCGCGGCCCAGGGTGGAGGGAGCTTCGCCCAGTCAGTGTCTCCACCGTCTGCCGCGCGCGGCCCAGGGCGGAGTCAGCGAGCCAGCCGCTCCAGGAAGAGCGCCTCGGCCAGGGCAGCCTTGGCGAAGTCGTCCAGGTGCAGCGACTCGTTCGGGCCGTGCATCCGCGAGTCGGGGTCACAGACCGCGGTCAGCAGGATCGTCGCCTGCGGGTAGGCCTGCTGGAAGTCACCGGCCATCGGGATCGACCCGCCCTGCCCGGCCAGCACCGGCTCCACGCCCCAGGCCTCGGCGAAGGCGGCGTGGGCGGCCTCCGCGTACGGGCCGGTGAAGGGCAGCTCGACCGGGTTGCCGGCGCTGCCGCGGGTGACGGTCACCTGGGCTCCCCACGGGGCGTGCGACTCGAGGTGCTCGACCAGCCGGTCCAGGGCCTCGGCGGCGTCCTGGCCGGGGGCGACCCGCAGCGAGACCTTGGCGCGGGCCGTCGGGAACAAGGTGTTCGACGCGTTGGCCACGGTGGGGGCGTCGATGCCGACCACGCTCACCGACGGCTTGGTCCACAGCCGGTCGACGACCGGGCCGTCACCCAGGTAGGAGACACCTGGCAGGATCCCGGACTCCTGCTGCAGCCGGTCCTCGGGGTAGACCAGGTCGGCCGCGGTGGTCTCGTGCAGCCCGGCGACCGCGATCGTGCCGTCCTCGTGGTGCAGGGTGGCCAGCAGTCGGCACAGGGCGGTGAGCGCGTCCGGCGCGACGCCGCCGTACTGGCCGGAGTGCAGGGCGTGGTCCAGGGTCGAGACCTCGACCACGCAGTCGCAGACCCCGCGCAGGGTCGTCGTGAAGGTGGGCTGGCCGGCCTCCCAGTTGCCGGAGTCGGCGATCACGTACACGTCGGCGGCGAGCTCGTCGCGGTGGGCCGCCATCAGTGCCGCCAGGCTCGGCGAGCCGATCTCCTCCTCACCCTCGACGAAGACCGTCACCCCGACCGGCGGCCGGCCACTGAAGGCCCGCAGGGCGGCCAGGTGGACGCCGATGCCGCCCTTGTCGTCGGCCGTGCCCCGCCCGTACAGCCGCTCGCCGCGGCGAGTCGCGGTGAACCCGGGGGTCTGCCAGACGGCCTGGTCACCGACCGGCTGGACGTCGTGGTGGGCGTACAGACAGACCCGCGGCGCTCCCTCCGGGCCGGGGAAGCGGCCGATGACGGCCGGCTTTCCACCCTCGGCGACAATCCGGACGTCCGGGCAGCCCAGGTCGCGCAGCAGCTCCGCGACCAGGGCCGCGGTGGCCTCGACGTCGGCGGCGTGCTCGGGCTGGGAGCTCACCGAGGGGATCGCCACCAGCCGGGTGACGTCCTCCAGCGCGCGGGGGATCTGCTGGGCCACTGCCTCGTGAAGCTCGCTCATGGCCCCACTGTAGGGCGCTGGCCTGGTGACCCGGGCCCGCCCTGCCGCTCCCTCACCGGGGTACGTTTTCTGCGCCCGCTGCCAGCGGTGCCAGATGATCTGGTAGAACGTCGACTGACCGTGCGGGTTCACCGTCCTAGCCTGCAGGAGACGCCGATGACCGACCCTCAGCACAGCCCCCAGCAGCAGCGCCCTGACCCGCGGGAACCTCCCAGTGCCTGGCTAGCCCCGGCTCACCAGGCCAGTCACGCACCCTCCGAGGTCCAGGACCCCGTGCAGCCGCCCGCGGCACCCCGTACGGCGCGGGTCGTCATCACCGGGGTCGTGGGCGCGGTGGTCCTGCTGGGCCTGCTGGCCGCTGGCCTGGCGCTCTGGGCCCGGCAGGCCTGGCAGGACCGGCAGCCGGCCGCTGTGGCCCCGAGTAGGTCGTCCACTCCGCGAGTCTCCAGCAGCGTGCCGGTACCTGTGCCAGCGGGCGGCACCTCCACCTCGCCGTCCGGGTTCACGGTCACAACCCCCGCCGGCTGGGGCTTCCACCCGGACAGCGGCAAGGGAAACGACGTCCAGATGGTCGATGGGAACGGCAACACCATCACTGTCTACTCCTGGACCACCACGAAGGACCCGGCGCAGCGGTGCCTGGCCGAGGCTCGGTCTGTGCAGGCCTTCGAGGCGGGCAGCGTCACTGCCCTTCCAGACGCCACCGTGGCGGGCACCCCGTTCCCCGGCAGTCAGCTGGACGGGCCACGCCACCGGTACGTGCTGCGCTGCGCCCAGCACCAGGGCCGGGTCGTCAACCTCACCTCGAAAGCCGTGCCGCAGGACGCTGACGCCGTCGCCGCCGCGTACGCGGAGGTCGTGGCGAGCTGGGCCTGGGCCTGAGGCACGACCCCGAGCCTGCCCGCAGGACGCTGCCTGAACGCGGTTTCCGTGTTGACCTGACCGTGCCTAGACTGCTCGCGGGAGGCAGCATGAACCAGCAGCCAAGTGACTCACCCCGGGACGCAGCGCCATCGAGTAGCGGGGTTCCGTGGGCGGCCGACGCTCAGAGCCCGACCAGCGCTCCTGGACGTGACGCGACTGTCGTCAAGCCCGACCGCTTTTCGGCGGCGGCTCCCCCACCGGCCGGCCAGCAGGCGCCCGGCCAGGGCGAGCCGGCTCCGGGCGGGCAGGGCTCCAGCGACTCGGCCCGGCCACTGACCTCGGGTGGGCAGGGCCCCAGCGAGCCAGCCGAGCCGCTGAGCCCCGGTGGACGCAGTGCCTCGTCTGGGCCGTACCTCGACAGCGGTCACGGCCTGGAGTACCAGTCCCCCAGCACCTATGTCGGCCCCAGCGGGTCCAACCCGCCAACCCCTCCCCTGCGCCCGTACGGAGCAGACACCGCCACGGGGTACGTCACCCCGTCGAAGCCACGACGGGTCCACCTGAGCACCACCGTCGGCCTGGTCGCCCTCGCTCTCAACGTCGTCCTGATCGGGATCGTGGTCGCGATGCTGGTGCGCTGGCCCTCGGCCTCAGCGACGGCGCCCGCACCCCAGGCCAGCCCGTCCGCTCAGGCCAGCACGTCGGCCGCTGCCTCCAAGGCCCGGTCGTCCTCGGCGGCCAGGGCACCGGCCACGAAGGTGAGCCAGGGCGGACCCACCACGATCGCGGACGCTGGCTTCTCGATCACCCCGCCCCCCGGCTGGGGCTACCACCCCAACACGGGCGCCGGGAACAACGTCAAGCTGATCGACGGGAACTACAACAAGATCACCGTCTACTCGTGGAAGTCCGACGGCCCGCCGATCGACTTCTGCGACAGGCAGACCCGCGCGACACAGATCTGGACCGAGGGCACGATCACGGCCCTGCCCGAGGTGCCGTTCACGACCGGCGAGCCCTTCCCTGGCTTCCGGCTGGACAGCCCGTCCAGCGTCCAGCTGAATCGCTGCCTCGCCCACGGCGGGCGGGTCTACAACATCCAGTCGGAGGCCCGCCCGGAGGACGCCGATGCCGTCTCTCAGGCCTATGACCAGGTAGTGGCCAGCTGGTCCTGGGCATGAGCCGGCCCGACCGACACAGACCGTCGGGACCGCGCCTCGCGCGGTTGCCTGACCAGGACCGTTGAGGAAGGCAGCATGAGCCACCAGCCAGATGCCCCGCTTCCGCCGGGTACCGGCACGCCACCACAGGGCCCGTACCTCGACAGCAGTCGCGGCCCGGAGCACCAGTCCCCCAGCACCTATGTCGGCCCCAGCGGGTCCAACCCGCCAACCCCTCCGCTGCGCCCGTACGAAGCAGACACCGCCACCGGCTACGCCGCCCCGCCGAAGCCACGACAGCTCCGCCTGAGCATCACCGTCAGTCTGGTCGCCCTCACAGTCGTCCTGGTCGGGATCGTGGTCACGATGCTGGTGCGCTGGCCCACGACCACCCCCGTGTCCCAGAACAGCCCCAGCCCAACGTCGACCGTCCGTCGCCCGACCGCCGCGCCGAGCACTGTCTCGGCCGGGTTCTCGGCCTCCCCGCCCGACGGATGGAGCTTTGAATCCGACCCCAGCAGCCTGCTCAGGGCGGTCCACTCTGAGACCAAGAGCAAGATCATCGTCTACTCGTGGGTGAGCAGCAACCCGCCGGTCTCGTTCTGCGACAAGCAGGCTCGCTCGGCGGCCATCTGGTCCGAGGGCACGGTCTCGCCGCTGCCGGCCGCGTCGTTTCCGTCGGGCGAGGACTTTCCTGGGTTCCGGATGGAAGGGAAGACCCGGGTCCAGATGATGCGCTGTGTCGCTCACGAGGATCGGGTCTTCATCGTGATCGCCGAGTCTCAGCCAGCCGACGCCGAGACCGCCGCCCAGGGGTTCGACCAGCTGGTCGCGAGCTGGGTCTGGACCTGACTCTCAGCGAGGCCTCCGACCTCACCGACGCTCGTTCTCACCGACGCTCGTTCAGCGTGGCCCCGAGCCTGGTCGTCCGCAGACCTGCGGCCAGGGCCCGAGCCGACGTCAGCCGTGCTGGCCCAGCGCGGCCGGGATCGGCGCCTGCCAGGCGGTTCGGATCTCATCCAGCGGGATGCTGAGCTGCCCCGCCACCGTCAGCTCGGGCTGCTCGGTCACCTCACCCAGAACGGTCCACGGCAGCTGGTGCTGCTCACAGAGCGCGGTGAAGGCCGGGACCTGGTCCGGCGGCAGCGAGACCAGGACCCGCCCGGCTGACTCGGAGAACAGCGCCAGGAACGGGTCACCGTCGGGCAGCCCGACCAGCACCCCCCGGTTGTAGCGCAGCGCCGACTCCACCAGCGCCATCGCCAGACCACCCTCAGACAGGTCGTGGGCACTCGACAGCAGCCGCTGCTTCGAGGCCTCCACAAACAGCTGCGCCAGCCGCCGGTGCGCCTCCAGGTCGACGTGCGGCGGGAAGCCGCCCAGGTGGTGGTCGTGGACCACATCGGCCCAGGCCGACCCGGACAGCTCCTCGCGGGTCTCCCCGACCAGGAGGACCTGGTCACCCGGGCTGCGGAAGCCGGAGCTGGTGCGCCGCTCGACCTGGTCGATCACCCCGAGCACTCCCACGGTCGGGGTCGGCAGGATCGCCTGGTCACCGGTCTGGTTGTAGAACGAGACGTTCCCGCCGGTCACCGGGACCCCGAGCTGGGTGCAGGCGTCGACCAGCCCCAGGACCGTCTCCCGGAACTGCCACAGCACACTCGGGTCCTCCGGGGAGCCGAAGTTCAGGCAGTCGGTCACTGCGACCGGCTCGGCGCCGGTGATCGCGACGTTGCGGTACGCCTCCAGCAGCGCCAGCTGCGCTCCCAGGTACGGGTTGAGGAAGGCGTAGCGGGCGTTGCAGTCAGTCGCCAGGGCGATCCCGAGCCCGGTCTCCTCGTCGATCCGCAGCATCCCGGCGTCCTCCGGCTGGGCCAGCACTGAGCTCCCGCGGACGAACCGGTCGTACTGGTCGGTGACCCACGACTTGTCGCACAGGTTCGGCGAGGCGACCAGCCGCATCAGGGTCTCGCGCAGCTCGTCGCTGGTGACCGGCCGCGGCAGGTCCTCGGCGCGGCGCGACATCACCTCGTCGATCCAGTACGGGCGGGCGTACGGCCGCTCGTACACCGGGCCCTCGTGGGCGACGGTGCGCGGGTCGACGTCCACCACCCGCTCGCCGTGCCAGTCGATCTGGAGCCGACCAGTGTCGGTGACCTCGCCGACCACGGTCGCCAGCACGTCCCACGTGGCGCAGATGCTGAGGAACTGGTCCACGTCCTCGGACCGGACCACGGCCATCATCCGCTCCTGAGACTCACTCATCAGGATCTCTTCGGGCGTCAAGGTGGTGTCGCGCAGCGGCACCGAGTCCAGCACCACGTGCATCCCGCCGTCGCCGGCCGACGCCAGCTCGGAGGTGGCGCAGGACAGCCCGGCGGCGCCGAAGTCCTGGATCCCGGTGATGATCCCGGTCGAGAAGAGCTCCAGGGTGCAGTCGATCAGCAGCTTCTCCAGGAAGGGGTCACCGACCTGCACCGCGGGCCGCTTGGTAGCGCCACCGGTGTCGAAGGTCTCCGACGCCAGGATCGAGGCGCCGCCGATCCCGTCACCGCCGGTCGCCGCCCCGTACAGGATCACCTTGCTGCCGACTCCGCAGGCGTGCGCCAGGTGCAGGTCCTCGTGCCGCAGCACCCCGACGCAGAGCGCGTTGACCAGGGGGTTTCCCGCGTACGAGGCGTCGAAGACCACCTCGCCGCCGATGTTCGGCAGGCCCAGGCAGTTGCCGTACCCGCCGACCCCGGCGACTACCCCGGGCAGCACCCGAGCCGTGTCTGGCGCGTCCAGCGGACCGAACCGCAGCGAGTCCATCACCCCGACCGGCCGGGCGCCCATGGCGAGGATGTCGCGCACGATCCCGCCGACCCCGGTCGCCGCGCCCTGGTACGGCTCGACGTAGCTGGGGTGGTTGTGAGACTCGATCTTGAAGGTCACCGCCCAGCCGTTGCCGATGTCCACCACGCCGGCGTTCTCGCCGATCCCGGCCAGCAGCGGCCCGCGCGGGGTCTGCTGCGGGATCTGGGAGAAGAGCCGCAGGTGCACCTTGCTCGACTTGTACGAGCAGTGCTCGCTCCACATCACCGAGTACATCGCCAGCTCGCAGGCGGTAGGTCGACGGTTGAGGATGCCGCGGATCCGCTGGTACTCGTCCTCCTTGAGCCCGAGCGCTGCCCAGGGCTGCTCCAGCTCGGGGGTCTCGGCGGCGCGGGCCACGGTGTCAGTCGTCACGGGGGCTACGCTACCGGCTGCGTCTCATGGCCGCGGTCTGCGCCGCGGCGGGCTGTGCCTGACCCTCCGCCGTGCCGAGGCGCGCAGGTCACCATCACCGGGTAGGGTTCGGGGCCAGGTGCCGACATGTCATCAAGGAGGGCCGTGCCAGACGCTCCCTCGGCTGCGGCGGTCCCGCCGGTGACGCCCGCCCAGCGCCGGGTGCTGCTGCTTCTCGCTGATCTCTCCCCGGCGCCCCTCTCGCTGCTGGCCGCGACCTTGGGGGGCCATCCCAATGCCACCCGGCAGCACCTGGAGGCTCTGGCCCGCCTGGCCCTGGTGACGGTGGCCCCGAGCCCGCCGGCTGGGCAGGGACGCCCGCCTCACGTGTACGCGATCACCCCGGCCGGACGGCGGGCCCTCGACGGCCCCGACACCGACCACCGCCAGCTCGCTCTGATGGTGCTGGGCTACCTGTCCGAGAGTGGCCGCCTCGACCAGGCGGCAGCGATCGGGCGGTACTGGGGCCGGACCCTGGCCCAGGGCTGCTCCGGTGGACCTCAGGAAGTCCTCTGGCAGGTGCTGGAGCGGCTCGGGTACGAGCCTCGGGGCGAGGACCCGGTCGAGCTCTGGGGCTGCCCGCTGGCCCACACCGACCCCGACCTGCGGGCGCTGTGCAGCCTGCACCAGGGCCTGCTGGACGGGGCGCTGGAAAAGGTCGGCGGACGTGCCCGCCTGCGGCCCCTCGTCCGCCCCGGCTGCTGCTTGGTGGAGCTTAGCTGTGGTGACGGCCGCGGAGCCCAGGCGAACCCGAGCCCGGGCGGTCAGGCGCAGCGGTGACGCACCATCAGCTGTGCTTCTCGATCTGGGCCCGGACGGCCTCACGCTGCGCCGCCACCTGCTCAGCGACGGCCCGGGACTCGGCGTACCGGGCGGCCTCCTCGGCGGCGGTCTGCTCGGCGAGCTTCTTGGCGTCGCAGACCAGCGGCTTGCCCAGCGCCGGCCCGAACTCCTTGCCACCGAAGATCTTCTTGGCGTACTCGTAGTACGCCGCCTCGCGTGGCGTGTAGGGGTTGTGCTCCGCGCAGCGGGCCACGTAGAAGCCGATGACCTCGCTGAAGGCCTCGGACTGGTCGTCGCCGTAGCCGCCGAACTTGCCCAGCTTGCCGTAGATCTTGCTGAACTCGGTCCAGTACTCGGGGTTGGAGAACCGGTTCGAGGTGTAGGCGTGGGTCAGCTCGTGCACGAACAGGCGCGAGACGTGGCCCGGGTCAGACTGGTACGAGGTCAGCAGCTGCGGGAAGTCGAGGCTGACCGCGCCGCCCATGGTGAGCCCGTAGTCGCCGGCCGGCCACCCCGGGATCGAGGTCGCGTTCAGGGTCAGCTGGCCGTTCATGGTCTTCATGAGGGTGGTCAGGTACGGGGTGCAGCTGATCGCGTCCAGGGTCTGCCAGATCGTCTTCACCAGCGGCCGGTAGCTGGAGTCGGTCCACATGGAGCCAACCATCCGGAACCCCCAGTTCTCGGCGATCCCGTCGCGCAGCTCGCTCATCGAGGCCTTCGCGTTGTACGGCTTCGTCAGCGGGCACGGCGCCGGGATGATCACCTTCCCGGACTCCTCAGCCTTGGCGCTCGGGGGCAGGGTGGCGATACCCAGCACCAGCAGGGCCACGAGCACGACACCCAGCAGGCGCTTTGTCACCACGGATCCCCAACCTCCACGTACCTGGACGCTGAGATCTTCTCAGGAATTCGGAGCATGTCAAGTTGAAGGTGAGCGACACCTCATCCAGTGCTCTGACCTCGGGTCAGTGATCTTCCGTCTTCCCTTGCCAGAAAGAGATCGCCCGGGCTGGGAGGTCGGCGGGGCGGCGGTCGGCGTCTCACGGGCAGACCCGCCAGGCTCACGCGACTCGCCGAGGGCTCTCAGGCAGGGGCGCCTCCCCCGGCCGCCCCGGAGGGCTCCCAGGCTTCGGGTCTGGCCTGCTCCTGGGCCAGAGCCTCCCACCGGGCGAGGCGAGCTCTGGGTGCTGGTCCTCGCCGCCCGGTCTTAGCGAGCGACCGCGAGGAAGGCGTACAGGGACTCGAAGAAGCGCCGCCCGTCGAGGCTTGGCCCGGTCAGCTCCTCAATGCTGTGCTCCGGGTGCGGCATCAGCCCGACGACATTGCCCCGGGCATTCGTGATGCCGGCGATGTCGTGGGCGGAGCCGTTCGGGTTGCCCAGGTAGCGGATGACCACCTGGTCCTGCTCCTCCAGCTGGCGCAGGGTCTCGGCGGAGGCCTGGTAGGAGCCCTCGCCGTTCTTCAGGACGATGGTGATCTCCTCGCCCCGGCCGAACTGGTTGGTCCAGACCGTGTCGCGGGTCTCGACCCGCAGCCGCTGCTCGCGGCAGATGAAGGTCCGCCCCACGTTGCGGGTCAGCGCCCCCGGCAGCAGGTGGGCCTCGCAGAGCACCTGGAAGCCGTTGCAGATCCCCAGCACCGGCAGTCCCTGCTCGGCGGCCTCGACCACCGCGGTCATCACCGGGGCAAACCGGGCGATCGCGCCGCAGCGCAGGTAGTCCCCGTACGTGAAGCCGCCCGGCAGGATCACGGCGTCCACCCCGTGCAGAGAGTCGGAGGCGTGCCACAGCGGCACCGCCTCGGCCCCCGTCAGCCGGACCGCGCGCCGCGCGTCCTGGTCGTCGAGGGACCCGGGGAAGGTGACGACCCCGACCTTCATGCCTGCCCCTGCTCCTCGGGCACGACGACCCTGAAGTCCTCGATCACGGTGTTCGCGAGCAGGGTCTCAGCCGCCTGCCGTACCTGCTGGAGAAGGTCGTCGCTCAGCTCGCCGTCGACCACGACCTCGAAGCGCTTGCCCTGCCGGACCGACAGCCCGCCGAACCCCAGCCGGCGCAGGGCCCCGGTGACGGCCTTGCCCTGCGGGTCGAGGATCTCGGGCTTCGGCATCACCTCGACCACGAGGGTCGTGGTCGGTCCGCTGCTGTCGTGGGCGACCCCCGCCTCCTGCGTGGCGCGGTGGTCGTAGCGGGCGTCCGGCTCGGCCGGACCCGTCCTGGTCTCGTCTGCCACCGAGCCCTCAGCACCCGCCGGTCCGGCCGCCACCTGGTACGGATGGTCCGCCCCAGCAGCCTCAGCCACGTCCGCTCCAGCCGCCGCTTCAGCACCCGCCGGCTCCTCGGCCGCTCCCGGCCCGACCACCGGCACCCCGGCCGCTCCCGGCAGCTCGCCTGCACCCTCCGCGGTGGCTGGGGCCTCAGCCGCGACGGGCAGGACCTCACCGGTTGGCGCCAGGCCCTCGGCGGGCGGGAGCGCAGCGGCCCTGTACGCGGCGTCCTCGTCTGCCCCGGCGCCCGCCACCAGGTCGGCGTCAGGTGGTGGCGCGGCGACCGCGGCACCACTCGTCGGCACACCCTGGCCTGGGCTGCCTTCCAGCTCGGCG
This sequence comes from uncultured Propionibacteriaceae bacterium, assembly GCA_937926975.1. Classification (GTDB taxonomy): domain Bacteria; phylum Actinomycetota; class Actinomycetes; order Propionibacteriales; family Propionibacteriaceae; genus Fen-668. Next base: position 36,670 of record CALBCJ010000032.1, on the reverse strand, counting down.
GCGCCAGCGGCCGGCCCGGGCTCCGGCTCAGCCGCCGCGGGCTCACCGTCGATGAGCCCTTCCAGGCCCTCTGCTCTCACCACCTCCTGAGTCACAGCCTCCAGGGGGCCGTCTGCCGTCTCGTACGCGGCCGGCTCGCCGACCTCGGGTCCACCCAGGGGCTCACCGGCAGCCTCCGGGCCCTGCTGGGCTACCTGGCCTGTCCCTGCGACCTGGTCTGGGACGAGCTGGTCCTGGCTGATGGCCTCGCCGGCGGCCGGCGCCGGCAGCGTCTCGGCACCTGGGCCGGCAGCGGCGCCGCCTCCCAGCCCCACCGTCAGGTCGTTGTCCAGCAGGTCGGCGGCCGCACGGGCCTCCGCGTGCGCCTGCTCGATCTCGGCACCACCGGTCAGCGGGCCTGCCTCGCTCTTTGTGGCTGGCTCCGGCCCGCCGGTCGCCGGCTCGTCCGCGAGGGTCGGGTCGACAGGCGGTCCGACCGCACCAGCACCCGGTCCACCGGGCGTCTCGTCCGGGGCGCCAGCACCGCTCAGCGCCGGGTCGGGGGCTGGAGGGACGAGCCCGCCCTGGGTGCCGGGCCCGGACGCGAACTCGCCCTGGGCCGGGTCCAGGTGGGCGCCGGCGCCTTGAGCCTCCGGGGCGGGGGTCGCGCTCTCAGCCAGGTCGTCTCCCGGCTGGCCCGAGACAGCACTGGCGCCAGCCGGTGGCGCTGCTGACGCTGCCTGCCCTGCGGCGGCCCGTGCTACCCACGGCTCGGCCGGGGTCATGTCGTACCCGGTGAGGCGCCGGAAGAGGTCGGTGTAGCGGTCGCGCAGCGCCGCCACCAGCGCCGCCGGCAGCTCGGGGGCCGGCTGCCCGCTGTCGGGGTCCCATCCCGACTCGGTCGCCAGCCAGTCCCGAAGCAGCTGCTTGTCGAGGGCGGGCATCTCCTGCCCGGGCCGGTAGTCGGCCACGGACCAGTACCGCGACGAGTCCGGCGTCAGCACCTCGTCGGCCAGCACCAGGGTGCCGTCGGCGCGACGGCCGAACTCGAACTTGGTGTCCACCAGGATCAGGCCCCGCGAGCGGGCGATCCGCTCGGCCCGGACGTACAGCTTCATGGAGGCCAGCCAGAGCTGGCGGGCCAGGTCCGGCCCGACGCTGTGCGCCAGCTGGGCGTACGTGATGCTCTCGTCGTGCTCTCCCTGCGGCGCCTTGCGGGCGGGGGTGAACAGCGGCCGCTCCAGCCGCTCGCCCTGCAGCAGCTGGCGCGGCAGCTCCATCCCGGCGACCAGCCCGGTCTCGCGGTACTCCTTCCAGGCGGACCCCGCCAGGTAGCCGCGGACCACGCACTCCACCGGGACCATCTCCAGGCGCTCCACGACCACCGCCCGTCCGGCCACAGGTGGTGGCACCTGCGAGCTGACGAGGTGGTTCGGTACGACGTCGGCGAGCTGGCCCAGCCACGAGGTGCTGAGCTGGGTGAGCACCGCCCCCTTGTCGGGGACCGGTGTCGGCAGCACCCGGTCGAAGGCCGAGATGCTGTCGGTCGCCACCAGCAGGAGCTGGTCGTCGCGGTCGGTCGCGTACAGCTCGCGCACCTTCCCGGCGTGGGCGAGGGGCAGGTCAAGGTGTGACGTGGGCACGTGGGGAGTCTAGTGCCGGAAGGCAGGATATGAGCCCTTACCCGGGGGCAGTGCCGCCGGGACCGGTCGCGTACCGGGTGCCGCGCGCCGGGCTCAGCCGTCCGCCCAGCGCCAGCGGGAGGGGCGGCCGCGCCCCGTTCCGTACCCGGCGCGCTCGAGGCCGGGCAGCGAGGCGAGCTTCTTGTTGAGGTTGCCCCGGTCGGGCATCGCTCCCGTCAGCGAGACGGTGGCCCCAATCGCGTCTCCCACACTGAACTCCACCCCCATCAGGGACTTTGTGAAGCAGAAGTCGTTCCACAGCATCCGGGCGAGGATCGGGCGGCAGCTGGTGACGATGGTGTGGTGGTCGAAGGCCAGGTCTGCGGGGTCGTCGACCGGGCGCCACTCCACCCCGGCCGGGTCGCCGGTCGGCACTGCCCACATGGCTGCTGAGAGGGTGGCGCCGCGCGGGTCGCGCAGCGGCTCGTCGAAGACGATCAGCTGCCCCAGCTCAGTCGCCACCAGGCCGGCCTTGTCGCGCAGGGCCCGCTGCCCGGCCTCTATCAGCCGCTCCCCCTCCAGCAGCAGCACCCCCGGCAGCGCCCACTCCCCAGCGAAGGGCTCGGTCTGGCGCCGTACGGCCGCGAACCGGACCTCGCCGTCGGCCAGTCGAACCGCCAGCACGTCGACCGATACCAGGGAGTCCACGCCCGGCACCCTATCCGCCGCCTCAGCGCGGGCCTGCGCCGTCATGGCTCGTATCACCTCTCGGACCTCCGACCCCTCTTGAGTAATCATTACTAGTGTTATGTACTACATACAGGTTCAAGGCAAGGAGGCAGAGAATGGGACAGGGCAGGTGGAGCACCAGCGGCTACGAGGCGGCCGAGGCGTACCGGCGGGCGCGAGGGATCGACGGGTTCGCCTACAACGCGCAGACCCAGCGGCAGAACCCCAGCCAGTGGCGGGCGGCGCCGGCGCTAGAGCCGTTCGGTGCCGTACGGGAGGCTCGCGACAGCGCCGAGCACCCGTACTCCACGCCGATCGCGGTGCTCTTCGACGTGACCGGGTCGATGCAGCGGGTGCCGCGGCTGCTTCAGCAGCGGCTGCCGACCCTGCTAGAGCTGCTGCTCCAGGGGCGCTACGTCAGTGACCCGCAGCTGATGTTCGGGGCGATCGGCGACGCCGACTGCGACCGGGTGCCGCTGCAGGTCGGGCAGTTCGAGTCCGACAACCGGATGGACGAGCAGCTGCGGCAGATCTTCCTGGAGGGCGGTGGTGGCGGCCAGAAGTCCGAGTCGTACGAGCTGGCCGCGTGGTTCATCGCGAACCGGGTCCTCGCCGACGCCATCGAGAGGCACCACCGCAAGGGGTACCTGTTCATCATCGGTGACGAGCTGAACAAGCCGGTGCTGAAGGCCCGCCACCTGCGGGAGGTGCTGGGAGTCGAGACCGTGGAGGACGTGGACGTCACCCAGCTGTACATCGACCTGCAGCAGCACTGGAACGTCTACATGATCCTGCCCCGGATGACCGCGCACTGGAACGACCGGGACATCGACCAGCACTGGCGCTCGCTGCTGGGCCAGCGGTTCCTGCGGCTGGAGGACCCGTCGGCGGTGAGCGAGCTGATCGCGGTGACGATCGGGGTCGAGGAGCAGACCATCGACCTGTCGGCGGCCCTGGACGATGTCGAGTCGGTCTCGGGGACGGCGGCGGTGGTCCACCGGGCCATGGGGCGCGACCTCACCCGCCCCTGGTAGCCAGCAGTGCACACGATCGTGGTCGGCCTCGGCTTCGGTGACGAGGGCAAGGGGGCGACCGTCGACTGGCTGTGCTCGGTCGGCGGTCGCACCGGTCGTGGCGTGGCCGGTGTGGTCCGGTTCAACGGTGGCGCCCAGGCCGCCCACAACGTGGTCGCCGCCGGTCGGCACCACACCTTTCGCCAGCTCGGCTCGGGCACTCTGGCCGGGGTCCCGACCCACCTGTCGCGCCACCACCTGCTCGACGCCGAGCTGCTGGCTGCTGAGGCGGTCCAGCTGGAGCGGCTGGGGGTGGCGAACCCGCTGGCGACGGTGAGTGTCGACCCGGCGGCGCTGCTGGTGACCCCGGTCCACGTGGCGGCCAACCAGGCCCGGGAGCGGGCCCGTGGTGACGCCCGGCACGGGTCAACCGGGCTCGGGATCGGCGAGACCGTCTTCTATGCCGGCGCCACGGCCCGGGGGCTGCGAGCTGGCCAGTCGTACGGGGACACCCGCTGCCCCTCCGACGCGGTCGGGGTGGCGCCCCGGGCCGTGGACACCCAGAACCGCCGCCGGCTGGTCTCCCGCCTCGACGACCTGGTCCGCTTCTACGCCCCGGTCACGACGGACGTACCGAGCGTGGCCGAGATGGCGGGGCTGCTGCTGGACTTCGGCCGTACGGTCGAGGTCGGCGACCCGCTCGCGGACTGGGTGGGCCGCGGGGAGGTGGTCTTCGAGGGAGCCCAGGGGGCGCTGCTGGATGAGCGGGTCGGCTTCCACCCGCACACCACCTGGTCCACGACCCTGCCCGGCCCGGCCCGCGAGCTCCTGGCCCGGGTCACCGACGAGCCGGCGCAGGTGGTCGGGGTGGCCCGTACGCTGCACAGCCGCCACGGCGCCGGGCCGTTCCCGTCGGAGGACTCAGCGCTGGACGTGGGCGAGCGCCACAACGGCGAGGGCGAGTTCCAGGGTGCTTTCCGGCTCGGCAGGCTGGACCTGGGGATGCTGCGGTACGCGGTCCGCGCCGCCCGCCCGGACTGGCTGGCGGTCACCCACGCCGATGTCGACCTGCCGGTGGTCGACTCCGGCGACTGGCACCCGGTCAGCGACCCAGACGACCTGGAGGCCCGGTCGCAGCTCACCGATCAGGTACGGCGGGCCCGGCCCCGCCCGGTCACCGGCTCTGCACTCGACGCCCTGGCGGCGACCGGAATCCCGGTCCTGGTCAGCGCCGACGGCCCGGCCCGAGAGGACCGGACCAGACCGGGACCCGCTCGACTGCGATGAGCGTTCTGCCTGGTCAGAGGTTCTTTGCTCCGGTGTCGCGGGGAAGCCCTCGAAGATCTCGTGGCCCTCCAGCCGGACGACCTTCTCGCTCCAGACTCAGGCCATCACGAGGCTGCTGGGACTCCCCCGTAGACATCCGTTGGGGAATGCTGCACATCCCGGAACCCTCGGTCTCTGTCTGGAGAGTCCCGCAGGTCAGTCCTCATCATCACTGTCATAGATGTCGAGGAGGATCCCGCAGCCGGCGTTGCCGAGCGCAGCGAGAACGCTCGCCTCGATCTGGACCATCGACCCAGTCTCCGCCCCACAGGCCATGCAGACGAGGTCCACCCGTGCCGCTGGGTCCAGGGCCCGAACCTGGTCCACGTTGCGCAGTACTGGCGAGTCGAGCAGCCGCCAATCGATGTCGTGGGACGCCTCCCGTCGAACCCGGGTCGTGTGCCCGTGGACTGGCCCACCAGGTCGTCGACTGCTCACGAGTCGCCCCTTGCCGCGGCAGGAGGTCGGATCCGTTCCCAGCGCCTGGGTGATCTGCCCCCAGACAGCACTGTCGACTGCACCCGCCATGACACCCGGTTCAGCACGACTGGCCCTCCGCCAGCTCTCTCATGCTGCCCACGCTATCGCCGAGCGCGGGTTCTGCCGCTCGTCGTAGCCGGCGCCGTGATGGTCGACCGGCGGGCCTGACCGTACGGGTCAGTCAGCGAAGGACTCCGGCAGGAAGCCGACCACGGTGGTGGCGTCCTTCAGGGCGGTCCACTTGGCGTAGTCAACCGGGCCCTGGCAGGTGTAGGAGATCAGGATCGCCTGGCCGCTGGTCTCCGCGACCCGGGCCACCACGCGCTGCTCGTACCCGGTGATCTTGGCGGCCCCCTCGCGGACTGAGACCGCTCCCCGGTCGCCCCTCAGGGTGACCTCGCTGATCTTGAGGCTCTTCTCGATCCCAGCCATCGGGGTGCCCTGGGTGTGGGCGGCGACGAAGCGCTTCACCAGCTGGTCACTCAGGTACCGGTCGTCACCGCGTCCCCAGGTGCTGGTCGCAACCACGGTACGGGTCTCGACCACGCAGGACGCGTCGCTGACCGTGTACCGCTGCACGGCGCCCGAGCCGGGCTCGGCGCTGTCGGCCGGGTGAGGGCCGATGGCGGCCCAGCCGGGCATCGGCAGGCCGGCCAGCTGCGGCTGGGAGCCGGCCCGGGTCCGGACCTGCTGGGTCAGCAGGAAGTCGGGAGTCTCGATCTCGATCCCCGCCTCGGCCAGCAGGCTGCAGCCAGACAGCGCGGCCAGGGCGACCGCTGTGGCCAGGTAACGACCGACAGGCATCCGTGTGCTCCTCGACTCAGGGGGACCGGTCCAGGATGGCTGGCGGCCGCCCCCACCGCACCACCCATGAGAAGCCTCTCAGTCCTCGCCGAGCAGCCCGCAGCCCCTGGCGCCCGGGCGGCCGCGTACCGCTGGAGCGGCACAACCCCGAGCAGAAGCCCGTTAGAGAGTCTGCCCCGGCTGGTACGCGGCGGCCTGCGGGTAGGCTCGGGCGATCTCCTCCACCCGGTCGCAGACCTGACGCACCTGCTGCGCGGCAGCCCCGGTCAGCTCCAGCGGCGCCTGCGCCACCGCCTCCAGCTCGGCCTGGCTGAGCCCGAGCCTGGAGTCGGCCGCCAGCCGCCGGTACAGGTCGTTGCCGCTGGCCCCAGACTCCCGCACCGCCAGCGCCACCGCCACCGCGTGCTCCTTGATCGCCTCGTGCGCGACCTCCCGGCCGGTCCCCGCCCGTACGGCCGCCATCAGCACCTTGGTCGTGGTGAGGAACGGCAGGTAGCGGGCCAGCTCGGCCTCGATCACCGCCGGGAAGGCCCCGAAGTCGGCGAGCACGGTGAGGAAGGTCTGGTACAGCCCGTCGACCGCGAAGCAGGCGTCCGGCAGTGCCACCCGCCGCACCACCGAGCACGACACGTCGCCCTCGTTCCACTGGTCACCAGCCAGCTCGCCGACCATCGACACGTACCCCCGCAGCACCACCGCCAGGCCGTTCACCCGCTCGCAGGACCGGGTGTTCATCTTGTGCGGCATCGCCGACGACCCCACCTGGCCAGGCCGGAAGCCTTCAGTGACGAGCTCGGCGCCCGCCATCAGGCGGATCGAGGTGGCGAGGTTCGACGGGGCGGCGGCAGCCTGGGCCAGGGCGGTGACCGCGTCCAGGTCCAGCGAGCGGGGGTACACCTGCCCGGTCGAGGTCAGCACCTGCTCGAAGCCGAGGTGCGCCGCTACCCGCCGCTCCAGCTCGGCGAGCCGGGAGGTGTCACCGCCGAGCAGGTCGAGCATGTCCTGGCTGGTGCCGACCGGCCCCTTGATGCCGCGCACCGGGTACCGGGCGATCAGCTCGTCGAGACGCTGGTACGCGATCAGCAGCTCGTCGGCAACCGTCGCGAACCGCTTGCCGAGGGTGGTGACCTGGGCGGCCACGTTGTGGGAGCGGCCGACGACCGGCTGCGCCACGTACTGGACCGCGAGCCGGCTCAGCCCCACCAGGGCCGTCACCACCCGCTCCCGGACCAGCCGCAGCGAGCCCAGCATCTGGGCCTGCTCGACGTTCTCGGTGAGGTCCCGCGAGGTCATCCCCTTGTGGACGTGCTCGTGCCCGGCGAGGGCGTTGAACTCCTCGATCCGGGCCTTGACGTCGTGGCGGGTGACGCGCTCCCGGGCCGTGATCGAGTCCAGGTCAACCTGCTCCAGCACCCGCCGGTAGTCGGCCAGGACCTGGTCGGGGTCGTCACCGCCGAAGTCCACCCCCAGGTCACGCTGGGCCTCCAGCACCGCCAGCCAGAGCCGGCGCTCGTCGACCACCTTCTGCTCGGGCGACCACAGGGTCCGCATCTCGGGTGAGGCGTACCGGGCCGCCAGCACGTTGGGAATGGTCATCGGTCCTCCTGGATCGGTAGCGGTTCGGCCGTCGGCGCGGGGTCGGTCCGCAGCCCGCCAGTGTCGCAGCGCATCTTGTTCCAGATCATGTCGGACCGCTCGAAGACCCGCTGCGGGCCAGGCTGTCGCGCCGACTCACAGGGTCGGGGTGGCGATCTGACCAGCGGCTGCCCGGGCGGCGATGTCGGTGCGCCAGAAGCCCGTCGGGAAGTCGGTCTGCTCGAGTACCCGGTACGCGTTGTTCCTGGCCCCGGCCAGGTCGTCGGCGAGACCGACGGCGGCCAGGACCCGCCCTGCGGCTGCGACCAGCCGGTCGCCGTCGAGCGCAGTGCCGGCGTGGATCAGGTGGCCCTGGGCGTCGTCCTGCTCTAGCCCAGGCCCGCTGATCACTCCCCCCGTACGGGGCCGGCCCGGGTAGCCCTCGGCGGCGGCGACGACCGTCACCGCAGCCCCCGGGCGCCAGCGGGGCGGGTCGAGAGCGGCCAGGGTGCCGGTGGCGGCGCCGAGCAGCAGCTCGTACAGGCTCGACTCCAGCAGTGCCAGCACGGCCTGGGTCTCGGGGTCGCCGAAGCGGGCGTTGAACTCCACCACCCGCAGCCCCCGGGAGGTCAGCGCCAGGCCGCAGTACAGCAGCCCCGCAAACGGGGTGCCGCGGCGGCGCATCTCGGCCAGGGTCGGGTGGACAACCTGCTCCAGGACCGCGTCGGTGAGCCCGGCCGGTGCCCAGGGCAGCGGCGCGTACGCCCCCATCCCGCCGGTGTTCGCACCCGTGTCGCCGTCGCCGACCCGCTTGAAGTCCTGGGCCGGCAGCAGCGGCACCGCGGTGACCGAGTCGGTCACCACGAACAGCGACACCTCGGGCCCGTCCAGGTACTCCTCGACGACCACCTCGCCGCAGGCGGCGGCGTGGTCGAGGGCGGCCTGCCGGTCGCCGGTCACGACGACGCCCTTGCCGGCCATCAGCCCGTCGGCCTTGACCACGTACGGGGCACCGAAGTCGTCAAGCGCGGCGGCGACCTGCTCAGGACTGGTGCACCAGCGCCAGCCGGCGGTCGGGACCCCGGCGGCAGCCATGACCTCCTTGGCGAACTGCTTCGACCCCTCCAGCCGGGCCGCCGCGGCAGAGGCGCCGTAGCAGGCGGTCCCGGCGGCCCGGACCGCGTCGGCGACCCCAGCAACCAGCGGCGCCTCAGGCCCGATGACCACCAGGTCGGCGCCGGTCTCGCGCGCCAGCCCGGCCACCGCCGCCGGGTCGAGCAGGTCGACGTCGTGGCGGGTCGCGACCCGCCACGACCCGGGGTTGCCGGGGGCAACGTGGACGGCGGTGACAGCGGGGTCGGCCGCGAGAGCCCGGGCCAGGGCGTGCTCACGCCCGCCAGAACCAAGAACGAGAACGGTGGTCACGAGACGACCCTAGCCAAACCGGCGCTGCCGGCGGGAGGACCGGCCCTCACGACGGGCCGCCAACCGACAGGGCAAGGTCGGCGTCGCTGACGCGTGCCCGAGCGGCAGCCCGGCACCCGCTGATCAGGCCTTGCGCCCCAGGTGGATGACACCCCACACACTGACCCCGGTGAGGCAGAGCATCCCCGTGGTCATGTACCAGCCGACCAGATCACCTGGTCGCTCGGTGAGCAGCGCGATGCTGACCGCTGACAGCAGGCCCAGAAACACGCTGGCCACCAGCAGCAGCATGATCGCGAGCACTCGTCCCGGGCTCACCGGGCGGCCGGGGCGCTGGACGCGATGAGCCAGGCTGAACGGGGCCACGGCCCCCGGGGCGTACGGCCCGGACTCCCAGTCGGACGCCAGCCCGACGGGCTCACTCGTGTCCTCAGCCGTGACTGGCCGGTGAAGTCGGGGGTCGGTCATACCCGTCAGGATAGGCCTGCAGGGCCGCGGCCGCTCAGAGCAGGTTGTGCAGCGGGACCCACTGCTCCCGGCCGGGGCCGACCCCGATCCCGGAGACCCGGCACCCGATCAGCTCCTCGATCCGCCGTACGTAGCGCTGCGCGTTCTGGGGCAGCTCGTCAAAGGCCCGGCAGCCGGTGATGTCCTCGGTCCAGCCCGGCAGGTCCTCGTACACCGGGACCGCCCGGTGCAGACTGGTCTGCGACAGCGGCATCACGTCGTGCCGGGCGCCGTCGACGTCGTACCCGACGACGATCCGGACCGTCTCCCAGCCGGTCAGGGTGTCGAGCTTGGTCAGCACCACGTCGGTCAGCGCGTTCACCCGTACGGCCTGCTCCACGACCAGCGCGTCGAACCAGCCGATCCGCCGCGGCCGGCCGGTGGTGGTGCCGAACTCGCCGCCGTCGTTGCGGATCGTGTCGCCGACCTCGTCGAGCAGCTCGCCGGGGAACGGCCCCTCCCCGACCCGGGTAGTGAAGGCCTTGGCGATCCCGATCACCCGGTCGATCCGGGTCGGGCCGATCCCGGAGCCGGTGCAGGCCCCGGCGGCGATCGGGTTCGAGCTGGTCACGTACGGGTAGGTGCCGAAGTCCACGTCGAGGTGGTGGGCCTGGGCGCCCTCCAGCAGCACCACCTGCCCCTGGTCGAGGGCCCGGTTCAGCAGCAGCGAGGCGTCGACCACCATCGGGTGCAGCCGCTCGGCGTGGGCCAGCAGCCGGTCGGCGATCTCGTCGGGGGAGATCGCGGGCCGGTTGTACACCTTCACCAGCAGCTGGTTCTTCTGCTCCAGCGAGGCGGCGACCTTGTCGCGCAGCAGCTGCTCATCGAACAGGTCCTGGACCCGGATTCCGATCCGGTTCACCTTGTCCGCGTACGCGGGACCGACCCCGCGCCCAGTGGTGCCGATCTTGCGCTTGCCCAGGAAGCGCTCGGTGACCTTGTCAACGACCTGGTGGTACGGGGTGATCAGGTGCGCGCTGGCGCTGACCAGGACCCGCTCGGCGTCACAGCCGCGGGCGCTGAGGGCGTCGATCTCGGCGAACAGGACATCCAGGTCGATCACTACCCCGTTGCCGATCACCGGGGTGCAGCCGGGGTTCAGAATCGCCGACGGGAGCAGGTGCAGCGCGTACCGCTCCTGGCCGACAACCACCGTGTGACCAGCGTTGTTGCCGCCGGAGTAGCGGACCACGTAGTCGATCCGGTCACCCAGCTGGTCGGTTGCCTTGCCCTTGCCCTCGTCACCCCACTGGGTGCCCATCACGATGACTGCCGGCATTGTCGCCTCCCTGTGCACCCAGCCCCGAGCGCCGCAGACGGAAGCCCAGGGCACACAGTCCCCGGGCTCTTGCCGCAGCAGCCTACCGCAGCGCCCGGGCCGGTTTCGGGCGCCCGACCGGCAGGTGGTCGCACCCCTTGCCAGCACCGGTTGGCTGTCCGTTAACGTGAGGTCACCAGGATCACCTCGACGAAGACCAGGAGCGCTCGATGGTTCTCTCCCTGAGACGCCTGGCAGCAGTGGTCACCGGGCTGGCGCTCGGCACGGCCACCGCGGTCACGCTGCCCGAGCCGGCCCAGGCCGCGGCCTGCGACACCACCGCCCAGATCACGGTGCTGAGCTTCAACGACTTCCACGGCCGGATCGCGGCATCGTCGCCCGACACGGTCCAGTTCGCCGGGACCATTGAGGAGCAGCGAGCCCAGGCCGGGGAGGCGAACACCCTGGTGGTCTCGGCTGGGGACTCGATCGGGGCGTCGCTGTTCGCGTCCTTCATCGACGGCGACAGGCCCGCCACCGACCTGCTCAAGGCCTTGCAGGTCGACGCCTCCGCGGTCGGCAACCACGAGTTCGACGGCGGCTTCGCCCGGCTGCGTGACGAGGTCATCCCCCGCGGCGGCTTCCCGTACCTGGCAGCCAACGTGTACACCGCCGGCACCCAGACCCCCGTGCTGCCCGCGTACGCGATCACGACCAAGGCCGGGCTGAAGGTGGCCGTGGTGGGGGCGGTGACCCGCGACACCCCGGCGATGGTCTCCCCCGACGGGGTAGCCGGGCTGGACTTCGGTGACCCGGTCGCCGCGGTCAACCGGACCATCGCCCAGCTCAAGGACGGCGACCAGGCCAACGGGGAGGCGGACGTGATCATCGCCGCCTACCACGACGGCGCGCCCGGCTCCGGCTCTCTGGAGGAGAACCTCAAGGCGTCGGCGGTGTTCGCCGCGATGGTGAACCAGACCGACCGGCGGGCGGCAGCGGTCCTCAACGGGCACACCCACCAGGTGTACGCGTACCAGGCGCCGGTCTCCGGCGGCGGCACCCGCCCGGTGCTGCAGTCCGGCTCGTACGCGGCCAAGCTGGGCCGGACCGTCCTGACGGTGGACGCCCGCACCGGGCACGGCTGCTCGGCGACCACCGCCAACCTCGACCCGACGACCACCCCGGTCGACTCGCTGGTGGCGACGTACCCGCGGGTGGCCGCGGCGAAGCAGGTTGTGACCGCGGCTCTGGAGCACGCCACCCAGGTCGGCAGCCAGCCGATCGGGACGGCCTCGGCCGCGATCACCCGGTCGAGGGCCTCCGGCAATGACCGCGGGTACGAGTCGGCCGCCAGCAACGCGGTGGCGCAGATGTTCTTCGACACCTTGTCGGCGGGCAACCCAGCCTTCATCGGGATCCAGAACCCGGGCGGCACCCGGGCCGACATCGACGCTGGCGAGGTCACGTACGCGGAGGCGGCCGCGGTGCTGCCGTTCGCGAACACCCTGATGACCACGAAGATCACCGGCGCCCAGCTGAAGACCGTGCTGGAGCAGCAGTGGCAGCGCGACCACAGCGGGGTACCGCTGACCACCGGGCGGCAGTTCCTGCGGCTCGGGCTGAGCAAGAACGTCAGCTACACCTATGACGAGAGCCGCCCGCTGGACCAGCGGATCACGTCGATCATGGTGAATGGGGCCCCGGTCGACCCGGCCGCCACGTACACGGTCGGCTCCGGGTCGTTCCTGATCACCGGTGGCGACAACTTCTGGGAGCTGGCGAAGGGCACCGAGCGGACCGACACCGGCAAGGCCGACCTCGAGTCGTGGGTGGCCTGGGTGAAGGCAAGGTCGCCGCTGGCCCCGGACTTCTCGCTGCGGGGAGTCTCGGTCAGCCCGCACCCGACGCGGATCAGCCAGCAGCAGCCGGTCACTGTGGCGGTCGGTGCGCCGCAGGGCCCGCTGGCGCTGGACAGCCTCGACCAGACCAGCGCCGGGGCTCAGCCGAGCACTACCCTGACGGCCCGGATCGGGCAGGTCGAGGTCGGGAAGGCCACGGTCTCCCGGGGGCGCGCCAGCCTCACCATCCAGGTTCCCGACTCGGTCCCGCACGGTCCGGCCCTGCTGGTGCTGACCGCGGACCCAGCCCAGACCACGGTGACGCTGCCGATCACAGTCGCCGACCCGACGCCGGGCGCGTTCACCGCGACCGACCCGACCCGGATTCTGGACACCCGCGACGGCCTGGGGCACTCGCGGGTCGTCAGCCCGGGCGAGGAGATCACTGTGCCGGTGGCGGGGCGAGGCCCGGTCCCTGCCGCCAGCGTGGGCGCGGTCCAGCTCACGCTCACGGTGACCGAGCCGGCCGCTCGAGGCTGGGTGGCGGCCTACCCGTCGGACGCGACCACACCGAACCTGTCGACGGTGAGCTTCGATGCCGGTGAGGTGGTGCCGAACCTGGCGACCGTACGGCTCGGCCCGGACGGGAAGATCAAGATCCGCAACGGCTCGCCGGGCACTGTGCACCTGGTCGCAGACGTGGCGGGCTGGTTCGCTGCCGGGACGGTCAGTGACGCCGGGATGACGGTCACCGGGGCGCCGACCCGGATCCTGGACACCCGGGCCGACCACCGCCAGGGGCTGGCTCCCGACTCCACCAGCACCCTGCGTGTGGTGGGCAGCGGACAGGTCCCAGACCAGGCCTCGGTGGCGGCGGTGCTGGTCAACCTGACGGTCACCGAGCCCACGGCCGACGGCTACCTGACCGCGGCCGCTGACGGCTCGTCGCCGGTGTCGACGCTGAGCTTCACCGCCGGCCGTACGGTCTCCAACGCGGCCGTGGTGCCGGTCGCGGCCGACGGGACGATCACGGTCCGGCACGCCTCGCCGGGGACCTCGCACCTCGTGGTCGACCTGACGGGGTACGTCACCGGCGGCCAGGCCACCAAGCCGGGCAGCTATGTGGCGCTGGCCCCGAAGCGGGTGCTGGACACCCGAGAGCAGCGCCCGGTCGCCCCCGGTGGTGAGGTGACCGTCCCGCCCACCGCGGCCGCGCTCCCGGCGGGGGCCAGCAGCGCGGTGACGAACGTCACCGTGGTCGGGCCGCAGGCGGCCGGTTACCTGTCGGCGTACCCGACGGGCACCTCCCGGACCAGCTCGTCGATCTCGAACTTTGTCCCCGGCCAGGTGGTCGCTCACGGAGCCACCGTCCGGCTAGGTCAGGGCACGTTCACGGTGGTCAACGGCTCGGCGGGGCGTACCGACGTGGCAGTCGACCTGTTCGGCTACTACCTGGGCTGACCTGGTCTGGGCGTCTCAGACCAGGCTGAACTCTCGGTCGCAGCCAGCGACCACCCGGTCGGAGTGGGTGGCGATCAGGACTGTTGCCCCGGCTCGGGCGAAGTCCCGCAGCGTGTTGATCACCATGTCGGCGTTGGCGTGGTCGAGGGCACCGGTGGGCTCGTCAGCGAGCACCAGCGACGGACGGCGCACGATGAGCCGGGCCAGGGCCACCCGCTGCTGCTCCCCGCCGGAGAGCTGGTAGGTCGGGTCGGGGCCCCGGCCTTCGAGGCCGACCTGCTCCAGCGCCTGCTCGCAGTCGGCTCGGGTCGGCCGGCTGCGCCGCGGCTTCGCCCCGACCGCCTCCAGCAGGTTCCGCAGGACGGAGGTGTTGTCGATCAGGGCATAGTTCTGGAACAGGTACCCCATCTGGTCCCTTCGGAACCGACGGGCCCGGCCGCCCCGAAGGCCCACCAGGTCAACCCCACCGAACAGCACCCGCCCCGCCGACACCGGCTCCAGCAGCCCAATACAGTTCAGCAGCGTCGACTTACCCGAACCACTCGGACCCGTCAGAGCCACCATCTGGCGAGCCCCAACCTCCATCTCCAGGTCCTGCCACAACGTACGACTACCGAAACGCTTCGTCAGCCCTGTGATCTGCAGCATTCATGCCTCCGACGAACGAGTACGAACCAGACGCCGCGCCACCACCGCCAGCGCCACCACCACAACCCCGAAACCAGCCAGTCCCAGCCCGGCGACCGAGGGCACAGTCCAGGGGCTGATCGGCTCCCACTTCGAATGGATGTGGGCCCAGACAATCCCAGTCCCGACCACGAGCAGCACGACCCCCAGCTCCACCACCAGCAGCAGCCGGTGGGTCGCGGCGAACGTCCAGCCGCTGAGGTAGCGCACGAAGGTCCGCTGGTAACGGGACCGGGTGTAGAGGGTGGCCGCCCCGATCGCCGTCGCCACCAGGACCACCACCGCCACCATCTCACTGGTCGCAGTGACCCGCAGCTCGCGCACCTCCTCGGCCAGGACCTTGGCCGCGTCTCGCGAGACGGGAGTGTAGGCCAGGATGAAGCTGGCCAGTCCGTAGTCGTTGGCTGCCCTGGCGCTGGTCTCCCAGTCGGTCAGCAGGACCCCGCCCTGACTGGCATAGGACATGTAGTCGCCCAGCCGGATCGCGCCGGTCGTGCTGTTGGCGACGACCACGATCGGGTCGACGGCGAAGGCGTCCAGGTTGCGGAGGCGGACCGCCCCGTACCGGAACAGGCTCTGCCCGTCGCGGGTCTGGCCAGTCACGACGTTCACGTCCGGTTCCAGGAGGCTGCCCGCGACTCTGTCTCGGACCTGGTCAGTGTGGGCGGCGAGTGCCGTCGGCACCAGGACCAGCACCTGTCCCGGGGGGGCTGAGCGGATTGGGGTCCCGTGCTCGTCGAGCACCTCGTGCCGGCGAAGGTAGGCGTCGTTCACCAGCAGCAGGGGTCGGTCTGCCGACCCCGCCAGGTCTGTCAGCTGCTCCTGGTGGCACAGGATCGTCCGGCCGGCCTGCTCCTCCGCCACCAGCCACCTCCCAACCTCGAGCGACAGCCGGTCCTGCTCCTCGACACCGACCCGGGCACTGAAGCCGATGGAGACGGTGTCAGAAGCGGCGGCCCAGGCGGCCCGGGCTCGGTCGTACGCGTGCAGCTGGACGGCCTGGCCCCACAGCACCACCAGGGTGGACGCCGCCAGCACCGCAGCCGGGACCCGGATCCCGTACACCAGCGCCATCCCCCACGACGTCATCACCTTGCCCTTGAGCGACTCCAGGATCGCCAGCTTGGTCACGGTGACCAGGGCGACCAGGTGGGCCACAGCCACCACCACCGCCATGGCGAGCGTGAAGCAGGCCGCCCAGCCGGCGACCGCCAGACCGTGGTGCCCACCGTTGTAGGCCCAGAGGATCACTCCGGCTCCGGCCCAGACCGCCGGGGCCGCGACCAGAAGGAAGCGGCCGGCGCCGAGCAGGTCACCGAGCACGAGCCTGCCGAACCCGGCCCCGTGCAGCCGCTGCACCGCGTACCGCAGCACATCCAGGACCACGCTCACCCCGACCAGCAGGGCGCAGAGCAAGGTCATGATCACCAGGCTGTACCCCAGTGGCCGCAGCATCAGCCACGGGATGAACGCGGTTGGCTCGTAGAAGGCCTGGGTGTGAGCTACCAGACCGTGAGCGCGCATCACGTCGCTCAGCTGGGCTAGGGCCGCCTCACTACCGAAGACCAGGTAGAAGCCGCGCGGGTCAGGGGCGGCCTCCGGGTGCATCTCGGTCCGCATCCGCCGCGAGAAGGCTGGGTAGCCGGACTCGAGCCACCGGGTCGGCTCCGACCCGGCCGGGGCAGCGACCACGTGCGCGTGCCGAAGCCCGCCCGGGTCGCGGATGTCGCTCTCGATCTGCACCAGCGCTGCCCCTTGCTCGGTAGCCGCCTGCCGTAGCGCCGCCGTAATCTCGGCGGCTGGTGCGTTCAGCTCGCCGGAAACCTGCAGGACCCAGTCGCCGCCCAGGGGCGCGAACTCGTCGACCCGCTGGACGACCAGCCCAGCCAGTAGGCACGAGTAGCTCAGGAGAATCAGGTATGCCAGCCGGCTCGCCCTCTGCACGAGGACCTCCTCTCAGGTGGGGGTGTGCGGGGTACGGCCGTCCAGCCGCACCCCGCTCCTGTCAGCAGTACGACCAGTAAGCGTGGTCGATGCGGAACGGGTTGCTGTCCCAGGCCCGAACCCGGCTCCACTGCCCCGGCGCAGTGCACCTGGACCGGACGAGCCCCTGGTCACCGGTCACGCTCGACCTGTGCCGCCGG
The DNA here is from genome assembly GCA_937926975.1 of uncultured Propionibacteriaceae bacterium. Classification (GTDB taxonomy): domain Bacteria; phylum Actinomycetota; class Actinomycetes; order Propionibacteriales; family Propionibacteriaceae; genus Fen-668. Next base: position 19,822 of record CALBCJ010000032.1, on the reverse strand, counting down.
CTGGGGTGGTAGTAGTCGGACCAGTTCCACGAGGGGAAGATGCTCTCGACACCGTAGTTCCAGGTGCCGCCTCCCACGTGAACTACCGTCGCCTGCGCCGCTGGGGCGACACCCACGGCCAGCGCGGCTGCCAGAACGGCTCCCACCAACGACCTGCGAACTCGTCTGGACATAGCCCTCTCCTCTCCATCGAGCGCCCCCCAGTCAAGGCCGATTAGCCTTGACCCCTCACACTAGACCTTCCGAAGAGGGTTGACAATACCTTCGCGAGAAAGCTGTTGACCCGAGACCGAGCAGCCCCGCCACAGGTGTGACCTGGAGCAGTTCCAGGTCACCAGTCCCGATCAGCCGCCGGAGCCCGCACCAGTCTGGCCCCGGCTCCCGGTGCGCCTCGCAGGTCGCTACAGATCGCCGCTGCGACCATCCAGAGTCGCGATCACACTACCCGCCTCGCTGGCTGGAGATGGCCGCCTCGGCACCCAGCGCCGGTGGTCGCAGCAGACCCGCAAAGACGTTCTTCCCCTCTCGGTGCCGCCGGGCCAGCCACGAGACCAGGCACGCGAATAGCCTCCTGGCTAGGTGCGCGGGGCGCGGCCGCGAGGACCGCACCCCCGCTCCTGTCAGCCTCAGCAGGTCAGCAGTACGTCCAGAAGGCCTCGTCGATGACCCACGGTCTGCTGTCCCAGGCCCGAGACCGGCTCCACTCTCCCGGCGCGGTGCACCTAGAGGAGACAAGGAGCCCGTCCCCTGTGACGCTCGACCTGTGCCGCCGGCTGGGGTGGTGGTAGTTCGACCAGTTCCACGAGGGGCGAAGGCTCGCGATGCCGTAGTCCCAGGTGCCGCCTCCCACGTGACGCACCGTCGCCTGCGCCGCTGGGGCGAGACTCACGGTCAGGGCGGCTGCCAGAGCGACTCCCGTCAACGACCTGCGAACTCGTCCGGACATAGTCTTCTCCTCTCCATCGAACGCCCCCCGGTCAAGGCCGATAGCCTTGACCCTTCACGCTAACCCCTCCCAAAGAGGCTTGACAATACGCCTTGTGGGCGCGGTCTCGGCTGTCTGTGCCGCCGCGAGCCAGCTGCTGGTCACCGAGGAGTCGGGCACTGGCCACGGTGAGCTCTGGAAACGTCCCACCTGCTGGCGTACCCGCCCGCCTGGTGCCCAGAACCGGTGGCAGGCTAGCGTCATGGATCTCGCTCACAACGACTGTGTCGGTGCCTGCCACTGGCGGCCCACCAAGGAGGTACGGGAGGGCTACCGGCTGTTCCGGTGCGGCGGCTGCCGCTCCGAGTGGGTGGCCAGCCAGGCCTGGACCCCGCGCGACGCGGACGGCAGTGTCCACCCCGAGGTCAGTGCCGAGCGCGCCGCGCACCCCAGCTGACCCGGCTGCACCCAAGACACAGCCCGGCCCCGGCACCACCAGGGCGCCGGGGCCGTCGCTCGGGGGTCAGGCCTTGTCGCCGACCTGCCCGTCGACCAGGTCGCGGACCTGGTTGATCTGGCCCTCGAACTTGCCGCCGGTCTTCTCGTTGGCAAAGTCACGGGCCTGGTCCAGCACGGCGTCGGTCTTCGCCTCGTCCGCCAGCGCCTCCTGAGCGGCCTCGGTGGCCTTGTCCTTCAGCTCGTCGAACATTCCCATCAGGATCTCTCCCTTCCTCGGCTGGTGCCATCCTGGCACGCCCGCCGGGGCCACAGCGAGCACCAGGCACGCCACTGGCCCGGACCCCAGCGAGCCCGGGCCAGTGAGCAGAGCGTCAGACGCCGAGCGACTTGCCAGCCGAGCGCAGCTGGTTGGCCGCCTCCACGACCCGGGCCGTCATTCCGGCCTCGGCCACCTTGCCCCAGGCGCGCGGGTCGTACTGCTTCTTGTTGCCGACCTCACCGTCGACCTTCAGCACGCCGGAGTAGTTGGTCAGCATAAAGTCGACCACCGGGCGGGTGAAGGCGTACTGGGTGTCGGTGTCGATGTTCATCTTCACCACGCCGTAGTCGACCGCGTCCGAGATCTCCTGCGCGGTGGAGCCCGAGCCGCCGTGGAAGACCAGGTCGAACGGCTTGTCCTTGCCGTACTTGGCGCCGACCGCGGCCTGGATCTCCTTGAGCACCTCGGGGCGCAGCTTCACGGCGCCCGGCTTGTACACGCCGTGCACGTTGCCGAAGGTCAGGGCGGTGATGTAGCGGCCGTTCTCGCCCAGCCCGAGGGCCTCGATCGTGGCCATGCCGTCCTCGACCGAGGAGTACAGCTTCTCGTTGATCTCGTTGGAGACGCCGTCCTCCTCGCCGCCGACCACGCCGACCTCGATCTCGAGGATCTGGCGGGCCTTGGAGGTCTGCGCCAGCAGCTCCTGGGCGATCTTGAGGTTCTCGTCGCGCGGCACGGCCGAGCCGTCCCACATGTGCGACTGGAAGAGCGGGTTCTTGCCCTCAGCGACCCGGTCCAGCGAGATCTGGATCAGCGGGCGGACGAAGCTGTCGAGCTTGTCCTTGGGGCAGTGGTCGGTGTGGAGCGCGATGTTCACCGGGTAGCTGGCCGCCACCACGTGGGCGTACTCGGCCAGCGCCACGGCCCCGGCCACCTTGTCCTTGATGGTCGGGCCGGACAGGTACTCGCCGCCGCCGGTCGAGACCTGGATGATCCCGTCGCTGCCGGCAGCAGCGAAACCAGCCAGGGCAGCGTTCAGCGTCTGCGACGAGGAGATGTTGATAGCAGGGTAGGCATAGCTGCCGGCCTTCGCCTTGTCTAGCATCTCGGCGTAGACCTCAGGTGTCGCAATAGGCATGTGTCCTCCAGAACGAGTGGTCACTGGCCAGTGTGTCAAAGACCGGCGCAGATGGCAGCACCGGACCGGATGTTGTCAGTTGCCCAGCCCGCTGGTATCGAGCCAGCGCCGGCCCCCCGAGTACGCCCGGACGGCCGAGTCCAGCGTTCCCGGCATCGAGTCGAGGTAGGTCAGCGGTACGGTCGAGGTCTGGCCCTCGCTGTCGGTAACCGCCAGCTGCACCCCGGCCCCGGGCGGCCCCTTCGCGGTGTGCACCCGGGCGATGCTCTCCCACGGCAGCTGCCGGTCGGCGATCTCGATCCCCTCGACCGAGATCCGCAGCGCCACCCCCTGGACGGTGTTCACTCGTGACAGCTGGCGCCTCGCGAGCCACCACTGGACCGTCGACAGTGCCAGCCAGGCCACCGCGAAGCCCAGTCCGACGACGAACAGCAGCGCCGTCGCCACCGCGTCCAGGACGTCACGCTGCCAGACGTATATCACCATCACGACCACCAGGCCGACCAGGAGCCAGACCAGGCGAGAGCGGACCGCCTGGCGGTAGTGGGCAACCCGTTCGGCGGCGGGGAGAGGGTTGTACCCGACGACGAGCTCTGCCTCCATGGCTGGAATGGTACGGCTCAGCCGCCCGCGCCGGGCTCAGCCCACCGCAGCGCCCAGTGGTACATGGCGATCGCGGCCGCCGCGCCGGCGTTTATGGACCGGGTGGAGCCGGCCTGGCTGATCGCCACCGTACGGGAGCAGAGCCGGCTGGCGAGCTCGCTCAGCCCGGGCCCCTCGGAGCCGAGCAGCAGGCACACCTGCTGCGGCAGCTCGGTGGTCTCCAGCGGCACCGACCCGGGGGTGTTGTCCACCCCGACCAGCTCGATCTGGCGCTGCGCCACCCAGTCGGCCAGCTCGGCGGCATCGCGGTGGTGCCAGACCCGCAGGTAGCGGTCGGTCACCAGGGCTCCCCGTTTGTTCCACCGACGCCTGCCCACAATGTGGACACCAGCCACGTTGAAGGCGTTCGCGGTCCGCACGATCGAGCCGATGTTGAAGTCGTGCTCCCAGTTCTCGATCGCCACGTGCAGCGGGCGCCGGCGGGTGTCGAGGTCGGCAACGATCGCAGCCACAGTCCAGTAGCGGTAGTGGTCGGCGACGTTGCGCCGGTCGCCGGCAGCGAGCAGCTGCGGGTCGTACTGGTCGCCGCTGGGCCAGGGCTCGGGGTGCGGTCCGACGCCAGCCTCCGCGTACGGGGGGTAGGGCGAGTCGCCGGGCTCAACGGAACCGTCCGAAGCGGTCATGGTGGTGACGCTACCCTGTCCGGGTGACGCCAACCGCCGCCCTGGCCCTGACGCCCCTGCTGATGCCTGACTGGCTCGATCCCGCCTACATCATTGAGAAGGCTGGACCCTGGACGCTACCCGTCGTAGCGCTGATCATCTTCGCCGAGTGCGGGATCTTCTCGATCCTGCCCGGCGACTCCCTGCTGTTCACCGTCGGCATGTTCATGGCGGTCCACACCGGCGCCGGCACCGCGGTGATCTCGTACGGCGGCTCGGTGGGGACGACGATGGTCGTGGTCTTCGTCACCTTGGTCCTCGCCGCCATCCTCGGGAACATCTCCGGCTACTGGATCGGGAGAGTCATCGGGCCGCCGATCTTCAAGCCCCGCACCTCCTGGGTGGGCCGCAAGCTGTTCAACCCGGTGTACGTCGACAAGACCCACGACTTCTTCGAGAAGTACGGCAACCGGGCCCTGATCCTGGCCCGGTTCGTGCCGCTGGTGCGGACCTTCGTGACCTTGGTGGCCGGGGTCGCCAAGATGAGCTTCCGGCAGTTCATCACCTACACCGCCGTCGGCGGCGTGCTGTGGGTGGTGCTGGTGACCCTGATGGGCTACTTCCTGGGGCAGATCACCTTCATCCGGGAGAACATCGACGCCGCCCTGGTCCTGATCGTGCTGGTCTCGCTGCTGCCGATGATCATCGAGTACCTCAACCACCGTCGGCAGGAGAAGGCGGTCCTCCCGGCCGACCCGAGCTGAGGCCCGCGGCCTGGAGACGAGTGCCCCAGGGGCCTTCAACGCCGCGGCGCTCGTGCGCGCTGCTCCCGGTAGCCGAGCTCGGGGTGCGCTGTCTTCTGCCTGCCGCCGTCCAGGTCCGACCTCAGACCTGCTGGCCGTAGCCGCTGCCGCCCTGCCCGTACGGCGGGGCGGCCTGCCCGTACCCGGGCGCTGCCTGCTGCGGCGGGGTCACCGGCTGCTCGGCCGGCTGGTAGCCGAACTGGGTGCCGCCGGCCTGGGCCGGGTCGGTCTGGGCGGCGACGCTGTCCTGGGTCCCGGAGCGGACCGAGAAGTTCGGCGACTCGTACGCGCTGATCGCCGGGGTCTCGTCGGTTCTCGGCGTCACGGCCGGAGCCTGGTCGAAGCTCACCGTCGGCGCCTGCCGCACGGCGGCGTCGTTGACCTCGAAGTACGTGGCCCGCCGGAACCCACCCATGTTGGCGATCAGGTTGGTGGGGAAGGACTCGATGCGGGTGTTGTAGTTGCGGACGTTGGCGTTGTAGTAGCGCCTCCCGGCCGCGATCCGGTCCTCGGTCTCGGTGAGCTGGCGCTGCAGCTCGACAAAGTTGCTGTTCGCCTTGAGGTCCGGGTACGCCTCGACGGTCACCATCAGCTGGCGGATCGCCCCGGTCAGCTGCTCCTCTACCCCGGCCCGGTCCTGGCTGGCAGTCGCCCCACCGGCCAGCGAGACCGCCTGGTTGCGGAGCTTCACCACCGACTCCAGGGTCCCGCTCTCGTGCTTGGCGTAGCCCTTGACGGTCTCGACCAGGTTCGGGATCAGGTCATAGCGACGGTTCATCTCGACGTCCACCTGGCGCCAGGACTCCTCGACCAGGTTGCGCTGCCGCACCAGCGAGTTGTACGCGCTGATGCCGTAGGCCGCCAGCGCGACCAGGATCAGGACGACGACGACCAGGACGATGATGACGGGCCCACCACCCATTGAGCTACCTCCGTGTCTGAGGGACGTGGTTCAGACTAACCGCTCGGGTGGTCCGCGGCGGGCTCTACAGTCCCAGGTCGGCCAGCGACAGGGCGTACCGGTACGGGTAGCCGAGGGCCTCGATCCGCTCCTGGGCCCCGGTGCCGCGGTCCACGATCACCGCAACCCCGGCCACCTGCGCTCCCTCGGCCAGGACCGCCTCCAGCGCCGTCGCCACCGAGCCGCCGGTGGTGGAGGTGTCCTCGACCACCAGCACCGGGCGTCCGGCGATGGACGGTCCCTCGATGCGGCGCTGCAGCCCGTGGGCCTTGCCCTGCTTGCGGACCACAAAGGCGTCCAGCCGCTCCCCGTCGGCGGCAGCGGCGTGCAGCATGCTGGTCGCCACCGGGTCGGCACCGAGGGTGAGCCCGCCCACGGCCTGGTAGTCCCAGTCCCGGGTCAGCTCGCGCATCACCCGCCCGACCACGGGTCCGCCCGCGCCGTCCAGCGTCACGCGCCGCAGGTCAACGTAGTAGTCGGCCTCGGCCCCGGAGGAGAGGGTGACCTTTCCCCGGACCACAGCCAGCCGGGTCATCAGGTCGATCAGCGTGTCGCGGTCGCTCATGCTGGTCACCCTAAGGCCGCTACTTCTGCCTGGCCTCCACCAGGTGCCCGAAGCCCACCGACCGGTCGGGCGAGTGGAACAGGTCCTGGCAGGTGGTGAGGGTGATCAGGGCCTGGGTGGGCGTGGCGTTCTTCTTGCCGGGGACCGGGTCCAGCACCCAGGTGTCGACGTCCTTGACGGTCACCTGCGACGGCGCCTGGTCCAGGACGTACGTGTAGACGTGGGTCTTGGTCTCGACGATCACCTGGTCGCCCTGCTTGAGCTCCAGGAGCCGGGCGAACGGCTCACCGTGGGTGACCCGGTGGCCGGCCAGAGCGAAGTTGCCGACCTGCCCGGGCTGTCCCGTTCCGGGGTACCAGCCGACGCCGCGGGCCAGGGCGTAGTCGCTGACCCCGCTGATGACCGGCACCTTGTACGTCTCGCCCAGCGCCGGAATCCGCAGGATCGCCACCGCCTTGTCGAGCTGGGCCTGGCTGTAGCTCGGCCCGGCCTGGGGGGTGCCCGCCTGCGTCGGGCTGCTGGCAGCTGGGGCCGGAGTCTGGGCGCCGCTGGACCACTCTTGCTCCAGCTGGCTGATCTCGGAGGCTGCGGCCTCCTTCGACGGACCGTTGGTGCCGAAGTACTGGTACCCCATCCAGCCCAGGGTGGCCAGGCCGACCGCGATCAGGAGAATGCCGAGGACCATCGCGATCCCGGGCCCGCGGCGCCGAGGTGTGGGTGTGGCCGGCTGGTCTGGCCCAGCCTGGTCGGTGTCCGCGATCACCCCCTGCTGGTGCGGCTGTTCTGCGCTGCTGTCTCCTGGTGCCATCCCCCCATTGTGGCCGGTGGGCACAGCACCGGCCAAGCTGCGCCGCCCCTTGGCGTACGCAGGTCACGGGCTGTTCCGGGTAGTCGTCACCATCCCCTGCGGATCAGGCGGGCACACTCGAGTCGTCAAGCCGGCTGCTGACGAGTTCTCGTGAGAAGCAGCGCGCCATGGCTCTGGAACGCCTATGCTGATGAGTACCCCAGGCGAGGAGCCCGTATGACCATGGAATCGTTGCGGCAGGTGTTTGCCGATCTGGATGCGCAGCTGGCTCGGGCTGAGGCCCCGTCGCCGGGCCCGGACCTGGAGTCCAGCCCGGTCACGGCGGAGGGCACAGCCGCTGACGAGCGGCTGCGGGTGACGGTGACCAACGGCCGAGTTCAGGAAGTCAGCCTGCAGCCGCAGCTGCTGCGACTCAGCAACGCCGAGCTGGGTGACCACATTGCCGAGGCCGTGAACAACGCCCTGGAGGCGTACCAGACCGCGCTGATGGCCCAGCTGTCCCAGCTGTCTCCCGACCTGGGCGCGGTCCGCGACCAGGTCCGCCAGATCCAGGAGGACTCGATCCGGTCACTGGACGCGTACACCGACTCGATGCTCCAGATGCTGCGGCAGGTGAAGCAGTGAGCGACATCCAGTTCGAGCCGAGCGCGCTGCGCCGGGCCGCCGGCGGGATGGACGAGGCGGTCCAGGACCTGCTCGCCAAGACCCAGGCCCTGATGGGCGAGGTCGGTGACGTGTCTGCCCTCGGCACCAACGACACCCTGGGCGGGGTCGCGTCCATGCTGTACTCAGCGGTGCTGGCGCGGGTCCAGGAGACCGTCGACTCGGTTGCTGAGGAGTACGGGGCCCACAGCCAGCGTCTCGGCGCTGCCGCCGAGATCTACTCCGCGACCGAGGATGCCGCGGTCCAGGCGTCTGACGCGATCCTGGGAGGCTGAGATGGCGGTCATGCTCCCCGGCGAGGTGTCGTACCTGCTGAACATGCTGGGCTTTGAGTGGCCCGAGGGCAACGAGGACCGGATCTTCGACTACGCGAACCGGTGGATGTCGTACGCCGGGGAGGTCGGCTCAGCCACTGGCCTGGCTGATCAGGCCAAGAGCTACGCTCTGTCGACCAGCTCCGGCCCCGCGATGGAAGCCTTCCAGAAGGCGTTCGACGAGATCGACGGCGTCGCTGACGTCGCCCAGAAGCTGGCCCTGGCTGGCAGTATCACCGGCGGCTGCCTGCTCGTGGTCGGGGTCGCCGTGATCGCGCTCAAGATCGCCTTCGTGGTCAACCTGGTCCTCCTGGCGATCCAGATTGCTCAGGCGGTCGCAGCCGCGGCTGCGACGTTCGGTGCGTCCCTGGCCTGGATCCCGGTCGCGAAGGAGATCGCCCGGCGGCTGCTGCAGCTGGCCTTGAACCTGGCCCTGGAGAAGCTGATGGGAGGCCAGTGATGCCTAAGGGCAAGGCGGCGGCCCTGAAGGGCATCTTCGGAGAGATGCTGGACGACATCTTGAAGGTCGCCAAGAAGAGTGGCCACGAGCTCAACCCGAACCAGGTCCTCAAGGGCGTTGGTGATGACGTGGCCAAGGCTGAGCACCTCGTCGTCTTCAAGGCCGGAAGCACCAAGAACCTGGCTGGCAAGACTGACGAGTACGTCCGGCAGCTCCGCCGCCAGATGGACGGCCTGAAGAGCATGACCGCCGACGACCTTCTCAAGAACCTGGCCGAGGTCAAGCGCGGGGGGCTCGCCCAGCGAGAAGCCCGTGAGAAGTTCCAGAGGCAGCTCGCGAGCGACCTAGAAGACGTTTATCGCAACCAGGGCCTGGGCCGCCGCGAGGCCAAGGCCGCGGCCGAGGCTGAGGCCAAGAAGCAGATGTCGACCCTCGCGGCCCTGCACGAGCCCGATATCGTGGCTGGCGGCAAGGACGTGATCGGCGTTGGCTCCGACGGGCTGCCGAGCATGGGTGATAAGTACGTGAACTCATCGATCGGGAGCCAGTGGAAGGCTCGCCGAGACGCCCTGGAGGCCTTCGCCACGCAGCTGCAGTCATCAGACAAGGGTGGCTTGCCTTTGAATATCGACTTCCTTCTGGAGTGACATGACTAGTGATGAGGACTGGGCCGACATCCAGGCCGACCTGGGCGAGCCCACAGCAACCAAGCCCGTACCCCCCGAGCGGTACGACCAGTACGCCCACATCTTCCCGCCCCTGCTCTTCCGCTTCTGGAAGACCTACGGCTTCGCCGGGTTCCTCGACGGCCGCTACTGGCTCTGCGACCCCGCCGAGTGGCAGCCCGTCGTCGACGCCTGGACCGCCAACCTCGACCTCGCCATGGGCACCGACACCTGGCACGCCATCGTCCGCACAGCCTTCGGCGAGCTCTTCCTCTGGGGCGAGCGAACCGGCTGCAGCCTCAGCATCGACCCGGTCTACGGACACATCTACCCCGCTGTGGGCTCGCATGACCGGATGGCCAGTGAGCGTAGTCGCGACATTCAGATCGAGGTAGCCGTGTCGGGAGGCTCCATCATGAAGGCTGACCTGCTGGGCTCCGACGGGAAGCACTTGTTCGCCCGGGCGCTGAAGAAGCACGGACCGGTAGGCCCCGACACCATGTACACCTTCGTCCCCGCCTACCACCTCGGCGGCCCCCTCACCGTCGACCACATCGAGATCGCCGACGCCACTACCCACGTCGCCCTCCTCGCCCAGCTCAGCCCCCACCGCGTCATGGGCGACATCACCATCGGCCGCAGCCATGACTAGTGATGAGGACTGGGCCGACATCCAGGCCGACCTGGGCGAGCCCACAGCAACCAAGCCCGTACCCCCCGAGCGCTACGACCAGTACGCCCACATCTTCCCGCCCCTGCTCTTCCGCTTCTGGGAGACCTACGGCTTCGCCGGCTTCAACGACGGCCGCTACTGGCTGTGCGATCCGGTTGAGTGGCAGCCTGTCGTCGAGGCCTGGACCGCCAACCTCGACCTCGTTATGGGCACCGATACCTGGCATGCCATCGTCCGCACAGCCTTCGGCGAGCTCTTCCTCTGGGGCGAGCGAACCGGGGCCAGCCTCAGCATCGACCCTGTGCTGGGCCACATCTATCCCACAGCATCCTCCATCGAGATGATGGAGACCGAAGCGGACCGAGACATCCAGATCGAAACGGAGCTGTCAGGAGACCCCATCATGGAGGCGGACATGCTGGGCTCCGACGGGGAGCCTTTGTTCGCCCGGGCGCTGAAGAAGCACGGCCCCGTCGGCCCCGACACCATGTACACCTTCGTCCCCGCCTACCACCTCGGCGGCCCCCTCGACGTCGACCACATCGAGATCGCCGACGCCACCACCCACGTCGCACTCCTCGCCCAGCTCAGCCCCCACACCGTCATGGGCGACATCACCATGAGCTGATCCGCGTCCAGCGGGTCAGCGGAAGGTGGTCGGACCTCCCGGGGGCGGTGGGGACTGCTCGGCGTCGTCGTCGGTGAAGGCCGGGGCGTGGCCGACCCAGCGGGCCAGGTGCAGCCCGCCCATCACCCGGTACGGGAAGACCGCCTGGCGCGCTAGGCGCTCCAGCCGGGCATGGTCGATCCCACCCCCGGCCGAGACCACCAGGTTGCCGAAGCGGTGCCCCTTGAGAGTGGCCGGCTCGGCCGCGCAGACCACCGGCTGAAAGCGGTCCGCGATCCCGGCGGTGACCCGCTTGGCGTACCAGAACGGCACCCGGTCGGTGATGTTGGCGGTCACGGTGCCGCCGCGTACCAGCACCCGCGACACCTCGCCCCACCACTGCGACGTGGTGAGCTCGGCGGGCACCCGGGCACCGGCGAAGGCGTCCAGGACCACCAGGTCGGCGTAGTCGTCCGGCAGGGCCGCCAGGCCAGTGCGCCCGTCGACCGGGCGGACCTTGATCCCTGACTGCCGCGGCAGGGGCAGCCGAGCCCGTACCTGAGCAGTCAGCTGGGCGTCCGGCTCCAGCACGATCTGGGCCGAGGTCGGCCGGGTCGCCGCCACGTACCGGGCCAGGGTCATCCCGCCGCCGCCAACATGCACCACCCGGATCCGCTCCCCCGGCGGACGCATCGTGTCGATCACGTCCCCGATCCGCTGGGCGTAGTCGAACTCCAGCCGGGTCGGGTCCTCCGGGTCCACGAACGACTGGTCAGCCCCGTCTACGCGCACCAGGAAGGCCCCCGGCGTGTCCCGGTCACTCACCAGCATGCCGGCCATTGTGTCAGCCGCGGGACCTGGTTGACCCCCAGCTCGCCAGACCCGTCACGGCGGCCACCGCCGCGGCCCCGATCGGGACCAGCAGGGCGCTGCTGGCCCCCCGGGAGTCGACCAGCAGCCCGCTGAGCGACGAGGCAGCCGCCACCCCGACCGTTACACAGGCGCCAAGGGCAGTCATCACCGTCGAGATCTGGGCCAGCGGCGAGCGCTGCTCCCCCATCGCGAACGACGCGATCAGCGCCGGCGCCAGGCAGCAGCCGCACAGGAAGCAGGCCCCTGCCAGCAGCAGCGGCGAGCCGGCCAGCACCAGCCCCGGGGAGACCACCAGGAGCCCCAGGCCGAACACCACCAGCCGCTGCTCCTGGCCGAAGCTGACCGGGAGCCGGGTCGTGGCCAGCCCTGACAGGGCACTGCCGACGCCCATCCCGCCGTACACGACCCCGGCCCAGCCGCCGAGCCCGAGCTCGGTCAGCCAGGCGGTGATCCCGGTCGAGGAGGAGCCGAAGACCACCCCGATCGACAGGCACACCAGCCCCACCGGCACCAGCCGCGCCCACGGCACCCGAGTCGGCTCGTCATCGCTGGGCTGGTGCGTACGCCCTGGTGGCAGCGCAGTCGGGTGCAGCGCGAAGGCGACCGGCAGCACCAGCCCGAGCAGCAGCGCCACCCCCAGCCCAGCCAGCGGGTGCACCAGCGTCAGCAGGCTCACCAGGACCGGGCCGACCACGAAGGCACCCTCGTCGATCGCTCCCTCGTACGCCATCGCGAGCCCGGTGTAGCGGGCCCGGTCGGGCCGCTGACGGGCCTTGGCGGCCCAGCGTCCGCGGGCCATCGCCCCGACCTGCGGGTTCCCGGCGCCAGTCAGAAAGGCCAGCGCCACCAGCCAGCCCAGGCCGGTCCCGGGACGCAGCGCCCAGACCAGCGCAGCCAGCGCGACCGTGGTGAGCGAGGCGGCGACGATCCCGGTCCGCCGCTGCCCCCAGCGGTCGGCCGCAGCACCGACGACCGGCCCGCCGACCGCGACTCCGAGCGCCACCCCGGCCACGATGCTGCCGGCGGCGGCGAAGCTGTTGAGCTGGGCGTAGCCGTACAGGGTGAGCCCGAGCGAGAGCATGGCCGGCGGGAGCCGGGCGAACAGCCCGAGCCCGACGAAGGACGCACCAGCGCCGCGCAGCAGCCCGACCAGCCCAGACTCAGGCACGCCACCTCCTGGTCCGTGTGCTCATCCCTGCCCCGCGTACGGGCGCGAGCAGTCCCCGTAGGTATACCACCTACGGCCAGGGCGGCTCAGACCTCCCGGCGACTCATGACCCCGGCCGCCGCGGCCACCAGCACAGCCGTGGCGACCAGGCCGGTCACGACCGGCCAGGCGGAGACCTGCCCGCCCGCTGCCAGGGCGCCGACCGCCTGGTAGAGACCGGCCGGGCTGTAGCGGGTCGCGGGCTCCCACAGCCCCAGCACCAGCAGGACCACCAGGCCTGCCAGGCCGGTCCCGGCAGCGGCCAGGCCCCGGTCCAGGCCGGCAGAGCCGACCAGGGTGCAGGCCATCAGCAGCATCGCCAGCACCAGCCAGGCGCCGGTCACCGCGATCACCGGGCCGGCCTCGACGGCCGGGAACAGCGCTGCTGTCAGGGCCAGCTCAGCGCCGGCCGCCAGAGCCGTCGCGACGGCGAGGAAGCCGGCCTGGGCCAGGAACTTCGCCACAACGTAGGCGGTCCGTGAGACCGGCTTGGTGAGCACCAGGACCAGGCTGCCCTGGCTGCGCTCGGCGCTGATCAGCCCCCCGGTGGTCAGGACCACCATCAGCAGGCCGATCTCGGTCAGGTTCTTGGCCCACTGGGCGAAGGAGTCGGCCCAGGTGGGGTCGGGCAGCGTGATCTGGATCCCGGCCGCGAGCAGCGAGCCGATGAGCTCCTTCTGGTAGCGCCCGGTCAGGGCGCTGAGGACCGCCATGCCCAGCAGCAGGCCGCCGACGACCCAGACCCGCCAGGTGCTGACGATCTCCAGCAGCTCCTTGCGCAGCAGTGCGGTGAAACCGGTCATCGGTCCTCCTGGGTGAGCCGGACGAAGGCGTCTTCAAGGCGAACCTGCTCGGGCCCGTACGAGACCAGGGCGCAGCCGCTGCGCTCCAGCAGTGCCGGGACCGTACGGTTCGCGACCGCCACGTCGGTGACGGTCAGCACGACCGCGGCGCCGTCCCGCTCGGCGGCCACCAGCCACGCCTCGCCGGCGACCGCGTCGAGCAGGGCAGCGGGGTCGTCGACGCTGACTCGGACCTGCTGCGAGCCGCCGTAGCGGGAGCGCAGCCCGGCGACGGTGTCGCTCGTCAGCACCCGTCCCCGGTCGACGACGACCACCGAGTCGCAGACCCGCTCAACGTCGTCGAGCAGGTGGGTCGAGAACACGACGGTGGCCTTGCCGCGCAGCGCCTCGACCATGCTCAGCACGTCCTTGCGGCCGAGCGGGTCGAGGGCGGAGGTCGGCTCGTCCAGGACCAGGAGGGACGGGGCGTTGACCAGGGCCTGGGCAATGCCGAGCCGCTGCTTCATGCCGCGCGAGAAGCCGCCGATCGGGTGGCTGACGCCGGTGAGCCCCGCCAGGGCGAGCAGCGAGTCGACCCGGGCGCTCAGGACCGCTCCGGACAGGCCGAACAGGCTGCCGGCGAAGCGCAGGAGCTGCTCTGCCGTCATCCACTCGGGAAAGCCCGGGACGTCGGGCAGGTAGCCGATCCGGGTACGGACGGTGTTGCCGGCGCGGGCGGCGTCCTCACCGAAGACCCGGATCGACCCGGACGTCGCCCGGGCCAGGCCGAGCAGGATCCGCAAGGTGGTGGTCTTGCCGGCGCCGTTGGGGCCGAGGAAGCCGACGACCTGGCCCTGGGGAACCGTGAAGGTCACCTCGTCCAGGGCCCGTGTGGTCCGGTAGGTCTTGGTCAGCCGGCAGGCCTCGACGGCGTTCACCGGCCCTCCCCGTACAGGTCGCCGACAGCGGCGGCGACACTCGCCGCGCTCGCCGCCTGGGCCGCGGGCTGGGCCCCGGCGCGGCGGCCGACGACCAGGAATGCCAGCGGGCCGGCAAACCCGACCAGGACCACGATCGCCAACCAGGCCAGGCGCGGCAGCGTGAGCCGCGCCTCCTCGGTCTTCAAGCACACCACGAGCGAGACCACCATCAGGCCGACCTGCGCCAGGCCGGCGACCACCAGGACCGCCAGTGTCGCCGGTGGCAGCTGGGCCAGGTCACCGTGCACAACCGCTCTCCTTCCCGTGCCCACTCCGGTCGGACACGCAACATCAGGCTAAGGCAAGCATGCTTTCTTCGCAAGCATCCTGGTCAGCCCGAGATCCCGGCGATGTCGTACGCAGACGACCGACTCGGCCCTCACAAGGCCAAGCACTGGCCAGGTGACACGTCGCCTTCACTCCGGCCCCGCCGGTCCGGGCAGCGCCGGAACCACCTGGTGCACGAGAAGTGGCGCCGGCTCGTCAGCCAGCACGCCCCGCAGGAAGTGGCGCCGACCCGGCCGGCACCGCGGCGCGCCTGGTGCTGCTGGACCTGCCTCTCGTGGCCTGCTCCGAGCCAGCACCAGACGCGCCCGTGCTCACCGGACCTCGCTGACCCGCAGCCCCTCCCGGTCGTCGGTGACGTCGAAGACCACCGTCTGCCCGTCGCGGACCTCGCCGCCCAGCACCTGGCGGGCGAGCTGGTCCTCGATCGCGGTCTGAATCAGCCGCTTCAGCGGGCGGGCCCCGTAGAGCGGGTCAAAGCCCTTGTCAGCCAGCCAGTCCTGGGCAGCGTCGGTGGTGTCGACGGTGATCCGCCGCTCGGCCAGCCGGGTGTTCAGCCGGGCCAGGTTGATCCCGACGATCCGGGTCAGGTCCTCGCGGGTCAGCGGGTCGAACATCACCACGTTGTCGAGCCGGTTCAGGAACTCCGGCTTGAAGGCCTTGCGGACCACGCCCATCACGGCGTCCTGCTTCAGCTCTGGGACCATCGTCGGGTCGGCCAGGAACTGCGAGCCCAGGTTTGAGGTCAGGATCAGGATGGTGTTGCGGAAGTCCACGGTCCGGCCCTGGCCGTCGGTGAGCCGACCGTCGTCGAGCACCTGCAGCAGGATGTTGAAGATCTCCGGGTGAGCCTTCTCGACCTCGTCCAGCAGCACCACCGAGTACGGACGGCGCCGCACCGCCTCGGTCAGCTGACCGCCCTCCTCGTACCCCACATACCCCGGGGGCGCCCCGACCAGCCGGGACACGGCGAACTTCTCCGAGTACTCGGACATGTCGATGCGGACCATGGCCTGGTCGTCGTCGAAGAGGAAGCCGGCCAGGGCCTTCGCCAGCTCGGTCTTGCCGACGCCGGTGGGGCCCAGGAAGAGGAAGGAGCCGGTCGGCCGGTTCGGGTCCGAGATCCCGGCCCGGGCCCGGCGGACCGCGTCCGAGACCGCCTTCACGGGCGTCTCCTGACCGATCAGGCGCTCCCCGATCCGCTCCTCCATCGCCAGCAGCTTCTCCGACTCGCCCTCCAGCATCTTGCCCACCGGGATCCCGGTCCAGCTCGACACCACCTCGGCGATATCGGTGGCGGCGACCTCGTCGGAGACCATCCGAGACTGGTTCTCGGCCTGGGCAGCCTCCTCCATCTGGGCCTCGATGGTGGGGATCTGCCCGTACAGGATCTCGGAGGCCTTGGTCAGGTCACCTTCGCGCTGGGCCCGCTCGGCCGCCATCCGGAGCCGGTCGATCTGCTCCTTGAGCTCGCCGACCCGGTTCAGCCCGGACTTCTCCGCCTGCCAGCGCTGCTCCAGCGAGCGCAGCCGCTCCTGGCTGTCGGCCAGCTCGGCCCGCAGCCGGGCCAGCCGGTCCACCGAGGCCGGGTCGTCCTCCTTCTCCAGGGCCAGCTGCTGCATCGTCATCCGGTCGACCTGGCGACGCAGCTTGTCGATCTCCTCCGGGGAGGAGTCGATCTCCATCCGCAGCCGCGACGCGGCCTCGTCGACCAGGTCGATGGCCTTGTCCGGCAGCTGGCGGGAGGTGATGTACCGGTTCGACAGCTGGGCCGCGGCGACCAGGGCGCCGTCCGTGATCCGGACCTTGTGATGCGCCTCGTACCGCTCCCGCAGCCCTCGCAGGATGGCGATCGTGTCCTCAACCGAGGGCTCCCCCACGTACACCTGCTGGAAGCGCCGCTCCAGGGCCGGGTCCTTCTCGATCCGCTCCCGGTACTCATCGAGGGTTGTGGCGCCGATCATCCGCAGCTCGCCGCGCGAGAGCATCGGCTTGAGCATGTTGCCGGCGTCCATCGACGAGTCGCCAGTAGCGCCGGCGCCGACCATGGTGTGCAGCTCGTCGATAAACGTGATGATCTGGCCCTCGGCCTCGGCGATCTCCTTGAGGACGGCCTTGAGCCGCTCCTCGAACTCGCCGCGGTACTTGGCGCCGGCGACCATGCTGGCCAGGTCCAGCGCCACCAGCCGGCGCCCCTTGAGCGAGTCCGGGACGTCACCGGCCACGATCCGCTGCGCCAGCCCGTCGACCACGGCGGTCTTGCCGACTCCGGGCTCGCCGATCAGGACCGGGTTGTTCTTCGTACGCCGGGCCAGCACCTGCACCACCCGGCGGATCTCGGCGTCACGCCCGATCACGGGGTCTAGCCGGCCCTCGCGGGCGGTGCGGGTGAGGTCGACCGAGTACTTGTCGAGCGACGACTGGCCGCCCTCCTGCTCGGCGGAGGTGACCCGGCGGCTGCCGCGGGTCTCGTTGAACTTCTGGGTGATCTGGTCGGCGCTGACGCCCAGGTCAGTGAGGATCCGGCGGGCATCGGAGCTGACCGCGGCCAGGGCGATCAGCAGGTGCTCGGTGGCGACGAACTGGTCGCCCAGCTGCTGAGCCCGGGTCTCGGCGTCGGCCAGCACCCGGGCCAGGGCGCCCGACATGTTGGGCTGGGCGACCGAGCTGCCCTGAGCCGACGGGAGCCTGGTGATGGCCCCCTTGGCAGCGGCCTCGACGATCCTCGGCTCGGCACCGAGAGCGCCGAGCAGCGGCCCGACGGTGTTGTCGGGGATGGTGAGCAGAGCCTCCAGCAGGTGGACCGGTTCGACGGTGGGGTTGCCATGGGTGAGCGCAGAGCGGGTCGCCATCGACACCGCGTCACGGCTCATAGCGGTGAGCTTGGACGTATCCATGTACGGCAGGTCTCCTTGCGATCAAAGTTGAGTGTACCTGACTCAACCTTAGAGGATAGCCTGGTATTCCTCACCGCCGGGCGGTGTCTGCTCCCAGCCCGGAATCGCCCTCATCTAGGGTGGGAGGCATGGCGAGGACGGGGTTTGAGGCAGCCTTCAGCAGCATCTCCGACGTGGTCCGGCAGGCCACCTCCCTGCCCGACCGCAGCACCGACGAGATCGAGTCGCCCGGGGTCACCGTGCCGTCGCCGCGCTACGAGGTCGAGGTGACGGTGCAGCGGGGCCGCATTGACTCGCTCTGGCTGGACGAGTCCTGGCTGTGGCGCACTCCGGCCGCCGAGGCCGCCGCGCTGGTGGCCACCACCATCAACCAGGCACTCGACGAGTGGGAGCGGCAGCGGCTGGAGACGATCGAGCAGGCCTCGCCGCAGCTGCAGCAGCTGGGCGCCGCTGTCAGCGCTGCCCGCCAGCAGCTCGAGGACGCCTGGAACACCACCCTGGAGCAGACCCGGACCCCTTGACCGGCCGGGCCTGGTCCGTCAGAAACGATCTCATAGGCGCCAACCCATTCCGTACGGCCCCATCGCCGCGTATGGTCACCCCATGGACGCAGTGCAGCCCACTCCCGACCACCGCGAGCACCCGCCTGACGACCTGCTCGTGACTGCCAGCTCGGAGTACCAGGAGGTGATGACCACCGTGGAGGGTGGTCGGCTCAGTTCCCTCGACCTTGACGAGGCCTGGCTGGCCTCGGTGAGGGCCCACGACGCGACCACGCTGATGGCCTCGACCGTTAACCAGGCCCTCGATGACTGGCAGACTCAGCAGCGGGAGAAGCTGCGCACCATGCTGCCGAACCTGACTGAGCTCAGCGGCTCCCTGAGCGCGCTGCGCCACGACAACCCCAATGGCTGGGTCTCCTCGCTCGCCGACCACCGGCACAGCTCTGGAGCCTGACCTACCCGCCCCACTGGCCGCACCAGCGGCCACCCGCCCCCAAGGAGTTTCCCATGCGTCTCTACGCCACCATCATGGCCCTTCTCTCCCTCAGCACCGGTTCCCTGATCAGGGGGGTTGACGACCCGGCTACCGGTCCCGTGACCTGGCACGGCACGATCACGCTGCACTCGCCGTCGGTCCCACGGCCGTACTGCTGGACCCGGAAGGTCACCCTCGACGGCAGCAGCGCCGACACCTGCGTCACCTGGTACCCGGTGCAGGACCGGCACGCCGAGGCCGCCACCCAGCAGTGGCACCGGGACCTGCGCGACGACGAGGTAGCGCGGGTCGACACGCTCGTGTCGCGGCTTGACCCCTCCGCCGCCGGGCCGGTTCGGCCGGGCTCCTGCTGGATCGCTGTGCGCCTGACCTCCTCGCTGGGGCAGGCTGTGTCGCTGAGCACCATGCCCAGCACGCAGAACAACACCACAGCCCGGCAGCTGTACGCGCTCCTGGCCGGCCCTGAGGACCTGCTGCTGCCAGCGCACTCCTTCGTCTGCCCGAGCTAGATCTCTGCCCCCGACCCGGCCTGGTCGTGGTTGGATCAGAGACACGCCTCTCGCGCCGTGCTCTCGCCGCCACCGCGGGCTGGCCACCCCGGGCTCCCCGGGTCGCCGGTCAGTGGTCCCGGTGCCGGCCTCCACCACGCGGGGGACGTTGCCCAGGGCGTGCC
Source organism: uncultured Propionibacteriaceae bacterium (assembly GCA_937926975.1). Taxonomy (GTDB): domain Bacteria; phylum Actinomycetota; class Actinomycetes; order Propionibacteriales; family Propionibacteriaceae; genus Fen-668. The sequence continues at coordinate 561 of CALBCJ010000032.1, read as the reverse complement.
CGAGGACCTGCTGCGGCTCTGTGCCGGGACCGAGGACGTGGATGACGTGTGGGCCGGTCTCAGCCAGGCCCTGGGACAGTGCCGGTACCGGACAGGGAGGACAGAATGGAGCTCAAACCCGAGGACACGCGGGCCATTGTGATCCGGCTGAACCGAGCCCAGGGCCAGATCGGCGGGATTGTCAAGATGCTCGAGTCCGGGCGCAGCTGCCAGGAGATTGTGACCCAGCTGGCAGCCGTCTCCAAGGCCTTGGACCGCGCGGGCTTCGCCGTGATTGCCGCCGGCCTGCGCGAGTGCCTCAATGACCCCAACCAGTCCGGTGCCGACATCGACCAGATAGAGAAGCTGTTCCTGTCGCTGGCCTAGCGAGGCCGGAGCGGCGAGGAAGGTGGCGCTCAGCGCATGCCCTGCAGCGCCTCACAAGCCCCTATACATCTTGAGCTGGCACCCCAGGACTGCCGGGATGGCCCGACCCGACCCGCCCCGCGGCTAGCTGGGCTGGGGGTGGGGGGTGCGGTTGGGGACGATGACGGTCTGGAGCTCGCCGACGGGCATGTGGCG
>CALBCJ010000031.1 GCA_937926975.1 uncultured Propionibacteriaceae bacterium | reverse complement strand
AGCCCGCCCTGGGCTGAGGGTCGTCGGCCACGGGTGGGGCGACGTGAGCAGAGCAGCCCGCCCGGGGCTGAGGGGCTGCCGCAGCCTGGCAGCAGTCCCCGCTGCGGCTACTGCGGCAGGTTGCGCGCGATCAGGTCCAGCACCGGACGCAGCTCGCCGACCGGGATCTGGCCAGGGGCGGAGGCCCGCCCCACCATCGCGAAGGTGGCGCAGGAGCCGGTCAGCTGGGCCGACAGCCGGGTCAGCAGCCCGAGCCCGCCCATCGCCATCGTCAGCACCGGGGTCGCCGGGTGCTCGCTGGTCATGGTCCAGGTCGCGCTCATCAGGGTCAGCACGTCGCCGGGCGTCTGCGGCATCACGGCCGCCTTGGCGACAGCGCAGCCGCGCTCCTGCATCCCGGTCAGGTAGGCCACCAGCTCGTCGGCCGGTGGGGTGGCGGTGAAGTCGTGGACGCTGCCCACGACCGGCACCCCGGCGGCCCGGGCGGCCGCGATCACCTGGTCGCCGGCCTGCCGGTCGAAGCGGTGCTCCACGTCGACGGCGTCGACCAGCCCGGAGCCGACCACGGCCAGGTTGAGGTCCACGTACTGCTGGGAGGTGACCGGCTGCTGCCCGCCCTCGTGGTGGGTACGGAAGGTGAGCAGCACCGGCCGGTCGCCGGCCTGCTCGCGGACCTGCCCGGCGGCCGCGACGACCTGGGCCGGGTCGAGGGCGACGTCGAGGTAGTCGACCCGCCACTCGATGATGTCGAGCTCCTCGGCGGCCAGGGCCCGTACCTGCGCCACCAGCTCGGGCACCGTGGCCCCGGTGACCGGGACGATGACCTTGGTCCGGCCCTCACCGAGACGGACCCCACGCATCTCGACTGCCATCTGGCACCTCCTGTGGTCGGTCCGCTCAGGCTAGCCCGTGCCCGGCGTACCGGACGGGCGTCCACGATCCGGTCCTCTGCGCTGGCAGGCTCCCCGCCGGCGCTGCGGAGTGGCGGGTGGGCCCGGCTCGGCAACGAGGCACTCGCCGAGGCGCCGGCGCCGGCTCCGGGGGCACTGCGTGGCCGACCCATATCCGCGTGGCCGAACCCATAGTCGGCTAGGGAAAATCTAGTCACCCCTTGACTTTCATATCTAGAGTGCCCTAGACCATACTCATGAAGCCCGACTCCTGACCCGTCGCGGGTGGGGTCCTGATCCGGCAGGCCAAGGGCTCGCACCTGGGTGATACCCCGCAGGAGTGGAAGTGAGAAGCCATGGTCAGCTTCGAGGCCACCGCGACCCGCGAGGGTCGCTGGTGGGTGGTCACGGTGAAGTCGCCCGTACTGGCGGCCCAGGTGCGGCGGCTGGCGGACGTGGACGAGGTCATCACCTCGGTGGTGGCGGCCGCGCTCGACCTTGACGAGAACGAGGTAGCAGTCGAGGTGAGCGTCGAGCTGCCCGGCGGTGCAGCCGCGATGCTCGCTGCCGCGGCCGAGCAGGAGGCCCGGGCCCGCTCACAGCTGGAGGTGGCTGGCCAGCTGCGGCGCCAGGCAGTGACCGAGCTTGTCGAGCAGGGCATCAGCCAGCGGGACCTGGCGTACGCACTCAACCTGAGTCCCCAGCGGATCAATCAGCTGGCTCGCGGGGAGGTCGAGGCGCTCGGTGAGCGGGTGGCGGGGTGAGCAGATCTGCTCCAGGCTGAGCCCGAGCTCGCGGTAGACCACGATCCGCTGCAGGCGCTCCAGGTCGGCCTCCCGGTAGCGGCGGTAGCCGGCCCGGGAGCGGCCCGGGGCCGGGGCCAGGCCGATCTGCTCCCAGTGCCGCAGCGTCCGGGCGGTGACCTGGAGCCGGGCCGCAGCCTGCCCGATGGTCAGCCCCTCGGTCACGTGTCCCTTGAGCCGGGCGGGGTTGCCTCCCGGCTCGGCGGCGCCGTGATCCCGACCGCGGCGAGCCGCTGCACCGCCTCCTCGTCCAGCGGCAGGGCCGCGGTCAGCACCACCCGTACGCCTTCTGGCGTTGTCACGGGCAGGTCGATGGTGTTCCACAGGGTCGGGTACGGGTCGTCAGCGCTGCCCGGACGCAGCCGCTGGCAGCGCTCGGCGATCCCGGCCTGCTGGTGCTGGACGCAGGCGATGCTCAGGCTCAGCCCCGGGCCGGGGCTGGCACCGGGCACCAGCAGCACGTCCTGGAACGCCCAGCGGCGCAGGTGCACCAGTGCGCCGGGGATGCTGAAGAGCTCGATGAAGCCGAGCCCCTCGGTCCAGAACCGCGCCGAGCCGGCCAGGTCAGTGGTGGGAACGGTCACGAACATCGGCATCGGGTAGATCCCGCGGTATGGGTCGGGCGCCACGGCGTCGGGCCCGGGCAGCGGGACCGGGCTGATCCTGGCAGCATCGAAGGTCTCGGTCATGGGACCACTGTCGACCCGTCCGTAGCGTCAAAGTCAAGCCGGCACCATCGGCGCGTGCCGCAGCCCTCCGCCGTACCGCCCTGACCGGAAGGTGGTGGTCGGTCCGACTCAGGCTAGCCCGTGCCCGACGTACCGGACGGGCGTCCACGATCCGGTCAGCTTGGCCTGCAGGGGCCCCGAGACCGGGGCGGTCTTGCCACACTGGGTCATCGACCCTCAGCGGTGAGGAGCCCCTGTGACTGATCGACCGCACTCTCCGTACGTCGTCACCGAGCCTGCCAGCCCGCCGGTGATCACCCCCGCGATGGCCCGGCGGGCCTCGTTCGGCAGCTTCGTCGGGGCGGTGGTCGAGTGGTACGACTTCCTGCTGTACGGGGTGCTGGCGGCCCTGGTCTTCAACCGGCAGTTCTTCCCCAGTGTCTCCCCTGCTGTCGGCACGATCGCCTCGTTCGGGACGCTCGCTGTCGGCTTCGTCTTCCGGCCGCTGGGCGGGGCCTTCTTCGGCCACTTCGGCGACCGGATCGGCCCGAAGCGGATCCTGGTCTGGACGATCGGGGTGATGGGCCTGTCGACGGTCGGGATCGGGCTGCTGCCGAACTTCAGCTCGATCGGGATCTGGGCGCCGGTGCTGCTGGTCCTGCTGCGCGCGGTCCAGGGCTTCGCGGTGGGTGGTGAGTGGGGCGGCGCCACCTTGATGGCGGTCAGCCAGGCCCCGAAGGGCCGCAAGGCGTTCTTCTCCAGCGGTGTGCAGATGGGGTACGGGGCGGGCCTGATTCTGGCGAACGGCACCGTGCTCCTGGTCACCCTGGTGATGGGGGCTGACGGGCTGGCCTCGTGGGGCTGGCGGATTCCGTTCTGGCTGTCGGCGCCGCTGGTGCTGACCGGGCTGTGGGTGCGCGGCGGGGTCGCCGACATCCACCACGCCGCGGTCGAGAAGAGCGAGGAGCCAGAGGTCACCCGTCCGCCCTTGCTGGAGGCACTGACCCGGCACCCGCGGGCCTTCTTCGAGATCATCGGGGTCCGCGCGGTGGAGATGTTCACGATGTACGTGGTGACCACCTTCGCGCTGAGCTACTCGGTGCAGACCCTGGGCTGGAGCAACCGGGTCTTCTTGAATATCGCGATCGCGGTCGGCGCGATCAGCCTGGTGACGATCCCGGCCTTCGCGCTGCTGTCGGACCGGGTCGGGCGCAAGCCGGTGTACCTGACCGGCGCGGTGCTCGGCGGGGTCTTCGCCTTCCCGTTCTTCTGGGCCCTGACCGGCCGGCACGTGGTCTGGACCTGGGTCTTCGCCCTGGTCCTGGTCAACATCTCCCACGACCTCGCGGTCTCGGTGCAGCAGCCGCTGATCACCGAGCTGTTCGGTCCGCAGTACCGCTACTCCGGCGCCGGTCTCGGCTACCAGGTCGCCGCCGTCGTCTGCGGCGGGTTCACCCCCTTCATCGCCGCCAGCCTGGTCGAGGTCACCGGCTCCTGGGTCGGTGTCGCCTGGTACCTGGTCTTCGGCTGCCTGGTCTCCTTCCTGACCGTCGCCCTGATGAAGGGACGCACCAGCCACACGTGACCGCCCCAGCCGAGATCCGGCTCTACCTCCCGGCCGCCCTGGTCAGGTACAACCAGGCCGGTACCATCGGCGCGTGCCACAACCCTCTGCCGTACCGCCCCTGACCGGAAGGCAGTGGGGCATCATCGCCGTCCTGACCGCAGCCGTGATGCTGCTCGCGATCGACGGGACGGTGCTGTCACTGGCCGTACCAAGCCTGACGGCCGACCTGGAGCCCAGCGCCACCGAGCTGCTGTGGATCGGGGACGTGTACTCGTTCGTCCTGGCTGGCCTGCTGGTGACGATGGGGAACGTGGCCGACCGGTTCGGGCGCCGCCGGGTGCTGCTCATCGGCTCGGCTGGCTTCGGGCTGGCCTCGCTGGTCGCGGCGCTGGCGCCGACGGCCGGTGTCCTGATCGCGGCCCGCGCCGGGCTGGGGCTGTTCGGCGCGACCATCATGCCGTCGACGCTGTCCATCCTCCGTGACGTCTTCCGCCACCCGCTGCAGCGCACCCGCGCGATCGCGATCTGGTCGGCGGGCGCGACGGGCGGCGCGGCTGTCGGGCCGCTGGTCGGCGGCTTTCTGCTGGAGCACTCCTGGTGGGGGTCGGTCTTTCTCATCAACCTGCCGGTCATGGTGGTGGTGATCGCGGCCGGGTGGGTGCTGGTCCCGGAGTCGCACGGCAAGGCCGGGGCGCGCATCGACACTGCCTCGGCGGCACTGTCGGTCGGGGCGGTCGTGCCGGTCGTCTACGCCGTCAAGCACCTGGCGGCTGAGGGCTTCGACGCGGTGGTCGTCGTGACCGCCGTTGCCGGGCTGGCAGCGGGGTGGGTGTTTCTGCGGCGGCAGCGTCGCCTGCCCACCCCGCTGATCGACATCCACCTGTTCGGCATCCCAGCCTTCGCGGGGGCCGTCGCCGCGAACGGGATCGCGATCTTTGCCCTGGCCGGGCTGCTGTTCTTCTTCTCGCAGTACCTCCAGCTGGTGCGCGGGCTGAGCCCGCTCATCGCCGGGCTGGTCGAGCTGCCGGCGACGATCATGTCGGTGCTGGTCGCCCTGGTGGCGGTCGCGATCGTGAAACGGCTCGGGGCGGGCCGCTCGATCGCCTCGGGCCTGATGCTGGCGGGGCCGGCGATGGCGCTGATCGGCCTGGCGGCAGGGCTGCCCGGGTACGGGTGGCTGCTCACCGGGATCAGCCTCGCGGGCCTCGGCATCGGGCTGGCCATGACCCTGTCCACCGACGCCATCGTGTCGGCTGCCCCCGTCGAGCGGGCCGGGGCTGCGTCGGCGATCTCCGAGACCGCGTACGAGCTGGGTGTCGCGATGGGGATCGCGCTGCTCGGGTCGCTGCAGACGGTGCTCTACCGCAGGTCTCTGCGGATCCCGGCCGGTACCGACACTGAGGCCGCCACCGCGGTCACCGAGTCCCTCGCGGTGGGGCTGCGGCACCTCGACCAGCAGGTCGCGGCGCACGCCGAGCTGGCGGCGCTGGCGAAGGAGTCGTTCACCTCCGCGATGCAGACCACCTCAGCTGTCGCGGCCGTTCTCCTGGTCGCCGCGGGAGTCGTCGCCTGGCGCTTCATCCCGGCCGAATCCCGTGACAGCGGGCACTGAGTGCTCCCCGCCACAGCGGGTGGTCACGAGGTCGTCGGGTACGGACCTGCAGGCGGTCCGGAGCCCCCGGCCCCGGCTGCCCGTGGCGTCCCGCGTCATGGCTTCACCGGTCAGGCCCGGCCAGGTCCGGCAGCTGCTCGCGTACCAGGGCTGACAGCCGGGCCATCGCCGGGGAGGAGGCGTCGTCGTACGCCTGCACCAGCTGAAGGCCGACCTGGTCCTGGCTGGCCAGGGTCCACTCGTCCGGGCCGGTGCCGGTTCCCAGCCCGTCGTCGAGGTGCTGGCGGACCCAGGCCACGGTCTGCTGGGCGAGGTCGTTCAGTCGCGGGTCGTCCGGGTCCCAGTCGCGGGCCTGGTCGGCGAGGACGAAGAGCCGCCGGTACTCCGGGTCGTCCAGGCAGGCCTCAAGCCAGTCGACCCACGCCGGCACGACCTTGGGGAAGACCACACTGGCGAGGATCCAGCCGTCCCGGCTGAGCCGCTTCGTCTGTGGCGACACCCCGAGCTCGTCGAACCGGGCGAAGACCCGCTGCATCTGTGCCGGCAGAAACGGCTCCTGCTCGGTGACCAGGGCCTTGAGCCGCCGCCGGGTGGCCTGCAGCTCGCGGACCCGGCGGCGCAGGTCGGCGTCGATCTGGCGCTGCGCAGCGGCCAGCCCGTCCGGGTCACTCTCGAGCAGCTCTTTCACCCGGGCCAGCGGAACCCCGGCGTCGGCTAGGACCTTGATCCGCTGCAGGTCCACCACGTCCTGCGCGCCGTAGCGCCGGTAGCCGAGCTGGTCACGCTCGGGCTCGGCGAGCAGGCCGAGCCGGTGGTAGTGCCGTACTGCACGGACCGTGACCCCGACGTAGTCCGCCAGCTGCTTGATCGTCAGCACCGGCCCCATCCTTCCAGGTCGGGAGCCACTCAGCTCCCCGGGCCGCCGCACGCTGGGCTCGGCTCCGCGCCAGCAGGCCTGTCGAGCCAGTGGCGCAGGCCCGGGACGACCAGGGCGTACGCGGAGACTGCGGCGAGGCCGAGGCCGACCACCCAGCCGGCGGCGCGCATCCCCAGGGCACCGATCACCACCGACATCAGCCCTAGTCCGGCGGGGGCCACCACCAGGGAGAGGGTCGAGTAGACCGAGAACACCCGGCCCCGCAGCGCATCCGGTACCGCGGTGGTGAGCACCACGGTGGTCACCGGCTGCACCAGCCCCGAGCCGATCCCGGCCATCAGCATCGCCGCCCCGACCAGCCAGAACCCGACCAGCGGCGCCAGCGCCAGGCCTGAGACCACCATGCAGGCGTTCGCCACCACCCAGGCCCGCCAGTGACGCTGGCCGAAGCCCCAGCCGAAGACGGCCGAGCCCAGCATGGTGCCCAGCGCGTACCCGGACAGCGACAGGCCGAGCCGGCCCGGCGCCCCCAGCGCGGTGAAGTGGGCCGGCAGGATCACGCTCAGCAGCGGGCTGACCAGGACCGCCGCGGCGCCCTGGACGATGAGCAGCGCCAGCAGCGGCGCAGAGCGGCGGACGTACCCGAAACCGGCCAGGGGCGACGAGCTCTCGGGCTGGACCGGGTCGCTCGCGTCGAGCGGCATCACGGCAATCGCGAGCGCTGCTAGGGCCGAGCAGCCGGCGGTCACCCACACCACCTGGACCGACGGCAGGACGGCCAGCAGCCAGCCGGCGGCTGCCGGGCCGACGAGGAACGACAGCCCGAAGACGGCGCCCACCATCCCGCTGATCTTCTCCAGGCTGACCCCCGAGGTCTGCGAGACGTTCGCCAGGAGGGTGTTGCGGGCCGTCATCCCGGGCGCGTCGAACAGGGCCCCCAGCACTCCCAGCGCGATGAACCAGCCCACGTCCAGGCCGACCGTGAGGTCGACCACCGCCAGCGCCGCCACGGACACCGCCGAGCCGATGTCCGAGACCACCGACATCAGACGCCGCCCCAGGTGGTCGATCAGCCAGCCCCCGACCAGGGCGGCGACCGCCCCGGGGACCGCCGAGAGTGCTGCGACCAGGCCCGCCACCGCCGGGTTCCCGGTCCGCTCCAGCACCAGCCAGGGCAGCACGACCGCGATCGCGGAGTTGCCCAGGAGCGAGGCTGCGTTGGCGACCAGGAAGGCCGGCAGGGTCATCGATCTACTCACGCCACCCCATCCCAGTGCACTGACCCTAGGTCACAGCAATAATCCATTCTGACTAGGGAGAATGAACAGCTCGGGCGACGGTACACAGAGGGACCCGGGCCCGCACACAGAGGGACCCGGGCCCGCACACGCAGTGGGACCCCTTCTGTGCCCGGGCCCGCACAACCACGGACCGAAGCCTGCCCACCGAGCCCCAGGCGCCGCCCACGACCCGCTCGGTCCGCTGGAGTGCAGCCCGCCTCGGCAGCCACCAGCCGGTCACCGCCCACCGCGGGCGAGGGCAGTCGGGGTCACAGCAGCGGGCTGAACCCCCACCGACCGGCCCCCCGACGGCACCTCAGGCCCAGCCGGTCCGCTGCTGTGCCGCCTCGACCGGCGCCGTGACCCGACAGGCGCGCTACCAGGGGACTTCCGGACCGGCTGCTCGGGGACGCCGCCCGCACTCAGGGGCCCCGGTGAGTCGACCACGAGCAGGCGGCCGTCACGCACCCCCGTACTCAGTGGACCCGGCCCTTTCTAACGTGAACGGTATGAAGAGGACTCTGAGCTGTGCCGCGGCGACGCTGCTGGCTGCCGCCTGGCTGCTGCTGGGCGCCCCGCCCGCGCACGCCGCCGGCGCCCCCTTCACCCGGATGGTGATCGACGCCCGTGTGGAGACCAACGGCCAGATCAGCGTCACCCAGACCTTCGACATGCGCTTCTCTGGCAGCAGTGACCACGGCCCGTACCTCACCTTCGTCACCCGTCAGGAGATCAAGGACGACCCCGACCACTGGCGGGTCCTGAAGTACCAGGTCCGCGACGTCACCTCGTCCACCGGTGCCCCTACCCAGCACACGACCAGCAGCAGCGGCTCCCAGCTCGCGGTCCGGATTGGTGACCCGAAGCGGACCGTCTCCGGGACCCAGACCTACATCGTGCGGTACACCGTCGACGGGGTCGTGAACCCGAAGGTCGCCGCGAGCGGCCTGGACGAGGTCTACTGGAACGTCATCGGGACCGGCTTCACGGTCCCGGTCTCCAACATCACCGTCACGATCTCCTCCCCCGCGGCCGTCTCCCAGACCGCCTGCTGGAAGGGGAAGGACTTCGACCAGCCCTGTACCAGCACCAGCCACAGCGGCCTCACCGCCCGCTTCCGGCAGTCCTCCCTCGCCGCGGGCGAGGGCCTGGCCGTCGTGGGCGGCTGGCCGGCCGGGACCTTCACCGCCACCCCGATCCTGGAGCCCCGCACCCAGACCAGCTCACCGCCCAAGCGGCACCTGAGATGGGGCGACTTCGACCTGACGCCGTCCCGGCTGGCTCTGGCCGGTGGGCTCACGCTGCCGGTCCTGCTCGGGACGGTGGTTCTGTACCGGCGGGACCGGGACCGCAGCTACCGCGGGGTGGCGCCTGGGCTGGTCCCGGCGCCCGGGGCCGACCGGTCCGTCGTGGTCGGCGCGAAGATCCCGGTTGTGGTTCGGTTCACCCCGCCGGACGGGCTGGCGCCAGGCCTGGTTGCCACGCTGGTGGACCGTCGGCCCAGCGACCGGGCGGTCACGGCGACCATCGTCGACCTCGCGGTCCGCGGCTACCTGGTGATGGAGCGGACCGGCACCCGTGACAAGGACTTCCGGCTGGTCCGGACCGCGCCGCCCGACGGCCTGCAGCCCCACGAGCTCGCCGTCTACACCACCCTGTTCCCCGGCACGACATCGGTCTTCACCCCCACGGCGGGCAGGAGCATGCGGGCGGTCCACCGCCGGCTCGACGCGACCCTCACCGAGAGGGGCCTGTTCCGGCGCTCCCTGCGCCGGTCCCAGCTGTGGTCGGTCGGCCAGTACATCCCCCCGCTGCTCCTGCTCATCGCCATCCAGATGGGTCCCCGTCTGCTCGCGACGAGCCGGCCGCTGCTGCCTGTCCTGGCGGTGGCCGGGTTCCCGCTGGTGGTGCTGATGCTGGTCACCTACCTGTACGGCCACAAGGGCGCCACCCGGACCGCCGACGGCAGCGCCGCGTACGCTCAGGCGATCGGCTTCCGCGAGTACCTCAAGACCGCCGAGGCTGACCGGCTGCGCTGGGAGGAGGGCGTCGACATCTTCTCCCGCTACCTGCCGTACGCGGTCGCCTTTGGCTGCGCCGACCGCTGGACCACGGTCTTCCAGGAGCTCGCCGCGCGCGGCCAGTACCAGATGCAGCCGACCTGGTACGTGAGCCCGGCCGGGGTCGGGTTCGCTGCCGGAGCCGACTTCAGCTCCTCCATGTCGTCGATGGTGTCCGGCCTGAACGGGGTCACGACCGCAGCCACGGTCGGCTCCAGCGGCGGCTCCGGCTTCTCCAGCAGCGGCGGCGGAGGCGGCGGCGGTGGGGGTGTCGGCGGCGGAGGCGGCGGCAGCTGGTGACCTGCGAGCCGGCCCAGGCAGCGACGCCGCGCACCTGGTGGACCCTCGACAAGGCCGGGTAGCCCCCGGGTTCTCTATCGTGACTCGTGTGACGACAAGGACTCGGGGCGGTGCCGCGGCGGTGCTGACGGCTGTCGTCTGGCTGGTGAGCGCCCCGTACGCGCACGCCCAGAGCCCGACCGGGCAGGCTGGCTCCTGCTGGGGCTCGGCCCGAGCCTGGTCGTGTCGGTCCTGATCGCTGTGGGCGTGGTGGTCGTGTACCGGCGGAACCGGGACCGCAGCTACCGGGAAGCTCCGCCGGGGCAGGTACCGGTGCCCGGCGCCGACCGGTCCGTCGAGCTCGGCGCCACCATCCCCGTGGTGCCCCAGCCCACCCCTCCTCCCGGACTGGCGCCGGCCGTGGTCGGCACGCTCGTCAGCCGAAACGCCACCACCGCTGCGGTCACCGCGACCCTCGTCGACCTGGCCGTCCGGGGCTACCTGGTCGTGCAGCGGGTCGGTCCGGGCCACCACGGCCGACTGCTCCGGGCTGCCCCGCCGCACGGTCTGCTGCCGCACGAGCTGCTCGTCTACGCCACCCTCTTCCCCGGCCTGGCCCCCGTCTTCATTCCCAGCGCCCGAAACAAGCTGAGCGCACCGGTACGCCGCTGCCTCGGTCGGGAGGTCGTCCAGCTCGGCTTCTTCGCCCGCAGCCCGTGGAACCAGCGACTGTGCTGGTGGGCTGTGGCGTTCGTAGCGATGCTCGCGCTGGGCCTGCTGCCGCAGATCGATCCCCACCTGATCGTCCTGACGGGCCTGCCGCTCCTGACCCTCTCCATTGGTGCTTTCGCGATCGGCCTGAAGGGTGCTCCCCGGACAGCCGACGGCAGCGCGGCGTACGCGCAGGCGATCGGCTTCCGCGAGTACCTGCGGACCATCGACCCGGACCAGATCCCGTGGGAGGACGGGGTCGACGTCTTCGTCCAGCTCGCCGCACACGGCCAGTACCAGGTGCCGTGGGCCTGGTACGTGGACCGGTCCGGGCTGGCCTTCGCCGGCGGGGAGGGCCTCGGCTCCGCCGTGACCGCGGTGGTGTCCGGCCTGAGCAGCATCGCCGAGATCCCGGTGTTCCACCACTACCCCATCTGACCTCAGCTGGCCCAGGCGCCGGTGTAGAACAGCTGCGCCCACCAGATCATCACCAGCACGCTGAGCACGGCCGCGCCGACCGCGACCGTACGGCGCCCTCCCCGGCTGAGACCGGTCCCGCTGGTGGCCCACTCACCGAGCAGCAGCCACAGCGGGAACCACAGCAGCACGGCCCGGTTCACGCTCATCAGCCAGTACGAGGTGGTGAACGCCAGCACCTGCACCCCGACCCAGGTCGCCTCCCCCCAGCGCCGCCGCAGCAGGCAGGTCACCGTGGTCACCAGCCCGACCAGCAGCGACACCATCTCGGCCCGAAACACCCAGGCCCAGCCGGGGTGGTCGGCGTACGCGCCGGGCAGGACCGCCGGGATCGTGTGGGCGATCGACTCCCAGGGCCAGGTCAGGCCCCGCGACCAGCCCTCGGCCTGCGCCGCGTACCAGGTGGTCCAGCTGCCGTACCGCAGCCGCAGGTAGAACGCGTACCCGGCGGGGACCAGCGCCGGCAGCATCAGCCACTCCAGCCGACCCCACCGCCGCCCCGGCGTGGTCAGCGCCAGCACTCCCAGCCCGGCGAGGAGGAACAGTCCCGACACCCTAAAGCAGCAGGCCCCGGCGGCCAGCAGCGCCGCCTGCCCCCAGCGGTCGTCCTTGGCCTTCGCCCAGGCCCAGAAGGCAAAGCCGCAGAACAGGCTCTCGGTGTACGGGACGATGGTGAACACCGTGGTCGGCGCGATCAGCCAGGCCGCAGCGGCCACCACCCCGGCTCGCGGGCCGCCCAGCCGGTACAGCCCCCAGGCAGCGAACGCCGAAGCCAGCAGGGACAGCAGCACCCCGACCACGACCGGGTCGGCGCCGAGCCAGCCGCTGGCCCGCAGCAGCAGCGGCAGCCCCGGAAAGAAGGCGGTCTCCTTGCGCTCCGGGTAGCCCTCGCGGGCGATCCTCAGAAAGTGCTGAACGTCCCAGTTGGCGGCTACGTCGGTGACGCTGCGGTTCATGGTGAGCATCACCCAGACCGCGACCAGCACCAGCACCAGCCGGCTCCCCAGCCAGGCCTGGACCACCAGCCGGGGACCGTCTCCGGCGCCCCTTCTGCTCACTCGTCCGGCTCGGCCGGGTCGTCTGGGTCATCGAGCGGCAGGGACCGGCAAGCCCTGGTCGGCGTGGCTCCAGGCTCTGGCTCGGGTGCTGGGGACGAGGAGTGGCGAGCCCGTACGGCCTCGTCCGGCTCCGGCTCCGGCGTCGGCAGGTGCCGGGCGGCCTTGCCGCCCTGCGGTACCCGCTCCAGCCAGCGGTCATCCAGGACGCCGCCGATGGGGTCGCCGACGCCGCCAGCCCGGACCGGGTCCTCGTGCGGCCGGAGGATGTCGCCGATGGTGCCCAGGACCAGCCACAGCTGGACCACGACCCGGATGAACACCGCCAGCCAGTAGACCCGGTCGGCCCCTCCGGAGCCGGGTCGCAGGGTCCCGGCCAGGTGCCCCCAGATCGCGGCGAAGTAGACCAGCTCCCCGACCGTCCACACCGCCCAGGCCCGCCACTGCGGCCGGGCCAGCACCAGCAGCGGCAGCAGCCACAGCGCGTACTGCGGGGAGTAGACCTTGTTCAGGACCAGGAACAGGGTGACCACGATGAACGCCACCTGCCCCACCCGGGGCGGGCGGGGCGCCACGAAGACCAGCACCGCGACCCCGAAGCAGGCCGCCACCAGGAACACCATCGACCACAGGTTGACGTTGCTGACCGGGATCTGGCCGAGCGACATCACGTACCAGATCGACCCCAGGTCAGCACCCCGCTGCTGGTTGAAGCTCCAGAAGTACAGCCAGCCGTTGGGGGTGACCAGCCAGACCGGCAGGTTCACCGCCAGCCAGGCGGCGGTGGCCCCGGCCAGCAGCCGGCTCAGCGCGTCCAGCTGGCGGGCCCGGACCAGCAGCAGCACCAGCGGGCCCAGGATGAACAGCGGGTACAGCTTGGCGGCGACCGCCAGCCCGTACAGCAGACCCGCCCAGAAGGGCTTGCCCCGGGCCCAGACGAACATCGCCGCCGCGGTCAGGACAACCGCCAGGAAGTCCCAGTTGATCAGGCCGTTCGCCATCACCACCGGCGACGCGGCGAGCATCAGGCCAGCGGTCCAGCCGTGGTCGGGCAGCATCCGGCGGGTCAGCTCGATGGTCCCCAGGAAGCAGACGAAGAGCAGCACCGAGCAGACGGCGAAGAAGATGTTGGCGTTGTCGAGCACCTGCTGGGCGCTGAGCCCCGGCGCGGCGGTCACCCCGAGCAGGTTGGTGAGCCAGGCCGCCAGCTGGACGAGCCAGCCGGTCAGCACCGGGTACTCCCAGGCCACCTCGGTGTACACGGCCTGCCCCTCGGCCAGCCCCCGGACCTGGTACAGCACAGGGATGTCGGTGTAGCAGAGCCGGTAGAAGGTGTTGACCGGCTGCCCGGCGACGCTCTGCCGGCACGGCACCTGCCGCAGCATCAGGACCAGCCAGGAGAGGGTACCGATCAGCATCAGCGCCCCCGGGCCGCGGACGACGCTGCCGACGGTGCTGGCGTGGCGCCCCAGCGGCCCGCCGAACCGGTTCAGCAGCAGCCTGGCGGCCGGCTCGGGCGTTCGGTACGCGGTCAGACTCACTGGGTCAGCCTATAGAGGCTGACGGCCGAGGCACATGGCCCCGGCCGCCAGTCGTCGTCAGACGAGGGCTAGCTCAGCACCCCCGCCTCCTCCAGGATCTTGACTCCCTCGGGGCCGTACTTGGCCTGGATCGCAGGCCGGACCTGGCTGCTCATCTGCGAGGCTGCGGCGGCCGCCACCGGGTCGTCGTCCGTCTGCGGCACCGCCGTCGTGTCCGGCGTGGCCAGCGCGCCGCCCGGCGGGACGTGCTGACCGTTCTCGTCCAGCTTCTGCCAGCTCTCGAAGGTCTGCTTCTCCTTCGGCAGCGGCTTGGCCTGGCAGACCGTGATGTCCTTCGGCAGGTTCCCGGTCAGGAGGAAGTCCTTCGTCGGCCGGTCGAGGCAGTCCGTCTGGTACGGGAAGAGCCCGTGCCTGCCCTCGTTGTCGACGAAGATCGCGCTGGTGTTCGCCAGCTTCGTCCCGGTGGTGTAGCCGAGCTCGTACCCGGTCTGCGAGTCCAGCTCCGACTGGATCACAAGCGTCTTGGCCTGCGTCTGACTCAGCGCAGGCATCGACGTGCTGGTCTTCCAGAAGGCGCACACCGGGACGTCCAGCGAGCCAAAGGAGGCGCTCAGGCGGGCCTGAGGCGCGGTCTTGTCGGCCCACTCCTTCCAGTACGCCTCGCCCTGAGTCCACTGACCGTCACCACAGGCGATGTAGTCGAAAGCACTGTTGTGCTTACGGGTCTTCGACGACTGGGCCTTCACCTGACCCAGCCGCTCCAGGGTCGAGACCTGCTCGGCCGCCGCAGCCCGGGTGGCCGGGTCCTTCCCCTCGGCCGCCATCAGCTGCAGGACCTGCTGAGCCGCCACGGTCGGGTCGGTCTTCGCCCGCTCCAGGATCTCTGAGCTCCCGCTCTCGCCGACCCGGATGATGGTCGCTACCGCGTCGGCTGCCTTCGGGTACTGGCTGTTGTCGGAGAAGGCGAGGAGACCACCTGACAGCAGCCACGTCAGCATCAGCACCGTGGGGTCGACGCGCTCGGCGGCTGCGAAGTACCGCTCCCGGATCTGGTCCGGGTTCGTCCCCAGGTGGTAGGTCCCGTCCTGCCGGGCGATCCACCCCATCAGGTGCATGCCGAACTGGCGGTCCCGCGCGACCGGCTGCACCTCCCAGGTCCGCTGCAGGGTGGGCAGCGTGGCATCGGTCGAGGAGTCGAGGACCATCGGGCCGGCGTTGGCGGCGAAGACGTTGCCGTACCAGGCGCCCAGCCAGGTCCCGTACGAGTACCCGATGTAGCCCAGCTTCTTCTCACCCAGCAGGTGCCGGATGAAGTCCATGTCGTACACGGTCTGCTCGGTGGTGATCGTGCGCACGTCCTCGTTCTGCGAGCACTGCTCCCCGATCGCCTTCTTCTCCGCGTTCGGGTCCGAGCTGTTCGGGTCGAACGTGTACGTGCAGGACACCTGGCTGCTCTGCCCCACCCCGCGCGGGTCCATCCCCACGACGTTGTAGTGCGCCCGGAGCTCGGGAACCTTCTCGTCCACGTACGGGCCCAGGGAGAGCCCCGAACCGCCCGGTCCGCCAGGGTTGCCCAGGATCATGCCCTTCGACTGGGGGCTGGCCGGGTCGACGTTCTTCACCCGTGAGATCCGGACCGACCAGGTCTTCCCGTTGGTCGGGTTGTGCCAGTCCCGCGGCACCTTCACCGTCGCGCACTGGATGTTGGGCTTCAACGCCCACTTCAGGCCGCTGAGCCCGAAGTCGCACCGCTCCCACTTCAGCTGCTGCTTGGCCAGGTCACCGGCCAGGGCAGCCACATCAGGGGTCGGGGACGACACAGCAGGTGCTGCAGCCTGAGCAGCAGGCACGCCGACCACGGCAGAACCCAGCCCTAGGCTCACAGCGGAGACGACGGCCAGCGCCGCCTTCGGAAGAGGGGTCATCTTCTATCTCCTGTATCTCCTGTCAGGATCGGCACCGGCGCGGGGGTGCGCCGAGCCGGGGCGGCTACGCGCCCAGGAGCATCCAAGCATTCGCGACGAGACGTTGCATAAATTGACGCGAGGTTGTCCACACCGTGGGACGTTAGTCAAAAATGCTCGCGCGAGGGCCGCGGAGGCATCCCCGGGGGAAGGACTGGTCGGGGAGGTCCGCTGGCGGGTATTGAACCATCCCGGCAGGTCACCTGCGGCGAGATTCTGCCGCTCTGGCTAAAAAATCTGGGCTGGGTCGCTGCGCGTACGGCAGCTGCCCGCTCGGCCGAGGGGCACCGGCCGCTGCTCCTGGGCCAGGCTCCCGGCACCGGGCCCGGCGCTCCTGGCTTGTCAGACCAGACTTCGGCACCGGGCCTGTGGAGGCCTCAGCCGTCTGCGGTGACCCGAGCCGCGAGCCGGGACCTGCCGAAGCCCTCGCCGGTCTGCGGGGGGCGGACCTCAGCCGTCTGCGGTGGCGGCCTGCGGTGGCGCTGAGCTGCCCGGGTCACAGCTCAGCACAGTAGGGTGCCGGCATGCAGCCTCGCCGCGCCCGGCCCGACGACGTACCCGCCCTCGTTGGGCTGCGAGCGCAGATGTTCACCTCCATGGGCACCGACCCCTCTGACCCGCTCTGGCGTGCCAACGCCGAGCGCTGGTTCGCCGAGCGGATCGACGACCCCAGCCACTGCATGCTGGTGCTCGAGCTCGACGGGCAGGTGGTCTGCGGGGGCACGGCGATGATCCGCGACGCCGCCCCGTCCCCCGGCGTTCCGCAGGGCCGAGACATCGTGATCAGCAACATCTGCACCCTGCCCCCGTACCGCGGCCGGGGCTGTGCCCGCCGAGTCTTCGACGCCCTGCTGGGCTGGGCCCGCAGCACCGGGGTGACCCGCGTCGAGCTGTACGCCACCGCTGACGGGCGGCCCATGTACGAGGCGGCCGGCTTCACCGAGTCCCGCTGCCCGGCGATGCGCTGCAGCATCGGCAGCTGACCCGATCACCCGGCGAGGCTGGGCGGTGGGTCCTGGCCAGTCTGGTCATCGGGCACAGGTCACGCCTGCAGGCCTCGGTCCCGGCAGCGGCGACTAGCTGGTCCTCGGTTCTGGGACCGAGGCGGTCGGCGGCTCGATGCTCGGACGGCCGCGGGTCCGCGACGGGCGCGAACTCTGCGACGGGCCGCTGGCCGAGGCGCTTGGCTGCGGCCCGTCGGAGGCTGACGGCGCCGGGGCCGACGGGGTGGCAGGGACGCTCGACGACGGCGCTGAGCTGGGACGCGCCTGTGGCGACGGGTCGTCGGGCGGGGCGTTCTTGCCGTTCACGTACACCGGGCCTCGGAACTTCTCGTTGGGGTAGTTCTCAGTAGCGACCTTCATGTAGTCGAGCCAGGTCAGCGCCGGGTACGTGCCGCCAAAGAAGGTGGCGTCGCCGCGGCGCGCGTACGGGTCGAGGTCGGCGTTGCCGGCGTCACCGGCCACGTACATGACCGCGGTCGAGACCTTCGTCGTGTACGCGACGAACCAGCTCGACACGACGTCGTCATTGACCCCGGCGGTCCCGGTCTTGCCGGCGATGTCGCGGCCCAGGCTGGAGACCTTGGCGCCGGTGCCCTCGTTGACCACGTTCTGCAGCGCGTACGTGGTGTCGCGGGCGACGTCCTCGCTGAAGGCCCGGCTGGTGGCCGGCTTCGCCTGGTACAGCACCTGCCCGCGCAGGTCCCGCACCTCCCGGACCACGTGCGAGGGGACGTGAACGCCCATGTTGGCGATGGTCGCGTAGCCAGTGGCCTGGTCCAGCGGGCTGGCCTCGGCCGAGCCGAGCGCGATCCGGTTGTTGAGGTCCCAGCCGGCGCCCTTCTGGACCCCGGCGGCGTTCGCCACGTCGACGATCTTCTGGGGCCCGTTCTTCATCCGCTCGGTGAGGTCGACGAAAGCGGTGTTGATCGACTCGGCGATGGCCTTGGTCAGGGTCACCTCGCCGTACTGGGTGGAGAACTCGTTGCGGACCGGGACCTTGTCCCCCTTGGGGGTGAAGGTGTTGCCGTTCAGCCGCGACCGCAGCGAGAAGTCGTCCTGCAGCCCCGCGATCACGGCGTACGTCTTGAAGGTGGACGCCGCCATCCGGTCGGTCGTCGCCCAGTTGCGCGAGCTCGCGACATAGTCCGGCCCGCCGTACATGGCCAGGACCTCGCCGGTGCCGACCTCCACCGAGGCCAGCGCCGCGTGGAGCTGGTTCGGGTCCTGCTTCTTGGCCGCTGCGGCGGCGGCCTGCTGGGTCCACTTCTGGGCGGAGGTGACCGCCGCCTCCTGGGCGGCCGGGTCAAAGGTCGAGATGATCTGCAGCCCGCCGCCGGAGATCTGCGCCGCGGTGAACCCGTTCGCGACCAGCTCGGCCTCGACCGCCTTCAGCAGAAAGCCCTTCGGGCCGCCCAGCCGCGAGCTGCGGGGGACCTCCGGGAAGTCCGGCAGAGCCTCCGCGGCGGCCTTGTCCTCCGGCGAGAGCGCGCCCATCTGGACCATGCCGTCCAGCACGTACGCATAGCGCTTGGTGAGCCGGTCGACCGACTTCTGGCCGTCGCTCGGGTCCAGTGTTCCGGGGCTGTTGAGAATGGACGCCAGAGCCACCGACTGGGGCACAGTGAGGTCCTTGGCGTCGACGTTGAAGTACGCCCGTGAGGCGGCCTGCACCCCGTACGCACCGCGCCCGAAGTAGATCGTGTTGAGGTAGCCCTCGAGAATCTGCTCCTTCGGCATGCTGCGGCCTATCTTCACGGCCAGCAGGAGCTCCTTGACCTTCCGGGTCGCGGTGCGGTCCTGGGTCAGGTACAGCACCTTGATGTACTGCTGGGTGATCGTCGAGCCGCCCTGCAGCTCCCGGCCGCGGGCGATGTTCCAGCCGGCCCGGAAGATGCCGCTGGGCGAGATCCCCTTGTCGGTCCAGAACTCCCGGTTCTCGGCCGAGACCACCGCGTCCTGCAGGTGCTTCGGCATCTGCGACAGGGGAATGGTGGTCCGGTTCTGCTCGACAAACGAGCCGAGCTGGGTGGTCCCGTCGCGGTAGAAGACCGTCGACTTGTTCATCTGGAACTCGGTGTTCGGGTCCGGGAAGGCGATCCTCTGGTACGCGATCGCGGTCCCGCCCAGGGCCAGGATCCCGAGCACCAGGAACAGGATCGTCAGGGCCTTGAGCCCGGCCACCAGCCGCCGCTTCCAGGCCGGCCGGGCCGTGCGTGCCGAGCGCCGCGGGCCCCGGGCCCGGGCTGTGGAGTCAGCCATAGATGTCCTCAACCGTCTTCTGCCGGCGTGGTGGCTTGCGCCGTACGCCGTCCCCCAGCAGATACGACCGGATCATGTGGTTCCAGCCGCACTCGGTGCAGACCTCGACCACGCAGACCCGGAACTCTCCGAACTCGCTCTGCATGTCCTTCAGCTCGGCGGTGCTCTTGATCCGGCCTGAGTACTGGCCGAGCTGCTCACCGAAGGTGTAGCTCAGGTTGACCAGCCGGCCGCAGTCGCGCACCGGGCAGCGGACCTGCGAGAGCTCCCCGTGGTGCAGCGCTGCCCGGACCAGCATCGGGTCGGCGTCGCAGACATCGGCGCTGGTCAGGCTGCGCACGCGACCACGCAGCGACTCCAGCGCCCGGCGGCGCTGGAGGCTGTAGTCGATGCTCTCCCGCTTGGACCACATGGTCACCAGGGTAGGGGCCCAGCCCCAGACGGGCGACCTTGCCCGTTGGCACGATCTTTCTCCCCTGGCCACGGCCGGGTCGGGGGTCGTGGCTCGGCAGCCGGCGCCGCCGTGCCGTACCATAGTCGGGGCTCGCCGGGCCGCACCCGCGCAGCGCCAACCCGTACGGGGCATTAACTCAACTGGTAGAGTGCCACCTTTGCAAGGTGGAAGTTAGGGGTTCGAGTCCCCTATGCTCCACCCCACCCAGCAGGCCACGACACACTGGCGCCTCGCCCGCGGTCGGACCGCCAGCCGGGGCACCGCAGTTCTCCCCGTGACCACTCGCGGACCTGCTTCACCGTGGGTGGGTGCTGGGCGTCGAAGGCATCGATGACCGCGGCGTCAGTGGTGAGCACGGGGCTTTCGAGCAGGCGGCCCGCGATGCCGCTGAGCCCGCCTGGCGCCAGCTCGACCGCCATGAACGCCGGGAAGGTGTCTCCCTCGGCGGTGGTGATGGTCCAGGCATCGGTGAAGCCGAAGCGGTGGTCGCCGCGAGCGCAAAGTGGGCCGATCACGAGCACGGGAAGATCCGAAAAGCTGGTTGAGGATGAGCTGGCTGCGAGGCGAGCTCCTAAGACGCATCTGGGCGCTCGATCCAGCGCGCAAAGCGCCCCGCGTCGCGGACCTCCTGCGGGCACGCGCGCCGATGCTCCAGCAGGGTGGCGCGAATCTCCCGCAGTCGAGCCTCGCTGATGTGGCCTTTCCAGTAGGCCACGCGGAAGAAGTGCCACGAAGTCGTCGCCTGGATGGTCGGGTGCATGTTCAAGGCATCTAGTCGAATCGGAACGCTGCCATCATCGGAGACCACCACGGACTTGATTCTGCGGGAGGTCAGGATGGCCAGGGTCTCCGACTCCCCGGCATGGGTGGCGCTCGGGTCGCTCGACGCCTGGCGAAAGAAGTTCTGGTTCAGCTTGTAGTCGAGGTACTCAGCGGGCGTCTCCAAGCGGAGCGGTGTCCCAAAGATGGCGTGCGCTTCGCGCATCTGCGGGAGCCCTTGCTTGGCTGCCTGGTCGTCGCACTCGCTGGCGACCGTGCCACACCAGGAACCATTCTCCGCGACCAGACGCTTCAACAGCGGCATCTCGTCCACCAAGGCGAAGTTGATCAATGCGGTCGTGTCTGGGAACACCAGCCGGGGAGTGTCGTGGCCTGGCACTTCGACAGACTACCCGAGCAGTGACATGAGGTCCGAGTCGCTCATGGTGGGGGCTGAGGGCTCGTCGACCTCCAGCGTCTGTGGGTCTACTCCCAGCATCCAGGCGAGTGTCCCCTTCTGAAGCCGCCCTTCGGCCACGCCCTCAAGATGCGCGTCCTTCAACCAGGTGGGGAACGTACGGGCACTGGCCGAGGTCATGCGCTCGGTGATCGGGTCGCCCGGCTCGTCCGGCACCCAGTGCCGGCGCAGCAAGCCCTGAGTCTTCAAGTCCAGCAGCGATCGAGCCTGGGGGCTCACAGGAAGGTGGAGGGCCTCGAGCCGCACCTTCAGCGTTGAGGTCGACACGCCCCACCGCCACACGTGTGCCGCGAGGTCCGAAGCGGGCAGCGTGGACCAGTCCATCGCGCGCAGCTCGTGCTCGGGAAGCAGCAGGTCGGCCGCGAACCTGTTGGCGGCTGCCTCCTCACGGCTTACTTCTCGACCCTCGGTCACCATGACGCCCTCGTGCCCGAGAACGAGGTGCGCCAGCTCATGAGCAAGGCTGAAGTTCTCGTAGAACCAGTTGCCCGACTCCGGGATGACGATCACATCTCGCGGCCCGATGCGCAGCGAGTAGGCCGTACTCAGGTCGGGCAGACGCACCGTGTCGATGCCCAGCGCTGCGAGACGCTCGATGAACGCGCGGGCGAACCCCTCTCCCAGCGCCTCGCGGGCCCCCGCCAGGTCTGCCGGGACGTTGCTGGGTCGAAGCGAGCGGACAGTCTCTGCCTGGCGGTACGCGAGCACGACATCGGAGAGGATCGGCTTGTCTCCCTGCTCGCCCTCAATGCTCCGGACCCAGGTCTGGCTGTCGACGTTGTGGCGCCCCGATACCACTAGGCGGTTCGGGTCAGGCTCGCCCGTGATGAGCAGGTAGATGTCCTGGTTGAGCACCTGGGCCAGTCGTGCCAGCTCGAGGGCCGAGAAGCCGCGGTGCCCGTGCAGTGCACGCGAGAAAGCGTCTTCGGTCATGCCGACCTGACGCGCGATCTCCTTCTGGGGGGTGCCTTTCGGGAGCGCCCCGAGCACCCGTTCACCAATGCTGGGGTTCATGGTCACCATCCTAGGACACTCTTGGGATTTTCCCAAGGGCCAGATGTCCTGGGCACCCACCTCGTGCCCCGGCGGCAGCTGGTCGTCGCTGGCTCATGCTCGCGCCGGGCTCGTCAGCGGGTCGCTCGGCCCCTGGGGAACCGGCTGCGGCATCGCGCGTCCCAGACCCGCAGGTAGTCGATCTCCAGCGCCGGCGACGGGCTGGAGGGCGTACTCCTCGGAGCCCCTGGCCAGCTCGGGTTGACGGCCATAGTGACCCGCCAGCCGAGGTTCGCGCCCTGAAACCAGGACACGGTCTGGGGCGGGGCCTCGCCGAGCAGCTCACCGTCGTAGTAGAGCGCCATTCGGCTCTCAGTCCAGTCGAGCCCGAGCCGGTGCCAGTGCTGGTCCAGCCGCCACCGGGCGATGGTGCCCGAGGTGCCCGGAACGGGTTTCGTGTGCCACGAGGCGTGCGCCTCGACGGTCCCGTCCTCGCTCGGCTCGTCGCCGAACGACTCGAACAGGTCGTACTCGGCCGACTCGTACCCGTCCGTCCGGTCGTCACAGTGGTTGGCGAACAGCCACACGGCCGGGAACCCGCCCCGGGCTGCCTGGTAGCGGAACCGGGCCTCGAAGTAGCCGTACCGCCAGGTCAGTCCTTGAGCCGGGTCTGTGACGAACATCCCGCCGACCCAGCCGACGTCATCGCCGCGGACGTGGGCCAGGTCGTGCGCTGTGCCGGTATCCGGGTCGACCCACCTCGCCGCGGTCCCGGTGCCGCCCGGCGGGGGCTCCCCTACCGCGGGGGTGATCCGCTGCGGCCGGATCGTCAGCGTGCAGCTCCCCGGGGCCTGCTCGGTGACCACCCAGACCCGAGACGCCAGCTCCCCCGGCAGCTCGAACGGGTCACCGTTCCACGACTGGGCCACGAAGTCCTGGTAGCCCTGGTCCCCCCAGGGCGAGGCCTCCGTCGGGCGCCACAGGAACGGCCCGGTCAGGCCGCGGCCTGGGCTGCTGAACGGCATCGCGCCCGTGACGTGCGGCAGGAACCGGGTCGGCGGGTCAGGAGCCTCCCGGCTCGGGGCGGTGACCGGCACGGCCCACCCCTTCTCGGCCCACTCGAAGTGCCACACCAGCCGGGCAGCGGAGCCCTCAGCCGCGGTGCTCGTCACCGGTCCAGCTCCTCAGCGGCGCCCCCAGTCCTGGCGGCGGCAGCCGAGGTGACCTCCTGGGTCATGCCCGCGGGGTGATCTCGACGGTCGCGGCCCGGGGCCCGGCGGCGACCATCGGCGGCAGGTACGGGCTGCCCGCGTACTTCGCCTGGTAGGCCGCGTCGATCCGGTCATGGAGGTGCTCATCGGCGACGGGGGCGAAGTCAACCTCGTACGCCTGCCCGGCGGCGGTGATCCTCCCGGCCCGCTGGGCGACCGCGGCCTGGTACCAGCGGCCCTGGGTCCCGCTCCAGGCCCGGACGAAGAGCCGCCCGTCGACCACCACCGACCAGATCCAGGTCAGGGTCCCGGTCGTGGTCAGGTCCGGGTGGTACGGCGCGATGTGCAGGTCGTCAGTGGCCGCGATCCGCTCGATGGTCTCGGCAGGCCAGGTGCTCATGGGCGGCTCCCGTCCTTGTTCTCAGCTTGCCGTACGTACGACACCTCTCCTGAGTCCAGTCTCAGTGCTCATGCTGCGTGGTGCAACCCTGACGACCGCGTCGGACACCGTGCAGTGGGATGCCGACCACGCCAGCAGGTCCCCGTACTGCTTGCACTGCGTGAGTGACCGACGAGCCACCCGGCTGACCTGCCCCCAAGGAGCCGCTGGCGTACGGCCACGGCTCCCGCCCGGCCACGCCAGGCACAGCTGCGGGCAGTCGTCGTACTCACGTGCCGCAATCCCCCGCGCTGACCCGCTTCAGTCCGCTGCTGTGCCCATCGGCTACGGTCTGACAGCGCAGGACGTGGACGGCGGTGCTGGGCCGGCCACGAGGCTCAGGCCCGTCTCGGCCGGGCGGCGCCCAGGCACTCTGAGAGAGTCCTCACCCGGGAAACCTCACCAGGGCAGGTGCCCTAGTCTTGGTAGAAGCCCGACAGTGCCCCTGGCGTGCTGGCGGGGATCCCCCACCAGGCCGAAAGGGCGTCTCGATGAAGTTGTTCCGGGGGCGGCTAGGTTTCCCCCGCTGGTCGTTCACCGACGGACTCACCAAGCCCCGCCGCGTTGCCGAGCGAGACCCGAACGAGCTGGACGAGATCAGTGAGGAGACGACCCAGCTGCCGAGGTTCGCACTCACGCACACCGCGGTCCGAGGTGCCCGCTCCGCCCTGACCCCGTCCGACCGGCGCCTCGCCGCTGAGCACGGCGGTCCTCAGCGCTCACTGCCTGAGGGCAGCCTGGCGACGGGCGGGATCATCCAGCCCGTGCCTTCCCGCACCCGAGCGGACGCACCTGCTGCCGGCCACCAGTCGGGCACTGCGCGTACGGCCGCACCGGCCGAGGCTGTCCAGGGACCGGCGCAGACCGAGGAGGCGACGACGCCGACCACGGACGCGGCGCCGGCCGAGGACCACGCGGCCGTCACGAGCAGCCCTGCCGAGCCGGTCCCCGACACCGAGACGACCCACGTCATCGAGGCTGTCTCGGACGCCGAGACCACGCACATCATCGAGGCCGTCACCGATGCCGACGCGCCCGCGCAGGCAGCAGACGCCACGGCCACCGATGACGACCAGGCCGAGCCTGAGACGACCGCCGACAGCGCCCTGACCAGGCCCGAGACCGGTACCTCGGCCGAGACCGAGGACGAGCCCGCCGAGGCGCAGGCCCGGTCCACGCTCGCCGAGCAGACCACGGACGAGACCGGCCCGACCAGCCAGGCGCCTGCCGCCCGGAAGGACGAGCCCGGGGACGCGCCTGCCGGGGAGCCCGAGCAGTCCAGCGCCGAGGCATCGAAGCCGTCTGCCCGCGACGGCTCCGAGCAGGCCACGGCACACCAGCAGGCGAAGCCGCGTACCAGCAGCACGACTCACGCCCGGCCCAGCAAGAGCCGCAAGCGCGGCTCGGCCACGAAGCACCTGGAAGGGCTGGACCCCGAGCAGGTGAACGTCATCGAGCAGCTGCGGGAGTGGATGGAGAGCCACGGCGACTGGCCGGTTGCCCCGACCGACGAGGCGGTCGACCTGGCCAGCACCAGTCATCCCGACCGTACCTACCCGCAGCCCGAGTACGGCGGGCTGCCGAAGGAGCCGCCGGGGGTGGTCCGGGCCAAGAACGGCCGCGGCTTCGGCGGGACGCTGCTCAACCGGCGCCGGCGCCGCAAGGCCAAGCCTCGCCCGCCGCTCGAGCTCGACCGGCAGCGCCTGGACGAGGTGCTGACCGAGACCCGCGAGTCGGTCGGCGCGGCCCTGATCGAGCTCACCGTCTTCGAGGCCCGGACCGGTCTGCTGCTCGCCAGCGACGGGGGTACGGTCGCCACCACCGCCCTGTGGCACCGCGCCAGCCACGACCTGACCGAGACCCTGCGCCACGCCGACCTGCCGCGGCTGGGCGGGTACTACCTGGTGAGGCTGACCGGTGGCAGGATCGCGGTCGTGGTCAACGCACACCCCGACCTGGGCGCCTGCCTCACGCTCGACCTGGAGCAGGTCCAGCTCGGTGAGGTCCTCAAGCACACCATCCCGTCGGTACGCAGGGCGGTGGCCAGCGCCGCTGTCGGTGCCAGCCGATGATCGCAGCGATCGAGCAGGCCCTGGCCGAGGTCTGCGAGCAGCTCGACCAGGCGCTGGTCGCGGCGGACGTCTGGAGCACCCGAACCGGCCTTGTCTACGCCTCGTACGAGTCGGACCCGGCCACCGGGCCGATGCTGAACACCGCCGTCCAGGACCTGCGCGAGACGCTGGCCGCCGGCGGCAGCGGCGAGCTCGACGACCTCGTGGTGCTGGACCTGTACGGGAAGACCGCTGTGGTGCTGGTCTGCCCGCCGGGCCTGGGCGCGGTGCTGGTCCTCGACAAGCACATCGACCTGGCCTCGGTGCTGACGACGACCGTTCCTGAGCTGGCGGAGCGGCTCCGTACGGCGCAGGCTGAAGCCTGAGAGCCCGGGCCGCCCACCGAGGGAGGTGGCGGCCCGGGCTCCGCGCTGTGGGTCTCGTCGCCTTGGGGACGCAACGGACTCTCTGCAGCTGAGCAGCACCTGGCTTGGGGCAGGCACTGCGCACGCACACTGTAGCCCCCGAAGGTGTGAAACCCGCCCCGCTACGGTCTCAACACCGTAAAACCTTGCTGACACTGGGGTTTGAGCGTCTCGGGGGTGCCCAGCAGGTGGGACGTGGCGCCCTGCGGCCCTGGCTGCGGGACCGAGGTCGTCTCAGCCGCCCAGCCGAGCCATCAGCTCCTCGTACGCGGCGTAGCTGCGCCGGTAGACCCCGACCTGGTCGAGGTCCAGCCGGGTCAGGCCGGCCAGGACGAACCGCGGGACTGCGACCAGCACGGTACGGGGGTCGGCCAGGTGCAGGTCGTCGCCATGGACCCGGCCCTCGAGGCCGGAGTAGCCGATCTGGATGCAGGGCAGCAGGTACGCCAGGTCGCCCACGTCCCCAGCCGCGGCCGACCCGCCACGGTCGTCGAGCAGCGCCTCAATCCCTGGCACGCCCGCCTCGTACGCCTCACGGAACGGCTGTGACAAGGGGCGGTGCTGGACGAACGGGAGGTAGCCGATCTCGGTCTCGATCTCCGCGCGGCCGCCCAGCGCCAGCGCCGACCCCTGCGCCATGGCGTCCAGGGAGCGCGACATCGCAGCGATCGCGTCGAGGTCGGTGGCGCGGACGTCGGTCGAGACCCGGGCCGTCGGCGGCACCACGTTGGTGGTCATCGGCGCCGAGGTGACAACGGGATTCATCCGGGCCAGCACCCCGTCGGGGAGCTGCTGGCGGCCGAGACCGACCGCGGTCTGGTACAGCACCGCCATCGAGGCCGCGTTGGCCCCGGCCCAGGGCGCGAAGCCGGCATGGGCGGCGGTGCCGTGGAAGGTGACGTGCTTGTACAGAAAACCGGCCAGGTCGCAGTCCAGCTCCACGGTCGGGCGCGGGTAGCCGCCGCCCATGGTGTGGGTGAGCACAGCGACGGACACGTCGTCGAAGACCCCGAGCCGCATCGCCTCCGGCTTGCCGCCGTACCAGCGGATCTGTCCGCTCTGGCGCAGCCCGCGGCGGTAGTCGAGGTCGACGTACTCCTCAGCGGGGACGAAGACCACGACCAGGTCGTACGGCAGGGGCCAGTCGCCGTGGGCCAGCGCAGCCAGGACGGCGCAGGCGATCCCGACCTGGGTGTGGTGCCCGCAGGCGTGCACCGCGCCAGTCGTCGGGTCGGCCGCCGGGTGGGTTGTGACGGGGAGCGCATCGAGCTCGGCTACCAGGGCAACCGCCTGCTCGTGGCCGGGCCCGAGCCGGACCCGCAGGCCGGTTCCGGCGAAGGACTCGACCGGGGCGCCGGGCAGGTGCCGCTCGATGAAGGCCCGGACCGCGGCGCTCGTGCGCTGCTCCCGGTAGCCGAGCTCGGGGTGCGCCCAGAGGTTGTCGACGAGCTGGGTGACCTCGTCGTACAGCTCGTCGAAGCGGTCGGTCACCGCCAGCCGCTCACCGCTGAGGCTGGTCGGTGGCTGCTGCCCAGTCGCTCTCCTGCTTGCAGCACTTGCGCCACAGGATGAAGCCGACAGCTGCGACCACACCCACTACGAGAACCTTCTTCATCGGACCTCCTTTCGTCGTCTGGCCAGGGTAGCCCGCGCACCGCAGCGGACCGACCTCGGCTCGCCGTCGCTGGCAGCACGGCTGAGAGCCGATCGTGCCCGCTGCTGTGCGCCGGTGCGGGAGCGTGGACTCAGTGGAGTATCCGATGGTCTTGCGCCAGCAGCAGAGAAGGGCAGACAGTCTCATCGGCAGGCACCTGCACCCTGGGGGCGCCGGCCCCCACCGCCTGCGGGAGCGCCCGTGTGGCCCCGGAGGTGACCGCCTAGCCGGCGCCGAGGGGGCCGCGGCCGTGCGCGTCGTACGTGAGCTGTCGCAGAATCTGCGGCTGACCCCAGAAAAGCCCAGAAAGAACCATCGCCAGTGCCCGAGGCAACGGCGTCGCTCAGCGGGTCAGGGCCTCGATGTCGGAGACGAAGCTCGGGAACTCGGCCCGGGCAGCGGCCACGATGTGCTTCGGCTTGGCCTTGCGGTCCGGAGCTACCTCCTCGGCCAGCTCCTTGATCTCGGGGTCGGGCCGCACCGGCAGGAGCCCCTCGGCGGCCTCCATCGGGCCCGAGCCGCCGGCCATCAGCCAGCACAGGTCGGCGAAGTCCCGGGCGATGACCGCGGTCGTGCCCTCCGACCCGAAGAACACCACCGGCTGCTCCAGCACCGGCTGCCCCGGCCGCACCAGCCAGAACCCCACCATGCCGCCGGTGCCGTCCTGGCCGAAGAAGCGGTACTCGGCCCCGTCCAGCTCAGAGTTGCCCGTCCAGGAGCGGATCCAGTCCGCGTTGTCCTCCAGGCTCTGGAACCGCTGGTACGGCTCGAAGTCGATGTCGCCGTCCTCCTCGTACGGGAAGTCGCGGTCCAGCAGCTCCGCCAGCTCCGGCGGGAACTCCAGGTCCTCGCTCATCACCCCTCCTTGCACGCCCCGGTGGGCTCAGCCTCTGCAGCCGTACGCGCCGACTGCCCGAGCTACCGTAGCGCCGCCGCGGCCGCCGTTCGACAGGGGTGGTGGATCAGGCTGCTGCCAGGTCAGACGGCGAACGGGTCGTGCTCGGGGTCGGGCCACGGCGAGTACTCGATCCGGCGGGCGACCGCAGCCGCGTGCTCGGGGGTTGTCAGCGCTGCGAGCAGTGCCACGGCCATGTCGGTGCCGGCCGAGACCCCCGACGCTGTCCACCGGTCACCATCTGGAACCCAGCGGGCAGAGCCCCGCCAGACGACCTGGTCGCCGAAGCCGCTGGCCCAGGCGAAGGCCCGCTTGTTGCTCGTCGCCTGGTGCCCTTCGAGCAGGCCGGCCGCGGCGAGGACCGCCGACCCCGTACACACCGAGGTCACCAGCGCCGCGCGCCGGCCGGTATCGGCGAGCCAGGAGCAGAAGGAGGCGTCGCGGACCAGGGTCCGAGATCCCATGCCTCCGGGCACTAGGAGGATGTCGGAGTCGGTGAGGTCCGCGTAGCCACGGTCCGCGAGCACCCGAGTGCCCTGCGCGCTGCGGACCGGCTCGTTGGCGACCGGTCCCACCATCTCCACGGTGATCCCCTCGCCGGCGGCGAGTACCTCGACCGGACCGAACACGTCCAGCAGCTCGAAGCGCTCGAACAGGATCACGCTGACAGTACGGGTAGGCACCAGCCGACCTTACGGCCAGTCGCGGGCGCACGGGGCCCGGCGCAGGCGACCACGGACAGAACGACAGGCAGACGGGTCGAACCAGTCACGAACCCAGGTACGGGATGTCGTCGGGTGGCTCGAGGCTCGATCTGTCGCCCTGCAGCCCGGGGCCAGCCAGGAGGTCCTGAACGTGCTCAGCAGCCAGGACGGAGGCCGGCTGGGACGCTGTGTCGCTCTCAGTGTGCACGGCCCGAAGGACACCTGTGGGAGCTGCTACCTCGACAGTTCCCTCAGTGGCACGCCCTTCAGCCTCAGCTCTCAGCGACTCGGCCACCAGCGAGTTGATGAACTCTTCAGGGTCAGCGCCAAACAGCACTACCTCTTCCTCGCTGGCGAGGGACTCTTCTTCAGGCACCCGGTCACACTAGCGGCGTCTCGGGTCATCGCCGGCGACGCAGCACCAGCGCCCCTGCCACCAGGAGCCCGGCCAGGACAGCGGGAGGAGCGAAGACCTGGGCTGTCCACCATCCGGACGCACCCACCGGGTGCCCGGCCACGACAATGACCTCCCTCGGAGGCAGGCTGCGAAGCCCGCTGCCAGCAGTCATCCAGCCCGAGGGCACGTGGCTGGCCACCGAGGCGGACTGGCCGCTCAGGTCAGCGCGGGCCAGCACCTGGTACGGGGGCTGCTGGGCCTCCACCCGGCTCGGCAGCTGCCGGCTGGACCAGTCGATCTGCTCCGCCTGGCACACCCACCCGATCCACAGCGACGCCGCCCACCGAGAGCACTGGAGCCGGCTCGCGGTCCCCGTACCCCTCACCTGCGGGTCAATGCCGCCGCCCTGAGACCGGGCGACGTCCTGGGCCGTCAGCAGCAGCAGGCCGGTGAGCAGCATCACCGCCAGGAGGCACCCGGCCGTCAGACCAACCCGGTAGTCCCGCGCTGCCGGGGCCGGTGCCGGCCTTCTCGGCCGCGCTCGTGGCCGCAGCGGCTTCACCTTCCGCCCAGAGCCCGCCTTCTTGCTGACCACCTGGTCACTCTACGTGCCCTGCTCCCACCACCCGACCAGATCCGGTGCTCCGGCGGGCCGCCCCGTACGCGAGGATGCTCCGCACGGGAGCCGCACAGCCCCGCCTCGACCAGGTCAGCAGAACCGCTCCCGCCCGGCCGGTCCGATGACCAGCCGGCCGCTCTGCCCGACGACGGTGACCCGGGCCGGGTCCCGCTCGGCGGTCACCCACGGTGACTCGTACCGGCGGTGGCTCCGGGTCAGGGTCTGCCCGTCTTTGCGCAGCCGGCCCCGCCCCAGGCGGTAGGTCCCGCGGCCAGTGACGGCCTCCAGCCAGCGGCGGCCGTTGCGGAGCCGGCAGCCGAGCAGCCAGTCGCGCAGCGCGTACGGGCTCTGCTGCGACTCCTCAGCGCCGACGACCAGCCAGCCGGTGACCGGCCCGTCCAGCCGGTACCCGCCCGCCTCGGCCTGGAGCGGCCCGGTGGCCCGGATTCCGAGCAGCCCGCCGCCACTGCCGAGAACCAGCCAGTCCGGGCCCTCCAGCAGCGTCTCCAGCCGCTCCCGCGGCAGGTACAGGTGACTGCCCCGAAATCGGTCCCGTTCTCCGTAGCCGCGCCGTACTCGGGTGTCGTAGCGGGCCAGCAGCAGCGGCCCGTCCTGGCCGAGGTCAGGGTTGACCCCGTTGCCGACCCAGGCGTCAGGGGTACGGTTGCGAGAGCCGTCACCGACCAGGGCCGACCCCGGGTGGGTCGCGAAGACCGCTGCTCCGCCCGGCAGCAGCGCCCGCCACAGGTGCTGCTGGTCGCCGAAACCGCCCGGCCGGTAGTGCTGGGCGCTGGAGACAGCGAAGCTGCGGCCCCGGTGGGTCTGCACCTCGGCCCGCTCCAGGGCAGTCCCCCGAACAACCGGGTTCAGCGCTGCGACCAGGGGCTTCAGCAGGCCCCGCGGGACCCGTCGGAGCGCCGCCAGCCCCGCCAGGAACGGGTTGCCGCGCAGCTGCCAGTGCTCGTACGCGGCCATCGTGGCGCGGATGCTGCCGGGGGTAACGAAGGCCTCCATCGCCCACAGCAGCGCGCCGGTGGTCTCCGGGTCGACCGGGTCGTCGAAGACGCCGACCGCCTCGGCGACCGTGAGGCCGTGCGTCGACCGTACGGTGACCGGCTCGGCGTACGTGGCGATCTCGCGCAGCACCGGCGGCACCTGGTAGCGCTGCCGCAGGCAGAACAGCATCGCGAGCTGGTCCCAGGCCGGCCGCAGCGGCCGGTCGGTGAAGGCCGCGTCGACCACGAGCTGCATCTCGCCGGTCAGCGGGTCCTGCTGCTGGCGCTGGTACGAGCGGCCCGCGGCCGGCGAGAAGACCCCGGCCGCACTGTGCAGGGCGCAGTCGAGCAGCAGCAGGTCGAGCACCCCGGTGGCCATGCCGGCCAGCTCTGGGTCGGCGTGGTCGACCAGCATGGTCAGCGCCGCCACGTCCTCCTCGTAGTAGACCGGCGACAGCCACTCCGAGAACCCGTACCGGAACCGCAGCCTCAGCCAGCGCCGCAGCCGCACCTGCGCCGACGCGGCGTGCTCGGCCCCGAGCCGACCGTCGTTGGAGAAGCGCTCCTCGGGCCAGCGGCGTCCCGCCAGGTACTCGCAGGTCGCGAAGACCACCTGGTGGTTCTCCGACCACAGGCACATCCCGTCGTCGCCGGGCTCGCTCATCCAGTACCGGAAGCCCAGCACCGCCGCCCGCACCCGCTCCCGGTCCGGCCCGCTCAGCAGCCCCGGGCGCTGGTCGTCGCGCAGCAGCAGCGCCAGCAGCACCAGCACCCGGAAGTCGGCGCAGTCCTCCCGTACGGCGACGACCCGCAGCATCTCGTCCAGCTGCTCGGGCCGTACCTGCTCGCCGGATACCAGCGCCGACACAGCTGCGTACGTACCGGCAGGGTCAGCGTCCGGCAGCACCCGGTCAGCGTCAGGCATGTCCGCCATCCTGCCGCACCGCCGCCGGGCCAGACGGCTGACCGACCGTCAGCGATCGGGCCCGCGGGCGGGTGGCGCGCCGTAGCCTGTGGCGCAAGAGAAATGAGGACGACGATGGCTCGACGCAACAACCAAGTGGTGCTCACCGCCGCCGTTCTGCTCGTGGTCCTGCTGGTCGTCGGCTCCCTGGTGCTCACAGCCCAGGGAGTGGCACGGTCGCAGGGCGGGGGGATCGAGGCAGGCATCCACGGCCAGGGGACCGCCACCCAGATACGCTGCTCCCGCAGCATGTGGTCGCTGTGGATCGGCTGGCGCTGCCAGGCCGACCAGGTTGACTGGGACAGCAAAGCCCGCCTACCACGCCGGATCGAGGCCCAGCAGGCCCCGTACGAGGTGCTGGCGACGTCTGACCTGACCGGCCAGGAGGCACGGGTCAGCAGCCACCTTCCCATGGACTGGGAGACGGCGAGCCGCCAGCCAGTCGAGATCCTGGTCGCTGACGGTCACCCGGTGGGCTCTCAGCGTTGGTGGACGGCCCAGGCCTTTGCCCCGTTCGCCCTGGTGGGGGCGGGAATGATTGTCATCGTGGGGGTCCTGAGGCTCCGCCCTGGCCGCCGGAGCCGGCGGCGGCGCAGCCCGGTCCGGCGCACGCCCTGACCAGGAGGGTTTCCTCACCTGTACGGGGCCCGCCCGCCGTCCTGGCTTATCGTGAGTCTCGTGCCGCAGCGGATCCGGGTGCTCGCGTCGCCGGGCTCGCTGCCCGGGGCCGGCCCCTGCACGCTCGGGCCGGTCGAGCTGCCGGCCGGGCGCCCGGTGGGCCGGCTCTGGCTGACCGATGACCTGGTCCCAGGCTCGGGCGATGTCTGGCTGGCGCTGGCCGGCTGCTTCGAGAGCACCGGACTGTGGCCCCTGGTGGTGTCAGAACCCCTGACCAGCGAGCACTTCCCGTACCTGCTGGAGGACCCGGCCCTGAACGACCCGGCCGCGGTGCTGGCCGTGCCGCTGGGGGCGCCGGAGCTGGACACCACCAACCCGGTGGTCTACCTGGCCGAGACCCCGTGGCTGCCGGGGGACGGGCAGATCGCCCTGGTGCCGGTGATCGAGCCGGCCGACGTGGTCGCCCGTACGGGGTGGGGCGGCGCCACCGCCTCGGCGCTCTCCACCGGCCAGCTGAGCGCCGTGCTGCGCTCCTGGCAGCGCCGGTACGGGACCCTCCCGCTCGCCATCGGAGCCAGCACCCTGTTCCTAGCCTGCGCGGCGTCACCGTCTGACGCCGAGACCGTGCTCGGGGAGCACCA
The DNA here is from genome assembly GCA_937926975.1 of uncultured Propionibacteriaceae bacterium. Classification (GTDB taxonomy): domain Bacteria; phylum Actinomycetota; class Actinomycetes; order Propionibacteriales; family Propionibacteriaceae; genus Fen-668. Next base: position 29,836 of record CALBCJ010000031.1, on the reverse strand, counting down.
GGCCTTCTGCCGGCTGAACACCGCCGAGGGGCTGCCGCCCGAGCAGTACCTGGACTTTCTGCGGACCAGCGCCGTCTGGCCCTTCGCCTGGGCCTAGCTGTACTGGTGGACGGCCTCGGAGCTGTGGTCGGGGTGGGCGAGCAGGTGGGTGCCAGGGTACAGCTCGTCGTTCTTCACCGCTCCCAACGATCGCGGGCACACGGGCGGGCCGATCCGCTTGCTGCCTGTCTCTGGTCGCGGCCCTGGATGAGGGTGGGCCCGCTCCTGTGCCGGGGCACCTGTGCCGTCGAGACGGCCTCCGCTCGGGCTGTGCTTGGCACACGAGCGGACCGAACCGCTCTGACCGAGGGCTGGTGGGCGCGGCAGCGAGCGTCGGTCCGCTGCTGTGCGCGCCGGGCCAGCGGTGCCGAGGGACGGGACTGAGCGGGGCCCGGACGGTCCAGCACCGTCAGCCGCGAGGCTTCAGCAGCTTCATCATCTCGGCAGAGGTCAGGCTGGCCTGGTGGGCGCCGATCCCGCCGGCGAACGTGCCCGGGTTCACGTACACCCCAGCCAGGTCGAGGATGAAGTGCGACCCGGCGGCCGACTCCGGCCGTACGCAGACAGCGTTGCTCGGCCCGCCGGTCGCCGTGACGACCAGGTTGGCGACCGTCTCGCCAGCGTCGAAGTTCAGGTTCGAGGTCGGCCCTGGCGACTGGCACATCGTCTCGCCTGGCCGTGACGGGTTGGCCACGCCCGGGTAGACCACCAGGTAGCCGGAGGCCATCGGGCTGGTCACGGTGACGTTCAGCACCGCCGCCTGCACCCCTGGCGGGAAGACGAACCCGACCGGCGGCTCGGCCGGCGAGTAGATCCCCTGGTCACTCGAGCGCGAGTCGTACGTGCGCGACGGGGTCAGCGGGACGAACGAGCCGACCTTGCTCGGCTGCCCGTTGCCCAGCACGTACCCGAAGACGTCGAGGACCACGTGGACCGGCCGCGACGAGCCGTTGACGATCATCATGTACCCCGCGCCGAGCTTCACGCTGGCCAGGTTCGGCACCGTCTGGCCAGCCCGGAAGTTGACATTCGAGGTGGTCGGCCGGCTGGCGCCGTACGGGTAGAGGGTGAGGAAGCCAGCGGCCTCCGGCTCGGTCGCCGTCACGTTGACGAAGACCGACTGGGCGCCCGTCCGCGGAACCCCGGCCTGACCAGCCACATCCAGCGTCAGCTCCGTGTTCGCCTCCAGCTTCACCGTGGCCCGGGTGTCGAGCAGCCGCTGCGGCGAGACCGGGACGAAGGCGCCGCTGTCGCTCGCCGTGCCGCCCACGTAGTAGCCGGCCACGTCGGCGACCAGGTCAGTCGTGCCCTGCAGCGAGGCCGTCAGCCCCACCGAGGCGGACGTACCGAGCTTCACCACGACCAGGTTCGGCACCACATCGCCGGGGACGAAGTTGAGGTTCGACACCAGCGGCGGAACGCTCCCGGCCCACGGGTACACGGTGACGAAGCCGGGGGCGGTGGGCTGGACGGCGGTCACGTTGACCACGACCGCGGCAGCACTGGCCGGTACGCCGATCGTGGAGACCCCGACCCGGACCGTGCCCTGGTTCCCGAGCCGGCGGGCTGGCGCGCCGACCCCGCTGCGGGTGTCGAGGACCCGGACCGGCGCCGCCAGCGGGACGAAGGTCCCCGGAGCGGTCGCCTGCGGCTCAGCCTCAGGTACGGGGGCCGCGACCGCCCGGGGCAGGCTGGTCAGCAGCAGGGTCAGCGACAGCAGGGCAACCAGCAGGGTCCGTCCCACGAGAGCTCCTTCCACGGCCGGGTCCGGTGAGGCCGTTCTTCGGTCGCGTCACCGCGCGACCTGCACGGTGCGTGGGTGCTGAGCGCCCCCGGCCGTAGAGATTCCCAGTATGACATGGGATTTTTTGCTAGTCACGACCCTGCCGTCCGTCGGTTTCAGGTCAGCGGGGAGCAGCGCCGGCCCGGACCGGGCCGACCGCCTGCGCGCTGACACCCTGGTACGTGATCGAACGCAGCTCGTCGCACGGGTCCCCACCCGGCGGGAGCGGAGCGTTCAGGCCCCCGGCCCCCACGAAGCTGCCGGCCAGGTCGACCGCCAGGTGGGTCGCGCCCGGGGAGCCGTTGTAGAACGACACCATCAGCTTGTCGTCCACGGGGGACGTGGCGAGGTTGGGCACGGTCTGGCCGGCCACGAAGTTCACGCTGGACGCGGTCGGCAGCTCGCCCGTACGGGGCGACACGGTGATGAAGCCGGGCGCTTCCGGCTCAATCGCGGTCACGTTGGCCATCACGGCGCCGACCCACGGCGCGAAGCAGCCGATGCCCTCCCAGTGGGGCTGCAGCTTGCCGGTCTTCCAGCTCGGCAGCCGGGTGTCGATGATCCGCTCCGGCGAGCTCGGGATGAACGCCCCCGGCTGCTCGGTGTCGTACCCGTCGACGACGTACCCGGCGATGTCGGCGACCAGGTGGGCCGTACCGGCCGAGCCGTTGTACAGCGACACTCTGCCGTTGCCGCCGACCTTGACCATCACCAGGTTCGGCACGGTCTGCCCGGCCACGAAGTTGAGGCTGGACGCGGTCGGGCGGGCCGTCCCCGACGGCCAGGCGGTCACGTACCCGCTCCTTCGAGGCTCCGTGACGGTGGTGTTGAGGAAGACCGCCTGCACCCTGCTCGCCGGGACGCCGCTCACCCCGAGCACCTGGACGTCGACGCTGCCGCCGGGGGGGACCGGGCGCCCCGAGGTCCGGGTGTCAAGCATCCGCGCCGGGGCCATCGGCTGGAACATGCCCTTGCTGACGGCCCGTCCGCCCTGGTAGTAGCCGGCGAGGTCGGCGACCAGCTGGACGGTGCTCTTCGAGGAGCTCCGGATCGAGATCGACCCGTCGGAGCCGATCTGGGCGACCACCAGGTTCGACACCGTCTGGCCCCGCACGAAGTTGAGGTTCGACACCGTCGGCGCCGTACCGCCCGGGTAGACGGTGATGAACCCGGAGTCTGACGGCTGGGTGACAGTGACGTTGAGGACCACCGAGCCGGCCCCGGAGCTCACCCCGTGGCGGCCGCGGACCGGCAGCCGTACGACCTGGTCCGGGCCGACCGGGCCGGCCGCTCCGGTGCCGTACCGGGTGTCGAGGACCCGGACCGGCTTGAGCGGGTTGAAGGCTCCGGCCGTGGAGAACGTGGCCATGGGTCTCGGGGCGGGGGCTGCGTACGCCGGCTGGGTCACCCCGGCCGCTACGCCCGCGACGACGCCCAGGGCTGCGGTACAGACTCGAGTGGCGAGCGGACGCATCCTGACCTCCTGTGGGGGAACTGTCGCACCGTACGAGGAGAAGGTCAGGCCTTGTCGCACAGATGAGAGCCTTCTTTGCATTCGGCGAGGCCCTGCTCCTCGGCCCGCCCGCCCGGCTGAGCACAGGGTGCTTCTGCCCGGAGCACAGCTGCACGACAGCTCCCGCACTAAACTGGGCGTACCCCCAACAGACCATGATGGGGGTGTGCTGTGACCGAGTCCGACAACGTGCGACGGCCAACGCTGGTCAGCCTGGCCCGCGAGCTCGGGGTCTCGCGGCAGACGGTGTCAAACGCCATCAACGCGCCGCACCTAGTGAAGAAGGAGACCCTGCAGCGGGTCCGGCAGCGGATCGAGGAGTCCGGGTACCGGCCGTCAGCGGTGGCCCGCGCGCTGCGGAACCGGCGGGCGTCAGCGGTCGCGGTCCGGCTGGCGCCACTCACCGACGGCATCAGCGGCACAGTCATGGACCGGCTGCTGCACGCCACGACCGAGGCGCTGCGGGAGCACCGCTACCACCCGGTCCTGTTCACCGCCGACTCCTTCGAGGACGAGGTGAAGGCGATCCGTGAGCTGTACGACTCGTCCGCTGTCGACGCCGCCCTGCTCGCGTACAGCGAGGTCGGCGACCCGCGACCGCAAGCGCTGCAGCAGGCACGGATCCCGTTCGCCGTGTTCGGTCGCCCGTGGACCCCGGAGCCGGCCGACCATCCCTGGGTCGATGTCGACAACGTGGTCGGGGTCGCCGACGCGACCCGGCACCTGCGCAGCCTCGGCCACACCCAGATCGGCTTCATCGGGTGGGGCGAGGTGCCGACGGTCGGGGCCGAGCGCCGTACCGGCTGGCGCGAGGGAATGGCCGGCCTCGACGTTGACCTCGACCGGCTCGACCTCGCGGTTGACGAGGGCGTACGGGAGGGTCGCGAGGCCATGCAGGTGCTGCGGCGGCGCGGGGCGACGGCCGCAGTCTGCGCAAGCGACTCACTGGCGCTCGGGGCGGCCAGCGTGCTGCGGGAGGAGCCGGTCCCCGGGTTCGACCCGACCGGCTCGGTGGTCGGCTTCGATGACGGGCCGGTCGCGCTCTCGCTCGGGCTGCCGAGCGTCGCTCAGCCGATCGAGAAGGTCGCCGCGGCCCTGGTCGAGATGGTGATCGCCGAGGTGGAGCGCCGCCCCGGCCCCCGATCCCTGCTGCTGCCCTCCGTGTTCAGCCCCGGTACGTGACCGCCCAGGCGGCAGTCAGGCAGGGCCGAGGCCGGTCTCGAACGCGATCAGCACCAGCTGCACCCGGTCCCGGGCGCCGAGCTTGGCCAGGAGCCGGCCGATGTGGGTCTTCACGGTGCCCTCCGCCATGTACAAGGTGGCGGAGATCTCGGCGTTGGTGGCGCCCTTGGCGATCTCGACCAGCACCTCCCGCTCCCGGTCGGTGAGCACGTCGAGGCGGCTGTCATCGGGCTTGCGGCCGGTCGGCAGCACCGGCACGACCTGCTCCAGGAGTCGTCGGGTGGCGCTGGGGGCGACCACCGCGTCCCCGGCCGCGACGCTGCGGACCGCGGACAGCAGGTCCTCGGGGCGGGCGTCCTTGAGCAGGAAGCCGCTAGCCCCGGCGCGCAGCGCTGCGTACACGTACTCGTCGACATCGAACGTTGTCAGCACGAGGACCCGGGTCGCGGCGCCGGACGCGACGATCCGTCGGGTGGCCTCGACCCCGTCCATCACGGGCATCCGGATGTCCATCAGCACCACGTCGGCGGGGATACGGGCCAAGGTGGCCAGCGCCTCGGCGCCGTCGCTGGCCTCGGCGACGACCTGCATGCCGTCCTCGGACTGGATCAGCATGCGGAAACCGCTGCGGACCAGGGCCTGGTCGTCCACCAGAAGTACGCGGATCGGACTCACGAGGAGATTCTCCCTGGTTCCGGAGCCCGCACCGGGAGCCACGCGCGGACCTGGTAGCCGCGCTCGCGGGGTCCGGCCACGAGGCGGCCTCCGTGCGAGCCGACCCGCTCCTCCATTCCCCGCAGGCCGTGCCCGCCGCCGTCCGAGGTGGCCCGGGCGCCGATCCCGGAGTCGGAGACGTCGATGGTGATCTCGTCGCTGCGGTAGCTCAGGGTGACGACCGGGTCGGCGCCGGGGCCGGCGTGCTTGAGCACGTTGGTGAGGGCCTCCTGGACCACGCGGTACGCGGTCAGACCGAGCCCTGCCACCACCGTCGGCGGCTCCCCGTCAACCACCAGCCGAGCCTCAGTTTTCTCAACCATGGCAGGAATATCTTCCAGTCCTGGGGAGGGTGCGTAGGCGGTCGGCTCCTCGTCACCGGCCCGCAGCACCGAGACGATCCGGCGCATCTCGCTGAGCGCCTCCCGCCCGGTGGTCGCGATCGTGGCCAGGGTCTCGCCGGCCGCCTCGGGCTGCTTCGTTGCGAGCCGCCGGCCCCCCTCGGCCTGGACCACGATCACCGACAGCGAGTGGGCGACGATGTCGTGCAGCTCGCGGGCGATCTGGTTGCGGGCGTTGGCCTCGGCGGCCCGGGCCTCGTGCTCCCGCTCCGAGAGCAGGATCTGGTACCGCTCCGCCTCGGCCTCGAGCAGGGCGTCCCGGGCAGCGGCGACGTCGCGGGCCCGGCGGCCCATCGCGTACGGGGTGATCACCAGGCCCACGCAGACCCCAGCGGCCAGGATCGCGGCGAAGGCTGAGGCTGAGGTGTTGCCGTAGGGCAGGCTGATCCAGCGGATCGGGCCCAGCACGGCGCCGACCGCGCCGCAGACCACGACCGAGCGCGAGGCCAGGCCGGGCACCAGCCGGGCGACGGTGTAGCTGGCGAGCGGGACCACCAGGATCGCGACCGTCGGGGTGGGAACGAAGACCACCTGGACCAGCAGCGCCAGGACGGCGGTCCCCATGAACAGCAGCGGGTAGCTGCGCCGGATCACGATCGCGCCCCCCGCGACCAGGGACGTGACCGCGCTCCAGAACATCATCTCGGGGGTCTGCCGGGCGTCGAACAGCCACGCCATCACCAGGTACGGGACCAGGCCCAGCGCGATGCTGAGGGCTGCCAAGGTGGCGTCGGCGATCCAGTCCTCCCTGGTGGCGCCGGGAATCTCGAAGCGCTTCAGGAGTCTCATCGCGACCAGGGTAGGACCGGTGCCCGGGGCGGCACCGAACTGTGGGCCGGTCCTCATCTGCCCAGGGCAGTGCCTGCTCGTCATCGGGGCACAGCAGCGGACCGTCCCCTGCCTCACCCAGCCCAGCTCCTGGGCAGGCTGGGCTTCTGCCCGCAGATCTGCCGGCGCCCTCGCCCTGCAGGCCCTGACCTGGGGTGTGGACCGAGGACGAAGGGAAGGGTGCTACCGTCCAGGGCCGTGTCGATGATCTCCCGCGTGGTCCGGGCGGTACGTGAGTATGCGGACTTCGCCCGGCAGGCGGTCGCCGAGTACCACGCGATCGGGGCTGTTGCCCCTAGCGGACCCCAGCTGGCGGTCGCGATGACAGCCCAGGTCGACCCGCAGGGCCCGCCGGTCCGGGTGCTGGAGGTCGGCGCCGGGACCGGGCCGGTGACCCGCGAGCTGCTGCTCCGGCTCCCCTGCGGCAGCCAGCTGGTGGTGGTGGAGCCCAGTCGGGGGTTCACCAAGCGGCTCCGGGCTCTCGCTGACGCCCGCCCCGAGATCGAGACCACGGTGCTGGCCTGCCGGCTGGACGAGGTCGAGCCCAGCCGGCACCGCTTCCACCACATCGTCTCCAGCCTGCCGTTCGCGATCTTCCACCCCGACCAGGTCCGCCAGACCGTGGAGCAAATGCTCAACCAGCTGGTCGACGGCGGCACCCTGTCGTACTTCGCCTACCGCGGCGCCCAGCTGCGGATCGCGATCACCCCCCGCGGCCCGTCTCGCGACCAGCAGGAGGCCGTTCAGACGTACCTGCGGCAGGTCCACCACCAGCACCACGGAACCACCCGCTCCGCCTGGGTGAACCTTCCCCCGGCCGTCGTGCGCACCATCCGTACCTGAGCGCGGTCAGCTCCTTCTCTCACTGGTCCACAACCTGGCGCTGTAGCCGGGGGTGGTGCTGGGGTCGGCCTGAGCGGTCAGGTTCTTCTCTAACTGGTCCACAACCCGTTGGTGTCTACCTGGCGCCCCTGAGGCGCTGAGCCGTGCCCTATGCGGGCATGGGCGGCCGGTTCGACATGAACCGTCAACGGGTAGCTCGTACCCGCCTCCTTGGTGTGCAGCAGCACGAGCGGCCCGTTGAGGGTGAAAGTGTCCTGGTACTGCCAAGATCCCCAGACCACCCGGATCTTGTGAGGTTTCCCCTCATACCGGTCCTGAGGCAGGAGCCTGATCCACACCCGGCCCGCCGTATCGACATCGTGCTGGAACGTAATGGTTTGTGTTGGCGCCTGCCTCGGCCGTACGAGACGGTTGGGTGGGGACGGACGAGGTCGCAGGTCTCGGTTGACTTGCACCTGCGGACGACGGCACGCTCGTCGGGCTCGACGCCCCGGAAGCCCCGGGAGAGGCCACCGTTGATGCTGGGGGCGCGACACTAGGGGGTTCCGCGCGCCTCTGGATACCCCACACGATCAGTCCTCCCCCCACAGTGACGAGTATCCCGACGAATATCCCAGCTGTGATGCTCGCCACGCTCCAGGGGTGATGGCTGTCCCTCTCAACGGGTCCGACAGGTCCGACGGACACTGTTTAACCTCCCCAAGCACGTGCGTAGCAGGCCAGCCAGGCTAGCGGACCAGCTCGTCACACGAGAAGCTCCGGCATGCGCCCTCAGCCGGCTGAGAGTCGGGGTTCACCGAGGCTCAGGACTGGGTCCACTTCTCCCAGAAGGCGTCGGCCTCAGCCTCCCGGTCGGCCTCGGCCAGGGCCCGGGCGCCCAGCCCGGCCAGGTTCCGTACCAGCGAGTCCTGGTCGCCCCACGTGGTCAGCTGCTCCAGCAGCGGCTCCAGCTGGCGAAGCCCCTCGTCGACCCGGCCGCCGGCGAGCAGCAGACGGGCCCGCAGCAGCTGCGCGTTCAGGCCCATCACCTCGGCGTCCGCCTGGAGCAGCTGCTCCGGCGCGTCACCGAGTACGGCCACGGCCTCGTCGAACCGCTCAGCCGCCCCCAGCAGCCGCGCCCGGCGGATCCGCAGCTCCTGCTTGGCCAGGTCAAACCGCCAGCCCCCCAGCTTCTCGCGGACCTCCGGGTCGACCAGCGCCCGGGCCTCCAGCTCCTCGTGCCAGCGGACTGACTCGTCAAGAGCCCGGAAGGCCGCGTCGGGCCCGTCCGCGTCGAACACCGGGTTCGCGAGGTCACGGGTCGTCACCAGCAGAATGACCCAGTGCTCGCAGCGCTGCGCCAGCTCGATCGCCCGCCGGTACAGCCGGACCGCCTCCACCGCATCGGTCTGGGCGGCGTAGTCCCCGGCGTCCGAGGCCGTCTCCGCGGCCTCGGGCACCATGCCCCACTCCTCGAACTCCTCCAGGGCCCGCTTCAGCAGCCCCACCGCCCGGACCGGCTCGTCCAGGCTCCCAGCCAGGACGCCCGCCAGCCGGGCCAGCCGGGCATACTGGCCCTGCAGACGCCGAGCCTCGGACAGCTTGCCGTCCTCCAGGTCCAGGATCGCCAGCGCCGACTCGGCCTGCTCGGCAGCCTCCAGCAGCCGCCCCTGGTCCCGCAGCAGGTCCGCCAGCCGGCCCTTGCAGGCGGCCAGGGCCTCGACCATGTGGGCCCGCTCGGTCAGGGCGATCGCCCGCAGCAGGTACGACTCCGCCGCCGCCGAGTCCTCCGCAGCCGCAACCTGGGCCCGCTGCTCCAGCACCGAGGCCAGGAGCACCGGCTCGCCCGATGCCCGGGCTAGCTCCTCGGCCAGGTCCAGCTCGGCGTCACGCTCCTGCGGGCGCTGGGTGGCCATGTAGAAGCGGACCAGGTTCAGCCGCAGCCCGACCTGGGTCTCGGGGTACTCCCCGGGCTGCAGGACCGACAGCCCCGTCCGGACGAAGTCGTCGTACGTGTCCAGGTCGGCCGACGGGCCGTAGTGGCTCATCGCCCAGACCCGGCGCTCCTGCGGCGTCGAGTCGGCACCGATCGGCATCTGGCGGACCTGGCGGGTCAGCTCCGCCAGCTCGTCGGTGTCGACCGTGAAGTGGACCAGCCGCCACCGGGCCCGGCCCCGCTGGACGACGCTGCCGACCTGGTCGATCCTGGGCAGCAGCGAGCGCATCGCCTCCAGGTCGCCGCGGCGCCCGGCCACGGCCTGCTCGACCAGCAGCGCCTCCGCCTCGTCCCCGGCCCGGCGCAGCAGCCCGGCCGCCCGCTGCGACCAGCGCTCCGCCTCCGCCAGGGACATCTGGCGCCGGCACCACACCACCAGGTACGCGAGCTCGCCCAGCACGTGCAGCCGCTGCGGGCTTGGGCCGGCGACCGCCTCCTCAGCGTCCGCCCTGGTCCGCCAGTGGTCCGCCACCCGCTCCAGGTCGGCGTTCGTCCCGTACCGCTGCAGCTCCTCCACCAGCCGGCTCAGCTCCTCCGGAGACAGGCTGGCTAGGTCGTGGACCTGCGGGGCCTGCGGCAGCCGTACGGTCTCGATCCGGTCCTGGTCGGTGTCGTTGCGGGCTGCCGGCGCGCCCAGCGGCATCGCCGGCAGCGGCCCGGCGCTCATCACCTGCTCCACCCACTGCCCGATCCGGGAAGTCTGGTTGCGCTGGTCAAAGCGTCCCGCCAGCCGGGTCGCCCGGAGCCGCAGCTCGGCCCGCAGCTGGTCCACGGTGCCGGCCGGCCCGGTCTCGGTCGCCACCGGCAGCTGTCCGAGGCCCTCCTCGGCCGAGACCGCGTCCAGCAGCCGGGTGGCGGCCGCCGACACGTACATCTCGTCCATCGGGGTGAGGCGCTCGTCCAGCTCCGGCAGCACGGTGCCCAGCAGCTCCAGGCCCCGCTCGACCGCGCCCGTACGGGCCAGCACCCAGATGTGGGTGGCGGCCGAGAAGACCAGGTTGCGCCGCCCGCGGGTCATCCGCCAGCCGCGCAGGTGGGCGACGGCCGCCTCGCTCGCCTGCCCCTGCTGCAGCAGCGGCTCCAGGACCGTGGCGGTGATCTCGGCCGGCTGGGTGTTGCAGGTCAGGTTTCCCGCGATCACCGGTACGGCCTCCTCCAGCGCGTCCTCCCAGCGCCCGAGGCCGACGTAGAAGCCGGCCCGCAGGTCCCGCTCGCAGGCCTCGCAGTCGCTGAGCCCGGTCCGCGGCTCGGCCGTCCAGGCGTCGAACTCCGGCAGTGCGGCGCGGGCGCCCCGTACGTGGTGGGCCAGCCGGAACGCGCAGGCGTAGGCGGGCTGCAGACCCTCCCCGACCTGCCGGTACAGGTCGAGCATGCCCTGCAGGCTCTGCTCCAGCTGCGCCAGCGGCACCTCGGGGAACTCCAGCAGGTCACAGACCACCCACTTGTAGTGCCACAGCAGCCGGAACAGCATCGCGTCATCGAAGGGCACACCGCTCTGGTAGTGCTGCAGCACCCGGCTGAACGGCACGAAGACCTGGCTGGCCTCCCCGGTCATCGCGTACGCAGCGGTCAGCTCCTGGCGGGCCTTCACCCCCAGCTCGGGCGAGCCCAGCTCGTCGGCCAGCCGGACCGCCTCGGTGAGCAGGGGCGCACGCTGCTCGTACGGGACCTGCCGGGCCTCGTGCAGCAGCTCATAGACGCGGTCGGCGCTGTCAGCCATGGGTTCCTCCGTCGATGGCTCGGTCCAGCAGGGCCGAGAAGGACCGGTCCAGGGCGGCGGTGTCGGCCGGGCGCATCGGGTGGTGCCCGGTCAGCAGCGCCCGCGTGTACAGGGACTCGACGACGATCGTGGCCAGGCCCGGGTCGGCCAGCTCCAGCAGCCTCCGTACGGTCGGGTTGTCGTCGTTGAGGAGCAGCCGGGGCCGGTCCGAGCCGCCGTCGTCGAGGCTGGTGAGGATCGCCGCCCAGGTGTCGTCGGCGGTGCTGGCGACCTCGCGGCGCTCCCGTCGCTCCTGGGCGCTCGGCGAGCTCAGGTACAGCGCGGGCAGCGAGGCGGGGGCGAAGCCGCGCAGCTCCAGGTCGACGTCGAGCCGGTCCAGGACCTCGCGCATCTGCCCCAGGGCGGCGCCGACCTGGCTGAGCCGGGACGGCGCGACATCACGGACGTGCTGGTCGAGCTCGTCAGGTGAGAGCTCCACCACGCGGATCCCGTCGAGCACCGCCGGCGCCCGCAGCACCAGCTGCCGCTCGTACACGTAGCCGCCGTTGACGATCGCCATCCCCTGCGCGGCGCCGACCTGGGCGACCTGGCGAAAGTCGTCGAGAGTACGGGTGACGTAGATCAGGTCGGTACGCCGGGCGAGCTCGGGCAGGGTCGTCTCACCGGTGTTCGACTCGAACCCCAGCAGCGGCAGCACGGTCTGCAGCAGGCCGTCGTCGGACAGCGCCATCGCCTTGACGGCGACCGAGTGGAGCCGCAGAAACTCCAGCATCCGGTCCTGCTCGCTGCCGGCCATCCGGACCAGCCAGCGCCGCACCTGGTCGCCGAGCTCCTGGCGGGTCTGCTCCAGCAGCTCGTCCTCGTACAGGGTCTCGCGGCTGGCGGTCGGGCGCAGCGAGGAGGTGCTGACCACCAGCCGGACGAAGAACGCCCACGGCGGCAGCAGCCCCGGCATGTCCTCGCCGAGCAGCATCCCCTTGAGGTAGACCCGCGAGCTGGGCGGACGGGCCGAGGGGTTCGGCTGCCCCAGGACCAGCGCCACCCCGGACAGGCCGGCCGCGGTGACCGAGACCGGCACCGTGGCGAACGGCTCCGTCCCCAGCTCGTCGACGCCCAGCGCCCGGACCGCCAGGCGACGCTGGTGCGGGTCCTCAATCAGCCAGGGCGGGGTGGTCGGGGCGATCTCGGCCACCTCGTCCGCCAGCACCGACTCCACCCGGTGCGGCAGCAGCCGGCCGAAGTGGCGGGCCAGCGTGGTCACGGTGGCGCTGGTCAGCCAGTGCTCGGCGTCGCGGCGCGGCGTCAGCGCGACGCAGGTGCCCGGCCCGTCAGCCAGCCAGGCGGCCCGCGGGTCGCTGGGGCCGAGGGTCACGGTGTCGGTCGTGTACGAGCCGTCGGAGCGGGCTCGCCAGCGGACCAGCGGGCCGTCGCCCTTGCGGGAGACGACCTCGATCTCGTCGGTGACCAGGAAGGCCGACAGCAGCCCGATCCCGAACTGGCCGAGCAGGTCAGACCGGGCCTCGTCGAGGTCCCGCTTCGAGGAGCGCCCGATGGTGGCGAGGAAGGTGTTGACGTCGGCAGCGTCGAGCCCGGTCCCGGAGTCGTAGCAGTGCATCCGCCCGTCTGCGGACGCGTCGCTGCCGGTCAGCCGGATCGCCGGCCGCGGGTCCAGCCCGTCACGTACGGTGACGGCGTCCACCCCGTTCTGCATCAGCTCGCGTACGTACACGCGGGGGCTGGAGTAGAGGTGGTGGGAGAGCAGGTCGACCAGCCCACGCAGGTCGACCTGGAAGGTGTGCTGCGAAGCTGGCAGGTCGCTCATCGGAACCAGGGTAGAGGTTGAGCCCGGGCAGCCGCCCACTGCTGCCGTGCTGTACGCGGGTCTCGGGCCCAGACCGTGCCGCCGGGGCGCCCGGCCCGCGCGTGGGGCGCTGAGCGCCCAGGCCGAGCCCGTGGCCCGAGCCCGTGACCAGAGCCCGTGGCCCGAGCCCGTGGTCAGAGCCCGGACGGCCAGACCCGCGCGGGGTGCCCCCGCAGGCGGCGGCAGTCCAGCACCGCCGGGCACGAGCCGGCCCGCCTCCGCGCCGGCGGTTCAGCACAGTGCAGGTTCAGCGCAGTGCACACTCGACGTGTGCTGAGAGCCATCGGCGTGATCTACGTCACTGTCCTGCCTGCGATCCTGGGGGCGGTGCTCAACATGGTCTGGGTGCGGACGCCGGTGCTGACCTGCTGGGCCCGCCCGATCGACAAGGGCCGCACTCTGCGCGACGGCCGGCGCCTGCTCGGGGACAACAAGACCTGGAAGGGCCTCGTCGGGGTGACGGTGCTCAGCGGGCTGTCGGGGCTGGCCTGGGGCGCTGTGCTGCGGGGCAGCAGCCTGGAGCCGTACAACCTGCTCTTCGTCGAGCACCCGAGCACCCCTGGCTGGGCGGCGCTGACCGGGACCCTGCTGGGGCTGGCGTACGGGCTCTTCGAGCTGCCGAACAGCTGGCTGAAGCGGCGGGTGGGGATCCGGCCCGGGAGGACCCGGCAGGGGCGGTGGGCCTGGGTGTTTGTGCTTCTGGACCAGGTTGACTCGGTGCTTGGCTGCGCGGTCGTGCTGGCGCTGCTGGCACCGGTCTCGGCCGGCACCTTTCTCGGCGTGGTCCTGGTCGGCGCCGTCACCCACTTTCTGCTGAACCTGGTGCTGTACCAGCTGCGTCTGCGCTCCAGCCCGCTATGAGGCACCCTGGAGCGGGAGGACGGAAGATGCTGGTGCTGCGAGCCGCGCTGGGCCGTACCGATGTCGGAGGCAAGGCGCGCTCGCTGGCCCGGCTGCACTCCGCCGGCTTCGACGTACCGGATGCGGTCGTGCTGCCCGGGGCTGCCCTGGCCGAGGCCTGGCCGCAGCTGAGCGAGGTCTCCCAGGCCCTCGCCGCCGAGCCGCCGGACCTGGCGCGGGCCTGGTCAGCCCTCGACTCCCTGGCCCCGCCTCCCGGGCTCACCGACGAGCTCAGTCACTGGCTTCAGCCCGGCTCTCACTACGCCGTACGGTCGAGCTCAGAGCATGAGGACGGCGCGGCCCTCAGCGGCGCCGGCGTCCTGGAGAGCTACCTCAACGTGCCGACGGACGAGGTCGCAGCCCGGGTCGTCGACTGCTTCCGCTCCTGCCTGGCACCAGGGGCGCTGGCCTACCTGCTCGACCACGGCCTGCCGTGGCGCCCGGACAGCACCGCCGTGATCGTGCAGGAGATGGTGCACCCAGACCTGGCCGGGGTCGCGTTCACGGTGAACCCGGTCACCGGTGCCGACACCGAGATCGTGATCGAGGCGACCTCGGGGCTGGCCGACGAGCTGGTCGCGGGCCGGGCCGAGGCCCGTACGACGGTGGTCGACTGGTACGCCGGGGAGGTCCGCCACGACGCCGGCCTGCTCAGCCCGGCCGAGCAAGACCTCCTGGTGGACACGCTGCTGCGGGTCCAGCTCCACCACGGCTACCCGTGCGACGTGGAGTGGGCGATCGCCGGCGGGCGGCTCTGGCTGCTGCAGGCCCGGCCCGTCACCCAGATTCACTGGGCCGGGGCCGACGCCCAGTGGACGACGGCGAACTTCAAGGACGGCGGGGTCGCGGCCGGGGTCTGCACCCCGCTGATGTGGAGCCTGTACGGCGACGTCTGGCAGCGGTGGCTGCCGAGGTTCCTGGTGGAGTCGCACCTGATTACCCCGGCCCAGGGGAGCGCCGACGCCGGTCGGCTGCTCTTCGCCCGCCCGTACTGGAACCTGTCGATGGTGAAGACCGCCATGGCCAAGGCCCCGGGCTATGTGGAGCGCGAGTTCGAATCCGAGCTGGGGGTGCGGATCGCGTACGAGGGGCCGGGGACCACGACCCGCCTCAGCCCTCGCAGCCTGCTCGGGATCACCCGGGCCGCCCTCACCCAGCGCCGCCTCCTGCGGCAGATGGAGCGCGACGTGGCGCAGATCAGCGCCCGGTGCCGCGCGACCGCCGACGAGCACCTGGCCGCCCTCGGTGAGCCGGTGCCGGGCAGCCCGGCCCCGGGCACACCCGCGGGCCCCGGAGCGGCCCTGACGGACGCCGAGCTGGAGGCCCGCTGGCGCCGGCTGGTCACCGAGGATCTCGACCAGTCCCAGGGCTGGTACTTCTGGCAGATCTTTCTCAACACGATCCACCTTCAGCTGGCCCGCGAGGCCATCACCGCGGTCGTCGGCCCGGACGGGTACATGGACCTGATCGCCGGGCTCGACGACCTGTCGCACCTGCGGCCGTTCCACGACGC
Source organism: uncultured Propionibacteriaceae bacterium (assembly GCA_937926975.1). Taxonomy (GTDB): domain Bacteria; phylum Actinomycetota; class Actinomycetes; order Propionibacteriales; family Propionibacteriaceae; genus Fen-668. The sequence goes on along the minus strand of CALBCJ010000031.1, from coordinate 14,564 downwards.
CTGGACCCTGGCCCAGCAGCTGCGGCACGACCCGTACTGGCTGACCACCCCCGAGCCCCAGGTCCTGGCCGACCTGCGCTGCGGGTGCCCGGGCCACGGCCTGGACCAGGTCCGTGACCTCATCGCCCGCCACGGCCACCACTCCGCCAAGGAGCTGGACATCAGCCACCCGGACTTCTCCGAGGACCCAGCGCCCCTGGTGGCGGTGCTCAAGCAGGCCCTCGAGCTCGACGACCGGTACGGTCCCGGCGCCGACCGCGACCGCACCCAGGCCCGCCTGGCCGCCGCCCTGGAGCGCGCCCGCCAGCGTCTGTCACCACGCGCCTACCGCCGCTTCGCCCGGCGCGTCGACCGTACCCGGCGGCTGCTCTGGTGGCGTGAGGAGATGCGCGACACCTCGACCCGGGTGCTCCATGCGGTCCGGGTCGCCACCCTGGAGCTGGCCCGCCGACTCACCGCCCGGGGCGTCCTCGACGACCCCGGCGACATCTGGTTCGCCACCCGTGACGACCTGCTGGAGCACCTGACCGGCGGGCTGGGCGCGGACACCCTCCGCGAGCGGGTCCGACGAGGTCGGACCTACTACTCCTCCTTTCGTGAGTTCCATCCTGACGACGAGCTCGGACTGCTGTCGCCCAGCGCCGGCGGTCCCGCCCCCACCAGCGGTGGTGCCACGGTCACGGGGACTGGCGCGAGTACTGGTGTGGTGACCGGCACCGCCCGTACGGTCACCGGGCTGGACCAGGTCGGCCGGCTGCAGGCGGGCGAGATCCTGGTCACCCGGTTCACCGACCCCGGCTGGGCCGGCCGCTTCGCCAGCCTCGGCGGGCTGGTCACCGAGACCGGCGGGGTACTGTGCCACGCAGCCGTAGTCGCCCGGGAGTACGCGATCCCGTGCGTGGTCGCCGCCGCCGGGGCGCTGCGGCTGATCCCGGACGGCGCCCGGGTCCAGGTCGACGGGGGCACCGGCCAGGTGATCGTGCTGAGCGACGGCGAGGAGCCCACCGCCGGGCCGGAGCAGGAGGTCGGACATGCCTGAGACTCCCAGCCGGACTGACCCCACCGGCCAGGCGCTGCCGTACGACGGCTCGGTGAGCGTGGTCTCGACCACCAGGCCCGCCACGGTGCCGGGCCGCATCTGGCTCTACCTGCGGGAGATGTACCCGATCGGGTCCCGGCTGCTGGTCTCGGCGATCATCTTCTTCGAGATCTACTTCGTGCTGCTGCTCAACTACGGAGTCACTGACTTCCACATCGGGGCTCCCGAGGCTGTCGGCACCTGGACCGTGTTCTGCTTCCTGCTGGCGCTGCGGATCGCCGACGACCTCAAGGACGCCGAGACCGATGCCCGGCTGTTTCCCCACCGCGTCCTTCCGTCGGGTCGGGTCGACCGGCGCGACCTGTGGGTGCTGCTGGGGATCGTGGTCGCCCCGACCACGGTGCTCAACGCCGTGTACCTGAACAACCTGCCGTTCTTCATCGTCTTGTTCCTGTACGGGACGGTGATGTCGATGTGGTTCTTCGCGAAGGCGAGGATCCAGCCCAACCTGTTCCTGGCGCTGCTCACCCACAACCCGGTGATGATGGTGCTCAACCTGTACGTGATCAGCTATGGCGTCATCGCGTACGGCCTTGACCCGTGGACCTGGACGACGTTCCTGCTGGCCTGGACGATGTACTTCCCGAGCCTGATCTGGGAGGTGGTCCGCAAGGTCCGGGCGCCGCGCGAGGAGACCGCGTACGTGACCTACTCGTCGCTGTGGGGGTACCGCCCGGCGGCCCGGTTCGTGCTGCTGCTGATCTGGCTCGACATTCTCACCAACCTGTCGCTGGTGTTCGCGGTCAGCCGGCTGGCGATGATTCCGCTCACCGTCAACGTGCTCTGGGTGACCTGGACCATTCTGCGCTGGGTCCGCCAGCCGGAGTCGTTCCGGCTGCGGGAGCGGGTCGACCGGTACACGTACATTGTTGAGGGGCTGATGGTGGTCGCCGTGGTGGTCTTCCTCACCCTGGGGTACTACTGATGAGTAAGGCCGACGGGCTGCGCCGGCTGGGGCTGGTCGGCGCCCGGGTACCGCCGTGGACGGTGGTCCAGGCCGGTGCCGGCGAGGCCGAGGTCCTGGCCGCCTTCGACGCGGTCGCCGGCGACGGTCTGGTCGCGGTCCGCTCCTGCGCGGCCGCCGAGGACGGCTCGCTGGCCTCGTACGCGGGCCAGTTCGCCTCGTACCTTGATGTCCGGCGCGACCAGGTCGTGGACCGGGTACGGGCGGTCGCCGACTCGTACCGGGCCGACGCGCCCGGCGTGTACGGGGAGCAGCTCGGGGTCGCGGCTGACCTGGCCGGGGAGCCGGTGGTGCTGGTGCAGCGGATGGTCCCCGCGGTGCTGTCGGGGGTGGCGTTCAGCGTCAACCCGGCCGGGATCCGCAGCGAGGCCGTGGTCAGCGTCGGGCCGGGCGCCGGCGCGGTGGTGCAGGGCGAGGACGCCACCACGTACCACGTCTCGACCGTCGACCAGCAGGGGTACCGCAGCGGGCCGGACGTGCTGGCGCCGGGGCAGCTGGGCGAGGTCCTGGACCTGCTGCGGCGGGCTCACGACCGGTACGGGCCGGTCGACCTTGAGGTCGCAGTCGACGCCGACGGGCTGCTCTGGGCGCTCCAGGCCCGCCCGGTCACCTCGCTGGCAGTTCGGGAGCCGGCCCGGCACAGCGCCCCGGCCGGCACAGCAGCGGGCATGCCTGCCGGCAGCGGCCCCGCAAGCGGCCGTGGACGCGGTTGTGCCCGCCCGGGTGCGGGCCACCGGTCGTGGACCGCCGCCACGAAGCGCAGCCCGGCCGGGCCCAGCGACCAGTCGGTCACCCTGGACTCGTCAAACATCGTCGAGTCGTACCCCGGGCTGTCGCTGCCCCTGACAACGTCGTTCGTCCCACGCGCCTACCAGGGGGTCTTCAGCTCGCTGGCCCTGCGGCTGACCGGCGACCCGGCCCTGGTGCGGCGCCTCGCCCCGGTGCTGGGCCGGATGGTGGAGCCCTGCTCGGGGCGGCTGTACTACCGGATCGACCACTGGTACCAGGTGCTGGCGCTGATGCCGCTGAGCCGGCAGTACACCCGGGTCTGGCAGCGGGCGCTGGGCGTCGAGGACCGCGACCATGAGGTTCGTCCGCTGCTGGGTCGGCTGCGCCGGCTCGCGGTGGCGGTGAGGCTGCTGGCCGCGCTGCGGGCCACCCCGCGGCTGGTCGACGAGCTTCACGAGCAGGTTCAGCAGACCAGGCTCGACCTGTCCGGCGGGCTGGACGACCTGCGCCGGGCCTTCGAGCAGCTGGAGCACCGAGTGCTGCAGCACTGGGACGTGACCTTGCTCAACGATGTCCGGGCCTTCGTCTTCCCGGCCCTGCTGTCGGGCTGGCTAGGGATGACAGGCCGCCGAAGCCGGGCTCGGGAGCTGATCTCGCAGATTGCGGGGATCGAGAGCCTGCGCCCCGTACGGGCGCTGCAGCGGCTCGCCGCCACCGCACCCGACGCGCTGGACGGGATCGACGACGACCAGGCGGTGGCCGCCTTCCTGGCCGGCGACGACCCGTACGCGGCACAGCTGCGGGCGTACCTGGACGAGTTCGGCGACCGGTACCTGGAGGAGCTGAAGCTGGAGTCGCCGACCTTCCGGACCCACCCGCTGCTGCTCGTCGAGGCCCTGCGCCGGCTGCCCCGGGCCGCGGCCCCCGGTCTGGGCCGGCCGGCCGAGCCGGTACGCGGCCTGGTCGGGTACCTGGCGCGCCAGGCGACCGCGGCCATCGCCGCCCGGGAGCTGTCCCGGCTGGACCGGGCCCGGGTCTACGGCCTGGTCAGGGCGGTCGCGCTCCGCGCCGGTGAGCTGCACGCCGCCGCCGGCCACCTGGAGACGGCGACCGACGTCTGGTGGCTGACGCTGGAGGAGCTCTTCACTGCCGCGGACCACCGGGAGCAGGTCCGGGCCCGGCAGGCCGACTACGCCGGTTTCGCCCGGCTGCCGGGGTACCGGCGGCTGGTCTTCACCGGTGAGCCGTTCGACATCCACCCGGCGCCCGACGCCGTACCGTTCCGCCTGCCCACCGAGCCGCACAGCAGCGGACCGGCCCGCACCCAGCCGGCCGCCACCGGCCGCACCAGCCCCGGTCTGCCCGCAGCCCTGCACGAGGAGCCGGGCGGAGTCCCGGCCCCGGGGGCGGCCGCGGACCGGCCCACCAGCCGCCGCGGTACGGGGGTGTCGGGCGGGGTCGCGACCGGTCCGGTCCAGGTCGTGCACGACCCGCGCCAGCCGTTCCAGCCGGGCAGCGTCCTGGTCGCCCGGACCACTGACCCAGGCTGGGTGTTTCTCCTGGTCAGCGCCTCTGCGGTGGTGGTCGAGCGGGGCTCGCTGCTCTCCCACACCGCGATCATCGCCCGCGAGCTGGGGGTGCCGGTTGTGGTCGGGGTCCCCGACGCCACCGGCTGGCTGCGCGACGGGGTCGAGGTCGAGGTCGACGGCCGTCGTGGTCTGGTGCGGATCCGGTGACCGAGATCCGTCCGGTCGGGCCGGCGACCCTGGAGGACTTCGTCCGGCTGCCGCAGCGGCTGCACCGGCGCGGCACGTACAACCACACGCCCGCCTCTGACCGGGCCCTCCTCACCGGCCACCACGTCCTGTCCGGCAGCCTGAGCACCCGCGGCTGGGTCGCGTACCAGCACGGGCAGCCGGTCGGACGGATCGGGCTCACCACCTACCCCGGCACGCCCACCGGGTACGTCGGCTTCCTAGAGGCCCCCGACGGCACCCGGGTCGCGCCGGCCCTGTTCGACGCGGTCCGGGAGGCCGTGCCCGGCCAGCCGCTGGTCGGGCCGATGGACGCCTCGTTCTGGGTCCGGTACCGGCTCAAGGTCGCCGGCTTCGACGAGCAGCCGTACCTCACCGAGCCGCTCAACCCGCCGCACCACGTACGGCTCTGGGAGCGGGCCGGGTTTGCCGAGACCGACCGCTACCGCTCGGCGATCTACCACCCGGCGCCGCCGGACCTGAACCTCGCCCGGCACGAGGCCCGGCTGCGGCGCTTCCAGGCCCAGGGCTACCGGGTCGGCCCGCCCCGGCCCGGCTGGCAGCGGCTGCTGCGGGACATGTACGGCCTGATCAGCGAGCTGTACGCGGACTTCCCCGGGTTCCAGCCGGTCCCGTACGCGGCCTTCGAGACCCTCTTCGACCCGCTGCGGCTGGTCACCAACCTGGACCTGGTGACGATGGCGTACCGGGGTGAGCAGGCGGAGGGCTTCCTGGTCTGCCTGCCGGACTACGGCACCGGGCTGGCCGACCCGGGGTGGCTTCGCCGGGCCGCGGCCCTGGTCCGGACCCGGCTGCGGCCGCAGCGGTACGTGCTGGCCTACCTCGGCGTACGGCAGCCGGGGCTGGGTGCCGCCGTCAGCTACCGGTTCATGCGGCAGATGTCGCAGCGCCAGGCGGTCGTGGTGGGGGCGCTGACCCATGTCGGCAAGGCCAGCGAGGGGTACGCGAACCAGCACCTGCGGACCCGCAACGAGTACCTGCTGCTGCAGGGCTGACCACCTCAGGCACCAGACCTGGCCCGCCGTCCCCCGCCCAGGCCACCGCCCGTCGTGGCGGCGGCACACCAGCGGACCCCGCCAGCCGCACCGGCCACCACCCCGCCCGGCAGCGCCCGGTCTGCCCGCAGCTGTGCTCGTCTCGCGGTCGCGTCGGCTCGGTTCCGTGCCGGTGTACGCACGAGCGGCGCCGGTCCAGGGTCAGCAGGGCTCCGTCGGTACGGGTCGGCGGCGGACCGAGCTCGTCAGGTACAGCGCCAGCCCGGTCCAGACCAGGGCCAGGCCGAGCCAGTACCCGAGCGGGACCCGCTGCCCGACCACGGTGACGCCGAGGACCAGGCTGGTCGTGGGGGCGATGAACTGCAGCATCCCCAGCAGGCTCATCGGCAGCCGCGGCGCGGCGGCAGCGAACAGCCCGAGCGGCAGGGCAGTCAGCGGCCCGGCCAGGACCAGCAGCAGGCTGAGCGGCAGGTCGGTGCCGAAGGTGCCGCCCGGGCCCAGCCAGGCCAGGTAGGCGAGGGCGAGCGGCGCCAGCACCGTCGACTCGAAGGCCAGCCCCTCCAGCGCCCCGACCGGGGCCCGCTTCTTGACCACCCCGTACACCGCGAACGTCGTCGCCAGGCTGAGAGCGACCCAGACCGTGCTGCTCATGACGACGCTGATCACCGCCACCCCGGCCGCGGCGCAGCCGACCCCCGCCAGCGCCGCCCGGGTCGGTCGCTCACGGAACACGAGCATCCCGAGGAGCACGTTGAGCAGCGGGTTGAGGAAGTAGCCGAGGGCGGTCTCGGCGACGAAGCCGTGGATCAGGGCCCAGATGAAGGTGACCCAGTTCAGCCCGATCAGCACCGCAGCCGCGGCCAGGCGCCAGCCGTAGTGGCGCAGCCGCCGCAGCCAGCCCCACGGCCGGCGCAGCACCACCAGGCAGAGCACGACGAACAGCGAGGACCAGATCACCCGGTGGGCCAGGATCTCCCAGGCCCCGACCCGCCCCAGCAGCGGCCAGAACAGCACCATGACGCCCCACACCATGTAGGCGAGGGTCACCTTCGTTGCTGCTCCCCGGTCGTACCCGCCCACCCCGTCACCCTGGCACGCCGGGTGGGCGCAGCCCGTCACCGTCTCGCCCGTCGAGGCGCGCCTCCGCACCCGGCTGGACGACGCGGGCCGCCCCGGGCAGCGCCCGGCTGCTCCCAGACCGGCCCACACCTGGCATAACACCTTGTCAGCGCCTACTTGAGGAGGGTGCCCGGCTCACGACCGGCGGCTGCGAAGAAGCCTGCGCGTGCTAGCGTTTCGGCTGACGACGTGGTCATCTCCGCGGACGGAGGTTCGAGACAGTGACAGCAGCACTCACCGAGCGGCCGGAGGACGTCCCTCCCGTCGCACTGCCAGAAGACGTCATCGAGAAGGAGAAGAAGCTCAGCCCCGCCAAGGTGGCGGTCTGGGCCCTGGTGGCCGTCCTGGGCGGCGTCTCGTGGGTGGTGATCGCCCTGGTCCGGGGCGAGACGATCAACGGCATCTGGTTCGTCTTCGCCGCGGTCTGCTCGTACTTCATCGCGAGCCGCTTCTACGCCAACGTCATCGAGCGCTACCTCACCAGGCCCGACGACCGGCGCGCCACCCCGGGTGAGTACCAGCTCGACGGGCACGACTTCGTGCCCACCGACCGGCGCATTCTGTACGGCCACCACTTCGCCGCCATTGCCGGTGCCGGGCCGCTGGTGGGGCCGGTGCTGGCGGCCCAGATGGGCTATCTTCCGGGCACGATCTGGATCATCGTCGGCGTGGTGTTCGCCGGCGCTGTCCAGGACTATGTGGTCCTGTTCTGCTCGATGCGCCGCGGTGGCCGCTCGGTGGGGCAGATGGCCAAGGACGAGCTGGGCCGCTTCGGCGGCATCGCCGCCCTGATCGCGACCCTGGTCATCATGCTCATCATCATCGCGATCCTGGCGCTGGTCGTGGTGAATGCGCTGGGCGAGAGCCCGTGGGGCGTGTTCAGCGTCGGCATGACCATTCCGATCGCCCTGTTCATGGGGGTCTACCTGCGCTACATCCGGCCCGGAAAGGTCACCGAGGTCTCGGTCATCGGCTGCGGGCTGCTGCTGGCCGCGATCGTCGGCGGCGGGTACGTGGCGGACACCGCCTGGGGCAAGGCCTGGTTCACCCTGCCGCCGATCGTGATCGCCTGGGCGATCATCATCTACGGGTTCGTGGCGGCGGTTCTGCCGGTGTGGCTGCTGCTCGCCCCGCGCGACTACCTGTCGACGTTCATGAAGGTCGGCACTATCGCGATGCTTGCGGTGGCGATCGTCGTGGTGCGGCCCACCATTGAGGTGCCGCCGGTGACGATCTGGGCGTCCCGCTCCGACGGTCCGGTGTTCAGTGGCTCGCTGTTCCCGTTCCTGTTCGTGACCATTGCCTGCGGTGCCCTGTCCGGGTTCCACGCCATGATCTCGTCGGGCACCACCCCGAAGCTAATCGAGAAGGAGCGCCAGACCCGCTTCATCGGGTACGGCGGCATGCTGATGGAGTCGTTCGTCGCGATCATGGCCCTGGTCGCGGCCCTGTCGGTCGACCACGGCATCTACTACGCGATGAACTCGTCGGTGGCCGGCACCCGCGGCACGGTCGAGGGTGCGGTCGCGTACGTGAACTCGCTCGGCATGTCCGGGGTGAACCTCACCCCGGACCAGCTGACCGAGACCGCCCGCCTGGTCGGTGAGCACAGCATCGTGTCGCGTACCGGAGGCGCCCCGACGCTGGCCGTCGGGCTGGCGGGCATCATGCACCAGTGGTTCGGCGGCGCGTCGATGATGAGCTTCTGGTACCACTTCGCGATCATGTTCGAGGCCCTGTTCATTCTGACCTCGGTCGACGCCGGGACCCGGGTCGCGCGGTTCATGCTGGCCGACGCCCTGGGCAATGTGTACCCGAGGTTCCGGGACGCGACCTGGAAGGTCGGCAGCTACCTGACGACCGGCTTGATGGTGCTGGGGTGGGGCTCGATCCTGCTGCTCGGCGTCACCGATCCCCTGGGCGGGATCAACACCTTCTTCCCGCTGTTCGGGGTCGCCAACCAGCTGCTCGCTGCGACTGCCCTGGCGGTGTGCCTGCTGATCTTCGCCCGGAAGGGCCGAACGTGGTCGCTGCTGATTGTCGCCGTACCGCTGGCGTTCGCGGCGGTGGTGACGATCACCGGGTCGTTCCTCAAGATCTTCAGCACTGACCCGAAGGTCGGGTACTGGGCGAACCACAACCGGTTCGCGCAGGCTGTCGCCGACGGCCAGACCGAGCTCGCCGGGGTGAAGGGCGTGCCGGCAATGGAGGCGGTCATCCGGAACACCGCGGTCCAGACGACGCTGTCAGCGGTCTTCCTGGCGTGCGCGCTGGTGGTGATCGCGATGTGCGTGTGGAAGGCGGTGGAGGCAGTCCGGGCCGGCGGCGGAAAGGACACCGAGGACCCGCCCGTCCAGTCGCGGATCTACGCCCCGTCCGGAATGGTCGCCATGGCGAGCGAGAAGGCTCTCGCGAAGCAGTGGGCCGGGTACTACGCGGAGCACCCCGGCGCCGACATCCGGGGCAAGGGTCACTGATGTCGCTGCGGGCCCGGGCGACGACCACCTGGCGCGAGCTGGCCTGGTTCGTCAACGGGGTGCTGGGAGCCAACAAGTACCAGCAGTACCTGGCCCACCACCGCGTCCACGGCCACGGGGCGCCGATGAGCGAGCGCGAGTTCTGGCGCGCGGAGTCTGACCGCCCCGTGGTCGAAGGACGCTGCTGCTAGGCCCGGCACCTCCGGGCGCCAGCACGAGGCGCCCGGTCGGTCCGTACGGGTGCGGCCGCGAAGACCGCTGTGCTGGCCAGTCCACGCCAGCTGGAACGGGGCGTCCACCAGGGCGGCTCTCGCTAGCCTGGGGCTGACACGAGAGGACCGCCCGATGCCCGCACTGCGTTCCCGCACCAGCACTCACGGCCGCCAGATGGCAGGGGCCCGCGCCCTGTGGCGGGCGACCGGCATGACCGATGCCGACTTCGGCAAGCCGATCATCGCGATCGCGAACTCGTTCACCCAGTTCGTGCCCGGGCACGTCCACCTGCGCGACATGGGCCGGCTGGTCGCGTCCGCGGTCGACGAGGCCGGCGGGGTCGGGCGCGAGTTCAACACCATCGCCGTCGACGACGGCATCGCCATGGGCCACGGCGGGATGCTGTACTCGCTGCCCAGCCGGGAGATGGTCGCCGACAGCGTCGAGTACATGGTGAACGCGCACTGCGCCGACGCCCTGGTCTGCATCTCCAACTGCGACAAGATCACCCCAGGGATGCTGATCGCCGCGCTGCGGCTCAACATCCCGACGGTCTTCGTCTCCGGCGGCCCGATGGAGGCCGGCAAGGCGGTTCTCGACGGCGAGACCGAGACCTCGCTGGACCTGATCGACGCGATGGTCCGCGCGGTCGACCCCGGCACCACCGACCAGCAGCTCGACCAGATCGAGGCCAGCGCCTGCCCGACCTGCGGCTCCTGCTCCGGGATGTTCACCGCGAACTCGATGAACTGCCTGGTTGAGGCGCTCGGGCTGGCGCTGCCCGGCAACGGCACCACCCTGGCCACTGCCGCCGCCCGGGAAGACCTCTTCCTGCAGGCCGGTCGGCTCGTCGTCGAGCTGGCGAACCGCTACTACGGCGACGACGACACCTCCGTGCTGCCGCTGTCGATCGCCACCAAGGACGCCTTCGAGAACGCGATGCGGCTCGACATCGCCATGGGCGGCTCCACCAACACCGTGCTGCACCTGCTGGCCGCTGCCCAGGAGGCCCGGGTCGACTTCACCCAGGCCGACATCGACCGGCTCAGCCGGACCACCCCGTGCCTGGCGAAGATCGCCCCGAACTCTCACGACTGGTACGTCGAGGACGTGCACCGGGCCGGCGGGATCCCCGCGATCCTCGGCGAGCTGCACCGCGGCGGGCTGCTCCACCCGGGTGTCCACGCCATCCACACCGGCTCGCTCGACGAGTGGCTGACGGCCTGGGACATCCGCGGTGGCGGCGAGCCGGCCGAGATCTGGTACGCGGCCCCGGGCGGGCTGCGCACCACCGAGCCGTTCTCCTCGCGCCAGCGCTGGACCAGCCTCGACACCGACAGCGAGTCCGGCTGCATCCGGTCGGTGCGGACCCCGTACACCACCGACGGCGGCCTGGCCGTGCTGACCGGCAACCTGGCCCCGGACGGGTGCATCGTCAAGACCGCCGGGGTCCCCGCCGAGCAGTGGACCTTCCGCGGGACGGCCCGGGTCTCCGAGTCGCAGGAGGAGGCGGTCGAGCAGATCCTCGGCGGGCAGGTCCAGGCCGGTGACGTGGTGGTCGTCCGGTACGAGGGCCCGCAGGGCGGCCCCGGGATGCAGGAGATGCTGTACCCCACCTCGTACCTGAAGGGCATCGGGCTCGGCCCGGTCTGCGCGCTGATCACCGACGGCCGGTTCTCCGGCGGCTCATCAGGGCTGTCGATCGGGCACATCTCGCCTGAGGCCGCTGCCGGCGGGCCGATCGGGCTGGTCGAGGACGGCGACCAGATCGAGATCTCGATCCCCGAGCGCCGGATCACCCTGCTGGTCAGCGACGACGAGCTCACCCAGCGCCGTACCCGCCGTGACCAGCAGGGATGGGCCCCGGCCCACCGTGACCGGCAGGTCTCCCAGGCGCTGCGGGTGTACGGGTCGCTGGCCCAGTCGGCCGACAAGGGAGCCGCCCGGCGGCGGATCTGACCGCGGCTGTCCGTGGCGGACGCTGGGCGCTGAGTACGGCGGGGTTCTGGGACCGGCTCCTGGGGCGAGCAGGTCGTTGACCGCCGGCTCGGCCCCGTCGGGGTGCCCAGCGGCTTCTGCCCGCTCTGCGGCATGCCCAGACCAAGCAGACAGCCGCGCACACCAGCGGACCGGACCGGGGCACCCGCCCACCCAGACCGCAGCACCCGGCGGCTCCGCCCGCTGCTGTGCGCCCGGGCGGGGGCTTTCCGACGGGCCAGGGAGCTCGCGTCCGTACCGCCTCTGCTAGGGTTATGACCGTTAACCGCTGATCGGTCACAACGGGGGTCTGGCATGGCCGCAGAACGGAAGGTCGTACGGCTGCCCTGGGGAGAGGTGTCCTACCTGGAGTGGTCCCCCGACGGTGCGGCGAGGGCGCCGACCCTGCTCCTTCTTCACGGTGGCGGACTCGACAGCGCCGAGCTGTCGTGGGCAGACGTGGGGCCCGCCGTGGCCCAGGTCGGGTACCGGGTGCTCGCACCCGACCACCCGGGATACGGGGAGAGTCCGCCCGCCAGGTGGGACGCAACGCAGCAGCGGCTGGTCACCTATGTCGCAGAGCTCGTCGATGCTCTCGGCGTGGAGCGCTACGCGGTCGGCGGAGTCTCGCTGGGCGGCGGCATGACGATCGGGCACGTCCTCGAGCGGCCACAGCGAGTGACCGGGGCGATCCTGCTCGGCAGCTACGGGCTGATGGACTACCAGGTCGACGGCTGGTACGCGAAGCCGGTCCACGTCATCACCTGGATGATGCTGCGTACCGGCCTGCTGAGTGCGGTGATGAGTGCGTACGGCAAGAACCGCACGTGGATGGAGAGCAGTGTTCGCAGCCTCATCCGCAACCCCGAGCAGCGTACGCCTCAGCTGCTCGACGCGATCATGCACGCGGCCGCCCGAGACAATGCACTCGCCGCCTTCGTGCAGTGGCAGCGCGACCAGTTCCTCTGGAACCGGCTCAAGACCAGCTACACCGAGCGCCTAGGCTCTTTCCCGTGCCCGGTGCTCATGATCCACGCAGACCACGACGCTGGCGTGCCGCTGGCGTACGCCCAGCGGGCCGCCGCCCGGTTCCCCGACGCCCAGCTGCTTGTCATTCCAGACGCGGGGCACTGGGTGCACCGTGACCGACCCGACCTGGTGCTCCCCGCGATGACCGGTTTTCTCAGCAGCCTGGGACCGAGGTACTGATGCCCCGGCCCCTCATTCCGGACCGGCGAAACCGCATTCTGGAGGCCGCCGAGGCTCTCATCCTGGAGCGCGGCTTCGACGCGGCGAGCGTCCAGGCGATCGCCGAGCGCGCCGGGATCGCGAAAGGCGCGGTCTACCGGGAGTTCGCTAGCAAGAACGACATTCTTGACACCCTGCTCCGGCGGGCCATGAGCCGCGTGGTCGAGACCAGCCAGAAGCTGGTGGGTGATGGTCTGCCACGGCTCAGCACCGCGTACCGGGTCGGGGCTCGTGCCCTGCTCGACGACCCGCTGATGACGGCCGCGCTCCTGGACGACGAGGGCGTTCTTGGCACCTATACCGCAACCGTGACCGACGGCCGGTACCGAGCCCGTCACCTCGCCGTGGTCGAGTGGATCCAGCAGGTGCAAAAGAGCGGCGCGCTCGACCCCCACGTCGACGCCGCTGCCCTCGGGCTTGCCCTGTCGAGCACCACTCTCGGCCTGCTGACCGCGGCCAAGCTGCTGGGGCCGTTGACCCGAGCCCAGCTCGAAGCCGCGCTCGGCGCCATGGAGTACCTGGTGTCGAGGCTCGAGCCCCCAGCGAACGACGGGCCGAGCTCCCGAACCGGGGAGGGCCGATGATCGGCGGTGCACAGCGGCGGGCAGACCGGCCGGTTCGGCGCCTGGTGCGGTCGGCAGGAGCCGGGTGGGTCCGCTGCTGTGCGGCGCCCGCGGACCGGCTTGACTCTCCAGCCGCTGGATGGCTCATGGTGGGGTGCAGCCCAACCGAAAGGAGCTTCACCAGTGCTTACCATCGGCGAGTTCGCGAACAGCACCGGGATCAGCATCAAGACGCTGCGCTACTACCACGACATCGGCCTGCTCCCGGCCGCCGAGGTCGACTCGTACACCGGCTACCGCTCGTACCAGACCGCTCAGATCAAGGACGCTGTGATGCTGCGGGTCCTGCGGGCGGCAGGGATCGGGATCGAGCAGCTGCGGCGAGTGCTGGCTCACCCGCACGAGCTCGACGACGTGCTGCAGCGGCGGCGCGAGGAGCTGGCCGTGCAGCGCCGCCTGGAGGACTGGGCGCTGGATCAGGCCCCGACCTGGGTGCCGGAGATCAGCCTGAACGAGGTCCAGACCCGCGACTGCGAGCCCACCCCCTGGGTCGGGGTGGAGGCTGAGGTCGACCTTGACCAGGTGGACGATGACGACTTCGGGTCCGGCCTGGAGGACGGCAGTGAGCGGCTCGGTGAGGCCCTGACTGCGCAGCGGGTGGCGGTGACCGGGGACTTCTGGGTGAGCACCGAGGCCGACCGGGCCCGGCCCAGCACGCTCCGGGTCGCCCAGTGCTGCGGGCTCGCCCGGCCGCTGCCGGCCGGCTTCGCTGTCCCCGGTCTGGCCGTGGTGTCGGGAACTCTTCCCGCCCGGACCGAGGCGTACGTGACGGCCGAGCTGTCCGGCCTGGACGCCGAGCCGGGGCCCGACGCTCTGCTGCCCGGGGGACCGCTGCCGGCCCGGGAGATGATCGCGCTGGCCATGTGGCAGGAGCAGACCGTCCCGTCCTCCTTCGCAGCGGTCCGGCAGCGTACGACCATGGGTGAGCAGGGGCAGGTGCGGCTGGAGCTGAGCGTAAGCCTCGACTAGCTGTACCGGCTACGGAGGCTAGGAGCGGTGGGGACCTCCCGGCACACAACCGCACCCCGAGCAGCCCACCAGGGGCTGGGTGAGGGTCAGCGGCTAGCTGGGCTGGGGGTGGGGGTGCGGTTGGGGACGATGACGGACTGGAGCTCGCCAACCGGCATGTGACGCGACCCGGTCGTGGTCAGAGGGACCGTGCCGGTCTGACCCAGTGCGTACCAGGTGACGGTCCACTCCACGGTCACGTTCATCATGAACCCGGCACCCTTCTGCTTCGGGAGCTTGCGGTACCGGTACCCGCAGTTCGGCGACGGCCTGTTGAGCTCCGCGTCGCTGAGCGGCTTGCGCCAGCGGCTCATCCGGGTGCACTTCACCTTGTCAC
>CALBCJ010000030.1 GCA_937926975.1 uncultured Propionibacteriaceae bacterium | reverse complement strand
ACCTCCCGGGGGATGGTCGATGCCCCATCCTGACACACACGAGCCACGATGGCTATCCCTGCAACAAGATTTTGTGGAGAGCTCGCTGCCCGGGTCAAGGAGAGCAGGCACTCACGGGCGACGAGCCGGCTCCAGCGGTGGGGCCCGGACCGGGGTCACTAGACTCGGGACCGTGAGCACGCCGCAGACCCGTACCGCGCCCGGATCCCAGACGGTTCTCGACGAGCGGACCGAGTTCCGCCTCGACGACGGCGACCATGAGCGCTTCGCCCACTACGTGCCGAAGCGGGTCCTGACCGAGGCGATGGTGATGGGCACCCCGGTGGTGGCTCTCTGCGGCAAGGTCTGGGTGCCCAGCCGGAACCCGGAGCGCTACCCGGTCTGCCCCGAGTGCAAGGAGATCTGGGAGGCGCACCCGGAGGGTCCGGGCGGGGACAGCCCCGACGCATGACTGCCTCACTGCCTGAGCCGCTCTCTCCTGGTGCGCCGTCCGGGCTGTGGCACGGCATACGCTACCTGGGGCGGGGCCTCGGGATCTGGGGACGACGACCCCACCTGATGCTGCTCGGGGCGCTGCCGGCGCTGCTGGTGTCGGGGCTGCTGCTGGGCGCCCTCGTCACCCTCAGCCTCAACGCCACCTCCCTGGCTGAGCTGGCCACCCCGTTCGCCGCGAACTGGTCGGCTCAGGCCAGAGACTGGCTTCGAGTCGTCGTCGCGGTAGCGCTGGTCGCGGCCGGGGTCGGCCTGTCGGTGCTGACCTTCACCGGGCTCACGCTGGTGCTGGGGGCCCCGGTGTACGACCAGATCTCGGCCTCGGTCGAGCGCCTGTACGGCGGGGTCCGCAACGAGGTCCGTCTGCCCTGGTCGGTCCAGCTGTGGCGGATGGTCGGCAACGGGCTGCGGCTGCTCGGGGTGTCCCTGGTGACGGGGCTGCTGGTGCTGCTGGTCGGCCTGGTCCCCGTGGTCGGCGCGGTCGCCGGGCCGGTCACCGCTGCGGTCGTCGGGGCCTGGGCGCTCGCCGTCGAGCTGGTCGGCGCACCGTGCGACGCCCGCGGCCTCAGCCTCTCGCAGCGTCGCTGCCTGCTCCGCCGCCAGCGCTGGACCAGCCTCGGCTTCGGACTCGCCTGCTACCTGCTGTTCCTGGTCCCCCTCGGCGCCGTCATCGCTACCCCCGCCGCGGTCGCCGGAGCCACCCTGCTCGTCCGCGACCAGTTCATGGAGCCCACCCACCCTGGCTCCCCCGGCGCCCCTGGGCCTCGTCCTGCCGCACAGCCGGGCCTCATGGCCGCCGCCCCGGCACGGCCGGGGCTGAGCCAGGCGTGAGCGTCAGGCCGACCGGAGTGGCGCTGCGCCGAGGTCGCCGGCTGAGGACACGTGGCCGCCACCACGCGAGGAGCCGACCCAGCCCCACCCAGTGACCCTCGTCATCGAGTGATCAAGTGCCCACGACCTGGGTCACGGTCCGTGCCGTCAGCGACGAGGAACGCCTGGGGCCAGGGTCTTCGGGACGGGGGCGTCGTGCCAGAAGCCGCAGGGGGCGAACAGGGCGTCGACCAGCTCGGTGAGCAGCCCCAGCTCGGCCAGCAGGTCCAGCACCGTGTAGCGGGTACGGATCGTCTGGGCCTGGAAGTACTTGCGGCGCAGCTCCGCCAGCGAGGAGCCGATCTGGACCGGGTGCCACGGGGCGCCGACGGCCTTCAGCCGGTCCGCCACCACCGAGGCCGGCAGCAGCTGCTGGCGCAGCCGGCCCCGCAGATCCGGCCAGACCTCAACCGCCCGCTGCAGCCGCTCCCGGGCCGTCTCGGGGTCCAGCCGCTTCGCGGTCGACTGGGCCAGGGCGGTCCCCCGGATCACCGGGTTCGGCTGCAACCGCCTCACCCGCGAGGCGTCCTGCTCCTGGCTCGGCCAGCCGTCCAGCCGCGCCTCCATGTCGAAACCGGTCAGGTCCAGCTGCACCACCGACTCGTACAGGGCACACATCGCCACTGCCCCCAGGCCCACCTTGAAGCCATGTGACAAGGGCGGCTCCCAGTCCCGGCCGTACCCCTCCATCTCCCACTGGTGGGAGAAGCAGTGCCCGGCCCCCGACGCCGGGCGGGTGCTGCCGTGCACCTGCACCGCCAGCCCCGACATCATCAGCGCCTCGGTCAGCCGGCCGACCGCGGCCAGGTCACCATCGGCCAGCCCGGAGGGGTCTGCGACCGCCCCGGCCAGCGGCCCCTGGACCAGGCGCCAGGCCTCCGGGTCGACCGCCTCGACGCCCAGCGCGTCGGCGACCAGCCAGTCCGCCCCGGCCGGCACCTTCTCGACCAGGTCTCCGAGCCCGGTGGCGGTCAGCCAAGCCGGCGCGGCCGCCATGATGTCCAGCGGCGCGACCACCGCCAGCGGAGCCGGGCAGAGGTGGGTGGTCTTCACCCCGTTGACCGTGACCGCCGCCCCGGACGAGGTGTACCCGTCGACCGAGGCTGCGGTGCAGACGTGCTGGTAGCGGCGCCCGGCCTGGTGGGAGGCGAGCTTGGCGACGTCGTTGAGGGAGCCCGAGCCGACCGAGCAGGCGACCGCGTCGGTGGCCTCCAGCCGCTGCCGCAGGTCCGCCACGGTCTCCCCGTCGGCGAGCAGCACCGGGTGGCCCGGGTAGACCACCGGCGCCTCGAGCTCAGCCCCGGCCGCCCGCAGCGAGCCGGTGACCTGCGGCCCGGCGACCGCCCAGGTGGTCTCGTCGGCCACCACCACTGCCCGCCGGCCGGGGAAGACTGTCGTGAAGGTAGGCCCGGTCTGCTCTACCACCCCGGGACCCACCACCACAGCGGCGGTGTCGCTGGCAGCGGCCAGAGCGTCACGAATCAGGTCGGAGGTCATGAGGCCATCTCCTTGGAAGTCGTCAGGCCCAGTCTCGCCCACCGGCGGTGCGTGGGAGCACGGTGCTCCCCGCATGGACAGCCTTGCCGCCAGCTAAGATCCGCGCTATGAGCCGCTGGTGACCGCGGTTGGCGGGTGGCGTACGGTCCGGGCCGGTCTGCCCGCCGTGCCCCGAGCGTCCGGGCCGAGCCTGACCAGGTGACGGACGAGCCCCGCCAGTACTGAGCCGCTATTGTGCCCGGCATGGCACGCACGCTGATCCTGATGCGACACGCGAAGTCCTCGTGGGAGGACCACACGGTCGACCACCTGCGCGACCTGTCTGACCGCGGCCGGAGCGATGCCCGGGCCGCCGGGGCGGTCCTCGCCGAGCGGGGCCTGCGGCCGTACGTGCTGACCTCCCCCACCCGCCGTACCCGCGCGACCTGGGAGGAGATGGCCGCCGCCGGCGCCCAGCACCACGGGCAGCGGGACCTGGAGGTCCTGTACGACCACGACACCGACGTGGTCCTCGACGAGCTGCAGGCGCTTCCGGCCGAGGCCGACACGGTCCTCTGCCTGGGGCACGCCCCCACCACCCCGCAGCTGGTCGAGGCACTCACCGAGCGGGAGCAGACCGCGGCCTGGACCGGCTTCGACAAGGGCTTCCCCACCGCCGCGATGGCGGTCATCGAGGTCGACGGCGAGTGGTCCGAGCTGGGTGACAAGCCCGGCCGGCTCGTCGACTTTCTGGTCCCGCGGGGCTGAGCCCCAGCCGCCCTCGCTGCTCCGAGGCCGCTCGCCGGCCCGGGCTCGGCGGCCGACCCCGAGCGGTGGCCTGCCCGTGGTCCACGACCCCAGCAGGCACCAAGGGCCCCGCCAGCCGGCAGGGCCCTTGGTCACTCACAGACTCAGTAGCGGTACAGCTCCGACTTGTACGGGCCCTCGACCGGGACGCCCAGGTACGCGGCCTGCTCCTCGCTGAGGGTGGTCAGCCGCACCCCGAGCGAGTCCAGGTGGAGCCGAGCCACCTCCTCGTCAAGGTGCTTGGGCAGGGTGTACACCCCGACCGGGTAGGCCTCGGGACGGGTGAAGAGCTCGATCTGAGCCAGCACCTGGTTGGTGAAGGAGTTCGACATCACGAACGACGGGTGCCCGGTGGCGTTGCCCAGGTTCAGCAGCCGGCCCTCCGACAGCACGATCACTCCGTGCCCGTCCGGGAACACCCACTGGTCGACCTGCGGCTTGATCCGGTTCCGGACGATGCCCTCCCAGCTCTCGACCCCGGCCATGTCGATCTCGTTGTCGAAGTGGCCGATGTTGCCGACGATCGCGTTGTGCTTCATCCGGCTCATCTGCTCGGCGGTGACCACGCCCAGGCAGCCGGTGGCGGTGATGACGATGTCGGCCTCGCCCACCACGTCGTCCAGCCGGGCGACCTGGTACCCGTCCATCGCGGCCTGCAGGGCGCAGATCGGGTCGATCTCGGTGACGATCACCCGAGCCCCCTGGCCGCGCAGCGACTCAGCGCAGCCCTTGCCGACGTCGCCGTAGCCGCAGACCACGGCGACCTTGCCACCGATCAGCACGTCGGTGGCCCGGTTGATCCCGTCGACCAGGGAGTGGCGGCAGCCGTACTTGTTGTCGAACTTGCTCTTGGTGACCGAGTCGTTGACGTTGATCGCGGGGAACAGCAGGGTCTTGGCCCGGGCCATCTCGTACAGCCGGTGCACCCCGGTGGTGGTCTCCTCGGTGACGCCCTGGACCGAGGCGGCCAGCGCCTCGAAGTCGAGCGAGCCGTCGGCCAGCACCTGGCGCAGCTCAGAGAGCACGACCTTCCACTCCGCGGAGTCGTCGGCTGCCGGCTGCGGCACCGCGCCGGCCCGGGAGTACTCCAGTCCCTTGTGGACGAAGAGGGTCGCGTCGCCGCCGTCGTCAAGAATCATGTTCGGCTGCTCGTCGCCCCAGGTCAGGATCTGGCGGGTGCACCACCAGTACTCCTCCAGCGACTCGCCCCTCCAGGCGAAGACCGGCACCCCCTGGGGGGCCTGCGGGGTGCCGCTGCGACCGACGACGATGGCGGCGGCCGCCTGGTCCTGGGTGGAGAAGATGTTGCACGAGGCCCACCGCACCCGGGCCCCCAGCTCGACCAGGGTCTCGATCAGGACGGCGGTCTGGATGGTCATGTGCAGCGAGCCGGCGATCCGGGCGCCCTTCAGCGGCTGTGACGCGCGGTAGCGCTCACGCATCGCCACCAGGCCGGGCATCTCGTGCTCAGCCAGCTCGATCTCCCGGCGTCCAGCTTCGGCGAGAGACAGGTCAGCCACCCGGTACGGCAGCTCGGTGGTGCCCTCAGCAGCCAGCGGGGCGCGGTCGATCACATCAGTCATGGCCGGCATCCTACGCAAAGCCGCGCCGGGCAGACCAACGTACGGCGTGCCTCAGCGGGTAGCGGCGATGTGGGTCAGCGCCAGGTCGTACCCACCCAGCCCGAGCCCGACGATCACACCGTTCACGTACGGGCTGACGACCGACTTCCGGCGGAACTCCTCACGGGCGTGCACATTGGAGATGTGGACCTCGATGATCTCCGCGACCTGGGCGCAGGCGTCGGCCACCGCCACCGAGGAGTAGGTCCAGCCGGCCGGGTTGACCACCACCGGGACCGCCTGGTCGGAGGCCTCGTGCAGCCAGGCCAGCATCTCGTGCTCGGCGTCGGTCTGGCGGACCTCAACCTCGAGGCCCAGACCTTGACCGGTACCTACCAGGTGCTCGGCGAGCTCGGCATGAGTCACATGACCGAAGATCTCAGGCTCCCGCTTGCCCAGCTGGCCGAGGTTCGGCCCGTTGAGGACCAGGACCCGTGTCATCGCAAACCCTCCCGTCTAGCGTCTCGCCTTATCTTGCCAGGTTTGGCCCGAGCCCGAGGCGAAGATAGGTCGCAGCGAACAGGCCGTGCTGCAGCAGGCAGGCGTAGCGCTCCACATCGTGGCCCTGGTCGTGGCTGATGGTCCGGACCCGCACGTCGTGCCGCTCGGCCAGCGCCAGCAGCGGGGTCCGGGCCCGGGCCACAGCCTGGCTGTCGCGGTGGTCGTCGAGGACCACCAGGGTGGTGCAGCGGGAGTCCCGGGTCTCGTCAAACGGGTCGGCGAACGGGTCCCGCCGTGGCGCCGCCTGGATCAGGGTGACCAGGTCGTCGGCGTCGGCGGCCAGGGCCGGGCGCCCGCTGGCCTCGCGCAGCGCCTCGGCGACCCGGCGTGAGGCCCGGGCCGCCAGCACCGACCCGCCCCAGACCAGGGGCAGGTCGTCGGCCAGCGCGATCGCCAGGTCCTTGGCCGGGTTCGAGGCCACGTCCTGGTGCGGGGAGCACTGCTCGGCGACCTCGTCCAGGGCCTGCGCCACCCGGTCCGGGTGGATCTCGGGACCGAGCCCGGTCCGGCTCAGCCCGTCCAGCATGATGATCGCGCTGGCGGTCGGGTCACCGGTCTGAGTCGCCACGATAGTGGTCTCCCGGCCCGCTGCCTGCTCCGCCACCGGAGACCCGGCCGGGCAGGCCAGGATCACCCGGGCACCCCGGCGGGCAGCCTCGGCGACGGTGGCGCTGACCTCCGGGGCGTACGTCTGGTCGGTCAGCACCAGCACCAGGTCCAGCGCCCCCACCCAGGCCGGCAGGGCGTGGCTGGGCCAGGCCACGAACGGGACCGGGCAGCACGGCTCCAGCACCGCCCGGACCAGGCGGGACTCGGGCCCGGACGCGATCACGGCCCGCGGCCGGTAGCCGTCCGCCAGGTCGGCTAGCTGCGAGAAGTCGGCCTGGCCGCTCTCGATCCGCAGCCGGGCCCCGGCCTGCGCCAGGTGCCGCAGGGTGGGGTCGACCTCGGCCAGGGCGGCCGGGTCCTCCAGCCGGGAGTCGTCGAAGTCCGGCATCGACAGGGGTCCTCAGGCCTCGTCAGTCCGGGGCTGGCCCGGCGCCCGGGCCTCGTCCACCAACAGGACCGGGATCGAGTCGCGGACCGGGTAGGCCAGGCCACAGTCGGGGCTGGCGCAGACCAGCTCCCCGGCCTCGTGGTCGGTCACCAGTCCCGAGCGGCAGGCCGGGCAGACCAGGATCTCCAGCAGCGCCTGGTTGAGCTCGATCTGGTTCATCGTCCCTCCGCTCGCACCAGGGCCAGGGTCTCATCCCGCAGGCCCTCCATCGTGGCCTGGTCGCAGGCCTCCACGTTGAGCCGCAGCAGCGGCTCGGTGTTGCTGGCCCGCAGGCTCACCCACCAGTCGTCGGCCCGGACGGTCAGGCCGTCGGTCCAGTCGATGCTGCCCCGCCCGGCGAAGTGCTCGGCCACCGTACGCATGGCGGCCTGCTGGTCGGCGACCGAGGAGTTGATCTCGCCAGAGCCGACATACCGGTCGTACGCGGCGACCAGCTGTGACAGCGGCTGGTCGCTGCGGCCCAGCAGGCCGAGCACGTGCAGCCCGGCCAGCATCCCGGTGTCGGCCCCCCAGAAGTCCCGGAAGTAGTAGTGCGCGGAGTGCTCACCGCCGAAGACCGCCCCGTGCTCGGCCATCAGGGCCTTGACGTACGTGTGCCCCACCCGGGAGGTGACCACCGTGCCGCCGTGCTCGCTGACCACCTCGGCCGCGGCCCGGGAGGTAATGGTGTTGACCACCACGGTGGCTCCGGGCTCGCGCTCCAGCTCAGAGGCCGCGATCAGGGCGGTGACGATTGACGGCGGCACCACCTGGCCGCGCTCGTCGATCACGAAGCAGCGGTCGGCGTCGCCGTCGAAGACCAGCGCCAGGTCGGCCTGGTGCTCGACCACGGCCCGCTGGGCGTCGACGAGGTTCTGCGGCTCCAGCGGGTTCGGCTGGTGGTTGGGGAAGCTGCCGTCGAGGTCGAGGAAGAGCCCGACGAGCTCCACGTTGAGGGGCCCTAGCACCGCCGGGGCGGTGTGGCCGGCCATCCCGTTGCCGGCGTCGACCACGACCCGCAGCCGGCGGGTGTGGTCCAGCCTGACCAGGGAGTGCAGGTAGCCGGCGTAGGCGCCGAGCAGGTCCTGCTGGCTGACCTGGCCGCCACCGACCGGGTCGGGCAGCCCCTCGGCGTCGTACCGCTGGGCCAGTGCGGCCAGCTCGACGAGAAAGCCGGGGGTCACCGGCTGGGCCTGGTGGCGGCAGAACTTGATGCCGTTGTAGCGGGCCGGGTTGTGGCTGGCGGTGAACTGCGCCCCCGGCCGGTCGAGGTGCCCGGACGCGAACCAGAGCTGGTCGGTCGAGGCCAGGCCGATATCGATCACCGAGGCGCCGGCCCGGGCTGCGCCGTCAGCGAAGGCAGCCGACAGCTGCGGCCCGGAGGTACGCATGTCGCGCCCCATCACGAAGCTCTTCCCGGCTAGGTCGGCCAGCTCGACGAACGCCACGCCGAGAGCCCGGGCGCCGTCGGCGTCCCACTCTGGCTGGTCGGTGCCCACGACTCCGCGGATGTCGTTGGCCTTGAAAACCCCTGGTGTCAGCATCGTTGGCAGCCTAGCGACTACGGCCGCCACGCGCCTACCGAGCCGCTCACCTTGACCTCGGTGGCTGGCTGTCGGTGAGCAGGGTCAGGTGCCCGCGCCGGGCCACCTCGACCACGGTGGCCGGCCGGGCCGGGTTCTCCGGCTCCAGCCCGGCCGCCTCACGGACGGCGTCGGCAAGCGCCAGCAGGTCGCTGGCGACATGGTCTGGCTGGTCGTCCAGCGGCAGCCGGATCACCTCCCAGCCCCGCGGGACAGACAGCCCCTGGGCGTGGTAGGGGCACAGGTCGTACGCACCGGGCTCGCTGCGTACTGCCAGTGGACCCACCACGGCCGTGGACTCCGCGTAAGCGAAGGTCAGTGTCGCGACAGCCGCTTCCTGGCACCCCGACCGAGAACAACGGCGTCTGGTCACCGGGGCAGGGTACAGCTCTGCTGGCTCACCGGCGCACCGGCACGCCGTCGCCCTCCAGCCAGCACCCACCCCCCGAGGCGCAGCGCCTAGCCGCAGAGCAGCGGCGCCCGAGCGAGCGTCTCACGGTCTGGCTGAGCGGCCCCCGGGGCAGGGCCGTCCGCTCGCGCCGAGGCAGAGACGCTCGGGGTCTGGCCGGCACCGGCCGGACGGCCCTGACCCCGTACAGTGCAGCTATGCCGAGCCGACGAGACCGCCACCAGCGGGGGCTCCGAGGCCCGCTGGCGACCCCGGGGACCTCAGCCGCGCAAGCCCTGCTCCGGCTTCGCCCGGCAGGCCCGGCCGACTTCTTCGTCCAGTGCCTGACCGATGCCCTGGCACAGATCCGCGACGCCTGCCCCGAGGCCCTGGTGGGGGTGGATGTCGGCTTGGAGGACGTGCCGGACACCCGCCGCCAGTGGTCCGACCGGGTTCCGCTGGCGGCCGCCCAGGAGGCCACGCCCGACAGCCTGGCCCGGATCGTGGTCTACCGCCGCCCGATCGAGCACCGGGCCAGCGACCGGCAGGGGCTGCGCACCCTGGTGCTGCAGACCCTGGTCGAGCAGGTCTCGGCCCTGACCGGGATCCCGGTGGAGCGGCTCGACCCGGACGGTACGCCCGAGGACTGAGCCGCGGGCCCGGCCACCGTCAGGGCAGGCCGGCTACCTGGTCAGGGGCTGAGCCCTGCGTCACGACTGCTCAGGCCAGCGCTGGGTCCACCTGAGGGCTGAGCTCGGCCTCGGTCAGCCCGCCGGGGCCCAGCGGGGCAATCCCCAGCCCTGGCCGGTCCTGGGCCCCGGTGGACACCACCGCGATCCCGACCTGGTCGCTGGGAGAGTCCACCTGGACCGTGTCGCCGGTAGTCAACGGCAGCTGCTGGGTGGTCCCGGCCGGCACTGCCTGGGTGCTCTGCTCTATGACCGCGCCGGAGCTGTCGCGGACCGTGAGCGTGAGCGGTGCCTCCTGCCCGCCGGCGTTCGACACGGTCAGCACCCCACCGGGGACGACCGGGAGCACCGAGCGGCCAGCGAAGGGGCGCCGCGTGCTCGCCACCGCCAGGTCGGTCCCGTCGGCCGTGGCCGCCCAGACCGCTCCGGTCACCGGCTGGGTGGAGCGGATCCGCAGCCCGGCCGTCTCCCCGAGCAATGCCTTGTCCAGGGCCACGGTCACGGTCGACTCGGCGCTCACGTCCACCTGGTCGGCGCCGGCCGGGGCGAAGCTGCCGTTCTGGGTCATCGCCTCCACGGTCACCGTGGTCCGCCGGTCTCCAGGATTGGCGAGCACCAGGGTCCGGGCACCGGAGCCTCCAGGAATGCCGGTGATGATCCCGCTGGTCGCTGCCGGCGCGGCGGAGGTCACCCAGTCGGCGCCGCCCTGCCCCTCGACCCGGGCATAGCTGAAGACCCGCCCGGCCGAGGTCCGGACCACCGCTGTGAGCGGGTCCTTGTCGGTGACCAGCGGCTCCAGGGCCACCAGCCGCGAGCTGTTCCCGAGCACGGTCACCCCGCGCGAGCCCTGGGCCTGAATGCGCCCCCTCGACCCGTACAGGCTGATGTCGACGGTGGCCTGGTTCGGGTCGGGGTTCGTCAGCACCAGGAACGATCGGTGGTCGGCGTCCGACACCAGGCCGGGGAAGACCTGCTCCACCGTGGCCGCCCCGCAGCTGGCCAGCCACAGCCCGCGCATCGGGCCGGCCCCGGCGGCTCCGGTGGCGATCCCGGCCACGGTCTGGTCGCCGACCACCACGTACGGGTCAGGTCTGGTGGCCGGGACACCGCTGGCCGGCACCGGACGGGTCTCGGACTCGCCGATCAGGCGGGCCCGGGCCCCGCCGCCCGCCGCGGCCCGGACCGTGGTCGTGACCAGGGCTGGGTCCATCACCGGGCAGACCACCGAGTGGGTGCCCGTCACGGTCACCCCGCTCAGGCTCGGGCGCTGCTGCGAGCCGAGCGCGCTCAGCCCCAGACCCAGTACGACGCTCAGCAGCAGGGCCAGAAAGGCCGGCAGCAGACGAGGGTTCACAGGTCCTCCTCGGCCGAGCGCCGCCCGGCGACCGGCTGGTCGTTCTCCCGCCTCACCGAGGGGGCCGCGAACAGGGCCAGCACCACCAGCCCCAGCAGCTGAGCCAGGGCGACCAGGGGCCGCACCGGCCCGGTCTGCAGGCTCACCTCGACCGCGCCGGTCTGCCCTGCCAGGGCGAAGGCCGGCCGCCAGTCGGGTGACTCGGCCCGGGGCAGCGGCTGCCCGCCGACGCTCACCTGCCAGCGTGGGTCGGCCGCCTCCGACAGCAGCAGGGTGCCGGTGCCTGACGTCGTGATCTCGGTCCCGACCGGGGTCACTGCCTCGGACCCGACCAGCTGCAGCCGGGTCGGCTTGCCGAGCACGGTGAACACCGCGACTCCGTTCTCCTCACCACCGCGGGCGATCCCGGGGGTGGCGGCGAGGGCCGCGGTCACCTCCCCGGACACGGCCCGTACCTGGACGTGGCCTACCCCAAGACCGGTGAGCAGGTCACGCAGCGACTCGCTCTGCCGCCCGGAGGCGATCTGGGCGACGGCGGTCACCACCTGGTCGCGGGCCGCCAGGTCGGCCGGCCCCAGCACCGACTCGGCGCCACCCCAGGTGAGTCCTCCGGCCTCGCTCAGCCACCAGCGCGGCTGCGGCCGGGACAGGTCGACGATCAGGGTCCGGGTGCGTCCCGGCCCCTCCATTGAGTCCTGGACGAAGCGAGGCAGCGACGACGCGGCGCCCCGGTGCGTGGGCTCACCCGCACCGCCGACCCCCCACCAGCCGGCGGTGAGCACGAGGCCGACGACGGTCATCACGGTCATCACCGCCAGCAGCGCCTGGGCACGTCCGAAGCTCTGCCGGGCGGCCTCCAGCCGCGCCTGGTCGACCACCGTCGCTGCCCCGACCAGCAGCGCCGCGAAAGCGGCCAGCAGCCAGGGCGTCACCTCGGGACGGGCCAGGCCGCCGGGGAGCCTGACCAGCAGCCGGCTCAGGCCGACAGCGACCAGCACCAGCCCCAGCGCCGCCCCCCAGTACCCCAGCATCCGCCGGTCCAGCCCGATCGCCAGCACCCCCACCAGCCACAGCAGGGCGGCCGCGGCGGCGCTCAGCCACAGCGGCGCCAGCCCCGGACCAGCAGAGCGACCGGCGAAGAGCTGCCAGGCCGGGACGACATCCAGCGAGCCGAGCAGCGGCTCGGGCCCGGTCAGCAGCCGGCCCGGCGCTGTACGCACCAGGTGCAGCAGCCACGGCGCCAGGATCACCACCGGGGCCAGCATGGTCAGCGCCGCGGCCAGCGGGCGGCCCCGACGAGCCACCAGCACCACGATGGCTACTGCGACCACCACCCAGGCTGCCGGGAGGATCGCGCTCAGGCAGGTGAGAGCCAGCGCCGCCAGGGCGGGCGGGCGCAGCCGCTCCAGGCTCTGGTCGTAGTCCTGCCAGCTCTGCAGCGCCACCCCCAGGGCCGCCAGCAGCACCGAGAACACCACCAGCCAGACCTGGCCCCGGCTCAGCCCGCCCACCAGCACGGGGAGCAGGCCGTAGCCGACGGCTGCTGCCCAGCGGACCTTGGAGCTGGCGACCAGCGGGCGCAGGCACCAGGCCGCCGCCACAGCGCCGATCGGAACCGCCAGGAAGAGAACCAGGACGGCCGCCCAGGTCGGCCAGATCCCGACGACCGAGGCGAGGGCGGCCAGCCCGGTCCACGGCGCCGGCTCACCGCCTCCGGCGGGTGGGACCACGTAGCTCTCCACAGCCGCTGCGACCGAGGCCGGTGCGGGCAGCAGCCCAGACGACGTGACGACCCCCAGCCCGACCAGGCTTCGGCCCGCCAGCACCAGCAGCAGCAGGCTGGCGACCCCGGCCAGGACCGGCACCACCGAGGGCGCCTTGGTCGTCCCGGGGCCGGCGAAGTCGTCGCCGGTCAGCTCGTCCAGGCCGACCTCGTCGCCTGTGAGGCTGCGGGCCCGGTCCAGGACCGCCCGACCCACCAGGTCAGCCGCCGCGGACCAGCTGGAGGCAGCGTGGGGCCGCAGGCTGCGCACCGTACGCTTCTCGGCCGCGCCGGCTCGCAGCTGGGCCACCTTGCGGCGCAGGGCCCGGGTCTGGGACCCGGAGCGGATCAGGTCACCGGCCGCCAGCAGCTCCTCACGGGCCCCGTCCGGTCTCTTGCCCAGCAGAAAGCCGAGGGCCCGCAGCACCGCCCCCAGGACCAGCCAGCAGGCCACCAGGGCGGCGGCCGGGCCGCGGCTGTGAGCCAGGACCGCCCGCATCCCGCAGAGCCGGTCGAAGCCGGTGTCGGTGCGGCCCCGCTGCGCGGCCAGGCTCGCGGGACGCTGCCCGCGCCGACCGGCCTGCCGGTGCACGACCCGGGCCGCAGGGCAGGTCATCACCGTGCCGCCGGCCAGGGTGACCCGCCAGCCCAGCTCCTGCCCGTCTCGGTACAGCGGCAGAGCCTCGTCGAAGCCGCCGACCTGCTCCAGCCGGGAGCGGCGCACCAGCATCCCGCAGGTCGACCCGCCGAGGACCCGTGCCGGGTCGTGCTGGCCCTGGCCGACCTCGCCCGGCTCCAGGCCCAGCTCCCGGCGGCCGGTGTGGGAGATCGACGAGCCGAGCTCCTGGATCCGGGGAGCGTCGCGGCGCCGGCCCGGCCGCAGCAGCATCGGCACCAGGATGTCGGCCTCGGGGCTGAGCGCCGTCTGCCGCAGCAGCTGCCCCAGGGCGTCGGGGCGCGGCATGGCGTCGTCGTGCAGCAGCCAGACCCACTCGGTGGGCGGCACCTGGGCCAGGGCGGCGGCCACGGCCCGGCCGAAGGACCAGTCCCGCTCGCCCAGCAGCACTCGGCTGATCCGGCCCTGCTGAGCGGCGGCGCCGAGCATGTCGAGTGAGTGGTCCTGGGAGCCGGTGTCGACAGCGACCACGGCCGCCGGACGGTTGGCCAGGGCGTCGACCGCGGCCAGGGTGTCAGCCAGCCACCAGCTGGCGTTGTGCGTCACCAGAACCAGGGTGACCGTCTGCGGGGAGGGGACCTGGTAGGTCTCCACGTCGGGGGTGTGTGCCCAGCTCCACGGGTCGAGGTCGATGGTGTCGCTCATGCGGTCCCGTCCAGTCGGTGTCAGCGACCAGACAGCCTACACAGCGCCTGGCCGGGCGCCGACAGCCGATCCCGGTGATTCGGCTGCGGCCCGCTACACCGCCTTCTTCTTGAGCCGACGCCGCTCCCGCTCGCTGAGGCCGCCCCAGATCCCGAAGCGCTCGTCGTTGGCGAGGGCGTACTCGAGACACTCAGACCGAACCTCGCAGCTGCGGCAGACCTTCTTGGCCTCCCGAGTGGACCCGCCCTTCTCCGGGAAGAAGGCCTCCGGATCAGTCTGGGCGCACAGGGCACGCTCCTGCCAGCCCAGGGCCCCCTCGTCGGCGAACCCAACGCTCAACACCTGCATGCCTGTCCTTCCCTACCTGGTGGGGCCCACCCCCGTGAATGGCAGAATTACACGCTCGCGACTCTAGCCACGTCAACCCCGATAGGGAATCCGAAGCCGGCACAGGGATGAGAATCTTCTCATCACTTGCCTTGCTGCGCAGGGATTCGGCGGTCTGCGGCCCTCACCGCGACCGGCGGGTGCGCGTCTCGGCCGGGTCTCACGACGGCGGCTCGGCGCGTCTCGGCCGGGGCTCGGCCGCCGGGCTGGCGGCCTGGGCCTGAGCCGGCTCGCCGGTGGCCGGCAGCGCCGTCGCCGAGGTCTGCGACCAGCCGTCGCCAGCCGTCCCGTACGCGGCCGCCTGGGCCCCCGCCGCCGCATCGCTGGCCCGCCGCCAGACCGCCCCGGAAGCGGCCGAGGCCTCCCAGACCGGCTGCCGCAGCGGGTCTGGAGCGGGCTCGGGCTCGGGCTCCGGCTCGGCGGGCGCCTCGACCGCCGCCGGCTCCGGCTCCGGCACCTGCTGGGGGGCCTTCTCAGGGGTCCGGGCCACCGCCAGCAGCAGCGTGGCCAGCAGCCCGAGCAGGACCTGCTCAGCCAGTTGTGAAAGCAGGCTGTCCACAGGCTGCAAGCTGAGCACTGCCACCACCGTCTGCTCCGCCGCGGCAGTCACCAGGAACAGGCCCGCCGCGGCAGCCAGCGCCGAGCCGTACCGGCTGCGCGGCGCCGGGCCGGCGCAGAGCAGCACCAGCCCGCACAGCAGCGCGGCCTCCGCCAGGCTCACCAGGGGGCTTCCGGCGACCAGACCCCCGACCGCCTTGCCCAGCAGCACTAGCAGGGCCACCGCTGCGACCGGTTCACGGACCCGCTCCAGGCTCTCGCTCACAGCGGCAGCCTAGTGCGGGCACCGAACGTACGGTGCCGGGCCGCGTCAGGCGAAGCTCTCGCCCGCCTGCTGGCAGACCTCGGCCACCAGCTGCTTGATCCGCTCGGTCTGGCTGACCGGACAGACAAGAGTGATGTTGCCGCTGGTCACCACGGCCGTGTCGTGCAGACCGACGACCGCTACCAGGGAGCCGTCCGGGCCCCGGTTCACGACCAGGTTGCCTGAGCTGTCCAGCAGCACGGCGGATCCGTCAACCGCGTTGCCGTCGCGCTGTGGCAGGTGCTCGGCCAGGGCTGCGAAGCCGCCGACGTCGTACCAGTCGACCGGCAGCCGGACCGCCGTCACGTGGGCCGTGCCCCGGCCCTGGGAGACCGGCTCCATGACCGCGAAGTCGACGCTGGTCCGCGGCAGGGTGGGGTAGATCTCGGCCAGGCGCTCCGGCTCGGCGGCCACGGCAGACACCCCGTGGTAGACCGTCGGCTGCAGGTCCCGCAGCTGCTCCAGCAGGGTCGCGACCCGCCAGACGAACATCCCCGAGTTCCACCAGTAGTCCCCGCTGGCGAGGTACTTGGCGGCGGTCTCGGCGTCCGGCTTCTCCTTGAACTCCTCCACGGTGAAGGTGCTGCCGAAGCCCTTCAGCGGCTCGCCGCGGCGCAGGTAGCCGAAGCCGGTGTGGGGCGCGGTCGGCACCACCCCGAAGGTGACCAGCGCGCTCGGGTCCTGCTCGGCGACCCGGTACGCCTCGTCCAGCGCCTCCTGGAAGGCCGGCACCGGCCGGATGATGTGGTCGGCGGTCAGTGTCGCCACCACCGCCTGCGGGTCCCGCCGGGCCAGCACCGCCGCCGGCCACGCCACCGCGTTCAGCGAGTCCCGGCCGACCGGCTCCCCGAGCAGGTTCTCCCGCGGCAGCTCCGGCAGCTCCGAGGCCACCACGTCGAGGTAGTCGGCACCCGCGCAGACCAGGACCTGGTCGTCGGGAACCACCCCCTGCACCCGCTCGTACGAGATCCGCAGCAGCGACTTCTGGTCCACGAGCCGCAGCAGCTGCTTCGGCATCCCCTTGCGGGACAGCGGCCAGAGCCGGGTGCCAGCCCCGCCTGCCATGATCACCACGTAGCGCATGCCCGCCACACTATCCGGGGTACCTCGGCCGTCGCGCCCGGCAGCGTCGACCAGAGCTCGGGCAGCTAGGCACCGTCGGCTGTCTGGGCGGCCTCGGCCTCGGCCTCGGCCAGGGCCTCCATCAGGTCGGCCGCCAGGTCTTCCCCAGCCAGCCCTGTGGCCGAGGGGTGGAAGGCTACCCGGCGCAGCCGTCCGGATGCCGTCACGGTGACGGTCGTGTACGGGGTCTGCGTGGTCGCCGTCACCCGCTCCAGCCGGTCAGCCTCCTCCTTGGCCTGCAGCGCGAGCTCGTCCATGTGCCGGTGCAGCCGGCGGTCGAAGGCCTGGATCGCGGCCTCGCTCGGCGTCGGGGTGGGCACCGGGACCGGGTCGCGCCCACCTGCCGGGGCCACGGCCGGCAGGGGCGGCTGGGCGTGGACCACCCCCATCACTGCCTGCGCCGCCACTCCGGCCCGAGTCGAGCGAGAGCAGGCCTCGACGTACGCGTTGAGCACGGCCCCAGCGAGCCGCTCGGAGGTAGCCCGGCTGAGCCGGTGGGCGAACTTCAGCCGCCGGACCCGGCAGCCGCGGTCGACGCTCAGCCGGACCAGCTCGTTGGCGGCCTCGGCCAGCGTGGCCTCCATCCGCCGCTGGTGCTCCCCTGCTCGCCGGGCAGTCACTGGCCCGGACCGGAGTGCTGCGGGCCGAGCCCGACAAGAAAGCCTGCCCCCCAGCACACGTGCATCACCACCAGCACTAGCGGCAGCCGGAGCCGGACTCCGAGCGGCATCGCCCGGGGCATCACCGCCGCTCCCGCCGTGACCAGGCTGAGGTAGCCCAGCGGCGCCAGCAGGGCAGCGGTGGCCCAGCGGGACCGCAGCACCAGCCCGCACAGGCCGACCGCCGCCCCCACCGTCGCCCCCGCGACCGCGGTCGGCGGAGCGAGGTAGCGCAGGCTGGCGGTCTCCGGGTAGCGCCGGATCACCTCCCGGCGCCAGCGGCCGGTCTCGAAGAACTGCCGGGCCAGGGCCCCGACCGTGGAGCGCGGGCGGTACCGGACCCGCATCCTCGGGGTGAACCAGATCTCCTCCCCGGCTGCCCGCAGCCGGTAGTTCAGCTCCCAGTCCTGCGCACGGTACATGCTCTCGTCGAAGCCACCCACCCGGTCCAGGGCGTCGCGGCGGAAGCTCCCCAGGAAGACCGTCTCGGCGGGCCCTTCCGGGCTGTCGAGCAGGTGAAAGCTGGACCCGCCAAGCCCGAGCCGACTGGTGTAGGCCACCGCGACAGCCTGCTCGAACGGGGTCTCGCCCTGGGCGTCCATCAGCCCGCCGACGTTCGCGGCCCCCGTGCGCTGCAAGGTCTCGACGGCTGCCTGCAGGTAGCCCTCCATGAGCTCCCCGTGCCCGTCGACGCGGACCAGGATGTCGTGCCGGGCAGCGGCGATGGCGAGGTTGAGCCCGGCCGGAGTCCGGCCGGTCGGGTTGTCCACGACCCGGACCCGGGGGTCGGCGGCGGCCAGCTCGGCAGCGATCTCAGCGGTCCGGTCGGTGCTGGGCCCGACGGCGAGCACGACCTCCAGCTCACCGGGGTAGTCCTGGTCGAGGACGCGGGCGACCGCGGTCGCCAGATAGCGCTCCTCGTTGCGCACGGGCATGATGACCGAGACCGGTAGCAGGGCCGAGCAGCTCACGGGCATACCTCCATGGATGGCCTGACAGCCCGACCCTAGCGGTCAGCGACGACAGGGCGACAGCCGGGAAACCGTCAGTCAAGGGTGCTCTGGCGCACCACCGGCTCAGCTCGTTCCCCGAAGCCTTGTCGGACGGGGGTTCACCGGGCGGCGCAGACGGTCGACAGGTCTTCGGTGACCGGCTGCTGAGACGGGGCTGCGGGCGCGCTGGAGGACTTCGCGGTGGACGCCGCGGGCCGCGAGCTGCCGCGCTTGCTGCTGGAGGGCGCAGCGCTGCTGGCAGGCCGCTGGCTCGTCGTCGTGGCGGGGGCGGTGCTGGCTGGCGCCCCACCCTTGTCGAGGGCCTCGGAGCGAGCAATCTCGTCGGCGACGACCTTGCGGATCAGCGCAAAGTCCGCATTGCCCGGCTGGATCAGGGGCGGGGTGAACGAGGCGCTGGTGAGGTCCAGGTCGCGGGCCTTGAGGGCCAGACCGCTCAGCTTGTTGACCTCGCTGGAGGGGACGTCGGTGACGATGATCTGCTGGGTGGCCCCCGCCAGCTGGCTGAACTTGGTGGCCACGGTCAGCGGGTCGAGCTGGTGGAGCATGGCTGCCATCACGCACTTCTGCCGCTGCATCCGCTCGTAGTCGCTGGAGCCGTGCCGGGAGCGGGCGAACCACAACGCCTGGTAGCCGTTGAGCAGCTGGTTCTTGCCGGGCTCGATGTACCCGGAGACCTTCGAGGTGCCGCCACCGATCGGGACTCGCTTGTTGACATCCATCCGAATCCCCCCGACCGCGTCCACCAGCTCCACGAAGCCGTACAGGTCAACCATCGCGAAGTAGTTGATCTTCAGGCCGGTCGTTCCCTCGACGCCCTCGGTCAGAGCCTTGACCCCCGGGTAGGCGACCCCCGGGTAGAGGTCCTTGTGCTGCTCGCCGAGCGGGTAGATCGCTGAGAGCATGCACTCGTGGCTGGGGCAGCCGTAGCCCTTCGGGTAGAGCTTCTTGAGTGGCGAGGAGTCGGGGAAGGGGACGTCCTCTAGGTTGCGGGGCAGCGAGAACAGCACCGTACGGCCGGTCTTGGCGTCAACCGAGGCCACCGTCACCGAGTCGGCCCGCAGCCCTTCTCGCCCGTCCCCGGCATCGCCCCCGATCAGGAGCACGTTGTAGCGGCCGTGGTGGGCCTCGACCGTGCCCCCGCCGCCGAAGACCGTGCCGACCAGCTGGCCCGAGGCCTGCAGAGCGCTGGCGGCCCAGGCAGAGCCGCCGGCCAGCGAGACGGCCAGCAGCACCGCCACCACCGAGAAGCCCACGCCCCGAGCACGGCCCATCTCGCCCGGGCGCGCGATCCACCAGGCGTTGATCAGCAGCAGGACCCAGCCCGCACCGAGGACGAGGACCGCACCGGCCAGGAGGTACAGGACCCAGCGGGAGGTCACCAGCCCCACCAGCAGGTCCCGCCCCAGCCAGGCCAGCAGCCCGGTCAGCGCTGCCACCAGGAGCAGCCCGAACCAGGTCCGCAGCCCGACCCGTCCCAGCCGACGGCTGCCGGCAGCCACCTGAGCCGACCCTGGCACGAGCACGGTCATCGCCAGCAGCACCAGGCCGCGGCGCAGCTTCGCGGAGCGGCTGCGCGCCAGCACCTCCCCACCGGGGACGGTCTGTGCGGTCGACAAGGTGCCTCCTCCTAGTCAGGACACCGAACTGGTCCAGGGTGCCACGTCAGACTCCCCCTCCCAAAACGCCATGCCGGGAGCCGCCTGCCGGGCCCAGGCGCCGTACCAGAGCTCAGCGGCTGGCGTCGCGGACCCGTTGCCCCTTCGCCTCGGCAGCGGCCCGCAGACCCTCCTGGAAGTCGACCATCTGCTGCTGCAGCGCCAGGTCGGAGGCGGCCAGGATCCGGACCGCGAGCAGCCCGGCGTTGCGGGCACCGCCGACCGCGACCGTCGCCACCGGCACCCCGGCCGGCATCTGCACGATCGACAGCAGCGAGTCCATCCCGTCCAGGTACCGCAGCGGCACGGGCACCCCGATCACCGGCAGCGGTGTCAGCGCGGCCAGCATCCCGGGCAGGTGGGCCGCTCCCCCAGCCCCGGCGATGACCACCCGCAGCCCGCGGTGGTGCGCCTGCCGGCCGTACGCGACCATCGCGTCCGGCATCCGGTGGGCGCTGACCACGTCCGCCTCGTACTCGACGCCGAACTCCCGGCAGGCCTCGGCCGCCGCCTCCATCGTGGGCCAGTCCGAGTCCGACCCCATCACGATCCCGACCAGCGCGCTCATCCGTCTCCTCTCAGCAGGGCCGCCGCCGCCCGGGCCCGGGCCCGGGCCTCGCCCAGGTCGTCCCCGGTCACGGAGACGTGGCCGACCTTGCGGCCCGGCACGACCGTCTTCCCGTACAGCTGCACCCGCACCCCGGGGTCGCGGGCCCAGACCTGGGTCAGGCCGCCGACCAGGTCGGTCCGCGAGCCGCCCAGCAGGTTGTGCATCACCGTGTACGGGGCCAGCGCCGACGGGTCCCCGAGCGGCAGGTCCAGCACCGCCCGCAGGTGGTTCTCGAACTGGCTGGTGACGGCACCGTCGATCGACCAGTGCCCGGTGTTGTGGGGCCGCATCGCCAGCTCGTTGACCACCACCTGCCCGTCGGGCCGCTGCATCAGCTCGACCGCCAGCACCCCGACCACGCCCAGCTCGTCGGCGACCCGCAGCGCCAGCCGCTGGCAGGCCTGGGCCTGCTCCTCGCTCAGCCCGGGCGCCGGGGTGAGGGTCTCGACGCAGATCCCGTCGGCCTGGACCGACTCCGACACCGGGTAGGCGCAGACCTGGCCCGACGGGGAGCGGACCACCAGGGCCGACAGCTCCCGTACGAACGGCACGTGCTCCTCGGCCAGCACCTCGGCCCCCGGCCGGAGCCCCTCGAACGGCAGCCCGGCCTGGTCCGGCCCCTCCAGGCGCCAGACTCCCTTGCCGTCGTAGCCGCCGCGGGAGGTCTTGGCGATGCAGGGCCACCCGGTCCGCTCGGCGAGGCCGACCAGCTGCTCCGGGGTGCTGACGACCTCGAAGACCGGGACCGGCACGCCGAGGCTCGCCAGCCGCCGCCGCATCACGACCTTGTCCTGGGCGTGCAGCAGCGCGGCCGGGCCGGGCCGGACGGTGACGGCGCCGGCCTCCAGCCGCTGCAGCAGCTCGTTGGGAACGTGCTCGTGGTCGAAGGTCAGCACGTCGACCTGCCCGGCAAACCGGGTCACCGCGTCCGCGTCGCCGGGGTCGCCGAGGCGGACCTCGGGCACGACCTGAGCAGCACAGGCGTCCGGGTCCTCGGCGAGCAGGGCCACCTGCACCCCGAGCCCGACCGAGGCCGCGTACATCATCCGGGCCAGCTGGCCGCCACCGACGATGCCGATCCGGGGAGTCACCTGGGCAGCGTAGCGACTGCTGCAGCCCAGGTCCTGCCGCACTGCCGGCCGACGTCTCAGGACGCCGCCCGGGGTACGGCTCGGCCGGGTGCGTCAGGCGCATGCGCTGGCCGTCAGAAAGTCCTGCCAGGCCTGCTGCTGCTGGATCTGGTCGCTCAGCCCCAGCCGCTCGGTGACGGTGGCCAGGGAGGCCCGGGTCTGGGTGTCCCAGGCGCCTGTGAGCTCGGTCGGCACCTGCCAGACGTACCGGCAGATCCCCTGCACCCCGTGGCACTGGACCCGGCTGCGCCGGTTGAACGAGCTCATCTGGCCCCGGGACTCGGTGTCGTCGATGTGGATGTGGTTGGCGTGCAGCTCGTCGAACAGGTACGTGAGGACGTACGCGAAGTGGGCGTGCAGCCCGGCCGCCAGCCGCCAGTAGGCCCGCAGCTGCTCGGGGCTGCCACCACCGTCCCACTGGTCGGTCCGGCAGCTCACCACCTGGGTCCCGGCGACCACCGCGGCTACGTCGAAGGCTCGTCCGGAGCTGTGCATCGAGTCGCAGCTGGTGCCGCCGTCGGTCCAGGCCCCGTACGTGCGCAGCGCCGTCACCGTCCCCAGCCCGGTGCTCGGCAGGAACCGGACCCAGTCCGCGAGCCGGTCGGCGAAGACCTGGTCGATCGCGAACCGGCGCTGCCGCTGGTCCTCCTCGTAGAGCAGCTCGGCGCCCGCAACCTCCCCCACCACCGGCAGGCTGCTACGAGGCACGCAGACCGGTGGGTCCGGCTCCGGGGGCCGGTCCAGCACGACGACCGCCGCGGCCGCAGCACCAGCAACCAGCCCGGCGCCGAGTCCCAGTCTCAGCAGGTGCCGCCGGTTCACCGTCATGGCGCCGAAGCCTAGAGCCTGCCCCCAACGAAGGCCGCAGGCCCTACCCCACCAGCCCGGCGACCGTCGCCGGGAACAGCCGTACGGCCTCGCCAGCCGGCCAGGGGCCGGGGTGCCGGAGCCCGGCTAGGGACTGCAGGGAGGCGGCCAGGACGGCCGCCGTCTCGGACTCGACCCCGTTCGCCAGGAGCGCAGCGCAGGTCCCGGCCAGGACGTCGTCGGAGCCCGCCGGCCGGGTCCACGCCGGACCGGGCACCGGGACCTGGACCTGGGAGGTCCGCGGGCTCGCGACGCAGACCGGTGACCCCTTCAGCAGCACCGTCACCCCCAGCTCGCCGGCCGCCCGGCGCGCCGCGGCCGGCGCGTTGACCTGCACCTGGTCGACCGAGGTCCGCAGCAGTCCTGCGAGGGTGGCCCAGGTGGCGACCAGGATCACGTCTGGGCGGCCCAGGTGCTGGTTCAGGTACTCACCGGCGGCGTCGTCGAGCACCAGCGGCAGCCCGCTGTCGAGGGCCATCTGCAGCCGGGCCGGGCCGTCGTCGAGGTCGCCCCAGCCGGTCCCGGCCAGCCAGGCCTCGACCGGGCCGTCCTGGCAGGTGACGCTGGGCAGCTCGGCGAGCAGCTGGTCGCTGACTGGGGCCGGGCCGAGGTAGCGCACCAGTCCGGCGCCGGCGTACAGGGCCCCGGCACAGGCGAGCACCGCCGCCCCGGGCTGGTCGGGTGAGCCGGCATCGATCCCGACCCGGCCGGCGGGACGGTCGTCCTCGGGCGGGCGTGGCCAGACGGCCGCGACCTGGTCGGCCGACCAGGCCACGATCGAGGCCTCGCCGAGCTCGATCGGCATCGGCGCCTCGGTCACGGTGCCGCAGCGCAGCCCGGCGGCGCCGAGCAGGTGGCAGGCCGAGAAGTAGCCCAGTGCCACGGTCCGGGCGGCGGTGAAGGTGGCCCCGGTCGGCCCGGTGGTGTCCGGGGTGAGCCCGGTCGGCAGGTCGACCGCCAGCACCCGGGCCCCGGCCTGGCGGCAGAGGTCGGCGGCGGCGGCGACCGGCTCTGGCAGCCCGGGCCGCGAGCCCTGCCCGAAGACCCCGTCCACCACCAGGTCGGCCTGCTTGACGGCGTCTGGCAGCCCCTCGGTGCTGACCTCCTGCCCGCCCGCGTCCTGGAAAGCGGACCAGGCGTCGGCGACCACGCTGCCCATCGCCTGCCAGGCGCTCACCTGCCGGCCCTGGGCGGCCAGGGCGGCACCGGCGACCAGCGCGTCGACCCCGTTGTACCCGGGCCCGACCAGCAGCAGCACCCGGTCGCCGTCGCCGAGCTCCTCCCGTACTGCCTGCTCGACCGCGCCGGCGCTGGCCCGGACCAGGTCAGACAGGCTCCGGCCGGAGGCGTTCTCGGCTGCCCGGCTCTGAGCCAGGGAGTAGATCGCGGTCACCGGGTGGTCTTCCTCTCGGCGGTCGCCCGGGTCATCGGGCGAACCCGGCGATGGTCTGCGGCAGGCGCCGAGCCAGGTCCTGGGGCGGGTACGGGCCCGGGTTCGCCGCGGCGGTCAGGGCCTGCGCGGACGCGGCGCAGACCGCCGCCTGGTAGGCCGTCATCCCCGCGGCCAGCAGGCTGCCGCAGATCCCGGCGAGCACGTCCCCCGAGCCGGCCTGCGCGGTCCAGGCCGGTCCTGGCACCGCCACGTGGACGGTCGTCGAGCGCGGCCCGGCGACGTACTGCACCGCGCCCTTGAGCAGCACCGTGACCCCGTACGTGCCGGCAGCCTTGCGGACCGCCGCCACCGGGTCTCGGGCCACGTCGCGGCGGGGCACCCCGAGCAGTGTCGCCAGCTCCCCGGCGTGCGGGGTGAGCAGCACGTCAGCGCGGCCCAGGTGCTCTGGCACGTACGGCAGGGCGTCGGCGTCCACCACCACCGGAAGCCCGCTGCCGAGCAGCTCGTCGAGCTCGTGGGCGCCGTCGCGGCGGGGCCCCCAGCCCGACCCGACCAGCCACGCCTGGACCCGGCCCTCGGCCCGGACCACGTTCGGCAGCTGCCGCAGCAGCACCTCGGCGACTGGCTCCGGGCCCCGGAAGCGGACCATGCCGACCCCGGTGTAGACCGCGCCGAGGGTGGCGAGGACCCCGGCCCCGGGGTAGAGCCCGGAGCCGGCGTCGATGCCGAGCACGCCCCGGTTGTACTTGTCACTGCTCTCGTCGGGCACCGGCCAGGCGGCGGCCACGTCCTCGACCTGCCAGGCCTGCAGCTGGGCCTGGCGCATCGGCAGGCCGATGTCGACCAGGGTGGTCTGCCCGCAGCGTCGGCTGGCCGGTCCGAGCAGGTGACAGGCCTTGTACGAGCCGAGGGCCAGGGTCCGGGTGGGGCGGAACGAGGCGGTCGGGGCCCAGGCCGAGTCGGCCTCCAGACCCGACGGCAGGTCCACCGAGAGCACCGGCAGGCCGCGCTCGGCGCAGGCGTCGGCGAAGTCCTCGACCGGCCCGGGCAGCCCGGCCCGGGCGCCGATCCCGAAGACCCCGTCGACCACCAGGTCGGCCGTGGCCAGCAGCTCCAGGGCCTCGCTGGCACTCACCTCCCGGCCGCCGGCGTCCAGGAAGGCCTCCCAGGCCTGCGGGTGCACTGTCTCCGCGGTCCGCCAGGCGCTGACCTGCCGCCCGCAGGCCAGCTCGGCCCCCGCGTAGAGGGCGTCGCCCCCGTTGTTCCCGGGCCCGACCGCGAGCAGCACCTGGGTGCGGTCACCGAGCTCGTCGCGGGCCGCCGCGGCCACGGCCGCCGCCGCCCGGCGCATCAGCTCTTCTGGCGGGTCGCTCGCGCTGCTCTCGGCAACCCGGACCTGCGCGGCAGAGTAGATCGACTGCATCCCCCAGCTCCTTCTCCGGCCCCGCCATCACAACCGACCGGCCCTGGCTCGCCCCTGGTGCCGGTCTGCTCCGGTCAGTATTCCGCATCCGGCCAGGCGGAGGCGGTCGCGGTGAGGAGACTCACCGGCTCTCGACCACGACCATCGCCACCGCCAGCCCGCCGTCGTGGCTGAGGCTCAGGTGGACCCGGCCCGCACCCAGGGCGGCGAGCCGCTCGGCGATGCTGCCGCGAAGCTCGAAGACCGGCTGCCCGGCCGGGCCGGTCACGACCTCGGCGTCGTGCCAGGACAGCCCTGGCGGGGCACCGAGGGCCTTGGCCAGGGCCTCCTTGGCGGCGAACCGGGCCGCCTGGGAGCGTGCCGGCAGCGCCAGCTCGTACGGGCACAGCACCCGGGCCGCGGCGCCTGGGCGGCGCTGGCACATGGCCTGCCAGCGGCCCAGGTCGCAGACGTCGACGCCGATGCCGAGGATCACTCGACCGTGACCGACTTCGCCAGGTTCCGGGGCTGGTCGACGTCGTGGCCGAGCAGGGTGGCCAGCTCGCAGGCGAAGTACTGCAGCGGGACCACGGCCACCAGCGGCTGGAACAGGGTCGGCACCTGCGGCAGCGGGACCCAGACGTCGGCATGGTCGGCCACCACCGGGTCACCCTCCTCGGCCAGCACCACGGTCAGGGCGCCGCGGGCCCGTACCTCCTGGATGTTGGAGACCACCTTGTCGTGGAGCTGGTCGCGGCCCTGCGGGGGAACGACGACGAAGACCGGCAGCCCCGGCTCGACCAGGGCGATCGGGCCGTGCTTGAGCTCCCCGGCCGGGAAGCCCTCGGCGTGCAGGTACGAGACCTCCTTGAGCTTCAGGGCGCCCTCCAGGGCGACCGGGTAGCCGACGTGGCGGCCCAGGAAGAGCACCGAGCGCCGGTCGATGAAGTCACTGGCCAGCCCGGCGACCTGGTCGAGACGGCTCAGGACGGTCTGCATCTTGCTGGGCACCGTCTCCAGCTCGGCCAGCAGGCCCCGGACCTCGTCGCCGAACTTGGTGCCCCGAACCTGCGCCAGGTACAGCCCGAGCAGGTAGCAGGCCACGATCTGCGTGGTGAAGCCCTTGGTCGAGGCGACCCCGATCTCCGGGCCGGCGTGGGTGTAGATGACCGCGTCGGACTCGCGCGGGATGGTGGCGCCGTTGGTGTTGCAGATCGCGATCACCTTGGCGTGCTGCTCCCGGGCGTGCCGGATCGCCATCAGGGTGTCAGCGGTCTCGCCGGACTGGGAGATCGTCACCACCAGGGTGGTTGCGGTGATGATCGGGTCGCGGTAGCGGAACTCGGAGGCGATCTCGACCTCGACCGGGATCCGGGTCCAGTGCTCGACTGCGTACTTGGCGACCAGCCCGGCGTAGAAGGCGGAGCCGCAGGCCACGACCACGATCTTGTCGATCCGGCGCAGCTCGGAGTCGTCAATCCGGATCTCGTCGAGCACCAGCCGGCCTTCGCTGTCGAGGCGGCCCAGCAGGGTGTCGGCGACCGCCTTCGGCTGCTCGAAGATCTCCTTGCGCATGAACCAGTCGTAGCCACCGCGCTCGGCGGCTGACAGGTCCCAGTCGATGTGGTACGGGGTGGTCGGGGCGGGCTCGCCGTCGAAGGTGGTGACCTGGTACCCGTCGGGGGTGACCTCGACCACCTGGTCCTGGCCCATCTCGACCGCGTCCTGGGTGAACTCGATGAAGGCCGCCACGTCGGAGGCCAGGAACATCTCGCCCTGGCCGACGCCGAGCACCAGCGGCGAGCTCCGCCGGGCCGCAACGATCCGGCCGGGGGCCTCGGTGTCCACCGCGACCAGGGTGAACGCCCCCTGGAGCCGGGAGCAGACGGCCCGCATTGCGTCGGTCAGGTCGGCCGACTCGACCGCCTGCCCGAGCAGCTGGGCGGCCACCTCGCTGTCGGTCTCGCTGGCGAACTCGACCCCGGCCTGCTCCAGCTCGCGGCGCAGCTCGGCGTAGTTCTCGATGATCCCGTTGTGGACTACCGCGACCCGCCCGCTGCTCGACAGGTGCGGGTGGGCGTTGCCGTCGGTCGGCCCGCCGTGGGTGGCCCACCGAGTGTGGCCGATGCCCTGGTGAGACGCCGGCAGAGGGTGCTCGGTCAGCTCCGCCTCCAGGCGCTGCAGCTTGCCGGCCTTCTTGGCCAGGGCCAGACCGGTCTCGGTGACAACCGCCACCCCGGCCGAGTCGTACCCGCGGTACTCCATCCGCTTCAGACCGGCCACCACGACCTGCTCGGCCCGGCGCGGGCCTGCGTACCCGATGATTCCGCACATGCCTGGCACTGTATCGTCGCTGGTTGGCCGCCGAGGGGTGCTCGGCCTGGTCCGCGGTGACCGGACCAGTTCGGCCGACCTGGCACCGGAGGGATGTAGTCATGGGTGTTCCGGACAACTACCCGTTCGGCCCGTACCTGACCCGTAGTCGAGAGCACTGGGCCGAGCTGGCGCGCACCTTGCGGCTCGACCTGACCGAGGAGACCCTGGCCCGGGTCCGGGCCACCGCCGACCCGATCGAGCTGGACCAGGTCCGCCAGGTCTACCTGCCGCTCACCGAGCTGGTGAACCTGTACATCCAGCACACCAAGATGCTGTACGTCGGTCAGAACCGCTTTCTCAACCTCACCGTGACCCGGACGACCTTCGTGATCGGGGTGGCCGGCTCGGTGGCGGTCGGCAAGTCGACCGCGGCCCGGCTGCTGCGCCAGCTGCTGCGTCAGACCGGCGCCACGGTCGACCTGGTCACCACCGACGGCTTCCTCTACCCCAACGCCGAGCTCAAGGCCCGGGGGCTGCTGGAGCGCAAGGGCTTCCCCGAGTCGTACGACCGGCGGGCGCTGGTGCACTTCGTGATGAACGTGAAGTCAGGCGAGCCGGAGGTCCGGGCCCCGGTCTACTCCCACCTGGCGTACGACATCGTCCCGGGTGAGGAGATCGTGGTCCGCCAGCCCGACATCCTGATCGTCGAGGGGCTCAACGTGCTGCAGCCGGCCCGGCGCCGCCCGGACGGGACGCTGGGGCTGGCCCTGAGCGACTTCTTCGACTTCAGCGTCTACGTTGACGCCGACGAGGAGCTGATTCGGTCCTGGTACCTGGAGCGGTTCCGGCACCTGCGCCGGACTGCCTTCCAGGACCCGCACTCGTTCTTCGCCAGGTTCGCCGCCGTCCCCGAGGAGGAGGCCGTCGCCATGGCTCGCGGGGTCTGGGACACCGTCAACGGCCCCAACCTGAGGGCCAACATCCTGCCCACCCGGGGCCGCGCCACGGTCGTGCTGCGCAAGGGCGAGAACCACGCCGTCGAGTGGGTCCGGATCCGCAAGGTGTAGCCGGGCGCTGCGCCGCGTACCTCAGACCGTGGTCACGACAGACCCTGCACCGGCGGCAGGTGAAGGACCTGGTACAGATCGGCCACCTCACGACAGGCGTCGATGTCCCACAGCTCGTTGAGGTCACCGGGCCCCAGCCGCTCCAGCAGCAGAAAGCCGCGCCTGGGGTCGGCCCGCCACATCTCCACGGCCCCGCGACCGCGTCACACTGGTTCCCCGGCCGACTGGTCGTCCGGATCGCTGCTCAGGACCTGGCCACGGCCACGGCTCGGTGGCAGGTACGGGACCCCTGCCTCGCTCGCCACCACCCTCAGCTCGATCTCGTCGAAGGCACCGAACTCCTGCTGGTGCTCGCGGAGCCACTCGTCCACGAGACGACCCCTCACGTACCTGGAGAGTGCCTCGGCCACGGTGGAGAACGGTACCCCATCCGACTCGGCCACGCGCTGGCCCACCTCGCGTACCCCGGCAGGGACACCGTGACGCGGTCAAGGCTCTGGGTGGCGCTCCAGGTCGCGTTCTTCCTCGCCGGCACCCTGGTCAAGGAGCAGGCTGACCGATGTGCGCCGGCCGCTGCCCCCTGCGACCTGAGCGGGCAGGTCGTCGACCGGCCAGAAGAGCCAGACAGCGCAGACCACTCCAGTCGACGAGCGCGACCGCTGCGCCCCGTCAGAGGGAGACGCGCTCCTTGACGACGCGGGCGAGCCGGTCGCAGACCTCCTGGGCCGTCTCCTGGGTCGGCGCCTCGACCATCACCCGGACCACCGGCTCGGTGCCGGAGGGGCGCAGCAGCACCCGGCCCGTGCTGCCCAGCTCCTTCGAGGCGGCGGCGACGGCCGCCTTGATCTCCAGGTCGCTGCCGGCGCGCAGCTTGTCGACCCCGGCGACGTTGACCATGGCCTGCGGCAGCCGGGTCATCACCGAGGCCAGCTCGGCCAGGGTCTTGCCGGTCCGTACCATCCGGGCGGTCAGGTGGAGCCCGGTCAGCACCCCGTCACCGGTGGTGGCGAAGCCGCTCATGATCACGTGCCCGGACTGCTCCCCGCCCAGGGTGAAGCCGTTGGCGTTGATCGACTCCAGCACGTACCGGTCGCCGACCTTGGTCTGGTCGACCCGG
Organism: uncultured Propionibacteriaceae bacterium; assembly: GCA_937926975.1. Classification (GTDB taxonomy): domain Bacteria; phylum Actinomycetota; class Actinomycetes; order Propionibacteriales; family Propionibacteriaceae; genus Fen-668. Next base: position 27,815 of record CALBCJ010000030.1, on the reverse strand, counting down.
ATGCCGTGCTCGCGCATCGCGTTGACGAAGCCGAGGTTGCTCATCACGGTCGCCACCACGGTCCGGTGAGCCAGCTCGTGGCGCTCGTCCAGCGCCAGCGCCAGGACCGCGAGGATCTGGTCGCCGTCGACGACCTTCCCGGCCGCGTCCACGGCCAGGCAGCGGTCGGCGTCACCGTCGAAGGCGATCCCCAGGTGCGCCTGGTGCTCGACCACCGCCTGCTGGAGCTTCTCCAGGTGGGTCGACCCGACGCCGTCGTTGATGTTGAGCCCGTCCGGCTCGGCGTGGATCGCGATCACCTCGGCGCCCTGGGCGGCGAAGGCGGCCGGGCCGGTGACCGAGGCTGCGCCGTGGGCGCAGTCGACCACGATCCGGACCCCGTCCAGCGACGAGTCAGAGCCGAGCGAGGCGACCAGGTGCGCGATGTACGCGTCGAGCAGCCCCGGGTCGTCCTTGACCCGACCCACCGCGGCACCGGTCGGGCGGGTCCACTGCTCCCCGACCCGCTGCTCGATCGCGTCCTCAAGGTCGTCGTCCAGCTTGATCCCGCCCCGGGCCAGGAACTTGATCCCGTTGTCTGGCATCGGGTTGTGCGAGGCCGACAGCATCACCCCGAGGTCGGCGCCGGTGCTCCCCACCAGGTACGCCAGGCCCGGGGTCGGCACCACACCGACCCGGACTACGTCGACCCCGGCGCTGGCGAGCCCAGCCACCACGGCGGCCTCCAGGAACTCACCTGAGGCCCGCGGGTCACGCCCGACCAGGGCCTGGGGGCGGTGGCCGGAGAAGATCCCGGCCTCGCCCAGCACGTGCGCAGCCGCCACCGACAGGTCGACGGCGAGCTCCGCGGTGAGGTCGACATTGGCGACCCCACGGACCCCATCGGTCCCGAACAGACGTCCCATCGGACGCGAGCGTCAGCGCTTCGAGTACTGAGGAGCCTTGCGGGCCTTCTTCAGACCAGCCTTCTTGCGCTCCTTGACTCGGGCGTCGCGAGTCAGCATCCCCGCCTTCTTCAGCGCCGGGCGCGAGGCCTCCGGGTCGGCGGCGTTCAGGGCCCGGGCCACACCGAGGCGCAGCGCACCGGCCTGACCAGTGACGCCACCGCCGCAGATCCGGGCGATCACGTCGTACAGGCCGGCCACGGCCGCGGTCTCCAGCGGCTCGGAGACGATCTGCTGGTGGACCTTGTTCGGGAAGTAGTCGTCCAGGCTGCGCCCGTTGATCGACCAGGTGCCGGTGCCCGGCACGAGCCGGACCCGAGCCACGGCCTCCTTGCGACGGCCAGTGCCACCGGTGGGGGTCACGATGGCTGGACGGTCGGAGCCGGCGGCAGCCTGCGGAGACGACTCCGAGCGGTAGGCGATCTCCCGGTGGTACTCGTCAGTGAAGCTCTCGAAGGTCTCTTCGGTCTGCTCGGCCACGGTGTCAGACATGCGTTAGCTCTCTTCTCACTGAGCGATCTGGGTGATCTGGTACGGGGTCGGCTGCTGCGCCTGGTGCGGGTGCTCCGGGCCGGGGTAGACCTTGAGCTTGCCGATCAGCCGGCGGCTGAGCTTGTTCTTCGGCAGCATCCCCCACACCGCCAGCTCGACCGCCTTGCGCGGGTCCTTGGCGAGCAGCTCGCCGTACGCGACCTTCTTCAGCCCGCCCGGACGCCCAGAGTGCCGGACTGCGTACTTGTCGGTCGCCTTCTTGCCGGTCAGGGCGATCTTGCTGGCGTTCACCACGACCACGAAGTCGCCGGTGTCGACGTGCGGGGCGAACGTGGGCTTGTGCTTGCCGCGCAGCAGGGTCGCCGCGGTCACGGCCAGCCGGCCGAGGACCACGTCCTCAGCGTCGATGACGTGCCAGTTCCTGGTCACCTCGCCAGGCTTGGGGCTGTACGTAGACACGGGAGTGGACCCATCCTTTGTGTTGGTACTGCTTCAGGTTCGCTGCTGGGCGCCACGGGTCGAGACACCGGGCACAACAGCAGCTCAGACTAGCGGCCTCGCCAGGGTTCAGCAAAACCCAGCCCGGCTCCACCCGGTGCCCCGGGCGCCCGTACGGCTAGAAGCAAGCACTGGATCGGCAAGCCCGTCAGCACCCTGGTGCCCGGGCGCCGTACGGCTAGAGGAAGCGGACCCAGCTCGCCCCGGCGCCGCTCGGCTGCTGGTCGACCCGCTCCAGGCTGCCGTCGGGACCGACCCGGTGCAGCGTCACCTTCCCGGAGCGCTCCCCCGCCACCAGCAGGTGCTGCCCGTCCGGGCTGACCGCGAAGCCGCGCGGCTGCTGCTCGGTGGGCGCGACCGCGCTCGCCGGCTCCAGCCCTCCCCCCAGGCCGAGCGGCACCGTGGCCACGGTGGACGCGGTGCGCTCAGTGGCCCACAGCCAGCCCTGGTGCGGGGCCAGGTGCAGGTCAGCGCCCCAGACCAGGGTCTCGGCCAGCGGGTCGGCACCGAAGCGGCTCGGCCTCAGCCCGGCCTGCGGTTCCACGACCGAGACCTGCTCCTGCAGGCTCAGGTCGCCGGTGTCCAGGTCGCGGTGGTAGTGCAGCACCTCCCCGCTGAACTCGGTCACCACGTACGCGGCGGTCTGGTGAGCGTTCAGCACCAGGTGCCGCGGCCCGGAGCCCGCAGGGGCCGCGACGGTGACCGGGTCGACCAGCTGGTGGTCGGCGGTGACCGTACAGCGCACAATCAGGTCCTCCCCTAGTGACACCAGGTACGCCTGCCGCGAGTCGCGGGTGACCACCACCGCGTGCAGGTTGCGGTACCGGACCGGCTCGCCCGGCTCGCCGACCTGGCCGCCGTCGACCGGCCAGCAGCAGGCCAGGCCACCGGAGTACGAGGCCCCGAGCAGCTGGCCGCCGCGGGGGGTCAGCGCCAGGTAGGTGAGGCTGGCCGGGACCGGCCGGGTGCCGATGACCTCCAGCTCCCCACTGCCCGGGTCCAGCCCGCAGCTGACGACCCGGGCCGGGTCCTTGCCGGCCGCGTAGACCAGGTACCGGTCCCGGTCGACGGCGAAGGTCGAGCAGCCAGTGGCGACCTCGCTCACCGCCAGCCGCTGCAGCCGGTCGTCGGTGACCCGGAATGCTGTGACGCTGCCGTCGCCGGCGTTGGCGACCAGGGCCAGCAGGGAGTGGCTCATGCCCGTCATGGTAGGGGGATTCAGATCCTGGGCTGGCACTGGCGGGTCACTCGGGCGGTGTAGTGTCCCGCCATGGGTTCACAGTCGATCACCAAGGTCACCGACTCGTCAGGCGTACGGAACGTGGTTCTGGTCGGGTCCAGCGGGTCCGGCAAGACCACGCTCTTCGAGCACCTGCTCCGCTCCCGGGTCCCGGGCTACCGCGGAGAGAAGGAAGACCTGGAGCGCAGCTCGGCGCTGCAGCTGGCGGCTCTGGAGCTGGACGGCCTGGTCCTCAACCTGCTCGACGCCCCGGGCCATCCTGACTTCGTCGGCGAGCTGCGGGCCGGTCTGCGCGCCGCCGACGCTGCGGTCTTCGTGATCTCGGCCAGCGACGGCCTCGACCCGGCCACGGCCGCCCTGTGGCGCGAGTGCGCCGAGGTGAGGATGCCGCGGGCGATCTGCATCACCAAGCTCGACGACGGCCGGACCAGCTTCGACGAGGCCCTGGACGCCATCCAGTCGGCGCTCGGGCAGTCGGTCCAGCCAGCGTACGCCCCGGTCGTCAGCGGGGACCAGATCATCGGGAACCTGTCGCTGGTCTCCCAGCAGGTCCACGACTACAGCTCGGGCAGCCTGCAGCGCCGCGAGCCGAGCGAGACCGAGCAGGCCCTGATCGAGCAGTACCGCTCCCAGCTGATCGAGGGGATCATCGAGGAGTCCGAGAACGCGGACCTGATGGACCGCTACCTGGAGGGCGACGACCTCAAGGAGGACGAGCTGCTCGCCGACCTGCTGACCGCGATCCTCAACGGCCAGTTCCACCCCGTGATCCCGGTGAGCTCGCTGAACGGCCTGGGCGCCGAGCAGCTGCTGACTGTCATCGGCGGGGCCTTCCCCGACCCGACCACCCACACCCTGGCGGTCACGGACCTGAACGGCGACGAGATCGAGGCGCCGGTCGGTGATCCCAGCGGGCCGCTGCTGGCCGAGGTGATCCGCACCACCTCCGACCAGTTCGCCGGTCGGCTGTCGCTGGTCCGGGTCTACAACGGCACCCTCAGGGCTGACGACGTGGTGCACGTCTCGGGCCACCGCAGCCTGTTCACCGGCCGCTCCGACGACGCCCGTCCAGACCACGACGGCGAGGAGCGGGTCGGGCCGCTGACCGTACCGGCGGGGACCGAGACCGCCTCGGTGCCCCAGGCGATCGCCGGGCAGCTGGTGTACGTGGCGAAGCTGGCCCGGGCCGAGACCTCCGACAGCCTGTCAGCCAAGGACCACCCGGCCGTGGTGGCGCCCTGGAACCTGCCCGAGCCGCTGCTGCCGGTGGCGATCCGGGCCCAGACCCGCGCCGACGAGGACAAGCTGCCCGGCGCGCTGGCCCGGCTGGCCGTCGAGGACACCACCGTCCGGGTTGAGCGGACCGTCGAGACCGACCAGATCGTGCTCTGGACGATGGGCCAGGGCCACGTCGACCTGCTGCTGAACCGGCTCGGCTCGCGGTACGGGGTCAAGGTCGCCACCGAGGACCTCAAGGTCGCGCTGCGGGAGACCTTCATCGCCAAGGCCACGGCCATGGGCCGGCACGTGAAGCAGTCCGGAGGCCACGGCCAGTACGCGGTCTGCCACCTCGAGATCGAGCCGCTGCCCCGCGGCGAGGGCTTCGTCTTCGTCGACAAGGTGGTCGGTGGCGCGGTGCCGCGGCAGTTCATCCCCTCGGTGGAGAAGGGGGTCCGCAGCCAGCTGGAGAAGGGAGTCCTGGCCGGGTACCCGATCGTCGACGTCCAGGTCACCCTCTTCGACGGCAAGGCCCACTCGGTCGACTCGTCCGACATGGCCTTCCAGACCGCCGGCCAGCTGGCGATGAAGGAGGCAGCGAGCCCGAAGACGGTCACCCTGCTGGAGCCGATCGACGAGGTCGAGATCACCGTCGGCGAGGAGTACATGGGCGCCGTGATGACCGACATCTCCGGCCGCCGCGGGCAGGTGCTGGGCACCGATGCGGACGAGCACCACCACACCATCATCCGGGCGCTGGTGCCGCAGAGCGAGCTCAGCCGGTACGCGATCGACCTGCGTGGCCTGGCGCACGGCTCCGGCTCCTTCACCCGCACCTTCCACGGGTACGAGCAGATGCCGCAGAACCTGGTCGAGGCAGCCGTGCAGGCCAACGGCTAGGACCAGACCTGGGCGGCCCGTCCCCGTGGGGGCGGGCCGTCCGTCTGGGTCGTCGGCGCGCTGGCGAAGCCCGTACGCCCCGCAGCGACCCTGCGGCCAGACCACGGCGGATGACTCCCGGGACCGGTCGGTGGCCCAGACCCGCGGCGCAGTCTCGGCGACGTACGCCCGGTCTCTACTTGAAGAAGCTCAGCACTCCGTCAGCCATCATCTGGACGGCGATCGCCGACAGCAGCAGACCCGCGATCCGGGTCAGCAGCGTGATCCCGGCGTCCTTGAGGAAGGCCCGGACCACCTCGGCGAACCGGAGCACCGCGTACACCAGGACCATCGCGGTGAAGACCGCGCCGAAGACCACCAGCGAGCCCTTCACCCCGCTCGTCGACTCCACCGCCAGCATCGTCGCCACGATCGCGCCCGGCCCGGCCAGCAGCGGCGTCCCCAGCGGCACGATCGCCACATTGACCGCCGTGTCGGGCACCTCCTGCTCCTCGACCGTGTCGAACTTACCGGTCAGCAGCTCTAGGGCGACCAGGAGCAGCAGCAGCCCGCCCGACACCTGCAGCGCCCCCACTGAGATGTGCAGGTAGCTGAAGATGTACTGCCCGAAGAGCCCGAACGAGCCGATCACCGCCACCGCCACCAGCGAGGCCTTGACCGCCGCCGCGTTGCGCTGGTGAGGCGACATCCGCCGGGTGAGGCTCAAGAACACCGGCAGCAGGCCAGGCGGGTCGAGGATCACCCACAGCGTCAGCAACGTCGACAGGTACAGGTAACCCAGGTGGTTCATCACACTCCTTCGGGCGCCACCTTAGAGGGCGGCGCCCACACCCGCGAGCTCGGCCCCGCACGACCGACCCACCTGGCCAGGACCAGGTGGGTCGCGTAGGAGCCGGGCTCAGATCGAGTGCAGCGGCCGGTCGATCGGTGACAGGCTGGAACGGGGCACGATCTGCTTGCCGAAGGGGAAGCAGGCCACCGGGATCATCTTGAGGTTGGCCAGTGCTACCGGGATCCCGATGATCGTCAGCGACTGTGCCAGGGCCGTGGCGACGTGCCCGAGCGCCAGCCAGAAGCCGGCCACGACGAACCAGATCACGTTGGCGACGGCCGAGCCGGCGCCGGCCCCGGGCTTCGCGACGACCGCGCTGCCGAAGGGCCACAGCGCGTACGCCGCCATCCGCATCGACGCCACCCCGAGCGGGATAGTGACGATGAAGATGCACGCCACCAGGCCGAAGAGGAAGTATCCGATCGCCAGCCAGATGCCACCGAAGAGCAGCCAGATCAGGTTCAGCAGAGTTCGCATGTGTGTTCACGCCGGGCGGCGCGCCTTTCGCCCCCAGTGTCGCCCACCGCAGGGACCGTCTGCGACCAGGGCAAGTCCTGGTCGTACCCCGGTAGGCTGCGGCGGTGACCGTCAGGCCCGAGCGACCTCACCGCCAGGTCGTCAGCTATGTCCGCCGCAGCGCCCGGATGAACCCGTCCCAGCGCCGCGCCCTCGACACGTACGGGCCGCGCTACCTGCTCGACGTGGCTCGCGGCCCGCTGTCGACCTCGGTGGCTGAGCAGCCACCCCTGGCCTGGGGCTCGGTCTTCGGCCGCGACGCCGACCTGATGGTCGACATCGGCCCCGGCAGCGGCGACTCCCTGGTGGCCGCCGCCCGGGCCCATCCGGAGGCGAACCTGGTCGGCTTCGAGGTCTTCGAGCCCTCCGTCGCCGCCACGGTGGGCAAGCTGGGCCAGGCCAGCCTCGCCAACGTCCGGCTGGTGCTCGCCGACGGCTCGGCGGGGCTTCGCCAGCTGGTCCCGCCGGGCACGCTGGCCGAGGTCCGGGTCTTCTTCCCCGACCCCTGGCACAAGACTCGCCACCACAAGCGGCGGCTGGTCTCGCCCGGCTTTGCGGCGCTGGTGGCCAGCCGGCTGCGCCCCGGCGGGATGCTGCGCCTGGCGACCGACTGGGAGGACTACGCGCTGACGATGCGGGAGGTGCTGGACGCCTCGGAGCTGGAGAACCTCTACCCCGGCTGGGCCCCCCGCTTCGCGGAGCGTCCGCTCACCAAGTACGAGCGCCGCGGGCTGGCTGCTGGGCGCCGGATCTGGGACCTCTGCTACCGGAGACGGCCGTGACCGTACGGTGGCGCCTCGACGTCGCCTACGACGGCGCAGCCTTCTCGGGCTGGGCGGCCCAGCCCGGGCTGCGGACCGTCCAGGGCGAGCTGGAGACCTGGGTCGGGCGGGTGCTGCGCCTGCCGGGCCCGGTCTCGGTGACCTGCGCCGGCCGTACCGATGCCGGGGTGCACGCCCGCGGGCAGGTTGTCCACACCGACCTGCCCGAGCAGGTCTCGGCGGGCCGGTCTGGGCCTGAGGACACTGGTCGGCTGCTGGCCCGGCGGCTGGCCCGGGCGCTGCCCGACGACCTCGTGGTCCGGCGGGTCCAGCGGGCCCCGGCTGGTTTCGACGCCCGGTTCGCTGCGCTCTGGCGCCGCTACGTCTACCGGCTGTGGGACCGCCCCGAGGCGGTCGACCCGCTGCGCCGCGGCCACGTCTGCCAGGTCCGCTCGCCGCTCGACCTGCAGCTGATGACGGCCGCCGCCGAGCCTCTGCTCGGCCTGCACGACTTCGCCGCCTTCTGTAGGGCCCGCGACGGGGCCACCACGATCCGCGAGCTGCAGCAGCTGCGGCTCACCCGCGGCGACGACCAGACGGTCGAGGTGACCGTACGCGCCGACGCCTTCTGCCACTCGATGGTCCGCTCGCTGGTGGGAGCGCTGACCATGGTCGGCTCGGGCCAGCGACCAGTCGGTTGGCTGGCGGGCCTGGTCGATGCCGGTGGGCGCTGCGGCGAGGTTCGGGTGATGCCGGCCCACGGGCTCACTCTGGAGGAGGTCGGCTACCCGCCGGACCACCTGCTCGCCGCCCGTGCTGTCGAGGCCCGAGCCACCCGGAAGCTTCGATGAGCCACTACTTCCAGACCCCCGACGGCCCCGCACCCCGGTTCGAGGTCCCGGTCCGCCTCGCCGGCCGCGACCTGCGGCTGGTCTCGGCCCGGGGAGTCTTCTCCGGTGACGGGCTCGACCGGGGCACCTCCGTGCTGCTGCGTACGGTCGAGGCCCCGACCGGACCGGCCCGGCTGCTCGACCTGGGCTGCGGGACCGGACCGGTCACGGTCGCGCTTGGCCTGTCGTCGCCCCAGGCCAGCATTACCGCTGTCGACGTGAACGACCTGGCCCTAGAGCTGACCAGGGAGAACGCTAACCGGGCGGGTATCGGGACCCGGGTCCAGGTGCTGCGGCCCGAGGCCGTCGACCCGGACCTCCGGTTCGACCAGATCTGGTCCAACCCGCCGATCCGGATCGGCAAGCAGCGGCTGCACGAGCTGCTGCTGACTTGGCTGCCCCGGCTCGCACCAGATGGCTGCGCCTACCTCGTGGTGGCCCGCAGCCTCGGCGCCGACTCACTGGCGAACTGGCTGAACCGCTCCGGCTGGCCCTGCACCCGCCTGGCCAGCGCCAAGGGCTTCAGGGTCCTCGGTGCGAGCCGGCCAGGCAACGAGGAGTGACCCACGTGGCCACGGCTGCGGCACCAGCCCTCAGCCCGACCACGGCCCTTCAGCGGACGTGCCCAGCCTGACCACGCCCGGTCAAGCACAGCCGTGAGGGCGGGTAACTCTGCTGAGCACCTCTGGCCAGCGCCGGTCCAGCAGCCGACCCCCGGCCAGGACCCCGCCGACCAGAGTCAGCAGGCCCACCGCCAGGCCCAGCGGCACCGCCGCGTACCAGGCCCAGAGCCGGCTGTAGGCCAGGACCGCGACGACCAGCGCCGGCAGCGACAGCACGGCCGTCCCCATGATGGTCAGCCCAGCGACAAGGACCGACACCGCCCCGCCCCCCGATCCCTTGGCGAACGGGCTGCTGCCCGGTGGCGGAACCTCCACCTGGATCAGCGCCCCCACCCAGCTGCCGGTCCCGAGCGAGCACAGCAGCGTGGCCAGCGAGCCCGCCAGCAGCGGGATCAGGTGGCGCATCCCCAGCACCGCCACGGACAGGCCCAGCACCACCAGCAGCAGCGGCACCGTCAGCACCGCGAGGGCCAGCACCCGCCCCAGCCGGTCCTGCCAGCCGCGGACCCCGGCCGCCAGGTGGGTCCACAGGGCGCTGCCGTCGTACGAGAGGTCGAAGGCCACGGTCGGGCCCAGCACCAGCCCCAGCAGCGGAGCCACCGTCAGCAGCGACACCGGCAGCTGCCCGTCCGGGCGGCCCAGCAGCGCCGTGGTCGCCACCAGCACCGGGAGCGCCGCCAGCGTCAGGTACGCCAGCAGCCGGCGCGGGTCCCGACGGTAGTACCGCAGCAGCCGGGCCGCGACCGTACCGGTGACACCACCGCCCAGCAGCCGGTTCAGCCTGCGGGAGGTGGTGATCGCCGAGCCACCCGCCGCTTCCAGCGGCGACGTGAGCGCCCGGCGCAGCAGCCACCACCAGGCCACCAGCAGCCCCAGGACGAGCCCGAGCGCCAGCACCGCGTGCACCACGGCCGAAGCGGTCCGTCCCTCGGCGAGCTCCCACGGAACTGCCCAGCCCCAGCCCAGCGGAGTCCAGCCCACCACCCGCATCGCCGAGCTGAACGACCGTAGGACGGTGGCGTCGTCAGCCTGCTCCAGGGACTGCTGCAGACCCACCGACAGCCCCTGCAGCAGCAGGGTGGCGCCCACTCCGGACAGGGCCATGGCGACTCCGGCCAGGTCTCGGTAGCGACGAGAGGCCAAGGTGGTGGTCAGCCCGGCCGCCAGCACCTTCGGCGCCAGGTAGGCCGCCGTCAGCCCCAGCAGTCCCCCGACCAGCGCTGCGGGGAGCAGTCTCGGCTGGGCCGACCAGGCCCCGACGGCGCCAGCGGTCACCAGCAGGGAGCAGAGCAGCCCGATCCCGACCGTCCCGGCCAGGGCGATCGCCGGCAGCAGCCGCGCAGCAGACACCGGCAGCAGTGCGAACCGGCGCGGGGCCAGGGTGTCGTCGGTCCCCGTCAGCAGCAGCGGCACCGTGATCCACAGCACTGTCATCACCGCCCCCGTCAGGACGAGCATCGAGCCGACCACCGCCACCGGGGCGGTACCCAGCACCAGCAGCGCCAGGGCCACCGACCCAGCCGCCCCGAGACAGGCGAGGTACCCGGCTCCCAGCAGCACCGCACGGCCGCGGGACCGGGTGAACGACCGCGCCAGCAGCCGCAGCCTCAGCTCGGTGACGAGTACAACCACGCGAGTGCTTCCCCCTCAGGCTCCGGCGCCCCCACCAGAGCAAGAAACCGCTCCTGAAGGGTCTCGCCCTGCCGTACCTCGTCGAGCGTCCCGTACGCCTGGACCTGCCCGCCGGCGACCACCGCCAGCCGGTCGCACAGCGTCTCCACCAGCTCCATCACATGGCTCGACAGGAGCACGGTGCCTCCGGACCCGACAAAGCCCCGCAGAATCCGTCGGACTCCCTCCCCTGAGACCGGGTCGACCGCCTCGAACGGCTCGTCCAGGATCAGCAGCCGTGGAGCATGCACCAGGGCGCAGGCGAGCCCGATCTTCTTCGTCATCCCGGCCGAGTAGTCGCACACCATGAGATCCGCGTCCCCGGCGAGCCCCAGCGCCACCAGCAGCTCCTCGGCCCGCTCCTCGACCACTCGCCGGCGCATCCCACGCAGCTGACCGGTGTACCGGATCAGCTCCCGGCCCGACAGTCGGTCGTACAGCCGAAGCCCGTCCGGCAGGACCCCCAGCCGGCTCTTCGCCGCCACCGGGTCGCTCCAGACATCCTGCCCTAGCACGCTCACCGTTCCCGCGTCGGGACGCAGCAGCCCGGTCACCATCGACAAGGTCGTGGTCTTGCCGGCCCCGTTGGGGCCCACCAGCCCGAACATCGACCCCGCCGGCACGCTCAGGCTGAGGTCGTCGACCGCCCGCTTGTCACCAAAGGACTTCGTGAGATGAGAGATCACGAGCGCTGGCACGCCAGCCATTGTGCACTGTGCTTGATCGCCGCCGCCTGCGCGGCGGCTGGCCGGCTCGCTATAACCCCCGGCTTCCTCCTCGCGGTGAAGAGGTTCTTTCCGTCGTGGTCCAGCCAGTCGTTCTTCACCGCTCCTTCGTCCAGCCGGGGGACTCGCCGGCCCTCGTGGTTGGGCCTGGCGGTCACCTCACCCGCTGTGGCCGAGCCGGGTGCGCAGAGTCGTTCCTCGTCGTTCGATCGTCCAGACTCTGCTTGACCGCCCGAGCTCCGCTCGGGCTCGGCCGCTCCGCTATAACCCCGGTCTTCCTCCTCAGAGCGAGAAGGTCCTTCGGCTTGTGGTCCAGCCGGTCGTTTCTCGCTCTTCGTCGTCCAGACCGGGGACTACGCGGCCGGCTGGGGCCGGGTTGAGCGGACAGTACGGCCAGTCGTTCTTCACCGCTGGTTCGTCCAGCCGGGGGCTGTGCTTGACCGCCCGAGCTCCGCTCGGGCTCGGCTGCGGCGATCAAGCACAGTCTTAGAGCAGACCGGCGGTCTGGGTCCGGGCGCGGTCGAAGCGGGCCGCGACATCGGCCCAGCTCACCACGTTCCACCAGGCCTTCACGTAGTCAGCCTTGACGTTCTGGTACTGCAGGTAGAAAGCGTGCTCCCACATGTCGAGCTGCAGCAGCGGGACCTGCGCAGCCGGCAGGTTGCCCTGCTGGTCGTACAGCTGGTTGATGTTGAGCCGCCCGCCCAGGCAGTCCCAGACCAGCATCGACCAGCCGGAGCCCTGGATGCCGTTGGCGACCTCGGTGAACTGCTGCTGGAAGGCGCCGAAAGAACCGAAGTACTCGCTGATCGCCGCGGCCAGCTCGCCGTCCGGCTCGCCGCCGCCGTCGGGAGACATGTTCTTCCAGAACACGGAGTGGTTCAGGTGCCCACCCAGGTGGAAGGCGAGGTCCTTCTCCAGCTTGTTGACCGCCGCGAAGCTCTGGGCCTCCCGGGCCTCAGCGAGCTTCTCGAGGGCAGTGTTGGCGCCGGTCACGTACGCCTGGTGGTGCTTGTCGTGATGCAGCTGCATGATCTGGCCCGAGATGTGGGGCTCCAGCGCTCCGTAGTCGTAGTCCAGGTCGGGCAGGGTGTACACGGCCACAGTCGTCCTCTCGTCGGCGGAGCCGGCTCCGGCCCCGATACCGGTGACAACCCCGCCCAACCGCTTCGTATTCCGTATCCCGTCAACGAGATCTCCGCACCTGCTGGCCCACCAGCCACCGTGCGCAGGCGCGTACCGTGACCGTCATGAGCACCTCAGCCCGGGCCGTTGTAATCACCGTCTCCGACCGCTGCGCGGCCGGTCAGCGCGAGGACCGCTCCGGACCGCTGGCGGCCGAGCTGCTGAGCGCCGGCGGGCTTGAGGTCCGCGGCCGGCGCCTGGTCAGCGACGACATCGAGCAGATCCAGGACGCGGTCCGCGCCGCCGCCCAGGAGGCCGACCTGGTCTTCACTACCGGCGGCACCGGGATCGGGCCGCGGGACGTCACCCCGGAGGCCACGGCCGGGCTGCTCGCCTGCCAGATCCCCGGGCTGGCCGACGCGATCAGGGCCACCGGCCAGCGCCAGGTGCCCGCCGCACTGCTCAGCCGCGGCCTCGTGGGCCTCACCAGCCGCGAGCCCGACGCCGCCCTGGTCGTCAACGCCCCGGGCTCCCCCGGCGGCGTCCGGGACGCGGTCGGCGCTCTCCTGCCCGTCCTTGACCACCTGCTGGACCAGCGCCGTGGCGGCGATCACTGATCCCGCACCCAGTCGCCCGACCTGCCGCCCGACTTGGCGATGGTCTTGGCGTCGGTAATCACCAGGGTGCGGTCGATTCCCTTGAGCATGTCCACCACGGTCAGCGCTGCCACGGTGACCGCGGTCAAGGCCTCCATCTCGACCCCGGTCCGGTCCGCGGTCCGTACTGTCGCCCGTAGTGAGACCCCAGTCTCGGTCAGCTCCAGATCCACCTCGCAGCCGTGCACGCCGACCACGTGAGCCAGCGGGACCAGCTCTGGGGTCCGCTTGGCGGCCTGGATTCCAGCCAGCCGGGCCACCGCCGCCACATCACCCTTGGGGGTGGCACCGTCACGCAGCGCGGCCAGGGTGGCCTCGGCGCAGCGCACCTGGGCCACGGCCGTCGCGGTACGGACAGTCGGCTGCTTGCCCGTGACATCGACCATGTACGCGCTGCCGTCGCCGCGCAGGTGGGTCAGCTCACCAGCCACGACGGCCTGCCCGGGTGCCGATGAAGAACAGCGGGTCCCCGGCGCTGACGGTACCGGTCCCGGCCGGGACCACGGCCAGCCCGTCCGCCAGGGGCAGCGAGGCCACCAGGTGGGAGCGGGAGCCGAGCCGGTGCGACGGCCAGACCTGCTCGCCGACGCGGCGGACCGGGCAGACCTGAACCTTGCCGGGTGGGGACTGCCAGCCCTCCCCCGCGACCACCGGAACCATCGGCGGCTCACTGCCGGCAGCCCGCCCGGCAAGCATGGCGATCAGGCCCGCCCCGTACAGGTGGAAGCTCACGAAGACGCTGACCGGGTTGCCCGGCAGGCAGACCACCGGGACCAGACGGCCGCCCAGCTCCAGCCGGCCGGCCCCCTGCGGCCCGCCCGGCTGCACCGCCACGTGGTGGAAGCCGACCTGTGCGGCCAGCGCCTGCCGTACGACTTCGAAGGCACCAGCGGAGATGCCGCCGGCGGTGATCACCAGGTCGAGCTCGGGCCAGCCGTTCAGGAGCGCCGTGAGCCGCTCTGGCCGGTCGTCGACCCGGGCCTGGACCACGAGGTCCGCCCCGGCCGCCAGGACCAGCCCCGCGAGCAGGACCGAGTTCGAGTCCGGGACCTGGCCAGGGCCGACGTCCACGCCCGGCGCCACCAGCTCCCGGCCCGTGGTGACGACCCCCACCCGTGGCCGGGGACGCAGAGCCACCTGGGTCACCCCGGCCGAGACCAGCGCCGACAGCGCCGCCGCGTCCAGGACCGTAACGGCAGGCAGCAGCGGCTCCCCGGAGGCAAGATCCTCACCACGCTGGCGTACGTTGGCCCCGGGCTGCGGCCACGGCGCCCGGACCCGCACCTGCCGGGGCGCGTCCACGACCCCCGGCTGGTGGTCTGTCTGCTCCACCACCACGACCGTGTCGGCGCCGTCCGGGAGCGGCGCGCCGGTCATGATCCGGATCGCCTGCCCCTCGGCCAGCCGCAGGCCACCGCCCCCGCCGGCCGGGGCGTCCCCGACCACGGGCAGCACCACCTCCGCCTGGTCCGGCGGGAGGTCAGCGTGGCGCACCGCGAACCCGTCCATGGCGGAGTTCGTGAACGGCGGGGTGTCCAGCACGGTCCGGACCTCCTCCGCCAGGACCCGACCGAGGCCGCCCTCCCCCACCGTGACCACCTCGGCCGGCAGCGGATGGACCAGCGACTCCAGCCAGGCCCGGTGCTCGGCCACCGACCAGGACCCGCTCACGAGGTCCCCGCATAGGTCAGCACCTGGTAGCGGTTGCGTCGCGAGTCCCCGTACAGGACCTGCCCGATCAGCGGCTCGCCGACCCCGGTGACCAGCTTCACCGCCTCGGTCGCCATGGCGCTGCCCGCCTGCCCGACCACCGGCCCCAGCACCCCCACCTCGGTGCTGCTCGGCGTCTGCCCGGGGGCTGGCGGTCGTGGGTGCAGCCTGCGCAGGCTGGTCGCCGGCCAGCCGGCCGGTGGCCGGCTCCAGAAGTCACTCACCTGCCAGACCATATCGACCACGCTGCCCCAGACCAGCGGGGTGCCGGTGCCCTCGCACCAGTCGGCGACCAGGTACTTGGTGTCAAAGGTGTCCGAGCACTCGACCACCAGGTCCCACTGCTCGCGCTGCTCGTCGAGCAGCCCGGTCGTGACCCGGCCCAGCTCGACAACCTCCAGGCCAGGGTCGAGGGCCAGCAGCCGAGTACGAGCGGATGCCGTCTTGGGCTGCCCCACGCTGGCCTGGTCGTGCACCACCTGCCGGGACAGGTTGGTCTCGTCGACCACGTCGAAGTCCGCGACCCCGATGCGGCCCACCCCGGCCCCGGCCAGGTAGAGCAGCACCGGGGAGCCGAGCCCGCCGGCACCGACGACCAGCACCTGGGCGGCCCGGAGCCGGGCCTGCCCAGTCAGGCCGATGCCGTCGACCAGCCAGCTGCGGCGGTACCGCGACCAGCCCTCGCCGGCAGGCGGCACCGGGCGGCGCAGCGGGATCTGGACCCCCGTCACAGCCCGGTCCAGCTCCGGCTGCCGTCGGCCAGGACCTGGCACTTCCAGACCGGTACGGTCGCCTTGATCTCGTCGACCAGGGCCTGCGCCGCAGTGAACGCCTGTCCCCGGTGCTCGGCCGCCACGGCCACCACCATCGCCGTCTGGCCGACCTCGAGCCGGCCGACCCGGTGCCAGGCGGCCACGGCATGCACCCCGTGCCGCAAGGTGAACTGCTCGGCCAGCTCCCGCAGCCGCAGCGCGGCGCTGGGATGGGCGGAGTACTCGATGGCCACGACCTCACGACCGTTGTCGTGGTTGCGGACCACTCCGCAGAAGGTGACGACGGCCCCGCAGCGAGGGTTCTCGACCTCGGCAGCGATCGCCGACGAGTCGAGCTCGGTGTCGACGACGGCGGTACGGACGTAGTTGGTCATCGGGTCCTTTCGGGGGTGCTCAGCCGCCGGCGAAGGGCGGTAGGACCTCCACCGCGGCGTCGGGTCCGATGAGCTGGTCTCGCTGCGCCGGCCGCTGGCCGACGAGGAAGGTACTGACCGCCAGCACCGGCTCCAGGCTGGGGTGCCGGCGGGCGACCGCGGTCAGCAGCTCGTCGAGCGTCCGGCAGGACGGGTAGGTCTCGCTGGTGCAGCCGGCTGCGTCCACCGCGCCACCGAAGTAGGTGACGGTGGTCGTCTCCTCACCCTGGCCCGGGCCGTCTGGGGTCAGCAGCACCGTGCACCGGCGCAGGTCGGTGGGGTCGGGACGGAAGGTGACCTGGACCGAGCCGGCCGAGGTGAGGTCGATGACCCGCTGCACGAAGCCGTGCCGCAGAGCCAGCGCCAGCGGGCTGGGGTCCTCCTCGGCGAAGGGGCAGGCCCGCAGCACCAGCGCGGTCTCCTGCTCGGGGTGCGGCACCGCCGCCATGCCAAAGGCGGTCAGGAACATCCGGATCTTGCCCATGTGGTTGGCGAGCTCAAACCCCGCCGGTGGCCTGGCGTGGGTCGGGACCTGCATCGACTGCAGTGCCCGCTCCCCCATCAGGGAGCCGATCTGGTGGGCGGCCTCCAGCCGGTCGTGGGGGGTGTCCTGCAGCCACTCGAAGAAGCACTGGGTGAGCATCGCCATCTGGCTGGCTGGGGAGATCACGTCCGGGTCGGTGGCCGACAGGTACCCGGTCGCCGGTCGGCCCCGCCCCTGGGCCGGGAGCTTGACACCCGAGACGAGCTGCATCTCGACCAGGCTCTCCAGGGTCTCTCGAACACTCGACGGGTGCAGGTCGGACTCCTCGGCGAGCTCGGCGACAGTGATCGGGTCGGTGTGCTGTGAGATGCGTCGGAGCAGGGTGTTCTGTGCCGGGGTGAGCTGGGCCAGAGCCGCGAACAGCCGGTCCAGCCCGTGCGCCGGTGCCACGGGCATCAGTGCCGGGCTCCGCCCTGGCCACGGACGGTCGTACGGCCTTGCGGCCGGTGCCGACCGAGCAGGACCCACCATGACCCTGTCATCGCCACCTCACGCCCGTTACGCATTTCCGTGGGGAGGGTATCACGCGAATTGACGGGCCCTGGCTGCTCTGGGCAGCGGCTCACCAGGCTCGGTCAGCCACCGATCCGGCTCATGGTGCGGGACGGGACAGCGAACCGGGAGGTGTCCAGCCCGTGGGCCTCTGGCTTGGCCCACATCGCGGCCGCCCAGGCCTCCACGACCTGCTCCTCGACCTGGTCGGGGCTCTGGCCGCTGCGCAGGATCTGGCGCAGGTCGACCTCCTGGGTGGCGAACAGGCAGCTGCGTACCTGCCCGTCGCTCGTGACCCGGGTCCGGTCGCAGGCGTCGCAGAAGGGATCGGTCACCGAGGCGATGATCCCGACCCGGCGGGTGGGGTCGCCGTCCACTGTCCACAGCCGGGCTGGCGCCGACGGGTCGTCGCTGGCCGCTGGGGCCAGCTCGTGGTGGGCGCTCAGCAGCTCGAGGATGTCGTCCTTGGTCACCACCTGGGCCCGGTCCCAGGCGGTGGGCGGGCCGATCGGCATCTGCTCGATGAACCGCAGCTCGGCCCCGACAGCGAGGCAGTGGTCGAGCAGAGGGCCCGCGTCGGCGTCGTTGACCCCCCGCATGATCACGGCATTGACCTTGAGCGGGGTCAGGCCGGCCGCCTGGGCGGCCCGCATCCCCGCTAGGACGTCGGCCAGCCGGTCGCGGTGAGTGATCTGGCGAAAGTGGTCCGGGTCGAGCGTGTCGAGCGAGACGGTGGCCCGCTGCAGACCGGCTGCTGCCAGGGCCTGGGCCCGGTGCGCCAGCCCCAGCCCGTTGGTGGTCATGGCCAGGCCGGGAACCTGTCCCTGGTCGGTGGTCAGGTCAGCCACGGCTGCGACGATGGTCTCCAGGCCCCTGCGCAGCAGGGGCTCACCACCGGTGAACCGGATCTCCCGTACGCCTAGCCGCTGCACAGCGATCCGGCACAGCTCGACGACCTCGGCGTCGGTGAGGGTCAGCTCGGTCGGGAGCCAGTCCAGTCCCTCGGGCGGCATGCAGTACGAGCAGCGCAGGGTGCAGCGGTCAGTCAGCGACACCCGCAGATCTCGCGCCACCCGCCCGAAGCGGTCACGCAGCACAAGGTCGCGGCGAGGTGCTGGCACGCAGCGACCCTATCTCAGCGGGACTGGTCCCCGCGGAATTGCCGGGGTCGTCTGCCACAGTGGGGTCATGAGTCCCACCGCCCCCACGGTGCACGCTCTGGTCCTGGCTGGCGGGTCCGCCCAGCGCCTGGGCGGGGCGTCGAAGGCCGACCTGAGAGTCGGGGGCGACCGGCTGCTCGACCTGGTGCTGGGGGCGGCTGCCCCGGTGGTCACGGGTCGTCGTGTCGTGGTCGCCCCGGCCACGGTCGCGGTCCCGCCAGGGGTGGGGCAGACCCTGGAGGACCCGCCGCTCGGCGGGCCGCTGGCCGGCATCGCGGCGGGGCTCGCCTGGCTGGAGGAGGCGGCGGCTGCCCAGACCGATGACCTGGTCCTGGTGCTGGCGGTCGACACCCCGGGAGCCCCGCAGCTGGTCCCGCTGCTGGTCCCGGCCTCCTGCCGCCCGGGGTACGAGGGAGCCGTGGTGGTCGGCGGTGAGCCGGAGCCCTTCGTCCAGCACCTGCAGGCCTGCTACCGGTTCGGCTCTCTGAGCCGGGCGGTCACCGCCGCCGGCTCGCCCCGGGGGCTCAGCGTACGGCGGGTGCTGCGGGGGCTGCGCCTGGCGCAGGTACGGCAGCCGGCCACGACCTGCCGGGACCTGGACACCACCAGCGACCTGGAGCACTGGCAGGCCCGGCTGCCTGGCTGACGGCCGCCAGTGGTCAGCCCCTCCCCAGCGTGGGCGGTCTGTGAGACGTTACGTCCACGGCTGCTCTGCTGCCGGTCAGCAGACCCCCACCGAGGAGCCCGCCGAGATGCTGGACGTCACCCGGGTCACGGCCACGTCGAATGCTCCGCCGTCGGCCGCCCTTGCGGTCAGCGGGTCTCGTCGAGCTGGGCCAAGACCGCCCCCAGCAGCGGAACCAGCACGTCCAGGCTGTCCGACACCCCGCCCACCGAGCCCGGTGACGCCACCAGCAGGGCTCCGGTCGCGTCCCGTGCGGTGACCCCGACCACGACTCGCGACAGGCCCGACAGCGGGGTCGACTCCAGCCCGTGGGCCCGGATCTGCTCGGCGACACCGGGGATCTCGACTGCCAGGCGGCTCCGGACCGCCTCTGGCGCCTCGTTGCCCACCCCGAAACCGGTCCCTCCCAGGACCAGCACCAGCCGGGCCCCGGTCGCGAGAGCCTCGTCGATGGCGCCCACGACCGCCGACTGCCCCTCGGCCACGGTCGTGCTGCTGACCGTCCCCACCCCGGCCTGACGAAGGCGCTCCACCGCCACCGGGCCCGCCCGGTCGGGCCGCTCCTGCGCCAGGACCCGGTCGCTGCTGACGATGACCGCAGCCGTCACCGGCTCCAGGTCGTAGTCCCGCTTCACTCCCACTCCCTCCACACAGCCCACCAGATATTTTCTGGCTTCTACCCCTTATTATAGGGGCTATCCGCCATATCGCGATACACAAGGAATAATGGACTGATCAACCCGCGTTTACAGCCGCATCATTGACTCATCCTCGATTAATCTGGCAGGATCACCAGATCATATTAGCCAGATGCTCGAGAGGTTCGAATCTCATGCGCAGACCTGTGGTGGGCCTCGTCGCCACCATGCTGCTCAGCGGCGCGGTCGCCTGCGGCAGCCCTTCCTCCTCCCCCACCCCGCCCACCACCATCACGGTCTTCGCTGCTGCCTCGCTCGAGCAGTCCTTCACCGCCATCGCCCGCGACTTCCAGGCCCAGCACCCGACGGTGACGGTCACCTTCAGCTGGGCCGGCTCGCAGACCCTGGTGGAGCAGCTGGCCAACGGCGCCCCCGCTGATGTCCTGGCGACTGCCAGCACCAGCACCATGGACAAGGCAGTGCAGGCCGGCTCGGTCACCGACCCCCAGGAGTTCACGACGAACCGGCTGGCCCTGATCACACCTGCCGGCAACCCAGCCCAGATCACCGGGCTGGACTCGTCGCTGGCAGGCAAGAACCTCGTGATCTGCGCCCCGGCCGTCCCCTGCGGCAGCGCCACCGCCACCCTGGCGAGCAGGCTCGGCGTCACCCTGACCCCGAAGTCAGAAGAGCAGTCGGTGACCGATGTGAAGAACAAGGTGATCTCGGGCCAGGCCGATGCCGGGATCGTCTACCGCACCGACGCTGCCTCCGCCGGCAGCCAGGTCACCACGGTGCCGATCCAGGGGGCCGACGCTGTCGTCAACCACTACCCGATCGCGGTGGTGAAGGCCTCCACCCAGAAGGAGGCGGCGACTGCCTTCATTACCTACGTCCGCTCCGAGCCTGGGCAGAAGACCCTGGCATCGTTCGGTTTCGGCGGCTGACCGCGCGTCGGCAGACGAGGCGAACGGGGCCGCAGCCATCGGCTCGGCCGTGACGGAGGTGACAGGTGCGGTCCAGGTCTCGGGGGAGCCGCCAGCCCCAGGTCTCGCCGGCTCCCCGGTGGCTGGTGCTGCTGGGACTGGTGGGAGCGGCGTACCTGCTGGGCCCGCTGCTGGCCATGGCCGCTCTCACACCCTGGAGCCGGGTCGGTCCGGTCCTGGCACAGGACTCCTCGGTCGCGGCCTTGTGGCTGAGCCTGAGGACCTGCCTGATGGCGGTGCTGGTGGACCTGGTGGTCGGGGTCCCGCTGGCGGTCCTGCTCTCTCGCCGGTGGCGGGCGGTGGGCCTGGCCCGGGTCCTGGTGGCTCTGCCGCTGTCGCTGCCCCCGGTGGTGGCCGGCATCGCACTGCTGAGCGTCTTCGGACGGCGGGGGGTCCTCGGTCCCTGGCTTGAGACGGTGGGACTACAGGTCGCCTTCTCCACTGCGGCCGTGGTCATGGCCCAGGTCTTCGTCTCGCTCCCGTTCCTGGTGATCACCCTGGAGGCGGCGCTGCGGGCCCGGCCAGCCGGGCTGGAGGAGACGGCTGCGGCCCTGGGCGCCGGTCCGTCGCGGGTCCTGGTCACGGTCACGGTCCCGATGGTGCTGCCGGGGCTGGCCCGCGGTACGGCGCTGGCGCTGGCCCGCTGCCTGGGTGAGTTCGGGGCGACCCTCACCTTCGCCGGGTCGCTGCAGGGAGTCACCCGGACCCTGCCGCTGCAGGTCTACCTGGCTCGGGAGTCCGACAGCGACACCGCCCTGGTGCTGGGCATGCTGCTGGTGCTGCTGGCCGCGGCCGTGGTCGCTGTGACCGAGTGGCGAGGCTGGCCCACCCGCCGCCGCTCCAGGGCGGTGCCCCCGCCAGAGGCCGCACCAGAACGCCCCCGCCAGCCCCGACCAGGCGCTGCGGTCTCGGTCAGCGGTACGGTCCCCGAGCGCGGCTGGGCGCTCGACCTGGAGCTGCCCGCCGGCCAGGTACTGGCCGTGATGGGTCCCAACGGGGCCGGCAAGTCCACCCTGGCCGAGGTCCTGGCCGGTGGGCTAGCGCTGGCTTCCGGTCAGGTCAGCATCGCCGACCGGGTGGTCGACGGCCCAGGCCAGTTCGTCACCGCCCGCCACCGCCGGGTAGCCGTGGTGAGCCAGCAGCCGCGGCTCTTCGAGCACCTGAGCGTGCTCGGCAACGTCGCCTACCCGCTGCGCTCCCGCGGCGCCCGACGAGCGGTCGCCGAGCAGAAGGCTCTGGCCGAGCTGGCCAGCGTGGGCTGCGCCGACCTCGCCGGACGGCTGGCCGGTGAGCTCTCCGGCGGGCAGGCCGCACGGGTAGCGCTGGCCCGGGCGCTGGTCTTCGAGCCTGATCTGCTGGTCCTGGACGAGCCGACTGCCGCCCTCGACGTGGACGCCACGGCCCAGGTGGTCCGGCTGCTCCTGGGCCGGCTGCAAGCCTCCACGACGACGACAGTGCTGGTCACCCACGACCCGCTGACGGCCCTGCAGCTAGCCGACCAGATGGTGGTGCTCGAGCACGGCCGGGTGGTGGAGACCGGCGAGCCGGCCCAGCTGCTGGCGCGACCCGGCAGCCGGTTCACAGCCCAGCTGGCTGGGCTGAACATCGTGAGTGGTCCGGCCGTGCAGCGTACGGACGGGCTGCCGGCCCTTCTCGTGGGTGACCGGCAGCTGGTGGCCTCTGGCGGTGACCGGTTCCCGGCCGAGGCACAGCAGTGGACGATGGTCTTCCCGCCCGAAGCGGTCTCCCTGTACCGGGAGGCGGTCCCCGGGTCGCCGCGCAGCGTGCTGCCGGCCCGGGTGGTCGGCTCGTCGGTGACGGCCGGCCTGGTCTCGGTGTCGGTTGCCCTGGCCGACGGGTCCCCGGTCACGGTCCGGATCACGCTGTCGGCGTGGCGCGAGCTGGGCGCCGGGGCTGGCGACCAGGTCTGGTGCTCGGTCAAGGCCACCCAGGTCCAGGTGGTGCGGGCCGATCCTCAGCCCCGGCCGGCGACCTCGGCGTGAACCTCCAGCATCGTGTCCACCGAGGCCGACCAGGGGTAGAGCTCGGCACGGGCCCGGGCTGCCGCCCGTACCGTCGGCTGGTCGTCATGAACCCGTCGCCACAGCCGCTCGACGGCGTCGGCCAGGGACTCCGGCTCCGGGGCGCCCCACTCCGCGCAGCTCGAGTCGACCAGCTCCCGGGCGCCTCCCCGGTCCGCAGTCACCACCGGCGTCCCGCAGGCGAGTGACTCCAGTACGGCGAGCCCGAAGGTCTCGGTCGGGCAGACCGACATCGCGATCTGTGCCGCCCCGTACGCCTTGGCCACCTCGGCGCGGCCGTCCATGTAGCCGACGAAGCTGATCGGCCCGTCCCCGGCGAGCTCGCGCAGCCAGCCCAGGTGAGGGCCGGTCCCGACCATGGTCAGGTGGACCGGGAGGCGGCGCCGGTCGAGCTCGAGCGCGGTCTCAATCGCCAGCTGCGGGTACTTCTCGCGCGACATCCGGCCCACGTGGACCAGCCGCAGCCGGCGCACCGCCTGCGGCGGGCGCTGCGGCGGGACGAAGGTGCCCAGGTCCACCCCCAGGGGCACCGTGGTCAGCCGGGCCGTGGTGTGCGCCCACTCCCCGCCCGAGTACGCGGTGGTGACCACTACCCGGTCGAAGGCCTTGGCCAGGCGGCTGTTGCGCCAGTGCACCGGGCCCCGGGCCGGCATCCGGGTGAAGTCCGAGGCCATGTCGTCGAGCCGCTCGTGGCTGAGCAGCACCGAGCCCACCCCGCGGAACCGGGCCCAGCGGGCAGCCGCCGTCAGGGTCCACTTGTCGGATACCTCAATCGAGGTGGGGGCGAAGCGGCGCAGCAGGCCAAGAACCCGCGGCAGGTCGACGATCAGCCGGTAGCCGCCGGTCACCCGTGGTGCCCGGACCTGGGCGACGGTGCCGGCTGGGGTGTCGCGCACCAGGGTCTTCGGACCGGGGATGATCAGGATCCGGTCGTGCCCGCGGGCGACGTACCCCTCGCCGAGCTGGTCAACCGCCCGCCGCATCCCGCCGGAGGTAGGGCCGACGAAGTTGGCCAGCTGGGCGATCCGCATGGCGCCTATCTTCGCAGGGTCGAAGCACCCGAGGAAAGCACACACCGCTGCGGGCCAGGCCCGCAGCGGTGTGGCTACAGCTCAGAGCGGAGCTACTGGTCCGAGTCGTCCTCGTCGGCCTTGGCCGCAGCAGCGACGAAGCCAGCCTTCTCGGCCGCCTCGGCGCTGGCGAACCAGACCTCGGCGACCGTGCGCTCGTACCAGGGCGAGTCGGGGGTGTGGTACTTCATCGAGTCGGCGTTGCCCTTGATGTCGTACCCCTGCGGCGGCTCACTGCCGACGTACGCATCCGGGCCGAACTTCTCCTGCTCAGCGCTGGTGTCCTCGACCTTCTCCTGGGGCTGGCTGGTCTTGGCCTTCGCCGGGCTCTTGGCCCTCGCCTGCGCCTTGCCGCGGTTCTTGCGGCCCTCCTCGACCGACTCGGTGACGATCTCGATCACCGCCATGGGGGCATTGTCACCCTTGCGGTTGCCGACGCGGGTGATCCGGGTGTACCCACCCTCGCGCTCCTGCAGCGCCGGCGCGATCTCGGTGAACAGGATGTGGACCACGTCCCGGTTGCTGATGGTCTGCAGCACCAGCCGCCGGGCGTGCAGGTCGCCCCGCTTGGCCTTGGTGATGAGCTTCTCGGCCAGCGGCCGGACGCGCTTGGCCTTGGTCTCGGTGGTGGTGATGCGACCATGCTCGAACAGCTGACTGGCCAGGTTCGCGAGGATAATCCGCTCGTGCGCGGGGCTGCCGCCGAGACGGGGGCCTTTCGTGGGATTCGGCATCGTTGGTTCTTTCGGCTAGGTCAGTACTGCTCGGTCTCGGCGAAGTCGCCTTCGTCGTCCTCGTCCTCGACCGGGAACCGGTCCAGAGCGGCCAGCGGGTCGAAGCCCGGCGAGGAGTCCTTGAGCGAGAGGCCCATCTCGTGCAGCCTCACCTTCACCTCGTCAATCGACTTGGAGCCGAAGTTGCGGATGTCGAGCAGGTCCTGCTCGCTGCGGGAGACGAGCTCCGATACGGTGTGGATGCCTTCGCGCTTGAGGCAGTTGTACGAGCGGACGGTGAGCTGGAGGTGCTCCACCGGAAGCGCCAGGTCGGCGGCGAGCTGCTCGTCGACCGGCGACGGGCCGATCTCGATGCCCTCAGCGTCGAAGTTGAGCTCTCGGGCCAGGCCGAACAGCTCCACCAGGGTCCGCCCGGCCGAGGCCACGGCGTCACGCGGGCTGATGGCCGGCTTGGTCTCGACGTCGACGATCAGCCGGTCGAAGTCGGTCCGCTGCTCGACTCGGGTGGCCTCGACCTTGTAGGTGACCTTGAGCACCGGCGAGTAGATCGAGTCGACCGGGATCCGGCCGATCTCCGCGTCGTAGTTGTGGTTCTGGGCAGCGGAGACGTAGCCCCGGCCCCGCTCCACGACCAGCTCCATCTCCAGCTTGCCCTTGTCGTTCAGGGTGGCGATGTGGAGCTCGGGGTTGTGGATCTCCACCCCGGCCGGCGGGGCGATGTCGGCCGCCGTCACAGCGCCGGCACCCGCCTTGCGCAGGTACATGGTGACCGGCTCGTCCTCCTCGCTGGACAGGACCAGGTTCTTGAGGTTGAGGATGATCTCGGTGACGTCCTCGACCACGCCCTCAATGGTTGAGAACTCGTGGGAGGTGCCCTCGATCTTGATGCTGGTCACTGCCGCGCCGGGAATCGACGACAGCAGGGTCCGGCGCAACGAGTTGCCCAGGGTGTAGCCAAATCCCGGCTCCAGCGGCTCAATGGCGAACCGGGACCGGTACTGCGCGACCGACTCCTCGGTCAGAGTGGGGCGCTGTGCAATCAGCATGTGGTAGTTCTTCCTTTCGGCCGCCCGCTATATGACGGCGTCTGGTGGCAGGAGCACCACCGGTGGTGGTGCTGGGACGCCTGGCCGACGCCGCGGGGCACCGGCCAGGCAGTCAGGTCACTTGGAGTAGAGCTCGACGATCAGCTGCTCCTGCACGTCAATCACGATCTGGTCGCGGCTGGGCAGCTGGTGGACGAGGATCCGCATCTGGTTCGGGCGGACCGTCAGCCAGCCCGGGACGGTGCGGCTGCTGTGGGTCTCGCGGGCCACCACGAACGGATGCAGGTTCACTGCCTTCGGGCGGACCTCGACGATGTCGTACGCACTCACCCGGTAGGAGGGCACGTTGACCTTCTGCCCGTTGACGGTGAAGTGACCGTGCACCACCATCTGCCGGGCCTGGCGCCGGGTGGCGGCGAAGCCGGCCCGGTAGACCACGTTGTCGAGACGGGACTCGAGGATCTGCAGCAGCAGGTCGCCGGTCTTGCCGGGGCTGCGGGTCGCCTCCTCGTAGTACGTACGGAACTGCTTCTCCAGCACTCCGTACGCGAACCGCGCCTTCTGCTTCTCCTTGAGCTGCTGAGAGTACTCGGAGTCCTTGGTACGGCCTCGGCCGTGCATGCCGGGCGGGTACGAGCGGCGCTCGTACGCCTTGTCGTTGCCGACCAGGTCGGTGCCAAGACGACGCGACTTGCGCGTCATCGGGCCGGTGTAACGGGCCATGAGTTCTACTAGTCCTTTGCTTGAAGAAGACGAGGTCAGACGCGGCGCCGCTTCGGGGGGCGGCAGCCGTTGTGCGGGACGGGAGTCACATCGGAGATCGTGCCCACCTCGAGGCCGATCGCACCAAGCGAGCGGATCGCGGTCTCACGGCCCGAGCCCGGCCCCTTGACGAAAACATCGATCTTCTTCAGCCCGTGCTCCATGGCCCGGCGACCGGCGGCCTCGGCGGCCATCTGCGCCGCGTACGGGGTCGACTTGCGCGAGCCCTTGAAGCCGACGGTGCCGGCCGAGGCCCACGAGATCACCGCACCTGTCGGGTCGGTGATCGCGATGATCGTGTTGTTGAACGTGCTCTTGATGTGCGCCTGACCGGCGACGATGTTCTTCTTCTCCTTGCGGCGCACCTTCGTCTTCGAGGTGCTCTGCTTGCGGCCTGCGGTAGCCATCAGTTCTTGTCTCTCCTGGAGTTCACGCGATCAACGAGGATCAGCGGGCCTTCTTCTTGCCGGCGACCGCCTTCTTCTTCCCCTTGCGGGTGCGGGCGTTGGTCCGGGTGCGCTGCCCCCGGACGGGAAGGCCGCTGCGGTGCCGGCGGCCCTGGTAGTTGCCGATCTCGACCTTGCGCCGGATGTCGGCCGCGATCTCGCGGCGCAGGTCGCCCTCGGTCTCGTAGCTGGCCTCGATGTGGTCGCGCAGCTTCACCAGCTGGTCGTCGCTGAGCTGGTGGACCCGGATGTCGCCGGAGACCCCGGTCGCCTCCAGAGTCTGCTTGGCACGGGTCTTGCCGATGCCGAAGATGTAGGTGAGTGCAACCTCGAGGCGCTTGTCGCGCGGGAGGTCGACTCCGATCAGACGTGCCATCTGTGCGGTATGCCTTCCTGCTGCTCGGTCCTGGCGCGAGCGCCCGGTCGTGGACCGCGAAGGTGCTGGACGTGACGCGTTCCCCGCCCGCTTGCGAGGCCTCGGCCTTCGTCCGAGGGTTCACAGTGCCTGTCGGCCCTGAGTGCGTTCACGCTGTTCGGTTGGTCACCGGCTGGGCCGGTGTGCCGGCTGACGCGACCCGACGTCTCCGGCGCGCGCCTGGTCACCCAGGGGCGCAAGTCGAGCTCAGCCCTGCCGCTGCTTGTGGCGAGGGTTGTCGCAGATCACCATGACGCGACCGTGCCGGCGGATCACCTTGCACTTGTCACAGATCCTCTTGACGCTCGGCTGAACCTTCATGGCGAGCTTCCTTACTAGGTAGTGGGTCGGTCGGCTACCGGTGCCGGTAGACGATTCGGCCGCGAGTGAGGTCGTACGGGGACAGCTCGACGACGACACGGTCACTCGGCAGGATGCGGATGTAGTGCTGCCGCATCTTGCCGCTGATCGTGGCAAGGACCCGGTGGCCGTTGGTCAGCTCCACCCGGAACATCGCGTTCGGCAGAGCCTCCACCACCGTCCCCTCCAGCTCGAGGGCACCGTCTTTCTTCGCCATACACTCTCAATCGGTTGGTGCTTCGGCTGTGGCCAGCATCCTGGGCACGGCCGTCCCCCTGGACAGGGGTGACCGAGTCAGTACTGTACGCCTGCGGGTCCTGAGCCCCAAATCGGGTCAGCGGGGACGGACCGACTCCCACGCCGCGACCAGGCGCCGCGCCTGACCGCGCAGCAGGATCCCCAGCATCAGCGCGATCCAGGACCCGTCGCAGAAGGCGACCACCACCCG
>CALBCJ010000029.1 GCA_937926975.1 uncultured Propionibacteriaceae bacterium | reverse complement strand
CCGGTGCCTCCGGGGAAGCGGGCAGGTCCGGTGCCTCCGGGGAAGCGGGCAGGTCCGGTGCCTCCGGGGAAGCGGGCAGGTCCGGTGCCTCCGGGGACGCGGGTAGGGTGTCGGCTGGGCCCGGTGCCTCCGGGGACGCGGGCAGGGTGCCGGCTGGGCCCGGTGCCTCCGGGGACGCGGGCAGGGCGTCGGCTGGGCCCAGTGCCCCTGGAGATGCTGGCTTCTCACAGTCTGGGGGCGACAGATCGGGTACTTCCGACTCGGGTGGCCAGCGGCCCGCGCCCGATGCCAGGCCGAGTTTTCCAGGTCCCAGCGCATCACTCTCGGATCCCGGCAATGGCCATGGGAGCGGTGGTTCTGGCACCAGCTATCCCGGCTATGGCGGTGGTTCTGGGAGCTCGGGTCATAGTGGTTCTTCTAGCCATAGTGGCGGCTATGACTCCGGCGGGGGCCAGAGCTCTGGCGGCGGGGGTCAGGGCTCTGGTGGTGGTAGTGGCTATCAGCCTGTCCCGTCGGGTGGTGAGTACCGGTCGGCTCCTCCGCCCCCGGTCCCGAGTGGTACGGGCGCTGCTGGCTCTGCGCCGCCGGCCTGGTCACCGGTCGCGCCGGAGGTCCCGAGGCAGCCGAGCATCCCGCAGCCGGGCCTTGGAGGGCCCGGCCTGGGTACCATCCCGGCTCCGGGAGGAGGCTCGGTTGTGCCGCCCGCGGCTCCTGGGATGGGTGGGGGCCCGGTGATGGGCGGTCCGGTGATGGGCGGCCCGGTCGCTGGTCCGGTGATGGGTGGCCCGGTGACTGGTGGGCCTGTGGCTGGTGGTCCGGTCGTGAGCAGCCCGCTGGGTGGTAGTCTGGGTTCTGCCCCGGCACCAGCGGCTCCGGCGCCAGCTCCCGCGCCGGCGGCTCCCGCGCCTGCTCCTGGTCCGGCTCCGGCTCCTGTTCCTCAGCCGTCTTCTGGGGGTCAGCCGGTAGGGATTGCGGGGCCGGCTGGGCAGGCTGGGCCGCTGCCGGTCCAGCCGGGTCCGCGGGTGGACGTGCTGGGTGTTGCTGCCGGCCTGGAGTCGGCCTGGGCACTCACACTGCCTGTTGCCCTGTCGATCCTGGGCCTGACCGGCCTCGCTGCGACCCACTTCAGCCGCATGTGGCACGACCTGCGGGCCGACTCCCTGACCACCATCCCACGAGCCACGATCCTGCCGACCCAGTGGGGCCGCAACGACGTCCCGCTCCAGCCCATGCCCACCGGAATGGAGACCCCCTACCAGAAAGTCCTCCTCCCCGGCGAGGCCGACCTCCTCCTCGAAGGGCAAGAGCACCTCCTCCGCGGACTCGTCTACCCCCTGGCCCAGGTACGGCACCTGACCACCCCAGCCCGCCTCCACGACACCCTCGGACTCGGCTTCGCCCTCAACAGCTCCCAGACCCTCGCCTTCAACCGCAGCGCCACCACGGTCGAGGTCCTCCGCTTCGCAGGCCTGCGGGTCCAAGACCTCATCACCCCCGTCGCCGCCGACGTCTCTCTCCCACCCGACACCATCCCCCTCCCCCTCGTACGCCACCACCTGCGCCCCTGGACCGGCCGCGGCGAGCCCCCCGGATCCACCTCAACCCGACCCATCGACGAGCACGAGGTCCTCGGCTACGCCACCGTCGCCATACCCCACCTCGCCGAGATCTGGCGCATCCACAACGACGGCCACGAGGAGTACGTCTCCACCTACAACCAGCGCAACGCCCAGTGGGTCGGCCAGACCACCCCCCACCACCACACCGGCGGGCGCCGCATCGAGAACGGCACCTACGCCACCCTCGACAACGGCACCGCCTACCAGACCATCACCCTCAACGACCGCCACAGCGTCCTCATCGCCTACGGCGTCAGCGCCCCCGACCACTTCGAGAAAGCCCACGACGGCACCTACCGCCTCACCATCCCCAACACCACCATCACCGCACTCACCGGAGTCACCACCATCGGCACCTGGCACGACCTCCCCGTCCAGCTCCTCCACCGCAACGGCGACTACCTCAAAATCGACTACGCCGGCGACAACCACCACGCAGCCACCGCCGCAGGCTTCACCCAGCTCAACCAAGGCCAGTGGCAGCCCCGCTGGGTCAACCACACCGAAGTCACCAGCATCCAAGAGCTCGAACGCCCCTACCCACCACTACAACCCCCCAAAACCCACACACCACAACAGGTAGTCACCGGCTAGACGGGCCTGCCCGCCCAGACGACAGCCCCCTTGCTGAACCGGCCCGGGCCTGGCCCCAGGACCACCGGTGCTGGCCCGGGCGAGCCCCGCAGCACAGACAGTCCAGCTCGTCATGTTCCCTGAACCAGGACAGTCCGGTAAGGTGGCAGGGGTCTGAGACCGAGGAGTGATGCATGACATCCCCACACAACCCCCCAAACCCCTTCCCCGGCCAGCCCGGGCCCGCGTCGCCGTACTCTGCGCCCAGCGCCGGACCCGCCGCGTCTCAGCCCCGGCCTGCGTCGCCGTACTCCGCCCCAGGCGCCGCACCCGTGCCCCAGTCCGGTTCTCCGTTCCCGGCACCCGGCCAGCCACTCCCAGCCTCAGGCTCCCCAGTCCCTCCTCCTCAGCACCCAGGCCCGCAGGGCCCGGGCCAGGCCCCGGCAGGCCACGGCCCCCAAAGCCCCCTCACAACCCCCGGCCTTCCCGGGCAGCCACCCGGCCCGGGCCCTGCGACACAACCACCCAAGAAGAAGCACCGCCTCCCCCTCCTCATCGGGACCGGCGTCCTGGTCCTCGCCCTCCTCAGCGGCCTCGGCTACCTCCTCCTGACCTGGACCAAGACCCCCGAGCAACGAGCCGAAGACGCCATCAACGACTTCATGAAGAACTACGCCGCAGGCAACGGAGAAAAAGCCAAGACCTACCTCGACACCGACTCCGGCGGAGACACCAGCCTCCTCACCGACCAGGTCCTCAAGACCGCCGCCACCAAAGCCCCCATCACCGACATCACCATCACCAGCACCGGCGGCCTCACCTACCGCGCCGCCTTCAAGACCGGCGGCAAACCAGCCACCCTCCCCATCACCGCCCAAGTCCCCACCAGCCGAACCGACCAGGTCAAGCTCCGGGCAACCCTGCCCGTACTCGACCTCGCCAAGCTCCGCAACCTCCCCGTCACCGTCAACGGAACCACACCCAAGACCACCAGCCCCCGAGTCCTCCCCGGCGGATACACCCTCGCCATCACCAACCCCAACTACACCCTCGAACCCGACCAGGCAGTCATCACCGTCAGCCAGTCCCCCAGCACCACCCCCGAACCCAAGCTCTCCCAAGACGGCGAAGCAGTCTTCCGCGACAAGCTCAGGCAGGCCGTGGCAGCGTGCCTGGCCGAGAAGACCCTCGCCTGGACCTGCGGAGTCAACTACCGCGCTTCTGGCGGCTACGTGCCTCACGAAGGGACCGTTGCGCGCGTCGCTGCGGCAGAGGAACTGGCCAAGCTGGACAAAGTCAAGGTGCGGCTCGACCCTACCCGGCCGAACCTGGCCCAGCCCGACGGCGAGCTACCCCGAGTCAAGACCTCATCACCCTGTGACTACAATGGCGCCCCAGTCCCCGAGGGCTGCGAACCCAAGAACGGAGTCGGCCCCCAGCTGCAAACCCCGAAGATCGACATGACCACCTCCGACCTCAAGGTGACCTGGTCCTGACCCCGCGGCTCGCTCTTCACCGGGATCGGCGACGGCCACGAGGACTACAACCAGCGCAACGCCCAGTGGGTCGGCCAGACAACCCCCCAGACTCAGTCAGGCTGGACCGAGTTGCTGGAGACGCCAGGAATCCCGTCGTGGACGATCTTGCCCGGGTTGAAGTTCTGCCTCGGGTCGACGCCCTCGAAGAGCTTGCGCTGAATGAAGACCCCAGCAGGGGAGATGTCCTGCTCCATCCAGGGGCTGTGCTCCTCACCGACACCGTGGTGGTGGGAGACTGTGCCGCCGTTGTCCATGAACGACTGCTGAATGGCCTGCTTCACCCGGTCGTACGTCTCCATGTTGTGCTCAGAGGCGTCATTGATCGCGAACGTGAAGTACTGGCAGGCACCCGAGTGGTACGAGTGCGACAGGTGGCACATGATGAAGCCCTTGACCCCGGCCTCGTCAAAGGCCCGCTCCGCGGCGGCGACCGTGTTGTCGTGCATCTGCTTCAGCTTCGACCAGGGGGTGGCCGTCTCCGACACGTCGGCCGGGATTCCCCGGTCCAGCAGAAAGTCCCGAATGTACGGGACGTCGAACTTCTTCTGGTCGTACAGCGCCCCCGGGCCCTTGCCGACGCTCATCCCCCGGTTGCGGGAGATGATCTTGCCGACCAGAGACTTCTCGTAGCGCACATGCACCGGCGAGCCCTCGTACCCGACCAGCGCCAGGCAGATCTGGCTCAGGTCCCAGCCCTTGCGCTCCATCACCTTCTGGATCGCGGTGCTCACCAGGTGCCCGACCCTGGTCGACTGCTTGCCGTTCGCCATCGAGAAGGCCGTCTCGGCAGCGTCCATGATCCGGGTGATCGACGGCGCGGCGTCGCTGGCCGCGATCTGCTCCATGGCGACCAGGCCCTCGTCGTACGTGGGGAAGAAGTACGCCTGGATCTCGCGCACCTGCGGCAGCCGGTGCACGTGCACCCAGGCCTCGGTGATGATCCCGAGCCGACCCTCGGAGCCAATCACCATCTCCCGCACCGACGGGCCGCTGGAGTACGACGGCAGCGGGCGCAGCTCCAGCACCTGGTGGTCCATCACCATCCGCAGGCCGCGGGTCAGGTCGGCGATGTCGCCGTACTTGTCGGACTGCATGCCGCTGGAGCGGGTCGCGATCCAGCCGCCCAGGGTCGACCAGACGAACGAGTCCGGGAAGTGGCCGAGGGTCCAGCCGCGGGCGTTCAGCTGCAGCTCCATGTCCGGGCCCAGCACCCCGGCCTGAATCCGGGCCAGCCCCGACGGGGCGTCGATCTCGAGGACCTTGTTCATCCGGCCCAGGTTGACGCTGACCACCGGCCGCTTCTCGTCCGGCAGCGCCTCCAGCGCCCCGACGATGTTCGAGCCCCCGCCGTACGGGATCAGCACCGCGTCGGCGTCACAGGCGGCGTTGACGACCGCGACCACGTCCTCCTCCGAGCCGGGGTAGACCACGACGTCGGGGACCCGGCCGAGCTGGCCGCGCCGGATCCGGACCAGGTCCCGGACCCCGCGACCGAAGGCGTGCACCACCCGGGCCTCCGGGTCGTCGACCACGTACTGCTCGCCGAGCGCCTCGGCCAGCACCGAGCGCAGCGCGTCCGGGATGCGCGGCTCGGGCACGTCCAGGCTGGCGAAGTCACGCACCCCGGCTGCCGGCTCGTTGATGTCGACGCCCAGCTTCTCCAGCACGAAGGGCCGGAACTTCGGCTTGTCAGCGTGGGAGAACTCGATTCCCTCCTCGCCCCAGCCCCACCACTTCTGCTGCTTGACGATGCTCACGATCACTCCTTGCTGGCGGTGTCGCCGCCTGGGTCAGCTGTGGGTAGGGAGCGGCTGCTCCCGGGACGCGGCACCGATGTCTGCCGCAGCGCTACCGCCCGAGCGTAGTCGTCCAGGGTCGGCATCCCGTACGCGCGGGCGGTGCTGTCATGGAGCCGCTGCACCGTACGCCGGATGCGCTCGTTGAACTGCTTGGCGATCTCCCCCGGCTCGGACCTCAGCGGGTGGCCGATCACCACGTGCACCTCGGGACGGCCCCGCGGCGGGTGGTTCTGCCCGTACGGCCAGGCCGCGAACGCCCCGACCAGGGCCATCGGCAGGCACGGGACCTCGCGCGAGATGCACAGTGCCGCCACCCCCGGGGTGAACGGGCCCATGGCCCCGGTCCGGGAGCGGGTGCCCTCGGGGAAGACCAGCAGCGGCACCCCGTCGGTGAGCAGCTGCCCGGTGAGACCCTTACGGGTCCTGACGCCTCGCCGCTCAATCGGGTACGTATTCATGAAAGCCCTAGTCAGGACGGTTTTGATCTTGGAGGTGAAGAAGTAGTCGGCTGCGGCGCCGGGGGCCAGGTAGCGCGACAGGCGCTGCGGCAGCGAGTCGATGACCAGAGGCGCGTCGAGGTGCGAGGAGTGGTTAGCGACCGCGATGAAGGCGCCCTTCAGCCCGTCCACATTGCGCCGCCCGTGGACCCGGATCTTGACCATCCGGCCCAGCACCGCGTGCAGCATGACCCCCTGCGTCAGCAGCCGCCCGGCGGCACGCTTGGGGTCTCGGTACGGGCGGCGGTCGAAGTCCTTGTCCCTCATCAGTGCCGCTTCCGTGACCGGGACAGGGCAGACGAGACCCACCGGATCGTACGCCGTGGGGCGAGCCGGGCCAGCACCGCCGCTGCCGCCCAGCGCCGCCCGGGGACCGACAGCACCCGGCCAGCGGCGTTGTCGTCGAGGCACTCCCGGACCACCTGCTCGACGTCGATCCAGACGACACCGGGCAGCCTGGCCGCGTTGATCCCGGCCCGCTGGTGGAACTCGGTGCGGACCCAGCCCGGCAGCAGCGCCGTGACCAGGACCCCGGACCCGGCCAGCTCGACCGCCAGGCCCTCGGTGTAGACGTTCACCCAGGCCTTGACCGCCGAGTACGTGCCGGCCGTGATCAGCCCCGAGGTGGAGCCGACGTTGATGATCGACCCGGCCCCGCGGGGCCGCATCGCCCGCCCGGCCGCGGCCGAGAGCACCAGCACCGCCAGGCACATCACGTCCAGCGCCCGCTCGGCGGCCGAGAAGTCCTCGTCCAGCAGAGAGCCGTGGAGCCCGAAACCAGCGTTGTTGACCAGCATGTCGACCGGTGACTCGGTGGAGCCGAGCCGCTCGGCCACGGCGAGCAGGTCCTCCCGTACGGCGAGGTCAGCGGTCAGCACCTCGACCTCGACCCGGAACCGGTCCCGGATCTCAGCCGCCACCCGCTCCAGCCGCTCGGTGTCCCGGGCGACCAGGACCAGGTCGTACCCGCGCCCGGCCAGCTGGTGCGCGAACTCGTTGCCGATGCCTGAGGTACCCCCTGTGACCAGAGCTCGCGCCATAGCCACAACCTACTTTCTGGGCCGGTCGCTGTCGAAGTCGGGCCCTCGGACCGCTGTGCTGCGGTCTGTCAGCCTAGGCCTCCGCCCGCGGCTGCGGATGCCGGCCCCGCGTTCTGAGCCAGGTCTCACCGCAGTCGCCCGTGCTGGGCAGGAGGCCGAGCTGGCGCGCCCAGGCCAGCCGCAGCTCACCCGGACCGGCCCGGGGTACGGAGCGACAGGCCTGGGGCCCACCTCACCGACCCAGCCGCACCAGCCGGCTCAGACAGGCCGCGACGACACCTCGGCTCGAGGGACAACAATCCCCTTCACCCGGACAACACCCCACTCCACCCGGACAACACCCCGCCGAACGGGACCACCATCCCGCCAACCCGACAACACCCCACTCCACCCGGACAACACCCACGGGCTCTGGTCGAGATCACCCTGGGGAGACCACGGTGGCGCTGCGAGACGCTCCCCGCCTCACCTGTGACGAGGATTGTCCGTCCTGCAAGGAGTCTCCCGCCGTTCAGCGCAGCGATCTTGAGCCGTCCTCGGGGACGCTCCTCCCGCAGAGCGAGCGGCCGGGTAACGCCCCGCTGTCGCCGGCCCAGGCCAAGGTCGAGAAGGCGTCATGATGCACGACTGATCCCAGCGCAATCAGCATGCTGGCTTCGAGAAACGCCGGGCGCTCAGCCAGTCAGTCGTCACGGTGATCGGCCACCAGCTCATCGGTCACCGGATGAGCAGCAGGGCCGGACAGCACCGGAAAGCCGGGCACCGGCCGGGTATCGAGTGCATGCACCCCTGCCAGAGCCAGCTCGGACACGGCCTTGCCGAGCGAGATTCCACGAGCCGCGGCACGAGCTCGGGCAGCGCTCATAACACCATCATCAAGGTCCAGCGTCGTTCGCATCACAGCATCATCGCACTACCTCACCGCGCAGAGCCGGCTGACCACCCGCGCCTTGGAGCTGCTCGCACACTCGAGGACCCAGCTCGGACAGGCCGCGACAACACCTTGGCCCGACGGACAGCAATCCCCTTCACCCGGACAACACCCCACTCCACCCGGACAACACCCCACTCCACCCGGACAACACCCCGCCGAACGGGACCACCATCCCGCCAACCCGACAACACCCACTTCGCCCGGACAACACTCCACTACGCCCGGACAACACCCCACGGGCTCTGGTCGTGCTCTCGATGAACGGGCCCGGCAGGAACGGGCTACCAGCGATGCCCGGATGCAGGCGGAGGATAACCGGCGGCGCTGGTGGGAGATCCTGGGCTGGATGAACGCCGAGCTGAACGCTCGGACAATGCGGCGCGACGACATCAGTACGGTCCTTGTCGAGCTGGCCGAGGCCCCTCACCTCACCAAGACCCAGAGCGCCGCTCTCGGTACCCTGAGTGACTCACGATTGGAGCGCGATGAGCCAGAGATCCAACCCGAATGGCACGCAGGCGATCGAGCTGGGCGAGGTGAACCGGACCTCGGCGCCGGGGGTCACCAAGACCCGGATCGACAGCGCCCAGGCCCCTCTGCTCGATGGAGACATCGCACCCTGGTTGCGCGCTGCACCCCATGAGGATGGCCTGGACCCCCATACCGAGCACCACTCTGAGCAAACGCATTCCGCATCAGTCTCGGGCCGGCCGGGGGATGCTCCGCTGTCGCCAGAGGTGCTGGCCGCTCAGCTCCAGGTCGAACGGGCGCTGGCGGCTCGGCACGCCAGCCTGCCGAACGGGGTGTAGTCCCGTCAGGTCCGAGTCCACGCCCGATCAGTCTGGCCTCAGGGGAAACAGACCCATGCCGGTGGGCCCGACCTCCAGCAAGGGAGGAGCATCGGGCACCAGGCACCTGCGGCGACGCACCGCAGGGGCAACCTCGCCAACGCGGCTGCCCCTGAGTCTGGGTGAATCGGTCAGCCGACCAGGGCGGCGGTCTGGCGGGCCATCTCCAGCTCCTCGTTCGTCGGGACCACCAGGATCGCGACCGGGGACCCGGGCTGGCTGACCACCCGCGGCTGCTTAGAGCGGATCCCGTTCAGGTTCTCGTCGAGCAGGAAGCCCAGCGGCGCCAGCCGGTCACAGACCGACTCCCGCAGGTCAGCGTCGTTCTCCCCGACGCCTGCGGTGAAGGTGATCGCGTCGACCCCGCCCAGGATCGCCAGGTACTGCCCGATGTAGCCGACCAGGCGGTGCACGTACACCCCGAAGGCCAGCGTCGCGTCCGGGTCACCGGCCTCGACCTTGGCGGCAATGTCGCGCATGTCGGAGGTGCCGTGGGTCATCCCGGCCATCCCAGACCTCTTGTTGAGCAGGGCGTCGACGTCGTCGATCGACATCCCCAGCTCCCGGGCCAGAAAGGCGTGCAGACCCGGGTCGACATCGCCGGAGCGGGTGCCCATCACCAGGCCCTGGTTCGGGGTCAGGCCCATCGAGGTGTCGACCGCGACCCCGCCGCGGACCGCCGAGATCGAGGCCCCGTTGCCGAGGTGGCAGATGATCTGGTTCAGGTCCTCCAGGTCACGGCCCAGAACCTCGGCGACCTTCTTCGACACGTACGAGTGCGAGGTGCCGTGGAAGCCGTACTTGCGGATGCGGTGCTGGCGCGCCAGGTCCACGTCGATCGCGTACGTGTAGGCCTCGGCCGGCAGCGTCGAGAAGAAAGCCGTGTCGAAGACCGCGACGTGCGGCACGTCCGGCAGCACCTTCTGGGCGGCCTCAATCCCAGCAATGCCGGGCGGGTTGTGCAGCGGCGCCAGCGGCGACAGCTCACGCAGCCCGTCGAGCACCTCGTCGTCGATCAGCACCGTCTCGCGGAACCGCTCCCCGCCGTGGACAGTCCGGTGACCGACCGCCATCACATCGGCCAGCGCCGGCCCGTACTCGCCGAACAGGTCAACCACGAGGCGCAGCGCCGTGGTGTGGTCGGGGATCGGCTGCTCCAGCCAGTGCGGCTCGCCGGCGACAGTGTGGGTGACGATACCGTCAGGCAGCCCGATCTTCTCGACCAGCCCGGTCGCCAGCACCTCCTCCGGGTCGACGTCAATCACCTGATACTTAATAGAGGACGAGCCGCAGTTCAGCAGCAGGATCGGTCGGGTCATCATGCTCCTTGCGAGAATCGGGTCAGGGCTGGGCGAGTCAGGGCTGGGCGAGCGGAGCAGGGGTGCCCGAGGGCTCGGCCTGCGCCTGGATCGCGGTGATCGCGACCGTGTTCAGGATGTCGTCGACGGTGGCACCGCGAGACAGGTCGTTGACCGGCTTGTTCAGGCCCTGCAGGACCGGTCCGATCGCGACCGCGTGCGCCGTACGCTGCACCGCCTTGTAGGTGTTGTTGCCGGTGTTGAGGTCCGGGAAGATGAACACCGTCGCCTGCCCGGCCACCTCGGAGCCCGGCATCTTGGTCCGGGCCACGCTCGGGTCCATCGCCGCGTCGAACTGGATCGGGCCCTCCACCTTGAGCTCGGGGGCCCGGCCGCGGACGATCTCGGTGGCCTCGCGGACCTGGTCGACGTCGGCTCCGGAGCCCGAGGTCCCGGTCGAGTACGACAGCATCGCGACCCGCGGCTCAATCCCGAAGGCCACGGCCGTCTCGGCCGACGAGATCGCAATGTCGGCCAGCTGCTCAGCGGTCGGGTTCGGGTTCACGGCGCAGTCACCAAAGACCAGCACCCGGTCGGGCAGGCACATCATGAACGAGCTCGACACCACCGAGACGCCGGGCTTGGTCTTGATGAACTCCAGCGACGGGCGGATCGTGTTGGCGGTGGTGTTGACCGCGCCCGACACCATGCCGTCGGCCATCCCGAAGTGGACCATCATCGTGCCGAAGTACGACAGGTCCTCCAGCTTGGCCCGGGCCTGCTCCACGGTGACGCCCTTCTTGGCGCGCAGCCGGGCGTACTCGGTGGCGAACCGGTCCAGCAGCTCGGGGTCGCGCGGGTCGACGCAGCGGGCCGCGGACAGGTCCAGCCCCAGCGCCTCGGCCCGAGGCCTCAGGGAGGCCTCGTCGCTGAGCAGGATCAGGTCGGCGACCTGGCGGCGCAGCAGGGTCGCCGCGGCCTCCAGAATCCGGTCGTCGCTGGCCTCGGGCAGCACGATCGTGCGCCGGTCGGAGCGAGCCTGGTTCATCAGCTGGTGCTCGAACTTCAGCGGCGTCCGGACCGACGCCCGGGCCGTACGCACCGCTTGCAGCAGGGTCGACACGTCGACCGAGTCCCCGAACAGGCCGCGGACGATCTCGATCTTGCGCGACGAGTCGGTCATCGCGCCCTCCAGGCGCAGCATCCGCTCGGCGGTCGTGTACGTGTCGAGGTCGGTGGTCCCGATCGGCAGGTCAGAGTCGATGCTGTCGATCAGCCGCTGGACCGAGTCCGGCAGCTCGTACCCGCCGACCAGGAGCAGCCCGGCCAGGGACGGGAAGGCGTCGCTGGCGTGGGCCAGCAGCAGACCGGGCAGCAGGTCGACCCGGTCCGAGGCGGTCACCACGGTCGCCTCGGGGTAGAGGTGGTCCAGCACGTTCGGCAGGGTCATCCCGGTCGCCACCCGGCCCTGCGACTCCCGGTCCAGCAGCGTCTCGGAGCCGCGCAGCAGCCGGGCCTCGGCAGCCTCAAACTGCGCCCGTACGGTCGGGGCAGCCAGCACCTTGTTCTCCGGCAGCGCCGCCACCATGGGGTAGCGCCCCGTGAGCACCTGGCGGTAGGCCTCCACCTGGCCCGGCTCGATCCGGGAGGCGATCAGCCCGATCGTCGGGACGTGGTGCTCGCGCAGCTCCGCGACCGCGTTCTCCGCGGCCCGCAGCAGCTGCTCGGGGGTCTTGTCGTTGCCCTTCACCACCAGCAGCGCCGGGGCGTCCAGGTTGGCGGCGACCATCGCGTTGTACGAGAGCTCTCGCGAAGCCAGCACATCGGTGTAGTCGGAGCCGAGGATCACCACCGCCGGGTAGCGCTCGGCCAGCTCGGTGTAGCGGGCGATGACCTGGCTCATCGCCTCGTCCAGGTCGCGGTGCAGGTCCTCGTAGGTCACCCCGTACGAGGCCTCATAGTCACCGTTCACCGAAGGCTGGCTGACCAGGGTCTTCAGGATCTGGTCGCGCCGGTCGGTGCGGATGATGGGCCGGAAGACCCCGACCGAGCCCACCTCCTGGGCTAGCGCGTCGATCACCCCCAGCGCCACGGCCGACTTGCCAACCAGTCCCTCGGGTGCTACCACGTAGACGCTCGTCACCATGAGGGTCACCCTAGCCCGGTCTGCTCCCGGCGGCAGGCCGTCGCGCAAGCCGGTGACTACGGACCATCGGCAGGGCGGCGCCAGAGGACCGGTCAGGGCACCCGCTTGCGGCCCAGCAGCCCGCCGCAGAGACCAGGGCGACGGTGAGGCAGGCCGGGCCGCCGCCACGGGGTATCGTCGCCCGCGGCCGCACGGGGCGCTGTCAACCGGCGGCATGGGAGGGTGCGATGCGGGTTCTCGTGTACGGGGTGGGCGTGATCGGCAGCCTGCTGGCCCACCAGGCGGCTCGGGCCGGGCACCAGGTGACGGTGCTGGCCCGGGGGGCCTGGAAGCAGACAATCACCGAGAAGGGCCTGGTCATCAGGCACTATGCGCAGCGGCGGACCACAGTCGACCACCCTCGGGTGGTCGACCGGCTGGAGCCGGACGACCCGTACGACATGGTCTTCGTGGTGCTGCAGGCCCAGCAGCGCGCCGAGGTGGTCGACGCTCTGGCGGCCAGCCCGAGCCCGGTGACCATGGTCGGCAACGACATGGACGCGATCGGAACGTACCGGGCGCTGCGCCGCCACCACCCGGACAAGCAGGTGCTGTTCGGCTTCCAGCCCACGGCCGGGACCCGGGAGCCGGGCCGGCTGGTCTGCCTCCACGCCCAGACCTCTATGGTCATCGGCCCGGTCGCCGGGGTGCCCGAGCCGGACGCCACCTGGGCCCTCACCCAGGCTTTCCGCCGCAGCGGGCTGCGCCTGGCCTGGCGTGACCAGATGGACGCCTGGCTGAAGGCGCACGTGGCCGTGATCCTGCCGGTCGCCTTCGTGTGCTTCGCGACCGGGTACGACCTGGCTGCCGCCTCCCCCCGGCAGCGTCACGACGTGCTGACCGCGGTCGGTGAGGGGATCGACCTGCTGGACCGGCGCGGGGTCCCGGTCGGGCCGGAGCCCTACCGGCGCTGGCTCGCCCAGGGCTGGCGGCGGAGGCTGCTGAGCGGCGGGCTCTGGCTCGGGGCGGCCACCCCGATCGGGAGGCTGGCGGCCGCCGACCACTGCCGCCACGCCCCGGCCGAGGGGGTCGCGCTCGACCGGGACTTCGAGCGGCTGCGGGGCGGGTTCCCGATGCCGGCCTGGGAC
This sequence comes from uncultured Propionibacteriaceae bacterium, assembly GCA_937926975.1. GTDB lineage: Bacteria > Actinomycetota > Actinomycetes > Propionibacteriales > Propionibacteriaceae > Fen-668. Next base: position 46,060 of record CALBCJ010000029.1, on the reverse strand, counting down.
CGGCTCCGGGCCCAGGCCCTGGCCGGCGACCTCGGCCGGCTCACCCTCTGAGCGCGGGGCCGTGACGGCGGCGGCAGTCAGGCACAGTCACCAAAGACCGTGCTCGGGACACCGCAGTAGGCGTACGTGCGCTCGCAGGCGTGGCAAGGGCCGACGGGCTGCTGGTCCGGGCCCTGGAGCCGGACCTCGGTGACCTCCTGGGCGACCTTCTCGACCCCGACCTCATTCACCCGGCCGGCGAGCAGCTGGTACGCGGCATCGGCCCGGAACTCCCAGCGGGCGTACGGGCCGCCGCCGTGGATCGCGTTGTCCAGCCACCCGTCGTACCAGGCGGTGAAGGAGGACGCGACCGGCATCGTCTCGTCGCTGCAGGCGCGGGCGTCGAGCCAGACCGAGCCCCCGGCCAGGTCCAGGACCCAGAAGGCGCCACAGCCGGCACCGGCCAGGTGCACCCAGCCAGGAGCCAGCAGGCGCACATCAAGGCCGTACCCCGGGCCCGCCCCCGAACCGGCGACCGTGGTGAGGAACCTGGCCAGGTCGTCAGGCAGCCCCGGCACCGGGAGCGTCTGCAGAGGCGCCCCGAGCCGCATCTGGTGGCGGCGGGCCCCCAGCCAGCCGGCCTCACTGTCGGAGTCCTCGTGCGTGGCCGCGATCAGGTCGAGGCTGTGCTGCAGGCTTTCTCGGGTCAGCGGCGGCGCCGGCTCCAGAGGGGTCAGCAGCGCCCACTCCCGCAGCAGCCGGAGCCCCTGCGGCTCGGGCGGGATCGCGTCCAGCACCGCCCGCGCCGCGTGCCAGTCCAGGGTGCCCAGCTTGACCTCGTTGCTGGTCTGCGGACCGATCCCCGCGAAGGCCCCCAGGGCGATCAGGCGGTTGCCGCGGGTGGCGGGGATGGTGCCGGAGTCCAGCACCCGCCGGGTCAGCGCGTACAGGCCGCCGAGGCTCTGGCGGTAGGCCGCCACCTGCTCTGCGGTCACGTTCCCGCCCCGGTCCAGCGAGCTGATGGTCACCCGGTAGCGGCGCCCCTGGAGGACGGTCTCGAGCTCGTCGACCTGCGGGTCCTCGGAGCAGATCCGGTCGGCGTGCCCCAGCGCGGTGAGCAGGACCGGGCCGAAGGCGCAGGCCCAGGTGCAGCCGGCGGTGATGATCGCGGCGGGCTGGCTGTCTGCGTACCCGGACGCGGTGACCAGGGCCCCGCTCTCCCCCAGCGCCCCGCCGGTGATCCTGAGAAAGATGAAGGCCCCGTACGGAGGCTTGTCGCTGAGGTGGTCGTTCCAGCAGATGATCTGCGGCAGCCCCTCCCCCAGGTGAACAGTGACGGTGCCGTCCTCCTCCAGGACCTGCGCGTCGGCGAAGTGGTTGGCGATGACGTCGCCTAGAAGCCGGTCTGGGGAGATGGGCTGCTGCTCAGTCATGACGCCATCACAGCACACACTGGCTCCGCTGCCCCGAGCACACGCGGCGACCACAAGGGCTTTCCTCAGACTGGCTGGTCGACGCGGGCGCTCACGCCGTGCTCTAGATTCCGGGCATGAGCCAGAACCCGACCGGCCCCCACCAGCCCAGTGCCTGCGACCGGACCGGGGCACGCCTGGACCGGCTGGAGCCCATCATGGAGGTCCGTGAGCGCTCAGCCCAGCCGGTGAAGGAGGTCCTGATGGTGCCTGCTGACGAGCTGCAGGTCGTGATGTCGGCCGGGTGGCCAGGACTGGAGCAGCGCCGCCTGGGTGACTGGCTGCTGCGGGCCGGTGAGGGCTACACCCAGCGCGCCAACTCGGCGCTCGTGGTCGGTGACCCGGGGCTGGCGCTCGACGAGGCCCTGGCCGTGGTGACCCGCTTCTACGCCGAGCGGGGGCTGCCGGCCCGGCTGCAGGTGCCCTTCCCGTACCCGGTGCCGCACGACCCGGCCCCCGGCGTGGACACCGAGCTCGCCGGGCTCGGCAGCACTGCCAGTGGCCTGACCGAGGTGATGGTCGCCCCGGTCACCGGGCTGGACCTGCCCGACCCGCCCGACGGGCTGCATCTGACCTTCTCAGAGCACCCTTCTCGGGACTGGATGGCGAGCCGGGACAGGTCGTCGGTGGCGCTGCGGGTGCTCACCGCGGCCCCTGCCCACTACCTGGAGGCCCGCCTCGGCGACGAGCTGGTGGGGATCGGCCGGGTCTGCTGCAGCGGCGGCTGGGCCGGTCTGTCCGCGATCGAGGTGGTGCCTGAGCACCGGCGCCGCGGGTACGGGCGGGCGGTCACGGCGGCGCTGGCCCGGTACGGCGCCGAGCTCGGCGCCCACAGCCTCTACCTGCAGGTCGAGCACGGCAACCCCGCCGCACTCCTCTACCGCCAGCTCGGCCTCACCGGCCACCACGCCTACCACTACCGCGTTCTGCCTGGTGAGAGGTCTTTCATGTAACTCGTTCCCCCCTCAAGGACCGGGGAAGACTTCCGGTCCGAGGGGAGGAAGAGAGCATGACTCGCACAGCACGACTCATCGCTGGCATCAGGGACGCGTTCGCGGGCCCGGCGGCGCGTACGACGATCGTTCTCGGCCTTCTCGCCGCGACGATCGCCATGGTTGCCCCGATGGTCACGACCCCGCAGCCACCCGTGACCGTCCGGCTGTCAGCAGATCGGTAAGAGCATCCCGGATCACCCCAAGGATCCGGGCCGGCACAGCGCCAGGTGACCCCAAGCACCTGGGGCCGCACCGGAGGCGACCCCAAGCGCCTCTCGGAGCACGACCTGATCGCGGCGAGACCCTTGCGGCCGGCCGTGGCGACCCCAAGCGTCACGGCCGGCACCACTTCGTCCCCGCGGCCCCAGGCCGACGGCTAGGGGTGCGACTCGACGTGGACGCGGGGCCAGGGTGACCGGTCCAGGCTCGACGGGTCGGTGGAGCCCTGCAGCGCCCGGTCGAAGAAGTCGACGGTGAGCCGCCGCATGATCTCGTGGACCTCGGGCCCGGCGTTCTTGCTGGTCATCCCGAGCCACGACAGCCCCGGTGCACCGTACGGGGCGTCGGTGAGGTCGGCGTGGAACAGCCCGTCCACCGTCACGTACCAGGCGGGCGCCCGGGAGGCCCGGTACGCGGCTCGCTGAGTCTGGTCGAAGTGGCGGACCTCGGTGGGCGGCCACCCCTCGGCCGCCATGTCTGAGGCGGGCCGGGTCAGCCACAGCGCCGGCACCGAGAAGCCGCGGGCCAGGGCGTCCTGGGTCATCGGGGCGTCCATGAGCAGGCAGGCCTTCACCCGGGCGTCGGTCGTGCACCACTGCGACGAGGTGTACCCGCCCAGCGACATGCCCATCGCCCCGACCCGGTCGAGGTCCATGCTGGCCCGTACCGGGTTGGACGGGGTCGAGAGCCAGTCGAGCACGGCCCGCGGGTCGGCCGCCAGGTAGGGCGCCAGGCCCTGAGGGAAACGCGCACCGTCCAGCTCGGGTGGTGTCTGCTGGGGCTCGATCGACTGGTCGACCAGGGGCTTGACGAGCGACGAGCCCCGGTACGGGATGCGGGTCCCGTCCGAGAGCAGGGCCGACCCGACGGTTCCGGGCTGGTCGAGACTCACCACGACGTAGCCGTGAGACACCAGCTCTTCGACCTGGACGGTCTGGGACTGGCGGTAGCCCAGGTTCCCTTGCGAGATGATGATGACCGGGAAGCGGCCGGGCGCGGCCGGGGCACCGGCGGTGGCGTGTGACGGCAGTCTTCCCCAGGCCGCGGCGAGTCCCCGGGGGGCGTGGACCAGGTCCAGCAGGCCGTCGAAGACGTGCGGGTCACGGACGTACGGCTCGGGACGGTCCGACCGGGCGGCCGCCGGGTACCAGATCTGGGTCGGCAGGACCCGGGGGCGGTCACCGGGGGCGAAGACCTCCCGGCGAGACGGGTCGCGGACCTCGACCACGGTCGTCCCGACCAGGTACGGCCCGGACGGCGCGGGCAGGAACGGGCGAGGGGTCACCGCCCACACAGCGCCCATCGCTCCCAGCCCCAGCAGGGACAGCCCCACCAGCGCCCGACGGCTCGCCGACCCTCGCCGCTGCGCTGGGCCTGACGATGCCGGGACCTGTCTGGACCGCCCCCTCCTGGTGCTCATGGCCACGACCCTAGGCGTCGGCGCCAAGGAGCGACTACGGTCATCGGGACCACGCCTATGACGGGACCACGCCTATGACGGGACCACGCCTATGACGGGACCACGTCTATGAAGAGTCAGCCCCAGGCCAGCCCGAGGTCACCCTCGGTGAGGGGCCTCACATTCCGTACATGATCATGTACAGCCGAGTGCACAGCGGCATGACCAGACCCGGCGACACCTGCGCGAGCTCTTCCTGAGCCTGGGCGAAAGCGTCGTCGACCTCGTCCAGCTCCAACGACGCGAACCGGCGCCCCCACCGGTCAGCGATAGCGAAACCCTTCTCGAACACGTCCCAGCTGTCAGCCATCCGCTGAACCAGCCCACTGACCTCCGCGTCGACCCACACCACCGACCCGTCATCAGCGACCGCAATCAGCGGACCAAGAAACTCACCATAGCCGGGCACAAACTCAACCACAGCCCCACGAACCGGCAGGTCCGGCGGGTCGTCCCAGCCGCCCACATGGTCCGGAACCCGGCCCAGGTCACCAAACCGGAACCGGCTACCCCCCTCACCCTCGAAACCAGGCCACACCACATCACCCGCGGACGCCTCACTATCCGGACTGGCCGCGGCCTCCTCGGCCGCATCCCGAGACTGATCCGCCGCGGGGGGCGAGTCCTGCCGGGCGACCAGCACCTGAGGCGCAGCCAGCGGCTCCTGAGCACCAGTGCTCTGCTCCTGCTCCGGGCGCTCTTTCGGCCAGGTGCCGTCATCCGTGTTCCGGATCCCCAGCGCGTGCGGCCCAACCAGAGCCCCGTCGGTCACGGCCTGCTCCCGCACCCGGTCCACCAGACCCGGCCCAAACGGCTCCTTCCGGACCAGGTCCACCACCGCCTCGATCCGGCCCAGCCGCAGCCCCTCGTACGGCTGCACGTCCCGCTCCGCCAGGCCCGGCGGAAGGCGGTACAACGCGTCCACCATCTGAACATAGAAGTGCCAGTTCCCGACGACCTTCTTCACCAGCCACTCAGTGTCCGGACCGTCAAACGCAGCCACCAGCGCCCGCCCGGAAACAACCGCGCCACCCGAGACAGCAACCCAGTTCCGAGCGCTGAGAACCCCACGCCGAGAGTTCTCCCGCAACCCCGACAAAGGCGCACTGTCAGGGCGCCCGCCACCCTTCAAAGCAGCCCACACCCCATCCACCACGACCCGCAGCGCATCCACCACTTCCTGCCTGGCGACAATCGCCACATGAGGCAGGTGCGACTCCATCGCGTACGCACCCACCAGCAGCAACCCATCCCGACTCAGCCCCGACAGGTCAACCTCCCGATGCATCCCGACGGGAAGGTCGTCGAAGAACCGCCGATCATCCACCATCATTCCCCCCTCCTCGGCTCACCGGTCCGACTCGAGATCCTCCTCGCTCACGTAGCACGGCAGGTCCTGCATAGCAGCCACACTAGAGAAGTCCTCACCAAGAACCAAGTGTCCCACCTCATCATTGACCACGACCGGCCAGGCCGCCGCCATCAGCCGCACCATCTCATCCACAATCGGGTCGTCGGGCCGCTGGTAGGTAATGGTGATCGACGCCGTCCCGCGACCAAACCCGTCCAGAGCCACCCGCTCCGAAGCGTACAGCCACTCAATGAACTCGTCCCCACCCGGCCACAGATAGAAGTGGATGCTGGGGTCAGCGTCAAAAACCAGGTACCACGGCTCGCGGCCCTCCCCCTGCAGACGACCCACCGGCGCCAGAACCCTGCTCACCTCAGCAAAAGACGGCACCTCACGCAGAAAGACAAACACATCCCTACTCACGACCGCACCACCTTATCAGGCTTCACCAGCTCAATCAGGTCGTCCAGCGAACCAACAGCCAAACCTCCCGCCTTCTCAATGGAGCGTCGAGCATGTCTGCCCAACCCAGGGGAATAGCCAATCACTGGCAAGCCAGAAGACTCCATTGACGTAATAACTTGCCTTGTGACACCCTTCCCCCTGGAGTTTTTCTTGACCTGAATGATCGCATTCTTCAGGACAATGTCGTAGTCCGTCAACTGCTTGCCATCCAGGCCATATACAACTCTATTTACATCGACCACATGTCCAGGGTAGGCCCGCTCGATGGCATTCGCAAGGTCCGCGACATACGGGTCGCTGGACGTGAATGTTCGTCCTCCATGATCACCGCTGGGACAGTTGTGGACGAGGATGCGGCTGTCGCCGGCCCGGTACGTGTGTGGACCGTCGACGGACAGGTTGTACGCGGTGAGCAGCTGGCGGCGGTGCTCGATCCGGGTGATGGTTACCGTTCCCGACGGGGTGTCGAGCTCATGGCCGACCGTCAGGTCACGGGTATACACCCACCTGCGGTCGGTCACGTCCCAGAACGGGTGCTGATCGGTCGCCACGACCTGGTGGCCGTCGCTGGTCGTCACCGTGTACAGGTCACGCTCCGCCGTCGTACGGGGCACGGCCGTCACGGTCTGGGCCGACTCGTCCCCGCTGGATGGGTCCTGCGCCGCTACCCGGTCGCCGACCTGCACCTGCTCGATCGGCTTCGACGACCCGTCCGCCATCGCGACCGGCGTGCCCGCCGCAAAGCTGTTCGGCGAGCAGGCCTCCAGCGTCTTCCGAGCCGACCGCTGCTCGACCGCGTCCGCGCCCTCCCGGACTGCTGAGCGGGTCGCTCGCTGTGTCGCCTCCCTCGCGGCCGACTCGCCAACGCTCTCAGCACCCTCCCGGGCGGCAGACCGAGACAGCCGGCTCGCCGCAGCGCGTTTCCCCACGCCGAGCACCTGCCCAGCCCGCCGCGACAGGGCACCACCCAGCGCCCCCGTCACCGGGCTCAGCAGCTTCCCCAGCCCGTGGAACGCGACCCCCGAGGCGGCGCCGGTCGCCACCTCACGCATCATGCAGGCCTGGTCACCGTTGCAGGTGAGCGCCCCGTACACGGCCCCACCGACCCCACCGCCGACCACCATGCACCCCAGCGCCCCGGCCCCGCCGGTCGCCGCGGTGCACAGCCCCGACGCCACGACATCAGCCGCCGTACTGAACGCCATCGCCGCCATCTCGCGGCCGATCAGCCCCGACACCTGCTCGACCGCCGCCCGGGCCTGGCGGCTGATCCAGTCATGGACCGCCCGGATCTCAGGGATCACCACCTGCCGCAGAAGCGCGACCACATCACCCAAGGTCTGGACAACCAGGCCCCCGAGGTCAGCCAAGGCGCTGCCGACGCCGTCGAGGAGCGGGTCGTGACCTGTCGGGTCGGTCCACGACAGCGGCGACCCGTACGCGTACAGGTAGCGGTTGAACGACACCGGGCTGCCCGGGTGCCCGACCAGCGTGTCCGGCTGGGTGAACCGGCCCTCCGCCGGCTGGTACGACCGGAACCCCATGTCGACCTGGCCGGTCAGCGGATCGGTGTACCCACCCTGGTAGCCGAGCGGTACCAGCGCTGTCGTCCCCGACACCGAGGTCGGCACACCGAACGAGTCGTACGCCGCCGTCAGGTGCTTCTGGCCAGAGCTCGCATCTGACACGACCCTCACCACGTCGCCGTGAGGGTTGGCGAACGCCTGCTGGGCCGTCGACGCGTCCGCGTACCCCACCGGCCCCAGGCCAGGTGCCTGGACGATGTCCACCGGCCGTGCCGGGCGACCGGCGGCTGCGTACGAGCCCGGCCGGTGGTCCGTCCCGAGGTAGCCCAGCCGGTCCACGGCGGTCCCGCTGGTCCGAGTCGCGAGCCGGCCCAGAGCGTCCCGCCCCTGCGTCACGACGCCCGCCGGGGACGCCACCCGGGTCTGCTCGCCGAACGCGTTGTACTCGTAGGTGACCAGGCCGGCTGCCAGCCGGAGGCCGTCGGCGTCGTGGGTGTAGGAGGTCCCGTCCGACGAGCTCACCGGACGGTCGGCTGCGTCGTACGTCGTCGTCGTGGTCACCGGGCCCGACGCGGTCACCGTGGTGTGGCTGGTCCGGTTGGAGCTCTCGTCCCAGGTGCTGGTCTGCTCGGTCACTGCCCCGTCGGAGCCGGTGACCTTCGTGCTGACCAGCCGGCCTGCGGCGTCGTAGGTGTGGTCCCGCACCGGACCCCCGGCGACCTTCTCCTGGGCCAGGAGCCCGTCCGGGGTGTACGTGTAGCTGGTGGTGGTGAACATTCCCGAGCGCGTCAGCTCGCCCGCAGCGTTGTAGTAGGAGTAGCCCACCCCTGATGCGGGCGACACCAGCTGGCGCCGGGTCACCTGGCCGTCGAAGCCGAAGGTGAAGTCGATGTTCACTGCGCCGCGGAGCGTGGACGGGAAGCCGCTGCTGTCGTAGGTGTAGGTGACGGAACGTCCCGACACCCCGGTGATCGTGGACGGTCGGCCCGCGAGGTCATAGTCGATGCTGGTGGCGCCGACATGGTCGGTGCTCCTCACCAGCAGCCCGCGAGGGCTGTACCCCAGCTCCAGCGACAGTGTGGGCCCGTCGCCGGTCGTCCTCGCGGAGGTCAGACGGCTCGCGGCGTCGTAGCCGAACGTCCGGGTCACCGCCGGTCGCAGGGGTGCGGTCCCCGACATCGTGGTGAGGCGCCCCGCGTCGTCGTACGCATAGGTGACCTGGCGCCCCGCCGCGCTCGTGGTCTTGACGAGCTGGCCTGCCGCGTCGTACTCGCGGGTGGCGGTCTTGCCCATCGGGTCCTTCACGCTTGCCAGCAGCCCGTCGGCGTTGTAGCCGTACTGGTACGTGCCCCCTCGCGGAAGGGTCACCTGCTTCAGCTGCGAGTCCGGCCAGTAGGCATAGGTCGTCGTGCTCTTCGCCCCGTCCTGGGCGGACACCGGCCGGCCGGCCAGGTCGTAGGTCATCGACCTGGTCGCCCCGGACGGCAGGGTCGTGGTGACGCTGGGCCCCTGCGGCCCGTTGGCGTAGGAGGTCTTCGTCGTCCGCGACAGAGCATCGGTCGCCGAGGTGACCCGGCCACGGACGTCGTACGTGTAGGTCATCTTTCGCGGCTCTTCCGCGGTGAGCAGGTTCCCCTCGGCGTCCCAGGTGTAGTAGAGCGAGAACCTGCCGTTCCACGAGTCGCGCAGCAGGTTGCCGACCTTCGACCAGGTGTAGGTGTGCGTGACCTGCGCCGGGTCGGTCGTCTTGACCGGGCGGCCGTCCGCGTCGTACGTGGTGACCCAGGAGGCCCCCAGCGTGTCCCACACCACGGCTCGGCGGCCCATCGGGTCGTAGGCGATGCTCGTCTCCACACCCGTCGGGTCAGTTGTCCGAGTCAGCTGCCCGGCCGCGTCCCAGACCGCTGCCGTTGTGTTCCCCAAGGGGTCTCTGCTTGTCAGCAGGCGGTTGTTGCGGTCGTAGGTGTAGGTGCTCTGCTTCCCCAGGGGGTTGGTGACCGAGGTCACGTTGCCCGCCGCGTCGTACCCGTAGGTCGTGGTGCGGCCGTTCAGCGTACGGCTGGTCTGGCGGTCAGCGCCGTCCCAGGTGGCGGTCGTGACTCGACCCACCGGGTCGACGGAGGCGACCAGGCGCCCGGCCGCGTCCCAGGTGGCCCGGCGCTCGCCCGCCGGGTCGACCACCTTCGTCACGTTGCCTGAGGAGTCGTACGTGTAGGTGCTCGTCGCGCCGTAGGCGTCGGTGGTCGCCGAGACCAGCCCTGCAGCATTCCGGGTGACCGACTCCACGACCCCGAGGGGGTCCTTCGACGTGACCGTCCGGCCCGCCGTGTCGTACGTGGTCGTGGTCACCGTCCCCCGCCGGTCCGTGCTGGTGACCGGGCGGCCAGCGTCGTCGTAGGAGAGGGACGAGACGCCGCCCTGCGGGTCCTCCACCGACAGGACCCGGCCGTCGGGGTCATTCGTCATGACGTAGCGGAAGCCCAGCCCGGTGACCATGGCGGTCTGGTAGCCGTTGTGGTCGTACTCCGCCTTCACCACCGATCCGTCAGGACGCCGCTCCTCGGTGGCGTGACCGTCCCGGTCGAGCACCAGCTGGGTGACCCGGCCGAGCTGGTCGGTCGTGCGGACTGCCCGTCCACCCGGGTCGTACGCGGTCGTCACCACGGCCCCTTCCGGGTCCTTGACGCTCGCGGCAGTCGTGGTCCCCGGCAGGTACGTGTAGGTCGTGACGCCGAGCCGAGGGCCGGTCACCGTCGCGGTCCGGCCCACGGCGTCGAACGTCTGCACCGTCCTGCCCCCGACCGGGTCGACGGTGGTGGTCGGCCGACCCGCCCTGTCGTACTGCACTGTGGTGGTGGCGATGGTGTCGGGCCCGGCCTTCTTCGTCACCGACTGCAGCAGCCGGTCGCGGTCAAAGGTGCGGGAGACGACCAGCCCGGAGGGCAGGGTCTGCTCCGACACGTCTCCCCACGGGGTGTACGTGGTCCTGGTGACCGCACCCACCGGGCCGGTCACCTGGGACACCCGGCCCACCGCGTCGACCGCGTACGTGGTCACGGCCCCGGACTCGTCCACGGTCCGTACCGGGTCGCCGTTGGCGGCGTACTCGGACCGCTTCACGTTGCCGACCGGATCGGTGAGCGACGTCATCTGGCCGAAGCCGTCATAGGTGAACGCCCAGGTCTTGCCGCGGCGGTCGGTGACCGAGGTGGCCCGGCCGCCGGTGTAGGTGTAGCGGACTGAGGTCCCATCGGGGTAGGTCACGGTCTGCGGCTTGCCCGCCTCCGTGTAGGAGTACCCGACCCAGCGCCCTGCTGGAGTCACCTGAAGCGTCCGAAGACCCGAGGCGTCGAACACGGACAGGCTGGCCAGCGCCGACCACCCCGTCATGGGGCCCGACGGAACGCCGGTCACCTGACCGATCGGCCGCATTCCGCCGTCGTAGACCACGTGGGTCCCGGTGCCGGCGCGGTTTTCGGCCAGCACCCGGCCCAGGGCGTCGTAGTACTGGACGATGGTCGAGCCGTCCGCCAGGGTCGCGGTCGTGGACCCGGAACCGTCCGGAAGCGTGTGGTACGCCAGCGTGGTGCGGCCCTGCCCGGCCGCCTCGTACCAGGCGACACGGCTCCCGTCCCAGCCCACCGCCAGCTGGGTACGCCCCTCGGCGGACACCACCGTGGTGAGCCGCCCGTCACCGTCGTACTCGTAGGTCTGCGTGCCCCCGTCGACGCCGGTCACCTTCGACAGCCGCCCGCCGGTGTAGGTCAGGGCCACGCTGCGCCCGGCCTGGTCAGCGAGCCCGGTGACCTGCCCGTCCGCGTTCCGCGCGTACGAGACCGAGCGCCCCGACGCACCGACCACCCGCGTGGTCTTCCCGCCTGCCGACTCGACCCGGACCGCGTACCCGGGGTCTGCCGACTGAACCTTGGTCAGCGTCCCGCCCGGGTCGAAGAAGTACGTCGTCCCGGTCGCGGCCGCGACCGTCGTCGACCCGTCGTCTGACCGCAACAGCACGGCGGTCGTGCCCTGGCCGGCGACGTACCCGACCCCGTCGTCCTCCCGGAAGTCGACACCGGTCCCGTCGGGGAACACCATGGTCGAGCCGCCGCCGTCCCGCTCGGCCAACTTCTCCCCGTACGACACGGACCAGCCCCGCCCCGCGTCGCCACCGGCCCGGTCTGACCGGTACCGGCGCGCCACCACCAGCTGACGCCCCGCGTCGCTGAGCGACAGGTCCTCCTGGTCCAGCACCAGGGCGCCCGTCGCAGACATGACCGGCCCGAGCCTCGGGGCGAGCGTGTCCAGCACCGCCTCGGGGGCGGGGGGCGGCGGAGCCGACAGCGCCGGAAGGTACGACGCCGGGTAGCCCACCAGGTACATGCCGGGGCTGCTCGGGCAGGGACCTCGAAGGTCCGGCTTCGGCCGGAGCTTCCACGCGTCGTACTCCGCCAGCGGCATGCACCACGGCTCAGCCTTGAGGGGCCGCCCCCACCAGTTCCCTGCGTAGGCGCCGTCTCCCGCGCCGAGGACCGGGTTCAGCCAGGTGTCCTGCAGCACCGTGTTGTTACGAAAGTAGACTCCGGTCGGGTCGCTGTGGAAGTTGACCATGGACTCAAAGGTGTTGTACTCCATCCGCACCGACACGCTGACCGCAAACGACGCCGCCCGCCTCAGCGACGCGTCGAAGTGGTTGTTCACCACCGACACCGTCGCCCTCGCCCCACCTATCCCGCAGGCAGAGGTGGCAAAACGGCTCCTGGTGACCGCTCCCTGGTCCATGGACAGGGCCGTCGTCGAGGAGTCGGTGAACGACGAGTTGGAGATGTAGACCGGGGCCCTCACGTCCACCATGCCCGAGTGAGTGCACAGCAGCACCCCGCTGCCACCCGTCCCGTGCGACACGTCGGTGTAGTCGAGCACCGACACGCGCTTGCGCACGGAGTCGAGCAGACTGCGCTGGAAGGAGACGGCCGAGAACCGCTCAGCGCCGGCCGACGTGATGGTGACCCGGGCATCCGGTCGGCCGAGCGAGAGCAGCTGCCCGCTCACCACGATGGACTCTCCGGCTCCCACCTGCACGACGGTTCCGGGCAGCAGCGTCAGGGATGCGTCCAGGTCCACGAGCATGCCGGCCTGAAGCACGTACGGCGATCCCTGCGGCCCCCAGGTGGTGTCGGTCTTCAGCCGCAGCCTGGTCGTGAAGACGGTCGGTCCCGCCGTGGAGACCTCGGCCATCGTCGGGTCTGGCACCACGGCTGCCGGCGCCGGTGCCGGGGTCACGGGGGCAGGGTCACCGCTGGGCCTGGCCGGCGCCGCCACGGGCGCCGCGGCCATGGTCACCCCAGCCTGAAGAAAGTCGGCGACCACCAAGGACAGTGCCAGCACAAAAGCCACAACCGAGCGGATAACCCGCATCAGAAGCCCCCCGGACTCGTTTCCGGCTCGACCCAGGCGAGCCGGTAGCGCGAACAGTAGTGACTCAGTCAACAGTTCGCAAGCAGAGACTGCTTGAGGCGCCGAGGAGAGCGGCTCCTGCGGCTACTTTGCAGGCCTCTTTGCTTCGTTGCATTGACATGTAGTTGACGACGGTCCCGGCCGCGGGCGCACCACGTACGCCGAGCCAGGCCGGCGGACGGGTCCACCGGCGGACGGCTCGGCCTGTGGACAGCTGGGATAGATTCCCCTCCGTGAGCATCCAGATCCGGCCGGTCTCCCCCGACGAGCACCTCGCCTTCATCGAGCAGCGAGGGTCTGCCAGCTTCCTGCAGACTCCGGCCTGGGCGAGGGTCAAGCCCGAGTGGCGGTCCCAGACCGTCGGCTGGTACTCCGGGCCGGACCTGGTCGGCGTCGGCCTGGTCCTGTACCGGTCGCTGCCGAAGATCGGACGCTCCCTGGCGTACCTGCCGGAGGGCCCGGTGCTGGACTGGGCCAACCCGGCGATCACCGACTACCTCGACACCCTCGTCGAGTACGCCCGCCGCCAGGGCGCGTTCGCGGTCCGGGTCGGCCCGACCCCGGTCTGGCGACGCTGGCAGGCCGGCACGATCAAGGCCGCGATCGCCGACGAGCACGTCACCCGGCTGTCCGAGGTCGAGCCCGACGCCCTGGACCCGGCGGTGACCCGGCTGCGGGGGCTGCTGCAGCACACCGGCTGGCGCCGCCCACGCAGCGGCTCCGGCTTCGCCCCTGGCCAGCCCGACTTCAACTTCTGGCTGCCGCTGGCCGGCGCGACCGAGGCCGACCTGCTGTCGGGGATGAACCAGCTCTGGCGGCGCAACATCAAGAAGGCCGAGAAGGAAGGGGTCGAGGTCACCCTGGGCGGCCGCGACGACCTTCCCGACTTCCACGCGCTCTACCGGGAGACGGCCCAGCGCGACCACTTCACCGGCCGGCCGCTGGCGTACTTCGAGACCATGTGGGACGCGCTGCGGGCCGAGGACCCGGACCGGATCCGGCTCTACCTCGCCCGTCACCAGGGTGACCTGGTCGCCGCCACTACCTGGGTCCGGGTCGGCACCCACGCCTGGTACTCGTACGGGGCGTCGTCGAGCGCTAAGCGGGAGGTCCGCGGCTCGAACGCGATCCAGTGGCGGATGATCCGCGACGCGCTGGCCGCCGGGGCCACCGTGTACGACCTGCGCGGGATCACCGAGGGGCTGGGGGCCGACGACCCCGAGTTGGGGCTGATCCAGTTCAAGGTCGGCACCGGCGGCGAGGCGGTCCAGTACCTGGGCGAGTGGGACTACCCCATCAACCTGCCCCTCTACCAGGGCTTCCTCGCGTACCTGAACCGCGACGAGTACCTGGCCACCGCCCGCCGCGGCCTGAACCGGGTCCGCACGGTGCTGCCGCAGCTGCGCCACGGAGGCCGACGGTGAGCGTACGGCTGCGGGTCGCCGGGGCCGAGTGGCGGGCTCACCAGCGGCGCCTGGCCGCCGAGACCCCCGGGCTGGTGCCGGTCGCGAAGGGCAACGGGTACGGCTTCGGGCTGGGTCTGCTGGCGGGCGAGGCCCAGTCGCTCGGGGCGGACACGCTGGCGGTCGGCACCGGCCTGGAGGTCGGCGCGGTCGGCGCCTTCACCGGGCAGCTGGTGGTGCTGCAGCCGTGGCGGGCGTACGAGCCGGGAGCCGACCAGCTGCTGGCCGACCCGCGGGTGGTGCACACCGTGTCCCGGGTCGAGGACCTGCGCCGGCTGGTGGCCTCCGGCCGGCGGCCGCGGGTGCTGCTGGAGCTGCTCACCTCGATGCGCCGGCACGGGCTGCAGCTCGCCGAGCTCGGCGAGGTCCGCCAGCTGCTCAGCGAGGACCGGGTCGAGGTCGTGGGCTGGACGGTCCACCTGCCGATGCCCGGCGCGGCCGACGGGAACCTGGCCGAGGCGCAGCGGCTGGCCAGTGCAGCGGTCGCGGTCCGGCCGGTGCCGGTCTGGTTCTCCCACGTCACGCCCGCCGAGTACGCGCAGCTGCGGCAGACGGTCCCGACCGGGACCCGGATGCGGGTCGGCACCCGGCTCTGGCTTGGCGGAACCGGCCTGTACCAGACCACCGCCACCGTGCTGGACTGCCACCCGGTGCGCCGCGGCGAGAAGACCGGCTACTGGCAGCGCACCGTACCCGTGGACGGGCACGTGGTCGTGGTCTCTGGCGGCACGGCCCACGGCATCGCGCTGGAGGCACCGACCGCCGCTGCGAACCCCCGGCAGCGGGTGATCTCGGCCGTCACCGGCTCGATGGAGGCCGTCGGCCTGGCCCGCTCCCCGTTCACGGTTGGCGGCAAGAAGCGCTGGTTCGTCGAGCCCCCGCACATGCAGTCGTCGATGGTCTTCCTGCCTGGCAGCCAGCCGCCTGAGCCGGGCGAGGAGGTCCCGGTCGAGCTGCGCCTGACCACTGCCAGCGTTGACGAGGTGCTCGTCAGCCAGTAGCTGGGGCTGCCACGCGCTCACCGAACCGGCTGGGCCCGCTGGCGTGCCCCGGCCTCGCCTAGCGGCTGGGCCTCGGCTTGGCGGTGCCGAGGTTGGCGACGAAGTCGGGCGGCAGGGCGTCGACGACCTCCAGGGTGGTCACGGTGGAGGTGAAAGTGCCCTCGGGTGAGGTCGAGCCGCTGGACGCGATCGACCCGTCCATGGTGAGCACCAGGTAGAACTCCACCCCGGGCCGGGAGGTGGGGTCGACGATGGCGGCGCGGACTCCGCTCTCGCCGTTGTCCAGGCGGACCTGGGTCACGCTGACCCGGGGACTGGCCAGCTCGCCGTCCTTGGTCCGGGTCGGCTGCTGCGGGTGACGGGCCAGGTTCTCCAGCACGGCGATGGCCGCCTTCCGCTGGGCAGGCGTGGTCTGGTGAGTGGTCAACATATCGTGGATCCCCTTGAAGACGCGCTCATCAGCAGACTTGGTGCCGCTCTGCCTGCGCAGGGCGGCGTCGAGCCGGGCGGGGTCGGCCGGCAGGCTCGCGACGCCGGTGTCCGGCTTGCCAAGATGCCACCTGGTCTGCCCGGACTCCTCGCTCTTGCGCCAGGCCCACCCGTCGGCCGAGACGTACGTGTCGTGGTGACGCTCACTGGGGTACTGGCCGGTCTGCACCTCGGCCGAGACCTCGTGCAGGTACTGGGTCGGCCCGACCACGAGCGGAGACTTGGCCGCCGCGTTCGCCGCAATCTCCGGCAGCAGCGCGACCCCGTCTCGGCCGGCCAGCGAACCGGTGGATGAGGCCGGCTGCGAGAACGACGAAGCCGAGGTCAGGGTCGGGGCCGGCTGTGGCGGGTTCGCTGGCGGCGCCGGCTCGAAGCGGCCCAGGACCTCCGCCCCGACGACGGCCGCCGACCCCAGCCCGAGGGCCACAGCCACACCGGCTCCGAGCAGCCAGCGCCGCGTACGGGACGCGGCAGCCGGCGCCGGGGCAGCGACCCGCAGCAGGACCCGGTCGAGGACCGCCTGCTGGCGCTCTGGGGAGAACTCGGCGGCGATCTCGTGGTCGCTGGGCCGAGCCTGGGTGATCTGCTGGTCAAGGCTGGGCATGTCAGGAGGCTCCGTTCAGGGCGTGCCGAGAGGTAGGGGCAGAGCCGCCCTGCTCGCTCTCGAGGAGCCGGGCGAGACGGCCGCGGGCCCGGTTGATGCGGGCGGTGAAGGCGGAGACCGAGCAGCCGGCGACCTCGGCCGCGCTGGTGTGGTCGAGCCCTTCCCAGCCGACGAGCAGCAGAGCCTCCCGGTCGGTGGTGGTCAGCGCCTGGAGCGCGTTCAGCATGACGACTCGGTCGACGGTGACCCCGTCGACCCCGGCCTCACTGGTCTGGGTCGTGACCGCCCGGACGTCGTTCTCCAGCCGCCGGCGGCGCTTCTGGCTGCGCCAGAGGTCCAGCATCGTGGTCCTCGCGGTCGCGATCAGCCAGCCCATCGGCTCGTCGTCCAGGCCAGCGAGGTGCTTCCAGGCCTTGACGTACACGTCGGCGAGCACAGCCTCCGCGTCGTCAGGGTCGGCGTGCCGGCGCAGGTACGCGTACACGCGGGGGGACGTGTCGTGGTAGAGCCGGGTGAACCGGTCCTCGTCGGTGGCACTCACACCCGGGGAACGCCCGTCGGCACAGCGAGGTGACACATGAGACCGACGAGGTTCGTCGTCACCGGCTCGGCGGCCCGGCCGCGTACGGAGGCTCAGCCGGCCTGATGGGGATCTCGACCGGGTGGTCGTTGTAGGCGCGGGGGTCCTCGCGGGGCTCCAGGTGGATCTCCAGCTCGATCCCGGGCAGGGCCTGCTGGATCTCCTGCTCGATCTCCTCGATCAGGTCGTGGGCCCGGGTCACCGACCAGTCGCCGGGGACCAGGGCATGGAAGGTGGCGAAGAGCTGCCGGCCGGCGTGCCGGGTCCGCAGCCCGTGGAACACCACCTCATCGTTGGTCCGCCCGGCCAGGACCGACACGATCGAGGCGTTCTCCTCCGCCGACAAGGTCGAGTCCATCAGCCCGTCAGTGGACTCGGTGACCAGCTTCCAGCCGGTGACGATGATGTTCACGCCGACCGCGAAGGCGACGAGCGGGTCCAGCCGCTCCCAGCCGGTGAGCCAGACCAGGCCCACCCCGACCAGCACCCCGGCCGAGGTCACCACGTCGGTGAGCAGGTGCTTGCCGTCGGCGACCAGGGTCAGCGACCGGTGCTGGCGCCCCGCCCGGAGCAGCAGCCAGCCGACCGCCCCGTTGATCAGCGACGCGACGACCGAGATCCCCAGGCCGATCCCCACATTGTCCAGCGGAGCCGGGTGGATGAAGCGCTGGACCGCGCTGACCATGATCGCGACCGCCGCCACGAAGATCATCACGCCCTCGACAGCGGCCGAGAAGAACTCGGCCTTCGTGTGGCCGAACATGTGCCCCTCGTCGGCCGGGCGGGCCGCCACCCGCAGCACCCCCAGCGCGACACACGCCGCGACCAGGTTCACCACCGACTCGGCGGCGTCAGACAGCAGACCAACCGACCCGGTCAGCAGCCAGGCGCCGGCCTTGAGCGCGATGGTGGCGATGGCCGCGGCGATCGAGAGCCAGGCGTACGTGGCCAGGTTGGGTCCAGAGGTCACCGAAGCATCTTGCCACCACTGCCCCGGGCCGTACGAGCAAGCACAGCCTCACCAGCCCAGGCGGCCGACTGGCGGCTCAGTCGCACTGGCTGCCCGGCGTGGGCTCGGCTGCGTACGGCGACCCGTCGGCAGCTCACAGGTACCGGCTGGCCACCTCGGCCCCGGCAAGGACACCGGGGTCAGCAGCGAGCTCCGCTTGCGCTTGCCGCCACGCCACAAGGTCAGACTCGTCCTCAATGCGCTGCAGCGCGGCGGTCCTCATGAACTCCGACAGGCTCTGGCCGAACGTGCTCGCATAGTCCTGGATCAGCTGCTTCTCCCGCTCGTCGAGGCGCACAGTGATCGATGCCCGGCCCATGGCTCCTCCTCCGCGTGCCCAGACATCGTAAGACGACCAGCCGGGTGTGGCACCATCCAGAGCGCACGACCGCACTGGTCCACACCGCACTGGGCCACACCGCACTGGTCCACACCGCCACCGCACTGGGGCCACACGCCCACCGGTGGGCTGGTTGCTGACCGGGTTCAGGACTTCTGGACCTGGTCGGCAACGAGCGGCCTTGACGCACCCCTTGTCACGCAGACGGCACCAGCGGCTCCCACTGCCCGTCGGGGTCGAACCGAAAACCAGGGGGTGCAGCCGTGTTGAGCTCGACAGCCAGACGCAGGTGTGCAGGCCCGTCGGGATCGCCCACACGGATCACACCGACATGGACTGTGCCGTGCCGGCCGAGCTCTCGAAGGTCCCGGCTCAGAATCCTCGGCACCCAGCCGATGGGGATCTCGTCATGAGTCACCAGGCAGGCGTCCGGGTCGTGAGGGTTGTCGTCGGCCTGCACCACGAGGGCGCTCCCCCTCGTCAACGAGTCCAGCGCCCGCCGGTGCTGCTCGGCGGTGACCCGTCGGCTTCCGCCGCGGTAGTCAGGAATGTGCCGGACTCCGTTCACCAGGAAGCGCGCCAGAGCCCGTCCGTTGTCGACCCGCGGCAGAGGGATGAACTGGAGGGTGTCGCCGGCCCGGTGACCTGCCGAGCGCACGATCTGCTCCCACGGCGTGGCTTCCGCGCGCGACAAGCCCAGACGCCGCACGTACTGCTCGAAGTCAGGGCGACCATCACCCATCACCCGCTGCATGAAGACCGGCGGCAGCGGGCCGCGGTAGCGCTGGTCGAGCCTCAGCCCGGGCAGGGGGCGCAGGTCCGCCGCGCCAGCCGCCTTGGTGTACGAGAACTCGTACTGGTCACCGGCACGTGCCAGCCGCCCGATCGGGACGAACCGGCGCGACTCGGGGTCTTGCCACACCACGAGGAGCTCCTCAGTCCGCAGACCCGGAGCAGCAGCCGACGACTCAAGGACCGATGACATCGCGTAACCTCCCCATGTTCCTGGTGACCACCTCGCAGGCAAACCTAGACGCAGCCTCTGACATATCCGGAACCTGCCTGGCTCGAAGATCCTCGAGAACTGGCTCCAGGTCGGCCTCCAGCACGGTCGCCAGCCAGCGCCTGCCTGCCGAGCCAGACATCCTCACCCCTTGGGCAGCGAGATCGACTAAGGATGGCGGGCTGTGTCGGACATGCTCGAACCGGTGCGCGGTGCCGCGACGCAGCCACGCATCCAGCCGCTGCTCCTGCCGCTCCCGCCCCTGGTCAGTGAGGTTGTAGCCCAGACTGCCAGCGTGGTCGTACGACGGAGCCAACCGAAGCAGACCGGTCCGCTGCAGGGGAGACAGAACTGCCCAGTTCTGCTCGTGGCGGTCCCGGTTCGCGATCACAGCGTCGAGGATCAGGTAACTGACGAAGACGTCGAAGCCGGTAACGCCTGGAGGAGCCGCCGCTTGGGGCGGTGGGGCCACATCGTGCAGTGCCAACTGGATGTTCTCAAGTGAGTGACCTGGCCGGATGATGTTCGGCCGCTCGGGATCAACAGCCGCCGCTCCTTCGACGTGGCGCAGGTAGCCCGGAACCTTACGGTCATCCAGCATCACCCAGCCCTCGTGCAGGCTGTGCTCTGGGGGGATGATCGATCGAGACAGGGAACCCCGTTGCCCTTTCCGAGAGCACAACTGGGCCTCAGCACACGGCACCCATGCATCGCGCCACCTGAGCTGCGACGACCTCGGCCCAGTCCCCGCCCTGCTCCTCGCCGTTCGCCTGAGTGACTGTCGGCTTGTAGAGCCACCGCCGCCCGTCAGGGTCCAACAGCCACTCCACCTGCGAGGATCCCGACTGCTCGGTGTCCAGGGTCTCCCAGTCGTCCACAGACCTGCGTACCCAGATGTGGGGCTGCATGAGCCGCAGTGTGGCACGACCCACGAGCTCAGCTGGTCATCTGGGGCCGGTGCAGGCAGGGAGCTGCGCGAGGGCTGCGGGGACCATCGCGGCGACCAGGTCCTCCAGCCACGGGGGCATCGGCTCGGGGAGGTCGGCGAGGTACGGGCGGACCAGGCCGTACGCGGTCTGCAGGACGGCGACCCGGACGTAGCCGAGCGCCTGGTCGCTGCCGAAGGCACGTACGGTGAGGTCGGTCAGGACCGCGTAGACCTCGTCGTTGAGGGTCAGCAGGTCACTGCGGAGCTGGTCGGGGCAGTCGCGCAGCTCCGGGTCGGCGTCCTGGAGCCGGCGCAGCAGCTCCGGGTGGCGGTACAGGGTCATCGCCCGGGCCTCGTCGGGGTGCTCGCGGCAGTAGCGCACGATCAGGACCGCGCCCGCGGCGAGGGCCTGGCGCGGGTCGTCGGGCTGGTTGACAGCGGCGAGCAGGGCGGCGTGGAAGCGGTGGATGCTGCGTACCCACAGCGCAGCCATCAGGATCTCGCGGGTCGGGAACCGGTAGTAGACCGAGCCGACCCGGGCCCCGGCCTGGGCGGCGACCTCGGCGACAGTCGCAGCGCGGCCGCGACGGGCGACCACGGCCAGGGCTGAGTCGAGCAAGGAGTCAGCGTCGAACTTGGCCGGTCTGCCCATGGCCGGCAGCCTAGTCACCGCCTGATCGGTTCGCTGAGCCACCGGGCTCGTGGCTGGTCCGAGCGTACGGGCCGGAGCCGTGCCCACCTCGCTCGGGCTGCGTACGGGCGGCTGGCCACGACGCGCAGAGGAGCGCTGGAGGCTCCCTGCTAGTTTGTGATCGTGAAGTCAAAAAACCTTCCGGTGGTGGGCTGGCTGCTGATCGGGATCGGAGTCGTCCACAACGCTCTCGGGGTCTCCGCGGGCTGGCCGCTCCTGGTCGCCGCCGCCTCTGACGGGCTGGTCGGGGCCTGGGGCGGTCGCGGTGGCGTGTACTGGTTTCTGGTCACGGGTTTCGCCCTGATGCTGACCGGCGGCGCGGTCGCCTCGCTGGAGCGGTACGAGCCGCGGCTGCCGTGGGCCTGGATCGCCGGGCTGGCGGCCCTGACCCTGGCCGGAGTGGTGACGCTGCCGAGGTCGGGGTTCTGGACCCTGCTGGTTCCGCTCACCGTCGCCGTGGTCCGCCGGCTCCGTACGCGAGCACCGACCCGCTGACACCCGGTCAGCGCGAGGCAGACCGGTCCTGCCGGCCTGGCAGGGCCAGGATCTGGAGGTACCGGTCAGCGCCGGGCACGACCGAGCCGGTGAGGTAGGTGGACAGCCGGGAGGCGCTGGTCCCGATCCGCTCGGCGGCCTCACGCAGCGTCAGGCCACTTCGCTCGACCGCCAGCTGCATGTCGATCACCGCCAGCCGCCGGTGCTCCTCGCGGCTCAGGCCCTCGATCCCCAGCCGTACGACGGCGGCCCCATCGGTGTTCCCGAGCACGTCACACGCCTCAAGGAAGGCCTGACGGGTCGCCGGGTCAGCACGGCACGCGTCCAGGATCCGCCGGTAGTCCGCGAGGGTGCCGCGCTCGACGGCAGTGACCTTGGCCTCAAACGGCCAGGTGGTGGGCGAGGCCTCGGGATCGGCGTCCACGTTGCGGAAAGTGAGCACTCAGATCATCTCCCGGGCGATCTGGCGGCAGACGCAGACCACGTTGGCCCAGTCGTGCCAGCGCTGGGCGAGCCCCTGGTACGAGGCGAGCTCGTGGGTGACCGCGGGGTCTCGCGGGCTGGGACTGGCCAGCTGCTGGGAGAGCAGGACGCTGACGAGCCCTGCCTCCCCAGCCTCGTAGTAGTCGTCGATGCCTCGCAGGACGCCCCCCGCTACAGCCGCGCTGGTGACCTCCGCCAGGGCAGCCACGTCGAGGTAGTCGCGGGTGGCACTCCGCTGAAGAACGAGCCACCCCTTGATCCGGACGATCTCCTCGTACACAGGCACCGTGACCGTCCCCCCCGACGCCAGGGCGACTTCCTGAACCTCCAGAGGTCGAGTGCGCCTTAGCTGGCGCACTCCCGCTTGTACTCCGTCCAGGCTCCCCATGATGGTCACCGGGCGCTTTGAGTAACGCTGAGCCAGAACCCAGCCATCCGTAGCGTCCAGAGCCTCCAGGACCGCGTCGTAGCGCGATCGAAGGTCTGCGATCACGTGATCGTGGTCATAGGACAGACGGTGGTGGGCATAAAGGGAGGCCGCAGAGCCGCCCACCATGACCGCGTCGGGGGCTACCCGCTGAAGCCGAGCCGCGGACTGGAGGATGGAGTCCATTCCTTCAGGAGGCGAAGGCTCCGACAACCGACTCATACACAGATATTATCACTTACGATAATGTCACCTCAGACCCTCTGAGTCTCCCAGCAGCGCCACGAGCACCGGGCACAGTGGGCTCACGATCGCCTCGACCGATCCCTGCCCGTGCGTCGGCGATCAAGCACTGACTACCCCCACTCCAGGCCTGCCAGAGGCGGGCGTACTCGCCGTCGAGTGCCAGCAGCTCGGTGTGGGAGCCGAGCTCGGCGATCCGGCCGTCGATCACCACCGCGATCCGGTCCGCGTCGTGGGCAGTGTGCAGCCGGTGCGCGATCGCGACCACGGTCCGTCCGCTGAGCAGGGCGTGCATCGAGCCCTCCAGGTGCCGCGCGGTCCGCGGGTCGATCAGCGAGGTCGCCTCGTCGAGGACCAGGGTGTGCGGGTCGGCAACCACCAGCCGGGCCAGGGCGACCTGCTGCGCCTGGGCCGGCGTCAGCGCCGTACCGCCAGAGCCGACCCTGGTGTCGAGCCCGTCAGGGAGCCGCTCCACCCAGTCCAGCGCGTCGACCGCGGCCAGCGCCTCCCGTACGACCTCGTCATCACTGTCTTCCCTAGCCAAGATGATGTTGTCACGGATCGTGCCGACGAAGACGTGGTGCTCCTGGGTGACCAGGGCGACCTCGGTCCGCAGCACCGGCAGCGGCAGCCGGGTGGCCTCCACCCCGCCGATGGTGACCGTCCCCGTACGCGGCTGGTTGATCCCGGCCAGCAGCCGCCCCAGGGTCGACTTGCCCGACCCGGACGGCCCGACGACGGCCAGCCGCTCCCCCGGCCGCAGCGTCAGGCTGACGTCGTGGAGAACGTCGTGACCCTCCCGGTACGCGAAGCAGACCCGCTCGGCGACCAGGGCGGAGCCCTCGGGACGCTCCGGGCCGGCCTCCCGGTCGGGCGGGACCTCGGCGATCCCGAGCAGCCGGGTGGTGGAGGCCGCCGCCACCTGGAGCCGGTCCAGCAGCTGGATGACCAGGTCCAGCGGTGTGAACAGGCTCTGGCTGTACAGGGCGGCGGCGGTGATCTGGCCCAGGCTCACCCAGCCCTGGCTGTAGCCCCAGGCCCCGAGCACCACGATCCCCACCAGCGGCCCCTGAAAGGCGCAGTCAAGCACCAGAAAGAGGACGTTGCGCAGGCTCATCGTGAACCGCTCGGCCTGGGCGGAGACGTCCATGTCGGCGTCTGAGGCCTGTCGTCGCCGGTCACCCAGCCGTAGCGCCTCCACAGTCCGGGCGCCCTCGACGGTCTCGGACACGGTCGCGTTGATCCGCGAGTACGTGCTGCCCTCGGCGATGTACCCCCGGCCCGCCAGCCGCAGGTAGGCGCGGACCACGAACCACATCACCCCGAGCGCCACCAGCGTCGGGGCCGCCAGCAGCGGCGAGCTGGCCAGCATCGCCCCGACCGACAGCACGACGAGGACCGCGTTCAGCAGGAACAGCGGGACCACGTCCCGGGCGGCCGCGCTCATTGTGGACACGTCCCGGGTGATCCGGGTCACCAGGTCCCCGGTCGACGAGCCCTCGATCCGCGACAGCGGCAGGCCCAGCACCGTACGGACCACGTGCTCGCGGGCGTCGGCCAGCACGTTCTGGCCGAAGACCACGGCGACCCGCTTGGCCAGGAACGTCACCAGCGCCTGCAGCCCGACGATCCCGGCCACCACCAGCACCAGCCGGTCGGTCTGGCGTACCGGGGCGTCGACGGTGACCTGGTCGATCACGGCACCGAGCAGCCGAGGTACGACCAGCCCGGCCCCGGCGGCCAGCCCGTTCAGCACCAGCAGGCCCCAGAACCGGGCCGGCCGGCGCCGTACCAGCTGCTGCACGAACCGCCAGGCGGCCAGGGAGCCGGCCACCGGCAGCCCGTGCCTGGGCGCCCGGGACCGGGCGTAGAAGTCAAAGGCCTGGTCGCGGCGGATCTCGAACCGCCGCCGCAGCTTCGCCAGCCGGGTCCGCCAGGGCTGCCCCGCCAGCTGCCCCTGGGACTGCTCCTGCAGCTCGGGAGGCAGCGCGGGCACGCCCGGGTGCTCGGACCAGGTCTGCGCCGAGGTCGCCGCCACAGACTCGTCGAGCAGGCGGTCGCCAGAAGCCTCAACCGGCCCCAAACCGGCCATGACGAGGTCTGCTACCCGATCCGTACCCGGCCCGTCGGTGCCCGGCCGTGGCTGGTCGCCCACCTCGGCCTCGCCCATGCCGCGGCCGACGACCTGCCGGTACGCGGCGGAGCCGGCCAGCAGCTCCGCGTGGCTGCCCTCGGCCGCCACCAGCCCGTCCTCCAGCAGCACGACCCGGTCGGCGTGACGCAGCAGCAGCGGTGAGACTGTCGTGACCACGGTGGTCTTGCCGGCCCGGTACGTGGCGAGGCGCTGCGCGACCCGGGCCTCGGTGTGGGCGTCGACCGCCGAGGTCGGCTCGACCAGCACCAGCACCGGCGGGTCGCACAGCAGCGCCCGGGCCAGGACCAGCCGCTGCCGCTGCCCTCCGGACAGGCCCCGGCCCTTCTCCTCCAGCTCGCCCTGCCAGCCGTCGGGCAGCGCGTCGTACACGTCCTCGGCGCAGGCGACCCGCAGCGCCTCCTCAGCCTGGGCCCGGGTCGCCTGCCCCCACGGGTCGATGTTCTCCTGCAGGCTGCCTCGGAACAGCGCCGCCGAGGTGTCGGAGACGAGGACTCGCCGACGTACCTCGGCCAGCGGCAGCCGGGCCAGGTCGACCCCGCCCAGGGTCACGCCCCAGTCCCCGCCGGCGGCCTCCTCGTCGGCGGTGGCCAGCCGCGTCAGCAGGTCCCGGCGCTCCTGCTCGGCCTGCCGGCGGGCCCGACGGCCGGTGACCTCCAGGTCCGGACGGGTCGGCTCCTCCCCGGTCGGCAGGTAGCGGCCCAGCCGGTCGGCCAGCGCCGCCGACTGGTCGGGGACCGCCGAGACCACGACGGTCAGCTCACCGCGGCGGGCGACAAGGCCCGAGACCTGGTCCACCAGGTCACCGTCGGGCGCCGATGTCGGCGGCTGGTCCCGCCAGGGCGGCTGGATCGACAGCAGGGCGATGGTCTTGCGGGCCGCGACCAGCCCGTCGATCCAGACCCGGCCGAGGGTGAAGAAGGTACGGATCGGCCCGAGCAGAAAGACCGCGTACCCGAAGAAGCTGATCAGGTCGCCCAGGCTGAGCCGCCCGGCCCGCATCTCGTGGGCCCCCTGCCAGGTCAGCACCACCAGCAGCAGCCCAGACAGGAGCACCGCGAGGGCGTCGATCCCGCCCTGGAAGGTGCCGGCCCGGATCCCGGCCTGCTTGGCGCGCTGCGACTGCTCGGCGTAGCCGCGCCCGAAGGTCCGCTCGCCGCCGATCCCGCGCAGGATCCGCAGCCCGGCGACGATGTCGGTGGCCTGCGAGGTGAGGTCCGACGACCGCTGCCGCTCCAGGGCCCGGGAGGCGTGCAGCGGCCTCAGCAGCAGCGAGCTGGAGGCCACCAGCACCGGCGCCCCGACGAGCACGGTCAGCCCTAGCGGGACCGAGGTCGACAGCACCAGCCCGGACACCAGCAGGAAGACCACCAGGCTGGCTGCGGCCCGGGTCGTCGTCCCCAGGACCGACCCGAAGGTGTCGGAGTCGCTGGAGCTGACCGACAGCACCTCCCCGGTCGGGGTCCGCCGGGGCAGCACGTGCCCCAGCTGGTTGGCCTTGCGTACGACGAGCTCGACCGTCCCGTACAGGGCGACCAGCCAGCTGCGGACCGCCCAGGTGTGCTCCAGGACTCCCAGCAGGGTGCCGGCCACGATCAGGGCCGCCAGCAGAGCCGACCAGCCCGCGGTCGCCGACAGGTCGCCCCGCAGGATGCCCTCGTCGACGGCCCGCCCGACCACGTACGGCGACAGCGCTGCCGGCAGCATCCACGCCAGCCCGGCCGCAGCGCCCCCGAGCAGCAGCCACTTCTGGACCCCCATCAGCCACAGCAGGAAGCGGCTCGGCGAGCGTACGTCGGGGTGGACCGTCGCACCGGGCTCGAAGGCGTGGTACCGCGGTGGGAAGTCGATCATGGCAGCAGCGAGCCTAGAGGCTGCCTCTGACAGGGCCACCGGATATCCATCGCCCGACCGCCTGTCGCTGGACCGGGCGGTCACCTATCGGCAACCGCTCCCAGAGTCGGGAGCGAAGGCTGCACTCGCGTGCTGTGGTTCGAGAAGCCGGTCCGTACCTGACCGGCCACCACAACGGCCTGGCCTGGCTACAGTCCTCGTGTGCTACTGAACGACCTGGTCACCGCCTCGGCAGCGGTGGCGGCCACTCGGTCCCGGACCGCCAAGGTCGAGCTCCTGGCCTCCCTGCTGCGCCGGGCCGCCGACGACTCTGAGCGGGCAGTCGGGCTCACGGTCGCCTTCTGCTCGGCCCGGGTTCCGCACGGGAGGCTCGGAGTCGGGTGGCGCTCGCTGCGGGACCTGCCGCCACCAGCGCCGGAGCCGAGCCTGGCCCTGGCCGAGGTCGATGCCGTCTTCACCGAGCTGGCGTCGGTCGCCGGGGACGGCTCGCTGGCGCGTCGCCGTACGCTGCTGAGTGGGCTCTGGCAACGGGCGACAGCTGCTGAGCAGAGGTTCCTGGCCGGGCTGGTCGGCGGAGAGATCCGCCAGGGCGCGCTGGACGCGGCGATGCAGCAGGCGGTCGCGCAGGCCGCTGAGGTGCCGCTCGACGCCGTACGGCGGGCAGCGATGCTGGCCGGCCGGCTGGACCCGGTGGCGGTGCTGGCGCTCACCGGTGGCGCCGAGGCGCTGGCCCAGGTCAGCCTGGAGCCGCTGCGTCCGGTGGCCCCGATGCTGGCCGCCTCGGCCACCGGGATCGACGCTGCCCTGGCCGGTGACGGGCCGTGGTCGGTGGAGCGCAAGCTGGACGGTATC
Source organism: uncultured Propionibacteriaceae bacterium (assembly GCA_937926975.1). Lineage (GTDB taxonomy): Bacteria > Actinomycetota > Actinomycetes > Propionibacteriales > Propionibacteriaceae > Fen-668. Next base: position 18,526 of record CALBCJ010000029.1, on the reverse strand, counting down.
CGGGTCCAGGCCCACCGCCTGGGCGAGGAGGTCAGGCTCTTCACCCGCTCTCTCGACGACATCACCGACCGGCTCCCGGAGGTGGTGGCGTCAGTGTCCGCGCTGGCCTGCACCTCCTGCGTGCTCGACGGGGAGGTGATCGCGCTGCGCCCCGACGGGCGGCCCGAGCCGTTCCAGGTGACCGGTGCCCGGACCGCATCCTCGACCCGGGGTGAGCAGAGGCCGGTGTCGGTGTTCTGGTTCGACCTGCTCTACCACGACGGGCGGGCGCTGCTCGACGAGCCGCTCTCGGTACGCCGGCGTCAGCTCGCCGACCTGGTCCCGCCCGAGCAGCGGATCGCCGCCGTTCAGGTCAGCGAGCCCGGCCCGGCCCAGGACTTCTTCACCGAGCAGGTCGCGGCCGGACACGAGGGAGTGGTGGTGAAGGCGCTGTCCGCCCCGTACGCAGCGGGCCGCCGGGGCGCCTCCTGGGTGAAGGTGAAGCCTCGGCACACCCTCGACCTGGTGGTGCTGGCGGTGGAGCGCGGCTCGGGCCGGCGCCAGGGAACCTTGTCGAACATCCATCTCGGAGCCCGCGACGGCGACGGCTTCGTGATGCTGGGCAAGACGTTCAAGGGGATGACCGACGAGGTGCTGGCCTGGCAGACCGTACGGTTCGGTGAGCTCGCCACCGCTGACGACGGCTGGACAGTCACCGTACGGCCCGAGCAGGTGGTCGAGATCGCCTTCGACGGCCTGCAGCGCTCCCGCCGCTACCCCGCGGGCCTGGCGCTGCGCTTCGCCCGGGTGGTCCGCTACCGCGACGACCTGACCGCTGCCGACGCCGACACCATCGACACCGTACGGGCGCTCGCCCGCTGACTCACTCCTCGTCCAGCAACCCCTGCCGTAGTGGTCCGGTGTCGAAGACCAGTGGGTCAGAGTCTCCGATCACGACACGAAGCCCCAGAGCTCGTCGGCGCGTCGTGGCGGAAGAGGTGGAAGGTCATCGTCGGTGAAGGTGTCGTGCAGCAGCTCCAGAGTCCGCTCCGCACTGACCTGGCAGTCCCGGTACGCCCGCAGCACGGTCTTCACGTACGCTGCTGGCAGGCTGGTCCCCGCGAGGTCATCGGCCACATACAGCCCCAGCTCGACGATGTCAGTCTGAGTGGTGCGGACCGAACGCACCTCGCGGGCATCGGCGTGGCTGATCAGCTCCAGGTCCAGAGCCCGTCGCGCGAGGGTCGACATGTCCACCCGGAACCGGCTGGCCACTACCACTGCCGCCTCCCGAAGACCTCGCTGGCTGTGGGTGCTCCACTCCTTGCGGAGGCCGTCCTCGGGGAGCAGCAGCTCCCGAGCGAACTGGTCGAAGCGCGACTCACCGTCCTCATCCTGGTCCACCCGCCAGTCGACGCGGTAGTCGTCGCGGACCAGGTAGTGACCCAGCTCGTGGATCGCAGCCAGCCGCCGGCGACCGACCTTGGCGGTGCTGTTGACCAGGGCGACTCCGCCGCGCTCCAGCAGCACACAGGCAGCGTCGGCGGTGTCCGGGCCGAGCTCGAGGCCGAAGACCCACAGACCGAGCCGAGCACAGACGGCCGAGACCTCGCCGACCGGGGAGGTTCGGTCCAGACCCACCATCTTCCTCACGTGGACCGCTAGGCTCTCTGCCTCCTCACGGCTGCGCGGAACGGGTAGCGCACGGTCCGGCTCGGGGACCATGTCGCCGGTGGCTCGCAGCACCAGACCCGCATCGTCAGCGAGCCTGGCGATCTGCTTGTCGATCACGGAGTCCTGAGTCTGTGAGCCCTGGCTAGCGCGGTGGGCGACCACTCCGGGGGCGGCCCGGAAGAACGACGCCATCCGGACACCCAGCTCGTCGGCGATCGCCGCCAGCTCCAGCGCGGTCAGCCGACGCGAGCCGCTTTCCACCCTCACCAGCGCCGTACGGTCCAGTCCGACCCGAGCAGCGAGGTCCTGGCTGAGCCCAGCGCGGTCACGCGCCTCGCGAATCCTGGCTCCGAGCGTCAACTCATCCAGGTCCATGTGTGTGATTATCACACACCCATGGTAGTGCGATAACCGGTTCCGAAGCTCGAAGGCGTCGGGCTGGGAGCGCCTCTCGGCGCGAGGCCGCTCGCAGCGGCGAAAAGTGGAGCCCGGGGCTACCTCAGCCCGACGCCGGAGGTCGAGGATAGACGCTACAGCGGGCAGATCCCAATCTGCCCACAGATATCTCCTCAGGGGCGCCCGGTGTGACCGCAGCCGTGCTCACGGCTGGTGCCCGATCAGGTGCAGCGCGGCGGCACTGCGCCAGGTCAGGTGGATCCCGACCAGGGCCGCGACCCACAGCAGGGTCACCTTGGCCTCGTACTCGAGCCGAGGACCGATCCGGGAGAGCAGCGGGAGGAAGCGCTGCCCGAGGGCGGCGGTCGCCCCGATCAGGACCAGCGCCGGCAGCACCATCACCAGGCAGTACCCGGCAAGGACCGCGACGGTGCCCGGCCACGCCCACCGCCCGCTGATCATGCTGGTCGCAGCCAGGTACGGGGCCATGGTCGCGGCCTCCGAGAGCGAGGCGCCGAGGCCGAGCGCGATCATCGCCGGGGTACTGGTCGGCGAGGGCCGTCCGGCCAGGGCGTCGGTGCCCGGCTCGGGCTTGCGCGGGGTGGGCCCGAAGATCCCCACCACCGCTAGCACGAGCCCGGTCACGAGCGTCACCCAGGCGAAGCCGGAGCTGCGTGACAGCCGGGTGACCACCCCGCTGAGGGCGTCGATGCCGGCCACGAGGCCGATCCCCAGGGCGAGGTACACCAGCACTACGGTCGCCAGGTACACCGCCATCGGTCCGGTGTCGACACCTCGCCGCCGGACGACCAGCGCCAGCGGGATGACCAGGGTCCCCATCGACATGGAGTCCAGCAGGGCCAGCCCGACCAGGGACAGCACCGTGTCCACGGCTCCTCCTCCCGCTCGTCTCGTACGATCGTACGACGGATAGGCTCGGGGAGACAACCGCACCGCACCAGCCCGCCGAGGACCTGCCGTGGACGACACCTCTCCTTTCTTCGTCGAGATGCCCGAGGCCGTACGGGCAACGGCCGATGCGACAATCCGGGTCATCGCCCGGCAGGGCTTCGACCGGGTCAGCGTGCGTACGGTGGCCGCCGAGCTCGGCGTCGCGCCCGGGACCGTCCAGTACCGGGCGGCCTCCCGGCAGGCGCTGCTCACCGACGCCCTGGTCCGCTCCGTCCAGCGGCAGACCGAGCGGGCTCTCAACCACCAGGTGGACCCGGCCCGCCCGTCGAGCCTGGTCGGGTCGCTGTCCGAGCTGCTGCCGACCACGGGCGAGGCCCGCGAGGACGCCGTCTGCTGGGTGGCTTTCGGGGCCGCCGCCTCCACCCGCAGCTGGCTGGCCACGCTCTTTCAGGAGGCCGTCGGGCTCTTCCACGAGTCGGTCGAGATCGTGCTCACCGCCTGCCGCGACCACGGCTCGCTGCGCGACGGCCTCGAGCCTGTTGCCGCCGCCCGGCTGGTCACCGCCCTGGTCAACGGGCTGACCCTGGACGCGCTCAACGACCCCGAGCCCGACCCGGAGGCGATGGTCGCCCGGCTCTGCGACGGGCTGCACCTGCTGCTGGACTGGCGGACGGCCTGAGTCTGACCCCCAGCGAGACGGACCACCGGTCAGAGGCTGGTCGCGTACCTGGTCTCAGCGGGTCGCGAGGCGCTGCGCGACCAGGTCCACCAGGGCCTGCGCCACGTCGTCCTTCGAGCCCGATGCCCGCATCACCTCCTGGCCCTGGGCGTCCAGGACCACCAGCGCGTTGGGGACGTCACCGAAGCCCTGCCGCTCGCCGACGGCGTTGACCGCGAGCAGGTCGGCCCCCTTGCGGCGGGCCTTGGCCGCCCCGTGCGCCAGGACGTCCCCCTGCTGGTCGCCGGTCTCGGCGGCGAAGCCCACGACGAGGGTCCGGGTGCCGTCCGTACGCGGCGGGCGGGCCACCAGGCCAGCCAGGATGTCGGGGTTCTCCACCAGCTCGATGGTCATGCCCGAGGAGCCCGCGTCGTCGAGACCATGCTTCTTGATCTTGGCGTCGCTGGTCTGGGCCGGGCGGAAGTCGGCGACCGCAGCGGCCATGACCACCACGTCGGCCGTGGCGGTGGCGCTGCGTACGGCCTGCTCCAGCTCCCGGGCGGTGCCGACCGGGACCACCGCGACCCCCGCCGGCAGCAGGGCCAGCACGTCGGCCCCCACGTTCGCGCCCACCAGGGTGACCTCGGCGCCCCGCTCGTGAGCCGCCCGGGCCAGCGCCACCCCTTGCCGGCCCGAGGACCGGTTGCCGAGGTAGCGGACCGGGTCGATCGGCTCCCGGGTCCCTCCGGCCGAGACCACGACCCGGCGTCCGGCCAGGGTCTGCCCGCCCGTACGCGCGCTGCGCCCGGCAGCGGCGAGGGCCTCGGCCACGATCCGCTCCGGCTCCGGCAGCCGCCCGACCCCGTAGTCGGCGCTGGTCAGCGGGCCCGCGTCGGGGGTGATCACCACCACGCCGCGGCGGCGCAGGGTCGCCACGTTCTCCACCGTGGCCAGGTTCTGCCACATCTGGGTGTGCATCGCCGGGGCCACCACTACCGGGGCGGTCGTGGTCAGGACCGTCGCGGTCAGCAGGTCGTCGGCGCGTCCGGCTGCGAGCCGTGCCAGCAGGTCGGCCGAGGCCGGGGCGACCAGCACCAGGTCGGCCCACTCCCCCACCGCGACGTGCTCGACGGCGGCCGGGTCGTCGAAGACGCCTGTCGACACCGGGCCGCCCGAGACCGCCGCCAGGGCCGGGGCCCCGATGAACCGCAGCGCGGCCTCGGTAGCCACCACCTTCACCTCGTGCCCGGCGGCCCGCAGCAGCCGGACCACCGTCGGCGCCTTGTACGCGGCGACCGACCCGGACACCCCGACCACGACCCGCAGCCCCCGCTCCTGCCGTACGGTCTGGTCGGGTGCGGGCTCGGGCATGGGTCGACCTGCTTTCGTTGACGCTGGTGTCGCGCTCCTCAGGCTAACGGGATGGGCTGTACGGATCAGTGCAGGTCGCCGGCGCGCCAGTCCTGGGCGCAGAGCCGCAGGTCGTGGGCGACCCGGTGCAGCCGGTGCGCCTGGACCAGCTCGCCCGGGCCGCGTGCCAGGTCAGTACGGCCGGCGACGACCACCTGGCAGAAGGCGGCCGCCCGCTCCAGGGCCAGCCCGAAGTCACCGGTGAAGACGCCGCGGAGGATCTCGTCGGCGACCTGGCGGACCTCGTCCGGGCCAGGCGGGTCGGCCCCGGCCACGACGTGGTGCGGCTCGGTGAACCGGACCCCGGCCGCGTACTCCCGGGCGACCTCGTCGGGCGCGCCCAGCATCCACTGGTGCAGCAGGTAGATCCGGTACAGCGCCCCCGGCAGCGACCGGGCCGGCCGGGCCGCCCACAGGTCAGCCAGGGTCACCAGCCCGATCTCGTCCACCAGGGCCACCAGCCGCTCGGTGACCTCCGGGTCGTCGGCGGCCCGTCCCGCATGCAGCAGCACGGCGGCCGACTCGTGCGCCGCGTGCACCTGCCCGATCGGGTCGACCCGCTCCCCTAGGGCCTCCAGGGCAGCCGGCTCCTGAAAGCTGGGTCGTCGGTACCGGCGCTCGGTCACTGAGCCAGCGTACGGGGTCGAGCCGGTCCCTTCGCTGTCTCTGGCGGTCGAGCCGTACGCCCCGCGCCAGCTCCCGGCCCGACGGCCGTCGGGTACCGCGGCATGGCTCCTGGCACAACGACGGACTCACTCACCGCCCACGACGCCGCCGTGGCGGGAACAGCCCGGTCCGTCCGCTGCTCTGCGCACCGGAGCAAGCCACGGCCGAGGTGGACTCGGCCGGCTACGACGAGCGGCAGCGGTCTCGCAGACCTGCCACCGTCAGCGACAAAGAGAGTTGCCCGTCGGAGACCCGCGGCTCAGTGGTGGCCCCCGCGGCGGCGCCCGGAGATGATGACCAGGGCCAGGCCGGCCGCCACGGCAGCCATGGCCAGACCGGTCTGCCACCAGGTGATCGGCGAGCCGACCTGCGGCATCGACTCGGCCGGCACCCCCGGGGCTGCGAGGGCAGTCGGGCCGCTCATCATCAGGCCCACCAGCACCGCCCAGACAGCGGCCGACCGGATTCTCATCTCATGCTCCTACGACGGGTCCACAACCATCACAACGACGCGACCCATTCACCCACGAACGGCCCGCATCGGCAAGCGTGACATCCCTTCTCTCACGTGCCGGAGAGCCTAGACTGCGTCGCCAGCACCATCAGCGTCGCCTCCCTCGCCCTCCTGCTCGTCCGGCCAAGGGCGCAAGTCACCCGGCCGCACGAGGGCAAGCACCGGTAGCGATGGCGTCCGCATCCGAGCAGCCAGCGAGGCCAGCCCCTCCCGGACAAAGGGGAACACGCACATCAGGGCGACCCGAGAGGCGAACTCATCACGCACCTCAGAGGTGATCTCGAGTGGCTCAGGGAAGTCGAACCGCGCGACGGCCGACACGTGGCAACGCAGAGGTGGCTCCTGAAGCCCCAGCTTGAGCTCGAGCTTGAACTCGTAGGTTTCAGGCTGGAGCCGGACGCCGACCACAAGACTGGGCTCGGGAGGGAAGTCTGGGCGCTCCCCTGCGAACGGGCCGCGGTGAACGCTGAAGTCGTCGTAGACGACATCGGCCAGCTCAGCAATCTCGGCCAGCTCCTCGACCTTCGAGATTCTCCGGGCGCTCATGCCGCCACCGCCTGATCTCGCGGGTCGTGGACGAGCTTCAACCGCGCTCCGACATTCATGTCCACCGGGGTGAACTCCCCGGGTGACGAGCAGGACGATGCCCGGGCTCCGTCACGGGTCTGGAACCCAGCGGACTTCACCACGGCATTGGTCCAGCCTCCCCGTCCACGATCAAGCAGCCAGGCGTTGCAGCGGGGGTAGTCCTCTCGACTCGGGTAGACGATGTCGTCGGCCGGCTTCCCGTTGGCAGCCAGCCACTGGTTGACCTCGCCCCACAGCCACAGTCCGCCGGTCGCGGGGTTGTACGGGGCAGGGAAGGCCGTGCGCTGCCGCTCTCCCCGGACCCACAGTCCGACCGCCTGGGGCGTCACTCCAGTCCGCGAGGCAATGGTGCTGCGAGTCACCAGGTCCTCCAGCAGCCTCCGCACCCGAACTCCAGCCTCTTCCAGCTCAGCGACGATGCTGCGCGCCGCGGACTCCACGCTGAAGCCCTCGGCCGTGATCGTCAGCACGGTGGACTCGCCGTGGGTGGCCACGAGGGCATCCCACGTCGACACGATGGCGTCTTCCAGGCCCTCATCGACGGGATCGATGTCTAGCATCAACTCACAGGTGATCATCCATGGCCTCCCCTCGCTTCGCCTCAGACTCACCGAAGGACCGGTTGTTGTCAACTTGAAACAGTGGCGCCTCACTTCATCAGGACGTGAGCGTCAGGGCAGTGCTCGAGGTTGCGGCGTATCCGCCGAGCAGTGTTCCCAGCACTCTTCGGGGTTCCAGGTATCGCGCACTTGCCGCCTCCCTGCTCACAGGGACAGTAGAGATAGGCCTTGTGACCTTGCTTTCGCAAGGTCCACCCCTTGTTGACGGCCTCCTCCACCGCCCTGTAGACCTCTGGGGGAACCTGACGACGCAGCTCGGCCAGACTCATCTGGTCATCGCGCATGAGCCCCCCTGAGGTACCTGATGTCGGCACCCTACTGACCAGAGCCGACGCCGCAACCCCAACGGGAACACTGATACCCGCGGGCCCGCGGCCTGCTAGACGCGACACGCCGCCCGAGGCCAGCCCAATGACGGGGCTGCTCACTGGGCTACAGCGCCTGCCGGAGGTGTCCCTGGGTGGCCTCCAGGCGGCGGGTGGCCTCGGCCTGGTCGACACCGGCCAGCAGCATCAGGACCGCGGTCTTCACGTGGCCCCCGGCAGCGGCCAGGGCGTCGCGGGCGACCTCGGGCGGGCAGCCGCAGACCGCGACCACGGTCTGCTCGGCGCGGGCCCGCAGCTTGGCATTCGTGGCCCGCAGGTCGACCATCCGGTTCCCGTACGTCTTGCCTAGCCGGACCATGGTCAGCGTGCTCAGCAGGTTGAGCACCAGCTTCTGCGCGGTCCCCGCGCGGAGCCGGGTCGAGCCGGCGATGAACTCCGGGCCGACCACCACGTCGATGGCGATCTGGGCCTCGCGGCCGACCGCCGAGCCGGCGTTGCTGGTCACCCCGACCGTGAGCGCACCCATCGCACTCGCGTACCCGAGCCCGCCCAGCACGTACGGGGTGCGCCCCGAGGCCGCGATCCCGACCACCGCGTCGTCAGCGTCCAGGCCGAGCGCCCGCAGCTGCGCCGGCGCCGCCGTACGGTCGTCCTCGGCGTTCTCGACCGCCTGGGTGATCGCGGTCGGGCCGCCGGCGATCAGGCCGACCACCAGGGAGGGGTCGGTGCCGAAGGTCGGCGGGATCTCGCTGGCGTCGAGGACGCCGAGCCGCCCGGCGGTCCCGGCGCCCAGGTAGAACAGCCGACCGCCCCGTCCGAGTCGCTCAGCGATCTGGTCGACAGCACTCGCAATCTCGGCCTGGCAAGCGGCGACCGCGTCGTACAGGCCCCGGTCGGCGTCGATCATGGCGGCGACCAGGCGGTCGGTCGGCCAGGTGTCGATGTCAGCCAGGTCCGGGCTGGCCTGCTCGGTGGTGAGCCCGGCGATCTCACCGGTGACGTCGCTCACCGCAGCACCGGGTTGTAGCGCAGCAGGTTCGGCTTGCCGGAGCACTCCTCGCCGAGCCGCATCCCACCGATCCGGCCCTGGTCGCGCAGCGCCTTCAGCCTGGGCACCACCCGGTCTCGAATCCCCATCGGGTCGATCGTGTTGATGTAGATCTTCGTCCCCCCCTCGAAACCGGCCACCGTGGACACCCGCCACTTGAGCAGGACCCGCCACGGCATCGGCACGTCGCAGTCCACCGGCCGATGGTGCCACTCCTCGTTGCACGGCACGTCGGCCCCCGTGGCGGCGTGCATCGCGTGCACCAGGTCAGACACCCCACCGACCTCCTCGATCGAGTGCTCCCAGGGCCAGGCCCGCTCCGACTTGGAGTAGATCTCGATGGTCGGGTACCGGTGCCCGAAGCCGGCGTAGGCGACCGCGTGGTCGTTCTCGGCCAGCAGCAGGTTGTGCCGGCTGGCGTAGTTCACGCCGTCCTCGTTGAAGACGTTGAGGTTCGCCCGTACCCGCTGGATCGCGAGCTCGTTCTGCACGCCTCGCTCGTCGATCGCGACCAGCTGCTTGTGCAGGTGGTCGAAGGAGGCGCCGGCCGGCTTCAGCCAGTTCTGGAAGACCGCCACGTACGGCGCGTAGCGGTTGGTCTCGTACAGCTGGCGCGCCGACTCCACGGTGAACGCCGTGTAGTAGTAGTGCTCCTCCGGCGTCAGCGTGCCCGAGGAGGCGAGCTGGGAGGTGTTCTCGGCGCCGTCGCAGAAGTGGCGCCGGGCGACGATGACATCATGGCCGCTGCCGAAGAAGCCGGAGGCGCTGGCGATGATCTCGTCCTCGTCGTAGCCGGCGATCTGCTCGGGAGTCCGGCCTGCGGCCCGAAGCTTGGCACGGGCCACCGACAGCACGTGCGCCCGCCCGGCGGGCGAGGCCAGGTACGCGCGGCGCTGCTCGTCGATGTGCTCCGGGGGAACGTACCCGTAGTTCTCCTGCCAGTACTCATTGCTGAGGATCTCGAACAGGTTCGGGATCCGGCGGAACTCGGCCCGGGTGTCGAACAGGTGCTCGGCCGGGGTCTGGTAGGCCGCCCGCCAGCCGTCGCCGGAGCGGATCATCCGGGACTTCTCCGGCGGGGTCTCCAGGTAGCGGTGGTGGCAGAAGGCGCAGTGGCGCCCGTCATCCTCGGGCCGCAGCGGCTGCGGCTGCTCCACCCGGACGCCGAGCGGCCGGTTGCCGCGCCCGGGCACAGTCCAGACCTCGGTTCCCGAGAATGGGTTGATCTGCTTAACCGTCCCGTCCTTCATGATCGTCAGGTACGAGCCGCTCGGTCGATACGGAGTCAGCATCCCCTCACCCTAGTCCGGCCTATGGGCTCGGCAAGGTCTGGGCGGCAGGCACCCGTACGGGACCGCGGGGCGACCCGGGCCGGGGAGACGACGACGGCCCACTCACCTGCGCGACGCGCCAGCGCGGGACGGCTCACCCGCGTACACACTCCCACCGCAGGCCCCGGCTCAGCTCGCGGCCCGCAGCGGCGGCTGCACCACGGACGAGTCGTCAATGAAGACCGTGTTGGCTAGGGAGAACATCATGTGGGGGCTCCTGTCGCACCGTGCCGGCGGGGGAGCCGACGCAGTGAGTCTGGTGGCTGGGCGAGAGCGGGCCGCACTTCATGAGGACTTCCTCACCGAGCTGAACCCCGAGCACGGCACCATGGAGTCGGATCTCGGGGGAACCGCAGGCTGGCCATAGGTAGGGGTACTCAAACCAGCTAGCCTTCCTACCCACCTCAAGTCGGGTAGTTCCCATCACTTTCTCAGGCCTGTGCAGGGGATCCGTTCTGCGACAGTGGTTCTGCCAGCGACTAGAGCCGAGCGGGTAGCCCCGCCGGAACAGTTTGGAGGGACCCCGTGAAGCCTGAGACGGCCACCAGCGCTCTGCCCGCCTGCGTCAGCGCCAGCGACGTCTTCCAGCACCCGCTGCTTGAGGACGGCCTGCCGTCCGGCGCCTCCCGCGAGGTTCGCCGCCAACAGGCCCGGCTGACCGCCGAGGCCGCCCAGACTTGCGCCTCCTGCCCGCTGCTGGCGACCTGCCTGTACGACGCGGTCGTGAAGCACGACGTGAGCGGTTTTGTAGCCGGCACCACCCAGCGCCAGCGCCAGGAGATGCGGACCATGCTGCAGGTCACCGTGGCTCCTGAGGACCTCGATACCCTCGCCGGTGTGGCTGCCGCGGGCCGGCAGGTGAACCACGACGAGGTGCTCCGGCTGCGGTCGGCCAACCCGCACGAGAGCCTGGAGACCATTGCCCAGCGGCTCGGCTGCTCCCTGTCCACGGTGAAGCGTCACCTGCGCAAGGCCCGCAACGGCGAGTCCACGCCGAAGCTCACGATGGCCCCGCCGACCATGGAGCAGCTGCTGGCCGCGTACGCCCAGGTCGTGCGCCGTACGCCCCAGACCCGTCGCGCCGCCTGACCCACGAGCCGGCGCTCACCCCCGAGCACCCGGGCGACGCTGCTGGCCGCCGACGAGCGGTCCGGGAGGCAGCCACACCTGGCGCCCGGCGAGTCGGGCACCGCGTAGTCTCAGTGCTGTGTTCGCGCAGGAGCCTGGTGGTCCCGTCGGCGGGGCTGAGAGCCCGGTCGGCCTCGCCCGAGCCGGTCACGCCGAGCAGGCAGGGCTGGGCACGCCCGCCCACCAGGTCCTCGGGCTGCGGTGGTGAGCCGCTCCGCCCGGCTCTGGGGCGCCTTCGAGCCCACCCCGACCGCACAGCTGCTGGTCTCGGGGCTGTCGCGGGAGCAGGTCCTGATCTGGTGTTCCCGCGCCACGGCGGCCGAGGCTTGCGAGGCCGTGATCTCGGTCAAGCACTGGGACGAGGGCACAAATCAGGGCCTTTTCGCCGGACAGGCGCTGACCGCGGTCATGCAGCACCTCGAGGCGCTTGGCGGCCGCATCGACGGGGTCCAGGCGGTCCCCGCCAGCCAGCTGCCAGCAGACTGCCCGGCGCACCTCACGACTCGGGTGCTCCTCGCCCGAGAGGCCCGTCGGCTCAGATGACCCGGGCTGAGCTGGCCCCGGGCCGAGCGCGGCTCGAGACAGACGGTCTGGCCTCGCTGTGGGCCGGGCCTCGCGGCCCGGCGGCCGGTACGGGGTGTCACTCAGTCTGGTGCGCGAGCCGGGCGGCGACCCCGTCCAGCAGGAGCGCGATCCCGATCGCGAACGAGTCGTCGTCGCCGAGCCGGTACGGGACGTCCTCCTCCGTACGACCGAAGCGGCGCCACTCCAGCCGGGCCTGCTCCTCGGCGACGTGGCCGAGGATGAAGTGCAGGCAGCAGGTGGCGGCCGCCACGGCCTCGGCGGGCGGCAGCCCGGCGGCGGCCAGCAGGGTCGCCGGGTGGCGGCTGACGTCGTGGCGGCTGAGCCGGAAGCCGCGGGAGGTGGCGACCACCTCGGCCGAGTCGCGGTGGGAGAGCAGGACCCGCCGTACGCTGCCGGCCCAGGCCTCGACCGCGGTCCGCCAGGTGCCCAGCGGCTCGTCGATCTCGGCCAGGATCAGGTCGGCCAGCCCGGCCAGCAGGGTCTGCTTGTCGGGGACGTGGTGGTAGAGCGCCCCGGCCTGGACCCCGAGCGTGGTCGACAGGCGCCGCATGCTCAGGTCGGCCAGGCCGTACTCGTCGAGGATCGTGAGCGCGGCCAGCAGGATCTGCCGTTGCGTCAGCGCCATGGGCCGCATGCTAGCGAGCGGGGCTCGTAGCCCCGGCACCGGCACTGAACGATCTACTGCTTTCAGTGAACGTCGTTCAAATCTCGTGGTAGGTTCGCCCCTGTGCAAGCCAGCGATGTCGTCGCCCTGGACCGGGACCACCTGTGGCACCCGTACGCGCCCCCCGTCGCGCCCGACCCGCTGTACGCGGTCCTGGAGGCGGACGGGGTGCGGCTGGTCCTCGACGACGGCCACGGCCGGCACGAGGTCATCGACGCTATGGCGAGCTGGTGGGCCGCGATCCACGGCTACCGCCACCCGGTGCTCGACGAGGCGGTCCGCCGGCAGGTCAGCACCTTCAGCCATGTCATGCTCGGCGGGCTCACCCACGAACCGGCCGCCCAGCTCGGCGAGCTGCTCACCAGCCTCGCCCCGCCCGGGCTGAACCGGGTCTTCCTGGCCGACTCGGGCTCGGTAGCGATGGAGGTCGCGCTCAAGGTCGCCCGCCAGGTCGGGCTGGCCAGCCGCCCGGCCCGGACCCGCTTCGCCGCGCTGCGCGGCGCGTACCACGGGGACACCTGGGGCGCGATGTCGGTCTGCGACCCTGACGGCGGGATGCACCACCTGTACGCGGGGCAGGTCCAGCCGCAGCTCTTCCTGCCCCGCCCGCCGGCCTTCGACGCCGGGGAGGCCGAGGTGGCCGCGTGGACCGCGGAGGTCACCGCGATGCTGGCGGCCCACCGCGACGAGCTGGCCGCGGTCGTGGTCGAGCCGGTGCTGCAGGGGGCGGGCGGGATGCTTCCGTGGTCACCGCTGGCGCTGCGGCGGCTGCGCGAGCTGGCCGACGAGCACCAGGTGCTGCTGGTCGCCGACGAGATCGCGACCGGCTTCGGCCGGACCGGGCGGCTGTGGGGCTGCGACTGGGCCGAGGTGGTGCCCGACGTGATGGCGCTCGGCAAGGCGATGACCGGCGGGTACCTCACCCAGGCCGCGGTGCTGACCACCGACCGGGTCGCCCGGGCGGTCGCTGACGGCCCCGCCCAGGCCCTCATGCACGGCCCCACCTTCATGGGGAACCCCCTGGCCAGCGCGGTGTCGCTGGCGTCGGTCGGGCTGGTGGCGGGCGGCGGCTGGCGAGCCGATGTGGCCCGCGCCGAGCAGGTCCTCACCGAGGAGCTGGCGCCGCTGCGGGACCAGGAAGGGGTCAGCGAGGTCCGCCTGCTAGGCGCGGTTGCCGCGGTCGAGCTGCGCGACCCGGTCGACGTACCGGCTGCCACCCGGGCCGCGGTCGGAGCCGGGGTCTGGCTGCGACCGTTCCGCAACCTCGTGTACGCGATGCCGCCGTACCTGTGCACCGAGGCCGAGCTGCGCCAGGTGGCGGGCGGGATCCAGGCCGCTGTGGCCGCGACCACCACAGGAGCCGCATGAGACTGCCAGAGCTGGCGGGGGTCATCCTGGTCACCGGCACCGACACCGGTGTCGGCAAGACCGTCGCCACCGCGGTGCTGGCCGCGGCCGCAACCGCCCGCGGGCAGGACGTGGTGGTCTGCAAGCCGGCCCAGACCGGCCTGGCGCCCGGGGAGCCGGGAGACGCGGCCGAGGCCTGCCGGCTGTCGGGGCTCGACGCCGCCCGGGCCCGGGAGCTGGCCCGGCTGCCGGAGCCGCTCGCCCCGACCACCGCCGCCCGCCGAGCCGGGGTCCGGCTGCGCAGCACTGCCGAGGTCGCCGAGCAGGTGGCCGGGCTGGCCACCGAGCACGATCTGGTCCTGGTCGAGGGGTCCGGCGGGGTCCTCGTCGGGCTCGACGGCGACGGCGCGGGGCTGCTGGAGCTGGCCGACGCGCTGCCCGGGCCGGGGAGGTTCGTGGTCGTCGCCCGGGCCGGGCTCGGCAGCCTCAACCACACCGGGCTCACCTGCCGCGCGGTCCGCGACCGCGGCCACCAGGTGGTGCTGCTGGTGGTCGGGGCGGTGCCCGAGCAGCCCGGGCTGGCTGAGCGCTGCACCCTTGCCGACCTGCCCGAGGCGGCCGGAACCGACCAGGTCGTCGCCCTGCCCGAAGGGCTCGGCGCCGACCCGGCCCGCCTGCACCAGACCGTACGGGCCCTGCTGACCCCAGCACCCACTCGACCCCCGAAAGGCTGAGCATGTCCGCTCCCACCAGGCTTGACACCGCGCCCGAGCAGTCGGCGCAGTCCGAGGCAGATGCCGCGCTGGCCGAGCTCGGCTACGCCCCCAGCCTGAGGCGCAGCCTTGGGATGGGCGGCCTGCTCGTGTACGGGCTGCTGTTCTTCGTCCCGATGGCGCCGATCGCCACGTACGGGATGGTCATCAACCGCTCCGGCGGGCTGCCGATCCTCACCTACCTGGTCGCGGCGGCGGTGATGGGCCTGTCCGCCATCAGCTACGCCCAGATGGCCAGGCGCTTCCCGGTCGCCGGGTCGGTGTACGGGTACGCGCGGCTGTCGGCCGGCCCCTGGCTCGGCTTCTTCGCCGGATGGGCGATCCTGCTCGACTACGTCCTGATGCCGGGGCTGCTGACGATCCTGTCGGCGGTGGCGCTGGCGCACTCCTTCCCGGCGGTCCCGCCCACCGTCTTCGCGGTGCTCTTCATCGGGACGTCGATGCTGATGAACCTGCGCGGGATGGAGCTCACCACCCGGGTCGGGCTGGTGCTGCTGGGGATCCAGCTGGCGACCATCGCGCTGTTCGTCGGCTTCGTGCTCACCGACGTCGCCGCGGGAAGACTGAGCCTCAGCCTGGACGCCCTGTGGCACCCGGGCGCCTCGCTGACCGCGGTGCTGCCGGCGGTGTCGCTGGCAGCGTTCAGCTACCTGGGCTTCGACGCGGTCAACACCCTGAACGAGGACGCGAAGGGCGGCGGACGAGCGGTCGCCCGGGCCACCACCGTGCTGCTGGGCGCGATCACCGCCCTGTTCTGCCTGCAGCTGTGGGCGGCCTCGCTGGTCACCGGGGTCGGCGGCTTCGGGCCGGGCGCGGCCACGAACCGGGCCTTCTACGGGGCGGTCGACCAGGTCGCGCCGGCCTGGTACGTGCCGGTCTTCACCCTCACCAACGCCTTCGTCGCGATCTTCGCCTGCCTGGTGGTGGCCCACGCCGCCTCCGCCCGGCTGCTGTTCGCGATGGCCCGCGACCGCGAGCTCCCCGGGTTCTTGTCGCGGACCAGCGGACGCGGGGTCCCGCACACCGCGACGCTGGCCGTCGGGGCGGTCGCGGTGCTGGTCGCGGTGCCGTTCATTGACCACCCCGAGATCATGAGCCTGCTGGTCACGTTCGGGGCCATGGCCAGCTATGTCGTCCTGCACGCCTGCGTGGTCCGGCGGTTCTGGGTGCAGGAGCGCTCGGGCCGCTGGGTGGTGCACCTGCTGGTCCCCGTCGCCGGAGCGGCGGCGCTGCTGGTCACCCTGTCCCGCACCAGCCCGGTCGCACTACGGGTCGGCCTGGCCTGGTTCGCGGCCGGAGTCATCGTCCACCTCGTACGCAAGCACAAGGCAAAGGAGTCCTGATGAACCTGGAGGAGCTGGTCGAGACCGGGCTGAGTGGCGAGTCCATCAGCCGCGAGCAGGCGCTGGAGGTGCTCGCCGTACCCGACCTGGAGGTGATGGCCCTGGTGGGCGCCGCGGGGCGGGTCCGCCGGCACTTCTTCGGCAACCGCGTACGGCTGAACTACCTGGTCAACCTGAAGTCGGGGATGTGCCCGGAGAACTGCTCCTACTGCTCGCAGGCACTCGGCTCCAAGGCCCCGATCCTCACGTACAGCTGGCTGAGCGCCGAGGAGGTCGACGCCCAGGTGGCGGCCGGGGTCCAGGCCGGCGCCTCGACGGTCTGCCTGGTCGCGTCGGGCCGGGGCCCGTCGAAGCGGGAGGTCAGCCGGGTCGCCGGGATCGTCGAGGGGATCCGCGCCCACCACCCCGACCTCAAGATCTGTGCCTGCCTCGGCTTCCTGGACGAGGAGAAGACCCAGGGCCTGGCCGAGGCGGGTGTCACCCGGTACAACCACAACCTCAACACCGCCGAGTCGGTCTACCCGCAGATCTGCACCACCCACACGTACGCGGACCGGGTCCGGACCGTGCACACCGCCCAGCAGGGTGGGCTGTCGGCCTGCTCGGGGCTGATCGCCGGCATGGGCGAGACGGACGAGGACCTGGTGGATGTGGCCTTCGGGCTGCGCGAGCTGGGTGTCGACTCGGTGCCAGTGAACTTCCTGCTGCCGTTCGAGGGGACCCCGCTGGCCGGGGCGAAGGAGCTCACCCCGCTCACCTGCCTGCGGATTCTGTCGATGGTGCGCCTGGTGCACCCCAACGTGGAGGTGCGGGCGGCAGCCGGCCGCGAGTACCACCTGCGTACCCTGCAGCCGCTGGTGCTGGAGGTCTGCAACTCGATCTTCCTCGGCGACTACCTGACCTCCGAGGGCCAGGCCGGGGCGGCCGACCTGGCGATGATCGCCGACTACGGCTTCGTGGTTGACGGCCAGGACACCCCGCCGGTGGTCGACCGTACGGGAGCCGTCGGCTGCGGTACGGTCGCCGGCTGCGGTGGCTGTGAGCGCGCCGGTGCCTGCTCCTCCCAGCCCCGGGACGACCACGAGCACGGCCCCCGGATCCGCCGCCGGGGAGCCGGCACCCGCGAGCCCGCGAACGTGTAGCCGCCCGGTCTGCGACCAGGCACTCGGGTGCTCGGCTCTCGGTTCCCCGTGGCGGCTCGTCGGCGCTGGCTCCTTATGCCCCGGTGACCGGCGCCACTGGGGCTGCAGGAGCGCCGGTCTGACAAGGCCTCTTGGAGCCAGGCTTGGTCCTCGACTAGCGTCGGGGGATGGCTTTGGACGACATGACTGGTCTGGAGATTGTGGAGCGGCTGGTAGAGATCGGCCGTACCCGGCGCCCGGCGAGCGCGGCGCTGATCGACAGGGTCCTGGGCGAGGTGGGGCTACCGCCGGCGCCGCTGTACCGAGAGCTCCTGCTGCGCACCGACGGGCTGGAGATCGCATCTTTGTGCTTCATGCACGTGAAGAAGCCTGGCCAGGCATACTTCAAGGAACTCGCACGGCTATACGATCCGTACATCCCGGTCGCGTTCATCGGCGGAACCCACTACGGGTGGCACCGGGAGGAGAAGTGCTGGTGCATGAGCGCGGCAGATGACATCAGTGATCGGTACCCCGATGAGGAGACGATGTTCCGTGTGCTCGCGGACCTCGCCAAGGGGTTCTTCCCGCATGTCCACGTGCCGGCCCGACCACGGACCGTGGCGCCCCTGGAGGAGCTGGTGGCGTCGATTCCCGACGAGTGGGAGGTCCCGAAGCCACGCGCGGTGAGTGTGCGGGACCGGGTTCACCGGGTCTTCATGAGGAGAGCGAAGATCCCGGCCCCGGACGACTACCGGGCCCTGTTCGACCTGTGCGACGGGTTCGAGGTCAACGGGCTCCTCATCTACAGCCCCCGGGACCTGGCCGACAAGCAGCTCGACCTCGATGACGACGACTACATCCGGGTCGGGATCATGGACGACCAGACGCTCATCTACTCGGCCCTCGACTCCCAGTGGCAGCTCGTCGACTCCGGCTCCTTCGACCCCGACGATGACGACGACCGCTACCAGACCTTCACCGAGATGATCGGCACCATCCTCCCCGAGCGGCTCGACGACTCACTCGACGACTCATTCGACGACTCAGAGGACTGACTCAGCACGGCGAGAGTCACCGGTTGAGCCGTACGGCAAGGACGCGACTATGCCCCAGCAGCCGCAACAGGCCCCCGAGCCGCGTCCAGGAAGTGCTGAGCGGCTCCAGAAGAACCAGTCTCCGCGGACGAGGGGAGCGTCAGCCCTGGGCCCGTGCTCGTGACCCGTCTCTCACTCCTCCACATCCCTGTGGCAAGGACTTTAGCGAGTAGACGGCCAGAGCAATTCAGAGCGCGACAAGTCAGGTTGGACACCCGCTTCAGGTTCAGCTAGTGTCAGGTCATGGCACTGGACGACATGACCGGTCTGGAGATTGTGGAGCGGCTGGTAGAGATCGGCCGTACCCGGCGCCCGGCGAGCGCGGCGCTGATCGACAGGGTCCTGG
>CALBCJ010000028.1 GCA_937926975.1 uncultured Propionibacteriaceae bacterium | reverse complement strand
CGCCGCGCAGGCGGCGGCGGTCATGCACAGCCGAGCCGGCGCGAAGGCGCCGGCGATCAAGCACAGCCGAGCCGCCGCGAAGGCGGCGGCGATCAAGCACAGCCGAGCGGCGATCAAGCACCGCCAGGTAGCATCAAGGGGCACGAGATCGGGTCCTGACGAGCGAAGGGGGTGTCCGTGGGTTTCCTCGGCAAGGTCGAGAGGCGGATCGAGGGGGTCGTCAGTGGCGCCTTCGCGCGGGCGTTCAAGGGTGACGTCCAGCCGGTCGAGATCACGGCCCGGCTGCAGAAGGAGCTCGACAGTGAGGCTCAGCTGCTGAGCCGCGAGAAGCGGCTGGTGCCCAACGACTTCCTGATCGGGCTGTCGGTCAACGACTTCGCCCGGCTCTTCCCGTACTCGCGGACGCTGAACGAGGAGATCATCCCAGAGCTGCGCGACTACGCCGCCGAGCGGGGGTACGTCTTCAACGGCGCGATCGCGATCCACTACGAGGAGCGCCGCGACCTGCCGACCGGCCGGTTCACCGTGACCTCCGGTGCGGTGGCCAAGGTCGACCAGCCGGCCACGTCGGCCGGCCAGGTCCGCCGGGCCGCGCTGGTGCTGGAGGTCAACGGCGTACGGCACCCGCTGAACCCGCCAGGCCTGGTGATCGGGCGCGGCAGCGAGGCCGACCTGCGGATCAACGACCCGGGGATCTCACGGCGTCACGCCGAGATCCTGGTCAGCGGCTCCGGCCCGGCGCAGCGGATCGTGGTCCGGGACCTGGGTTCGACCAACGGGATCTCGGTCAACGGCCGCAAGGTCACGGAGGCGCCGGTGGAGGACGGCACCCGGATCGATATTGGCAGCACCCGGCTCCTCGTCCACGCTCCTGCCGCGATCTAGGTGGCCACAGATGGCTGAGCTGCTCGTCACCTTGCTGAAGGTCGGATTCCTGGCCGTCCTGTGGGTCTTTGTGCTGCTGGTGGCGAACACCATCCGCAACGACCTGGTCGCCCGGCCGGCCCTGGCCACGGCCGGGGCGGCGCGCCGGTCGGAGGCTGCGGCGGAGCGCCCGGCGCAGCCTGAGCCCCGGATCCTGGCGATCCAGACCGGCTCTCAGGCGGGGGCCCGGCTGGCCCTGGTGGAGCACTTCCGGATCGGCCGCTCCGCCGACTGCGCCCTGATCCTCGACGACGACTACGTGTCGGGCGACCATGCCGAGATGCAGCACCGCGCGAACGGTGACTGGGTCCTCACCGACCTCGGCTCCACCAATGGTTCATTTGTCAACGGTGTTCGTGTCACGACCCCGACTGTGGTCACACCGGCTGACGACATTAGGATCGGGCGAACCCAGATGAGGCTGGAGCCCTGATGCCACTGATGTTGCGCACGGTCGCTCACTCCGAGGTCGGGCTGGTGCGCAAGAACAACCAGGACTCGGGGTACGCGTCCCCGACCATGATCGTGGTCGCGGACGGGATGGGTGGTGCCGCCGCGGGCGACCTGGCCTCGACGGTGGCGATCGCCGAGCTCCGCAAGGCCGACGGCCACCACGACGGCGAGGAGATGCTGGAGACCCTGGCCGGGGCGCTGCAGCGGGCCAACGACCGGATCGCCGAGCTGGTCGCCGACGACCACGCCCTGGACGGGATGGGGACCACGGTTTGCGGGGCGCTCTTCGACGGCACCCACCTCGGGATCGTCCACATCGGTGACTCCCGCGGCTACCTGCGCCGCAGCGGCACTCTGCAGCGGCTCACCCACGACCACTCCTTCGTGCAGTCCCTGGTCGACGAGGGGCGGATCAGCGAGGCCGAGTCGCTGTACCACCCGCACCGCTCGCTGCTGCTCAAGGTCCTCAACGGGCAGCCGTTCTCCGAGCCCGACCTGGGGCTGGTCGAGGTGGAGGAGGGCGACCGGGTCCTGTTCTGCTCCGACGGGCTGTGCGGCCTGGTCAACGACGACGTGATCGACCAGGCGCTGGTGATCCAGGACCGGGAGCAGGCCCTGAACGAGCTGATTGTCGCGGCCCACGAGGGCGGTGGGCTGGACAACATCACGATCATCGTGACCGATGTCGTCAGCGTGGGCGAGGCGGCGGCCGCGGACCAGACTCCCGAGGACCAGACCCCCGAGGGGAACGGGAAGCCCGCCGGCGCCGCAGGCCTGCTGCTGGGGGCGGCGGTCAACCGGGAGATCCCGGCGATCCGGTCCCGGCCGATCGACATCGACGGGCCGGTCGAGGACGACGACAACGAGACCGGCAACTTCGTGCCCCGGGCGCCGGCACCGGGGGTGGCCCCACTGGTTCCCGCCAGCGAGGTGCCCGAGCCGGCCCCGCCGGCCCCGCCCCGGCGCCGGGCCAAGCGCCGGATCGGGATCTGGCTGGCGATTGTGGGTGTGGTGCTGATGCTCGGTGTCGGCTCGTACGCCGCGTACGCGTACGCCGCCACCCAGTACTTCCTGGCGCCGGCCGCAGCCCAGGTCGGGATCTACCGAGGGGTCCCGGGCGCGGTCGCCGGGTTCAGTACGAACCAGCTGGTGGAGAGCACCGGGGTGGTGATCACTGACCTGCCACCCAGCTTTCAGCAGCGGGTCCGGGCCGGGATCCAGGTCCGCGAGGGTGGTCTGGACGCGGCCCGGGGCACCGGCCAGGAGCTGCGGCTGAAGTCTGAGCAGTGCATTCAGCAGCGCAAGGCGCGGGCCGCTGTGACGGCCCCGCCGGCCCCCAGCCCGACGCTGCCGGCGGCGAGCCCCGACCCGGCGTCCCCGTCGGTGGCGGGGACCGAGGCCCCCACACCGACCCCGTCGTCGGTGCCCCCGTCCGTCCCGCTCTCACCCGACGAGTGCTGACATGGTGGCGACGGATCCCGACGAGCCGACCGTCACCTACCGCAAGCGTCGTACGGTCGAGCTGTTCCTGCTGCTGCTGGCGGTGGCGCTGGGGCTGGGTGCCTACCTGCTGATCCACCTGAACCTGGACGGGGCGCTGCCGGCCGGCTGGCCCTGGGTCGCTGGCGGCTGGACCGGGCTGGCGGTGGCGGCGCACCTCGTGGTGCGGTGGCGCACCCCGTACGCGGACCCGTGGCTGCTGCCGATGGCGTTCCTGCTGACCGGTCTCGGGGTGTCGATGATCCACCGGATCGACCTGATCAACGAGCCGGCCCGCCACGACGCCGAGACCCAGCTGGTCTGGGTCGGGCTGGGGATTGCCTGCCTGGTCGGGACGCTGCTGCTGGCCGGGGACTACCGCACCTTCCAGCGCTACCCGTACCTGCTGTTCGTGGCCGGCCTGGTGCTGCTGCTGCTGCCGCTGACCCCGCTCGGGGTGGAGCTGAACGGCTCGCGGATCTGGATCCGGCTGGCCGGGTACTCCTTCCAGCCGGCCGAGGTCGCCAAGATCGTGCTCTCGATCGCCTTCGCCGGCTACCTGGCCGAGAAGCGGGACGTGCTGGCGCTGGCGGGGCCGAAGGTGCTGGGGCTGACCCTGCCGCGGGCCCGGGACCTGGGGCCGATCGCGATCATGTGGGCGGTCAGCCTGGTGGTCCTGGTCGGGCAGCGGGACCTGGGGACCTCGCTGCTGTTCTTCGGGCTCTTTGTGGCGATGCTGTACGTGACCACGCAGCGCCCGAGCTGGGTGCTGCTGGGTGGGGTGCTGTTCACGGCCGGGGCCTTCTTCGCCTACCAGCAGTTCATCCACGTCCGGGTCCGGGTGAGCTCCTGGCTGGACCCGTTCAGCGACTACCAGACGAACTACCAGGTGATCCAGGGCCAGTTCGGCTTCGCGTACGGGGGGATCCTGGGCCGCGGCTGGGGGCTCGGCCGCCCCGGGCTGACCCCCCTGGCCAAGAGCGACTTCATCATCGCCGCGATCGGTGAGGAGATGGGCCTGGTGGGGCTGATGGCGGTGATCGTGGTGTACGGGCTGGTGGTCTCGCGGGGGCTGCGCTCGGCGATCACGGTGACCGAGCCGTTCGGCAAGCTGCTCGCCGCGGGCCTGTCGTTCGCCTTCGCCCTGCAGGTCTTCGCGATCGTCGGCGGGGTCACCCGGCTGCTGCCGCTGACCGGGCTGACAACGCCGTTCATGTCCCAGGGCGGGTCGTCCATGGTGGCGAACTGGATCGTGCTGGCGATGCTCATGGTGATCAGCCACAACGGTCGCCGCCCGGCTCCGCTGGCCCCGGCCACTGACGAGTCCGGGGTGGCGGTGCTGTCTGGGGATGCGACCCAGGTGATCCCGCTCCGTCCGCACCCGCAGCCGCGTCCCGAGCCGCCGGCCTCGGCGCAGGCCGGTGCGGGTGCTGATGCGCAGGCGACCCAGGTGGTGCCGGCTCGGCCTGGTCCGGGTGCTGATGCGCAGGCGACTCAGGTGGTGCCGGCTCGGCCTGGTCCGGGTGCTGATGCGCAGGCGACTCAGGTGGTGCCGGCTCGGCCTGGAGCGGGTGCTGATGCGCAGGCGACCCAGGTGGTGCCGGCTCGACCTGGTCCGGTGGGGCAGGACGCGGTTGCCACCCAGGCGGTGCCGCCGTCTCGGCGGGCCCAGGACGGTGCCGTGACGCAGGCGTGGCCGGCTCGCCCGGCAGCGGGCCCCCAGAGCCCCACCCAGGCCGGGTCCTGGCCGGCGCAGCCGGCTGGTGGGCAGACCCAGGTGCCGGGCGTGCCGTCTCGGCCTGGTGAGGGCGCGGCAGCGTCGCAGGCGTGGTCAGCCGTGGGTCGACCGGGTGCCGGTGGGCAGGCGCCCCAGGGGCCGAGTGCGCCGTCTCGGCCCGGCCCGGCCGTACAGGACGCTGTCGCGACCCAGGCCGTACCCCAGGACGCCGTCGCGACCCAGGCCGTACCCCAGCCCGCCCGGCCGGAGGCCGGACCCCAGACGCCGGCCTCTCAGCCGGGCAGCCGGCCGGTCCCGCCCTCCGAGACCAGTGACTCGCAGTCGACCCAGGTGACCAGCCCGGGCAGTACGGTCAAGCGGGGAGGTGAGCGATGAACCGACAGATCCGGCACCTGGCACTGGTGACCGGGATCATGATCCTGGCGCTGCTGGCGAACGCCAGCATCAGCAGTGTGGTCCGCCAGCCCAGCCTGGAGGCGGACAGCCGCAACCGCCGGGCCCGGGACTGGGAGTTCGGCCAGAACCGCGGCCCGATCCTGGTCAGCGACACCCAGATCGCGCTGACCACCCCGGTCCGGGACCGGTTCCGCTTCCAGCGCTCCTACCCCCAGGGCCCGCTGTACGCCCACGTCACCGGCTTCTACGCGTACGACTACGGCGGCACCGGGCTCGAAGAGGCGTACAGCAAGGAGCTGGCCGGGTCGGCCGCGTCGCAGACCCTGGACCGGTTCGTCGACACCGTCACCGGGGCGGTCCCGGTCGGTGCCACCGTCCAGACCACCCTGAACCCGAAGCTGCAGCAGGTGGCCTCCCAGCGGCTCGGCTCCCGCAAGGGCGCCGTGGTCGCGCTCGACCCCAAGACCGGGGCCGTTCTGGCGATGGTCTCGTCACCGACGTACGACCCGAACACCATCGCCAGCCACGACCTGCCGACCGCGAGAGCGGCCTGGGACCGGCTGCTGACCGACCCGGGCAAGCCGCTGTCGAACCGGGCGGCTCGCGAGATCTACCCTCCCGGCTCGACCTTCAAGCTGGTCACTGCGGCCGCAGCGCTGGAGAACGGCTTCGGCCCCGACAGCCGGATCGACTCCCCGGCCCGGCTGCCGCTGCCCGGCTCGTCGGCGACCCTGACCAACCAGGTCGACTGCGGCGGCACCCAGATCACCATCGGCCAGGCGCTGCAGGTCTCCTGCAACACCGCCTTCGCGAACCTGGGGGCCCAGCTCGGGCAGGACACGCTGCGAGCCCAGGCCAAGAAGTTCGGCTTCGGGTCCAAGCAGCTCCCAGACCTGAACGGGGTCGCCAGCCGGTTCCCCAGCCAGGTCGACCAGGCCCAGCTGATGATGAGCTCGATCGGCCAGTACGAGGTCGCCGCCTCCCCGCTGCAGGTGGCGATGGTGGCGGCCGCGATCAGCAACGACGGGCTGCTGAAGTCGCCGTACCTGGTCTCGGAGGTCCGCTCCCCGCAGCTGCGGCTGCTGTACCGCCACGGCCCCGACGACCAGCGGGCCATCTCGACCGAGACCGCCCGGCTGCTGCAGCAGATGATGATCGACACGGTAGAGAACGGCACTGGCTCGCGGGCCCGGGTCAACGGCGTGGTCGTCGGGGGCAAGACCGGCACCGCCCAGACCGACCCGAAGCGCCCCCCGTACGCCTGGTTTGTCGCCTTCGCCCAGAACCCGGACATCGTCGTGGCAGTCTTCGTGGAGGACGCCGAGATGGACCGCTCCGACATCGCCGGCGGCCGGGTGGCCGGCCCGGTCGCCAAGGCCGTGATCGAGGCCTCCCGATGAGGTGCTGGAAGCGCTCAGGTGCCTCTCATCTGCGTCGTCCACAATGGCACGTGCGAATCGGGCGGGGGCTGCAGGGGGGTCGCTCCCAGGGGAGGAAAGGGTGCTGATGGCCGAGCAGGGGGCCCTCCTGGGCGGCCGCTACCAGCTGGGCTCCGTGCTCGGCCGGGGCGGGATGGCCGAGGTCAGACGGGCTCGGGACACGCGCCTGGGCCGAGAGGTTGCGATCAAGCAGCTGCGGACCGACCTGGCCGGCGACGACACCTTCCAGGCCCGCTTCCGCCGCGAGGCCCAGTCAGCGGCCGGTCTGAACCACCCCAACATCGTCAGCGTGTACGACACCGGCGAGCAGCGCGACCCGCAGTCGGGGGTGTCGGTCCCGTACATCGTCATGGAGCTGGTCGTCGGCCACACCCTGCGCGACCTGCTCCGGGAGGGGCGCAAGCTGCGCCCGGAGCGCGCCCTCGAGCTCACCATCGGGGTCCTCGACGCGCTCCAGTACAGCCACCAGCAGGGGATCATCCACCGCGACATCAAGCCCGCCAACGTGATGCTGACCTCATCGGGCCAGGTCAAGGTGATGGACTTCGGGATCGCCCGCGCAGTCGCCGACACCTCCGCCTCGATGACTCAGACCGCCGCGGTGATCGGCACCGCCCAGTACCTGTCGCCGGAGCAGGCCCGCGGTGAGAAGAACGTCGACAACCGCTCCGACATCTACGCCGCCGGCTGCCTGCTGTACGAGCTGC
Organism: uncultured Propionibacteriaceae bacterium; assembly: GCA_937926975.1. GTDB lineage: Bacteria > Actinomycetota > Actinomycetes > Propionibacteriales > Propionibacteriaceae > Fen-668. Next base: position 14,459 of record CALBCJ010000028.1, on the reverse strand, counting down.
TGGTCGGCCAGCCGCCGTTCCAGGGCGACTCCCCGGTCAGCGTCGCCTACCAGCACGTACGGGAGATGCCGGTCCCGCCGTCGTACCTGGACCCGGAGCTGACCCCGGCGATGGACACCATCACCTTGAAGGCCCTGGCCAAGAACCCGGCCGACCGGTACCAGAACGCCCGGGAGATGCGTGACGACATCACCCGGCTGCTGGGCGGGCAGCAGCCCACCGCCCAGCTGATGGCGTCCCCGGTGCAGGAGCCGGTGACCCCCGTCCAGCCGCTGCGGCCGGTGACCTCCCCGATCAGCGCCCGGACCGCGGCCAGCCCGCAGCGGGCGGTCGAGGTGGCCGAGCCGCAGGACGAGGAGCAGCCGCCGCCACGGCGCCGGATAGGGGCCGGGGTGGTGATCACGGTCCTGGCCCTGGTGCTGGCCGGCGGGCTCGCCGCCGGGTACCTGCTGTTCTGGCGGACCGGGACGGTGGACCCGGCTCCGAGCCCCTCGGTGGCCCAGGTGCTGGTGCCGCAGGTGCGCTCCATGTCGCAGCAGAACGCGGTCGCGACCCTGGAGGAGAACAAGCTCAAGGCGGAGGTGAAGACCGTCGCCGGGGCCGACGACAACACCCTGAACACGGTCATCGACCAGCTCCCGGCCAAGGGGGCGTCGGTCCCGGAGGGCTCGACGGTGACGATCACGGTGAACGTCGGCCCCAAGAAGGTCGCCATCCCGAGCGGGCTCGTGGGACAGGACAAGGGGAAGGCCAAGGCCGCGCTGGAGAGGGCCGGCTTCACGAAGGTGACCCTCACCGAGGCCAGCGACGAGAAGTCTGATGCGGTGGCCGACACCGTCACCAGCGTCAACCCGGCCGAGGGGGCCGTGGTGCCGCTAACCCAGTCGATCACGCTCTACTACGCGACCGGCAAGTCCGAGGTCCCCGACGTCAGCGGCTTCGGCCGTGATGCCGCGGTGTCCCGGCTCAAGTCGGCGGGCTTCAGCAAGGTGGTGACCGAGGAGCGCGAGTCCAGCGCCGGCGCCGGTACGGTGATCGAGACCGACCCGAAGGCCGGGACCCGGGTCGACCGGACCCAGCAGGTCAAGGTGTACCTGGCGAAGACGGCCGCGGACCCGTCCCCGACCCCGTCGGTGAGCCCGTCGGTGTGGCCGTCGTCCACCCCGAGCTCCCGCTAGAAGACGCCCCACGACGAGCCGGCCGGTACCGCAGCCGGTCTGCGACCCGGTGCCTCGGCGCCCGGTGCCTCGGCGCTGGGTCCGGCCTGCGGGTCCACGCCCCGGGGCGCCGTACGGGCCGGGCCGCCCGGTCCGGCACCATGGGCGCATGGCACGGATCCTGGTCGTCGACAGCTACGACTCGTTCGTCTACAACCTGGTGCAGTACCTGGCCCAGATCGGGGCCGAGGCCGAGGTCTGGCGCAACGACGACCCGCGGTTCGGTGAGCCCGGCTGGGTCGACCCGTACGACGGGGTGCTGCTGTCGCCCGGCCCCGGCACCCCAGAGCGGGCCGGGGTCCTGGTCGACCTGGTCCGCCAGCAGGCTGGGCGGGTACCGGTCTTCGGGGTCTGCCTCGGGCTGCAGGCGATCGCGGTCGCGTACGGGGCGGTGGTGGACCGGGCACCGCAGCTGCGCCACGGCAAGACCTCTGCGGTCCTCCACGAGCAGCGCGGGGTCTTCACCGGCCTGCCGTCGCCGCTGCGGGCCACCCGCTACCACTCGCTCGCGGTCCGGCCAGAGACCCTGCCCGACTGCCTGGAGGTGACCGCCTGGACCGAGGACCAGACGGTCATGGGGCTGCGGCACCGCGAGCTGGAGGTGGAGGGGGTGCAGTTCCACCCGGAGTCGGTGCTGACCGAGTACGGCTACCAGATGCTTGCCCGGTGGCTCACCAGGTGCCATGACCCAGGAGCCCTGGAGCGGGCCAGGGCCCTGAGCCCGTTGATGACGGGTGCCTGACCGCTGGCCCGGCTTCCTGGCCTGCCAGTCGAGGGGCGCTCCACCTGCACCCGCTGACGGCGAGCGTCCTGGCTAGCCCGGCTTCCGGGCCTGCTGCAGGTCGACAGCGCCCTGGTACCTGTCCATCCGGACCTCCCCGACGCGGCGCTGGGTGTAGCCGAGCCCGTACCGCTCGGCCGCCTGCCGGTACGCCCGCAGGTAGCTGGACTGGGCCAGGGACTCCTCCAGCCGGCCCTGGTCACCGATCGCGACAATCACGTACGGCGGCGCGTACGGGATCCCGTGCAGCAGCACCGTGTTGCCGACGCACTTGATCCCGGTCCGGCTGGAGACCCGCTGGCCCTGGATCGTCATCGCCTCCGCCCCGCCGGCCCACATCGCGTTGACCACGGCCTGGATGTCCTGCTGGTGCACGATCAGCAGCGACTCCGAGACTCCGGCCGGCTTCACGTTCACGGGCGCGTCCTGCAGGCTCACAGACACCGCCGGGCCGCGGACCGGGGTCAGGTGGGCCTGCTCAGCCGCCTGGGGCTCGCCCTGGGCCGCGGGCGCCTTCTGCTGCGCCAGCTGGTCGACCTCGGCCCGGGTCCGGGCGACCTCAGCGGCGAGCTGCTGGTTGCGGCCGGCCTGGTCGCGGACCAGCTGGACCAGCTCGGTGTTGCGGCTCGGCCGCAGCTCCTCGCCCCGGGCGGCCAGCGCCGCGGTGGTCATCATGAACCCGGCCAGCACCAGGGCCGCGAGCGACACCAGCCGCTGCCCGGTGGTCCGGGGGCGGTGCCGCTGCCCGAGCCGGGCCCGGACCACCGCCCGGTGCAGCCGGCGGGGCCAGGCGCGGTTCGGCATGGGGCCTCCTGCTGGTTTGGGCGCGCGCTAGGCGTACTGGCGTTGGTTCATTACCCTAGACCGGTGCAGAAAGTGAGGTCGTAGTGCCCGAGTCGAAGACCCGCAAGGCAGCCGTCGAGAAGCGGCGCGCCACCCGACTCGCCGAGGCCCGCAAGCGCCGGGAGGAGCGCCAGCGGGCGGCGATGCCCGGGCAGCGTGGCTGGGTTCCGCCGCTGTTCATCACGGTCGCCCTGCTCGGCGCGGCCTGGCTGATCGTGTTCTACGTCGCTGGCTACGACATCCCGTTCATGGCGGCGATCGGCAACGGGAACCTCTTGATCGGCCTCGGCGCGATGGCGGTGGCCTTCATGCTCGCCACCCTCTGGAAGTAGCAGACCTCACTCAAAGACACCAGCACCCAGGTCGACCAGGCCCGGGTCCAGGAGCCGGCTGGAGCGTGACGGCTGCCGGGCACTGCCCGCCACGGGCGTCTCGGGTGCGCTGCTCGCCTGAGGAGCGAGCCGGTCGCACCGCCGGCCGGTGCCACGTCGACAGGTACCTCAGGAAGGAGCGACTGTGCTCACCACCGGTCTGGTTCTGGCTGCCCTGGCAGCAGGGCTTCACGTGCTCATCTTCTACCTGGAGTCCGTGGCCTGGGAGAGCCCGCTGGCCCGCCGGACCTTCGGCGGGACCCCCGAGGAGGCCCGCCCCCACGCCTTCTACGCCTTCAACCAGGGCTTCTACAACCTCTTCCTCGCCCTTCAGACCATCATCGGGATCGGGGTCACCGCCGCGGGGAGCCCTGGGCCGGGAGCAGCCCTGGTGCTGGCCGGGACCGGTTCTATGCTTGCTGCCGCACTGGTCCTCCTGCTCTCCTCACCCCTGCACCGGGCTGCCGCGGTCAAGCAGGGGACGCTGCCTGCGCTGGCGGTCGTGACGACCGTCGTCGCACTGGTGGCCTGAGACCAGGACGCCCTCTCGGGGCCCAGCGCAGGGACCGGCCTGGCTACTCTCGCTGCGCCGTGAGGTCGGCCGACACGACCTTTCCGGAGAGGTCCTTGGCAACGGCTCTGAACTGGAGGGGCGTGCCGGGTGGGTAGCCGCTGACGTCGGCGTAGAGCGCGTACGGGGCGGCGTCGTCGGTGGCGAGGACCCGCCAGTCGGAGGTGCCGGCAGGGCGTACGGCGAACGTCACCTGCGCCGGCCGGCCGTCCCCGAGCCTGGCCGACAGCTGCGCCTCACCCCGGCTCACGGCCGGCCCCTGCGCCGAGAGCGTGAGCGTCGGGGCAGCCGCAGGGGCGGGGACGGGCGCGTCCGCCTTGTACACCCGTACCGACAGCGGGTCGGCGCCCACCTCGACCCGGCCGTCCGCCTCCACGGTGACGGGGCTGCCGCCGCCGAAGATGGGCGTCAGGCGTACGCCGGGCGAGAACGTCTCCACCCGGGTCGACGAGCGGCGCTGGCTGCTGCTGGCCACGACGACGTACTCGGTGTTCTCGCCGCGCAGCAGCCGCGAGTAGACAAGCAGCCCCGGCTCCGCGGCCCGGAACGTCATCGCGCCGTCGGCGAGGGCCCGGTTCTGGTCGCGCAGGCGGGCCAGCGCGGCGATGTGCTGGTACAGGGGGTGGCTGGTGTCGAACCGGTCCCGGGACCCCGCCGGCGCGCCGGCCACCGGCTCCGCCGCGTACGAGGGGGTCTGGGTCGCGAACATGTCCTGCCGCGCGTCCTGGTCGCCGCCGGAGCCGATGAGCCCCTGCTCGTCGCCGTAGTAGACGACCGGGTTGCCGCGGAACGTGTACATGAGCGAGTGCGCCAGCTTGAGCCGCTCGAGCAGCTCTGGCCCCTGGGCGAGCCCCGACAGGGTGAACCCCACCCGGCCAAGGTCGTGGTTGGAGAGGAAGATCGGCAGCTGTGCGGCGTTGGAGTCGGCGTCGGTGTACCGGTCGTCGGCCAGCAGCAGGTCACGCATGCCGCTGGCGGACCCGCCGCGGACGAACTCTGCCGCCTTGGCCTGGAACAGGAAGTCGAGCGTTGCCGGCAGCGTGCCGGTCGTCGTGTACCGCGCCATCGTCTCCGCGTCGGGCGAGTACACCTCGCCGAAGATGAAGAAGTCGGCCTTGCCGCCCTTGCGGGCGTGGTCGAGGACCCGCCCGGAGAACTGCTGCCAGAACTCCAGGTTCACGTGCTTGACGGTGTCGATCCGGAACCCGTCGATGCCCATGTCGACCCAGGCCTGGTAGATCTCGGTCATCCCGTCGACGACGTCCTGGCGCTCGGTCCAGAGGTCGTCGAGCCCGGCGAAGTCGCCGTACGTGCTCGACTCGCCGGCCCACGTCGAGTCGCCGCGGTTGTGGTAGACCCGCGGGTCGTTGAGCCACGCCGGCACCTTGAGGCTGGCCTGCTCTGCAGGGACGTACGGGACCCTCGGGAAGGCCGTCGTGGCGTCGAGCTCGGGGAAGGGTCTGCCGATGTAGTCGACGTCGTCGAACGGGCGTCCGGACGCGTCCACGTACGGCTTCTCTGACTTCCCGACGTACCGCGTCCCATCGGTCTTGATGACGTCGGCGGTGTGGTTGGTGATGATGTCGAAGAAGACCTTCATGCCCATGCTGTGGGCCGCCGCGACCAGTGCCCTCATCTCGTCGTTGGTGCCGAGGTGCGGGTCGATGCGGGTGAAGTCGGTGACCCAGTAGCCGTGGTACCCGGCGCTCGCGTCGGCACCCGTGCCCTGGACCGGCAGGTTGACGAACGACGGCGTCAGCCAGATCGCCGTCGTGCCCAGGCCCTTGATGTAGTCGAGCTTGCTGGTCAGCCCTACCAGGTCGCCGCCGTGGTAGAAGCCCTTGTCGCTGGGGTCGAAGCCGGTGCTCAGCCGGTCACCGGCCCGGCCGCCGCGGTCGTTGGTCGGGTCGCCGTTGGCGAACCTGTCGGTCATGACGAAGTAGAAGCGCTCGGTCGTCGACGGCTGCCGCAGCGCGTCCAGCGCCAGGGCAGCCAGGTCACCGTCGGCGACCGTACGCACGGGGCCGCTGGCTGCCGACGGGTGCCGGGTGGCCTGGAGCAGCCCGACCAGCAGGGCCACGACGAGGACGGCCGCGACGGCAGGGACGCAGGTGCGGCGACAGCTCAGGGTGGACACACGCTGAGACTAGCGCCACTGGCAGCCCGCGCGTACCGGTGACCAAGCCGCCAGCCGCACGGCCGGCACGATGTCGTGCTTGCGTGTGACGTTACGTCACATGCTGGGATGAGCCGCATGCGGGTGAAGGAGCTGGCTGAGTGGGCTGGTACCACCGTCCGTACGGTGCGGCACTACCACCATCTCGGGCTGCTGGAGGTGCCCGGGACCGTCCGGGGCCAACGCGACTACACGATGGCTCACCTGGCCCGGCTGCTGCGGATTCGGTGGCTGGTCGAGGGCGGGGTTCCGCTGTCGCAGGTCAAGGAGATCCTGGCCGCCGAGCCCGACGGCCAGTCGCGCGACGCCATTCACCACGACCTGCAGGCAGTACGGGACGGAGTCGTCGCCGAGCAGCAGAAGCTGGCGCACCGCCTGGAGCGCCTGGACGAGCTCCTGGACCGGGTCAAGAACGGGGAGAAGCTCGGCCCGGCCCCGAGCGAGGTGTCGCAGTTCTACGACGAGGTCGCCCGGCGGCTGACCCGGCTGGGGCGCGAGCCGCGGGTCGTGCAGGTGGAGCGGCAGATGATGACGGTGATGGCGGCCCACGGCCTGGTTCCCCCGTCGACCAAGGCCTTTCTCGCGGCTCTCGACGAGGAGGACCTCGATGCCTGTGCCCGGCAGATCATCGGCTTTGACGACCTCCGGAGAGCCTCCGGTGACGAGGGCCGGCGCCAGGCCCACGAGCTGGCCCAGGGGACCGTGGCCCTGGCCCTGAAGCACAAGCAGCACGTCCTCCGGGTGCTCAGCGACCTGCCCGACGGGGCCGTTGGACGCACCGTGTGGGCGCTGGTCAGGGCCCTCGCCCTGATCGGCTACCCGCACCCGGTGCAGATCGAGTTCAGCAACCAGGTGATGGCCCTGCTGCACCAGGACCAGGAGCTGTCCGCAGTACTGCCCCGCTGGGGAGAGGAGTCACGGTGGTGACACCACCTGTTCACGTCAAGTCGCTGGTCAAGCGGTTCGGCTCGTTCACCGCCCTCAACGGGCTGGACCTCGACGTCGCCGCGGGCGAGGTACACGGCTTTCTCGGGCCCAACGGCGCCGGGAAGTCGACCACGATCCGGGTGCTGCTGGGCCTGTACCGGACCGACTCCGGCACCGTACGGGTGCTGGGCGCGGACCCGGCCCGGGACGCGGCCGCCATCAACCGGCGGGTCTCGTACGTGCCGGGCGACGTCGCCCTGTGGCCGAACCTCACCGGCGGGCAGGTGCTGGACGCCCTGGCCGGGCTGCGCGGGGCCCGCGACCGGCGCCGGGAGCAGGAGCTGGTCGAGGCCTTCGACCTGGACCCGTCGAAGAGGGTCCGGACCTACTCGAAGGGCAACCGGCAGAAGGTGGCCCTGGTGGCTGCCCTGTCGGCACCGACCGAGCTGCTGGTCCTCGACGAGCCCACCAGTGGCCTGGACCCGCTCATGGAGCGGGTGTTCACCGACCAGGTACGGCTGCTCGCCGGCCAGGGCCGGACGGTGCTGCTGTCGAGCCACATCCTGGCCGAGGTGCAGAGCCTCTGCTCGGCGGTCACCATCATCAAGGCCGGCAGGGTCGTCGAGCACGGCGACCTGACCACCCTGCGGCGGCTGTCGCTGACCACGGTGGAGCTGGTGCCTGACGAGCTGGTCCGGGCCCAGGTGCTCGCCGGTCTGGAGGGCCTGGGGGTCACGGTCGCCGGCGACCACCTGAGCGTCCAGGTCACCGCGGACCAGGTGCCCGAGGTGCTGGGGGTCGCGGCCCGGCACCGGGTGGGGCAGGTCACCTGTGAGCCGGCCTCCCTGGAAGACCTCTTCCTCTCCCACTACGACGAGTCATGATGAGGGCGCTGTGGTTCTCGGCGCGGCTGCTCGTGCGCCGCTTCCGGGTCTCGCTGCTGGTCTGGCTGACTACCTTGTGGGCGCTGGTCGCCGTGACCCCCACCGCGTACCAGGACGTCTACCCGTCCCTGGCGCAGCGGGCGGTGCTGGTCGAGTCGATGCGGAGCTCGCCCGGGATGCGGGTCCTGTACGGGGTGGTGCCGGCTCCCGGGACCGTCGGGCAGCTGCTGCAGTGGGAGACCGGGACGTACCTGGTGTGGTGCGCCGCCCTGACCGGGATCCTGCTCACCACCCGGGTGCTGCGCGGCGACGAGGACGGCGGACTGGTCGAGACCGCCCGTGGTGCCGGGGCCGGGCGGTGGGTCGGCTTCTGGGCGCCGGTGCTGGTCGTCTGGGCGCACCTGGCACTGCTCGGGGCCGGGGTGGCGGGCATCCTGCTGGCGCTGCGCGGGGCGGTGGCGGAGCTGACGGTGCCCGGGTCGCTGGCCTTCGGGCTGACGGTGACGCTGGCCGGCTGGGGGTTCGCCGCCCTCAGTGCCCTGTGGTGCCAGCTGGCGCGAGACCTTCCCCAGGCCCGCGGCTGGTGCTTCGCCACCTTCGGGGTGCTGCTGGGGCTGCGGGTGCTGACCGACGAGAAGGAGGACCTGGCCTGGCTGCGCTGGGTCACGCCGGCCGGGTGGCGGGACCTGGTGCGCCCGTTCAGCGAGGACGCCTGGGGCCCGGCGGTGACCTGCCTGCTGGCCTGCCTCCTGGTGCTCGGGGTGGCTGCGGTGCTCTTCGGGCGCCGGGAGTACCTGGCGGGGTACCTGCCGGACCGGTCGGCGAGCCGGCGGCGCTGGCGCGTACGGGGTCTGGCCGACCTGTGGTGGCGGCTGGCCTGGCGGGGCCTCGCCGGCTGGGGAGTAGGTATCGCCGCTTGTGGAATCCTGTTTGGGTCGATGACGGGCTCCATCGCTGACCTGCTCGCCCCCGGCTCGCCGACCCGGGCCTGGGCCGACCAGGTGGCCGGTGGGAGCGCGGTGCGCCAGATGATGACCCTGATGACGGTGGTGACCGTGCTGCTGGTCGCCTCGGCGGCCGTACGGCGGGTGGGCACCCTGGCCCACGAGGAGCACGGCCGGCTGCTGGAGCTGGAGCTGGCCTGCGGGGTGAGCCGCGGGCGGCGGTACGGGGTGCACGCCGCCGGGACCGTCGTCGAGGCGGTGGCCCTGACCGGCCTGGCGGCGGGCGGGCTGGCCTGGGCCACGAGTACCCAGCTGACCACCGACCACGCCGTGGAGCGGGCAGTGGTGCTGACCGTGACCCAGCTGCCGGGAGTGTGGGCGGCGACCGGGCTGGCGATGGCCCTGGTCGGCTGGGCGCCGCGGCTCGCCTCTCTGAGCTGGGCGGTCATCGCCTGGAGCGGCTTTGCCCAGCTCCTCGGGGGCCTGGTGAAGCTCCCGTCGTGGGCGCAGGACCTCGCGGTCGTCGGGCACGCGGTCGACGTGGTGGGCGAGGCGGACTGGGTGCCGCTGGCGGTCCAGTCAGGGGTCGCGGTGGTCGCCCTGCTGGTGGGCTGGGCTGGCTTCGTACGTCGGGACTGTGTTTGATCGCCCGAGCTCCGCTCGGGCTCGGCCGCTGTGCTTGACCGCCGCGGCCTCCGCCGCGGCTCGGCCGCTCCGCCTGACACGCCGTCTTCCTCCTCACGACGAGGAGGTCCTTTCCGTCGTGGTACAGCCGGTCGTTCCTCGTCGTTCGATCGTCCAGACGGCGTGCTCCGCGGCCGGCTGGGGCCGAGTCCCTGTGATGGGCTTCAGAGCTGTGGCCGGGTTGGGCGGAGCGGTCCCGAGTCCAGCCAGTCGTTCTTCACCGCTGGTTCGTCCAGACCGGGGGCTGTGCTTGATCGCCGCGGCCTTCGCGGCGGCTCGGCCGCTCCGCCTGACACGCCGTCTTCCTCCTCACGACGAGGAGGTTCTTTCTGCCGTGGTCCAGCCGGTCGTTCCTCGTCGTTCGATCGTCCAGATGGCGTGCTCCGCGGCCGGTCGTGACCCGGTCTCCGCGCGGGCTTGTGAGCCGTGGTTGGGCTGAGCGGGGAACCGGGTTCCTGCCAGTCGTTTCTCGCTCTTCGTCGTCCAGACCGGGGGCTACGCGGCCGGTCGTGGTCGGGCTGAGGGGTCAGGTGGACATCGTCGTATATCGAACAACGAAACCCCGAAGGACAAGGGGAAACCTGTGCCGACGGTCACGGTGGGGGAGGTAGCTGGTTGGTTCTTCTACGGTGTAGAGTTATGGTGGTGGCCATGACGCCGACTCGCCTGGGCTCCCGGCCGCCGGCCACGATCGACCACGACACCGTCGGGCACTACTCCCGGCTGAGGACCTTCTACGGCCTGTCGATCGCGGTGCCCTGGGTGCTGTGGCTGACCGCCGGCTGGCTCTCCCGGCTGGACCACCAGACGCCGGCCCTGCAGTGGGCCGTCAGTGCCCTGGGCATGGGCGGCCTGCTGGCCCCGGTGCTGGTCGCCGCCTGGCTGGTGGCCCGGGACCCGTGGCTGCGCCGCGACGCGCTCGAGCGGCTGGGCACCCAGGGCGTCACGGCGAGCGGAGCGGTGCTGGTGGTGGTGACCATGCCCCTCGCCCTGCTCGCGGCTGTGGGGGTCTCGCTGCTCCTCGGTGGCTCGCCCGACCAGCTCGCGCTGAGGCTCCACTCGTCGGTGGTGATCGGGGTCGTCCCCGGCTGGGTCACGGTCACCCTGGCCCCGCTGCTCGAAGAGCTCGCCTGGCACGGCTACGGCACCGACGCCCTCACTGCCCGCTGGAGCCTGTGGCGCTCCACCTGGGTGTTCGCCGTCTTCTGGGCGCTGTGGCACCTGCCGCTGTCGGCGGTCCAGGGCTCGTACCAGGCCGAGGTCGCCGAGGTCGGCGTCCTGGCCAGCATCAACTTCCTGTTCTCGGTGTGGCCCTTCATGATCCTGATGAACTGGCTGTACTACCGCAGCGGCCGCAGCATCTGGGTCGCCGTGGTCTTCCACCTGGTCGCCAATGTGGGCAACGAGATCATCGCCGCCGACCCGGACACCAAGGTCATCCAGACCCTGCTGCTGCTTCCCCTGTGCGGCTGGGTACTGTGGCACGACCGAGCCCTGTTCTTCACCCGTCCGGAGAAGCGATGAGCCCCCGCCCGGCCAAGACCAGCCGCGACCAGATCGTCCGTGCCGCCGTCGCGATGCTCGACGACGTGGGCCCTGACGCCTTCAGCATGCGAGGGCTGGCTACCGGGCTCGGGATCGACCCGATGACCCTCTACCACCACCTGCCCAGCAAGAGCGCCCTGCTCGACGCGGTCCTCGACGAGCTGTGGGGAGGTGTCACCCTGCACGCCCCGTCCCCGGGGGAGGGCTGGGCGCCGGTGGTGACCGACCTGGCGTACGGCCTGCGGAGGGTCCTGCTGGACCACCCCACCCTGGTCGCCATGGTGGCCTCCCGCCCCGCCACCACCCCGGCCCTGCTGCTCACCCTGGACCGGGTTCTCGGCTGGCTGGTTCAGGAGGGCCTGGCGCCCGCCGACGCCCTGCGGCTGCTCGACTGCGTCGTCGGGTACGTGATCGGCAAGGTGCAGCAGGAGGTCCGCCCGCCCGAGCTGGGCGCCGACCTGCCCCCAGAAGAGCTCGGGCTGGTCGCCCAGACCCACCCGCACCTGGTGTCCGCCCTGGCCAGTGGCTACGACTGGGCCCCCGAGCACGAGTTCCACCTCGGGCTGGCCGCCATGCTGCGCGGCTGGGTGCCGGACCGCTGAGTGGTGCAGCTTAGCCGACCGGTCGCAGCAGAGGGAACAGGATCGTCTCGCGGATGCCGGCGCCGGTCAGCAGCATCAGCAGCCGGTCAACGCCCATGCCCATCCCGCCCATCGGCGGGGCGCCCAGCTCCAGGGCCTGCAGGAAGTCCTCGTCCAGCTCCATCGCCTCTGGGTCACCGCCGGCGGCCAGCAGCGACTGCTCAGTGAAGCGCTGCCGCTGCACCACCGGGTCGACCAGCTCGGAGAAGCCCGTACCGCGCTCGACACCGCCGATGACCAGGTCCCAGGCCTCGACCAGGCGCGGGTTGTCGCGGTGCGGGCGGGCCAGCGGCTGCGCGACCGCCGGGTAGTCGCAGACGAAGGTCGGCTGCAGCAGCCCCGGCTCGACCAGCTCAGCGAAGATCTCCATCGCCATCTTCCCGGCCGACAGGCCCGGCCGGTACGTGACCTGGCGCTCATCGGCGATCTGGGTCAGCCGCTCCAGCCCGGTCTCGACGGTGATCTCCTCGCCGACCGCCTCCGACAGCCCGTCGAAGAACGACAGCCAGCGCCACTCGCCGTCCAGGTTGATCTCGGTGCCGTCGGCTGCGGTGACCGTACGGCGCCCGAGCGCCCGGTCGGCGGCGTCGACAATCATCCGCTGGGTGGTGGCGGCGATGGTGCGCTGGTCGCCCCAGGCCTCGTACGCCTCGACCATGCTGAACTCGGCCGAGTGGGAGGAGTCGATCCCCTCGTTGCGGAAGATCCGCCCGATCTCGTACACCCGGTCCAGCCCGCCGACCATGGCCCGCTTGAGGTACAGCTCGAGCGCGATCCGCAGCGTCATCGGCAGGTCGAAGGCGTTCAGGTGGGTACGGAACGGGCGGGCCGCGGCGCCGCCGTGGATGGTCTGCAGGACCGGCGTCTCGACCTCAAGGAAGCCCTCGTCGTCGAGCGTCTGCCGCAGTGACGCCATGACCGCGGCCCGCGTCCGGAGCATCTCACGGGCCTCGGGCCGCACGATCAGGTCGGCGTAGCGCTGCCGGACCCGGGTCTCCTCCGACAGGTCCTTGTGCAGCGTCGGCAGCGGCCGCAGCGCCTTGGAGGCGATGGCCCACTCGCTGGCCAGGACCGACAGCTCGCCGCGACGGCTGGCGATCACCCGGCCCCGCACGTACACGAAGTCGCCCAGGTCGACCTGGCTCTTCCAGCGGGCCAGCGAGTCGGCCCCGACCTCGGCCAGCGACACCATGACCTGCAGCTGCTCGCCGTTGTCGGTGGCGGTGAAGCCGTCCTGCAGGGTGGCGAAGCAGAGCTTGCCGGAGGTCCGCAGGTAGATCGCCCGGCCCCCGATCCCGACCACGTCGTCGGTCTCCTCGCCGGGCTGCAGGTGCCCCCAGCCGGCGCGGACCTGGGCCAGTGAGTGGGTCCGGTCGACGTGGACCGGGTACGGCTCGGCTCCCTCGGCCAGCATCGCCTCGCGCTTGCCCAGCCGGACCTGCATCTGCTCGGAGAGGTCAGGTGCTGTGAAAGGGCTCGTGGCGGTGTCACTCACCGGCTCACCCTAGCAACCCGGCTGTGCTTGATCGCCGCGGCCTCCGCCGCGGCTCGGCCGCTCCGCTATAACCCCGGTCTTCCTCCTCGCGGTGAAGAGGTACCTTCAGCCCGGGTACAGCCAGTCGTTCTTCACCGCTCCTTCGTCCAGACCGGGGGCTACGCGGCCGGTCGTGGTCGGGCTGAGCGCGCCGGCCTGCGGGCTGTGGCCGGGTTAGGCGGACCGGACCGGTCCCGAGTCCAGGCCCGAGCTCGGACGGTCAAACCCTGTCAGGCGCTGGGTTGCCCGGCAGGTCCGTGCCGTCGCTCGGCGGGAGGTCGCCCAGGGCGGGCTCGGTCTGAACCGGAAGCCCCTGCGGCAGACGGGACTCCACCGGCAGCCCCGCGGAGGCGTCGGCCTCGGCCGGAAGGTCAGACACCGGCTCGGCTGGTGCGGTCTCGGTGGCCGAGGCACTGGCCGCCGGCGTCGGCGTCCCCGCCGGGCGGGTCTTCACGGCGGTCCCGTACGCGGTCACCTCGCGCAGCCCCTCGCTCACCCGGCCACCGTCGAAGCGGATCGCGACCACCGCGTCGCCGCCGGCCTGGGTCGCCATGTCAGCCAGGGCGGCCAGGGCATCGACTCGGGCCTCGGCCAGCAGAGCCATGGTCTCGGGGCCGACCTTGGCCTCCGACGACCGGACCGCCACCCCGAAGACCACCCCGACCACCTCCAGGTCAGCGCCTGGCAGGGCGTCGCCCGTCGTCATGGGGATCGGCTGAGGGGTGAACTGCGGCGCCCGGGGCTTCGGCTCCGGCACCGGGCTCACCTTCGGGGTCTGCTGCACCGGGGCCCAGCCTCCCGGCGCCTGCGGCCCTGACGACGGCTGGCCCCCACCGCTCGGCTGCAGCGCCGCCGGCGGCTGCGGCTGCCCGGGCTGGCCCGGGTACGGCTGCCCCGGGTCGTACCCGGGCCCCGGCTGGCCGTACGGCGGCTGAGCCTGCGGCGGCTCGAACTGAGGGCCAGGCTGGCCGGGCCCCATCGGCGACTGCCCTTGGCCCGGGCCCACCGGCTGCCGACCAGGGCCGAAGCCCGGTCCGCCGGGCTGCCCGTACGGGGCTGGCTGGCCGAGCTGCGGGGGCTGTCCGTACGGCTGCGGCTGTCCGTACGGCTGCGGCTGGCCGTACGGCTGCGGCTGCCCGTACGGCTGCGGCTGTCCGTAGGGGTTCTGATCGAGCGGGCCATAGGTCATGCCCGAAAGTCTATGACCGCTCCAGCACTCCTCAGGCACGGTTCGTCCGCCGTACGCACTCCGACTCCCGTGGCAGCCCGTCCAGCCTGACCACAGGCGGCCGCGTAGTCCCCGGTCTGGACGACGAAGAGCGAGAAACGACCCCGTGCACC
>CALBCJ010000027.1 GCA_937926975.1 uncultured Propionibacteriaceae bacterium | reverse complement strand
GCCGGGGGTTATAGCGAGCCGGCCAGCCGCCGCGCAGGCGGCGGCGATCAAGCACCGTCTGGACGACGAAGAGCGAGAAACGACAGGCTGGACCACAAGCCAAAGGACCTTCTCGCTCTGAGGAGGAAGACCGAGGTTATAGCGAAGCGGCCGAGCCGCCGCGCAGGCGGCGGCAGTCCAGCACAGCCCTACTCCCACTCGATGGTGCCGGGCGGCTTGCTGGTGACGTCGACGACGACCCGGTTGATCTCGCGGACCTCGTTGGTGATCCGGGTCGAGATCCGCTCCAGCACCGGGTAGGGCAGCCGGGCCCAGTCGGCGGTCATGGCGTCCTCGCTGGTCACCGGGCGCAGCACCACCGGGTGGCCGTACGTGCGGCTGTCGCCTTGCACCCCGACCGAGCGGACACCGGCCAGCAGGACCACCGGGAGCTGCCAGATCTCGCGGTCCAGGCCGGCGGCGGTCAGCTCCTCGCGGGCGATCGCGTCGGCCTCGCGCAGGATGTCGAGCCGCTCGCGGGTGACCTCGCCGATGATCCGGACCGCCAGGCCCGGGCCGGGGAACGGGTGGCGCCAGACCATCGCCTCGGGCAGTCCCAGCTCCAGGCCGACCTGGCGGACCTCGTCCTTGAACAGGGTCCGCAGCGGCTCGACCAGGGTGAACTGCAGGTCGTCGGGCAGGCCGCCGACGTTGTGGTGGGACTTGATGGTCGAGGCGCCCTCGCCACCGCCGGACTCGACCACGTCCGGGTACAAGGTTCCCTGGACCAGGAGCTCGATGCCGCGCTCGGCACCTAGCCGGCGAGCGGCGGCCTCGAAGGTCCGGATGAACTCGCGGCCGATGATCTTGCGCTTGGTCTCCGGCTCGGTGACCCCGGCCAGGTGCCCGAGGAACTGGTCCGCGGCGTCCTCGACCACCAGGTCCACGCCGGTGGCGGCGACGAAGTCGCGCCGCACGGCCTCGGCCTCGCCCTTGCGCAGCAGGCCGTGGTCGACGAAGACGCAGGTCAGCTGGTCGCCGACGGCTCGCTGCACGATCGCGGCGGCGACCGCCGAGTCGACCCCTCCTGACAGGGCGCACAGCACGCGCCGGTCGCCGACCTGGTCTCGTACCTGCTGGATGGCCTGCTTCGCGATCGCGGAGGTCTTCCAGGCCGAGCCCAGGCCTGCGACCCGGTGCAGAAAGGCCTCCATCACCGCCTGGCCGTGCTCGCTGTGGCGGACCTCGGGGTGCCACTGGACCCCGGCGAGCCGGCGGGCCGGGTCCTCGAAGGCCGCCACCTCGGCCCCTGCCGTGGAGGCCAGGGCAGTGAACCCGGGCGGGGCGGAGCGGACCGAGTCGCCGTGGCTCATCCAGACGCTGAGCTCGCCCGGCAGGTCCGCCAGCAGCTGGCCGGGCTGGTTCACCCGCAGCCCGGTACGCCCGAACTCCGACAGGTCGGTCCGGGCCACCTCGCCGCCCAGGGCATGCGCCATCGCCTGGAAGCCGTAGCAGATCCCGAAGACCGGGATGCCGGCCTGGAACAGGGCCGGGTCGACCTGGGGGGCTCCCTCGGCGTACACGCTGGACGGTCCGCCGGAGAGCACGATCGCTGCCGGGCGGCGGGCCACCAGCTCGGCGACGGGGACGGTGTGAGCGACGATCTCGGAGTACACCCCGGCCTCACGGACCCGCCGAGCGATCAGCTGGGCGTACTGGGCGCCGTAGTCGATGACGAGTACGGTCTGCTGCGGTTCCATGTCGGCGATCCTAGGGGGCTGCGCCGGGTGTCAGCGCGAGACTCTTAGGGTGGCCGCATGGACAGCCTGTTCCACCCGCCGGCCGACGCCTGGCAGCGGCTGGCGCCCGCGTACACCACGGTCGCGACGGTCTCGGCGCTGGTCGCGAACCTGGTGGGCTGGGCCCCGGTGCTGGTGCTGGGGTTTGTCTTCCTCGACGGGGCCTGGCTGTGGCTGCTGCTGGCGGCGGCGCTGGCCTGGCTGGTCTGGCGGCTGGTCCGGGCCAGGCGCTACGCCCGCTCCTGGGGGTACGCCGAGCGTGGTGAGGACCTGTGCATCAGCCACGGGCTGTGGTTTAAGAGCCTCACTGTCGTCCCGTACGGGCGGCTACAGCTGGCCAAGGTCGAGGCGGGCCCGCTGCAGCGAGCGTTTGGCCTGGCCACGGTGACACTGGTCACGGCCTCACCCCAGAGCGGCGCCAGCATCCCGGGGCTGCCGGCGGTTGAGGCGCAGCGGCTGCGGGACCGGCTGATCGAGGTCGGTGAAGCCCGGGGAGCCGGTCTGTGACCAGGCCCAGCCGGCCAGCGGCCTCTCGCCGGGGAACCCCGCTCTGGCCAGGTACGTCCCCGGCGCGGCCGCCGCAGCCAGTCCCCGACCCACCTGCGGCGGACGAGGACTCGCGCGCGAGCTCGCTATCGGAGCACGCTTCCCCCGCCCCACCTGCGGCAGACGAGGAGCCGGCCCTCGGCAGCGCACCAGCCATCGACCTGCCAGGCCCCACCGCCAGTGCGCCAGCCGTGACAGCAGCGCCGCGCTCAGCGGCTGCTGGCACCGGGACTCCGCTGTGGCACGGCAGGGGCGCGGTCCGCCACGGGTCTCGACCGACCCGGTACGGGGTCCCGGTCCAGACGGTGGCAGCTCAGACCGCCCCGGTGGCCTTGTCGGCCGGTGAGCACCTGGCCGGTGCCGAGCAGCACCTTCCCTCCCCCGCCCCGGCCTCGCTGCCCCCACCCGCTGACCAGGCCCAGCCGGCAGTCCCGCCGACCCACCCGGCCCCGCCGTCGGCCACCGCCACCCCGGTCGAACCAGCGCCCCCGCCGTGCGTACTGGTCGCCTCCCCGGACGCACCTGTCGCTGGTGCTGACCCGCCCGGCCCGTACCGGCCGCCGGAGCCGGTCGCCGAGCCGTCCGAGGCCGAGGACCCGCCCGCGTCCACGGCCAAGGAGGTGGAGCGAGCCCACCCCCTGACGCCTCTGGCCAAGGGCTGGTTCGTGCTGGTTGGCTTCGGCGGGTACGCGCTGCGGGAGCTGATCCGCTCCGGGGAGCCCTCTAAGCAGCTGCCGCTCGAGCTGGTCCTGGGCGGGGTCCTGGCTGTGGTGGTGCTGGCCTGCCTGGTCGGGCTGGCGTCCTGGCTGACCACGAAGTTCATCGCGGACGACGACGAGCTGCGGGTCGAGAGCGGCTGGCTGAAACGGTCGTCGCGGCGGATCTCGTACTCCCGGATCCAGTCGGTGGACGTGGTCCAGCCGATGGCGGCCCGGCTGCTGGGGCTGGCCGGGCTGCAGATCGATGCCGGCGGGGACTCCACCACGCTCCAGTACCTGGCCCGCCGCCGCGCGTACCAGACGCGTGACGACCTGATGCGCCGGGCCCACGGGCACCGGACCGGTGAGACGCCCCGCGAGGCGTCAGAGAGCGGGCTGCTGCAGGACCTCGGCAGTGACGACGAGGTCCTGGTCCGGGTCCAGCCGCAGCAGCTGCTGCTCGGCGCCCTGCTCAGCCACGACCTGGCCGGGCTGGTGACGGCCTTCGTGATGCCAGCCGTGGTGGTCAGCTCCCTGACCTGGCTGTGGCCCGACGCCGCCTGGCTGCGGGACGCCCGCCGCTACGCGGCCCTCGGCAGCCTGCTCCCGATCGGGCTGGCGGTCCTGTCGTACCTGTCGAACCGGGTGGTCGCCCAGTTCAACTACACCCTCGCCCGGACCCCGGCCGGGCTGCGGATCACCCGCGGCCTGACCAGCCTGACCAGCCAGACCATCCTGCCCCACCGGATCCAGTCGATCCGGATCGCGCAGCCGCTGGCCTGGCGCTGGCTGCGGCGCTGGCGCCTCGACGTGGAGGTGCTGGGGTACGGCCGGGTCACCACCGACGAGGACACCACCCAGGTCTCGACGATCCTGCTCCCGATCGGCGACCAGCAGCAGGTGGCGACAGCCCTGGCCGCGGTCTGGCCGGGGCTGCGGCTGGAGGAGCTGAGCTTCACCGGCTCGCCGGCCCGGGCGCGCTGGCTGGACTGGCTGTCGTACGGGTGGAACGGGATCGCTCGTGACGACACCGTTGTCGTCACCCGCCGGGGCTGGCTGACCCGGCTGCAGTCGATCGTGCCGCACGCCCGGCTGCAGTCGGTCCGGGCCGACCAGGGCCCGCTGGAGCGGCGGCTGCGGCTGGCCAGTATCTGGTTCCACACCACCGGCACCATGACCTCCCACGGCGCGGTGCACCTCGACGCCGACGAGGCCCGGCGACTCGTGTACCAGGAGGTAGACCTGGCCCGGGCCTCCGGCCGACGGGCCGCCTCAGCCCCGGTCGGCACCGGAACCGGCCTTGACTCCGGCGCCGATGATGGAGGCATGAGAATGCCGCGACTGCCCCAGAACCAGCAGGGCTCCGGCCCCGCCGGACCGCTCCACCCAGACCGGGTCCCGACCGGTCCCCTGAACCCTGACCAGACCCCGACCGGACCGCTTCTGCCAGACCAGCGGCCGGGAGCGCCGCTGCTGCCCGGCCAGCACCCCGCCGCGCCGCTGCTGCCCCAGCCGAAGCTGCCCGGCTGACCTCTTCTGGCAGCGCCCTGCCCCACCACCAGGCAGCCGAGCCGGCCGCCCGCGGTCGGGCCGGCCTCGTCGGGCGGGCTCCGGACCTCGACCGCGTCGGCCAGGCCGGGCGCCACCCATCTGCCCAGGCTCTGGCTTCGACGGGGGCGTTGCGACGCCCCGTACGCTGTGACCCGTGTTCTTCGACAAGCAGAAGCTGATCGACGCGACCAGCGCGCTGACCGGCCGTCCGACCCCGGTGACCGACCCCTCCCGGCCGCACCGGGTGCTGGGTCGCCCGGTCAACGCGGTCCCAGACGGCGCGGAGGTCGCCTACCTCGCGCTGGGATGCTTCTGGGGCGCAGAGAAGCTGTTCTGGGAGGTCCCGGGGGTACTGACCACCGCGGTCGGCTACCAGGGCGGGTACACCCCGAACCCCACGTACGAGGAGGTCTGCACCGGCAGGACCGGCCACGCCGAGACGGTCCGGGTGGTATTCGACCCCCAGCAGGTGAGCTACGACCAGCTGCTGACGGTCTTCTTCGAGAACCACGACCCGACCCAGGGGATGCGGCAGGGCAACGACCGCGGCACCCAGTACCGCTCAGCCGTGTACGCGACCAGCGAGCAGCAGAAGGCCGCCGCCGAGGCTGCCCGGGACCGGATGCAGCAGGCCCTGACCGAGGCCGGGTACGGGACCATCACCACCGAGATCGCCC
Source organism: uncultured Propionibacteriaceae bacterium (assembly GCA_937926975.1). Classification (GTDB taxonomy): domain Bacteria; phylum Actinomycetota; class Actinomycetes; order Propionibacteriales; family Propionibacteriaceae; genus Fen-668. The sequence goes on along the minus strand of CALBCJ010000027.1, from coordinate 56,299 downwards.
TAGCCGGGCCGTTCTTCTTCGCCGAGGACGACCACCAGCAGTACCTGGAGGCGAACCCCGGCGGCTACTGCCCGGTCCACGCCACCGGCGTCTGCCTCGCCTAGGTCCGATGACGACGCCTTCCCGACCGGTGTGGTCGTGGCTGGGTGCCGAGCTCAGCAACCCGTCCACTCCGCTGCCGTGGCAGCTGGCTCTGGGTGTGGTCGTCGAGGCGCTGCCCCCGATGGGCAACGAGCCGTTTGACCCCTGGGCCGAGCGGGGCATACCCCAAGACCTGCCCGGTTACCTACGCCAGCTCTGGTCGGAGCCGTTCGCGGTGGACCGCCAGGTCGAGCTGACCCGCCGGGACTGGGGCTTTCGACCTGCTGCTGACCTGCCGGTGGTCCAGCCTGGGTTCTTCAGCCGGTGGTGGACGCTTCCCGAGCTGAGGGGCGGTGACGGCCGGTACGCCCCGTGCCTGCGTACCACGTCCGGACCCTGACTCACCGCGCCCTGCGTTGAGGCCTTCGGAACTGAGGACTCCTTCATGGACCTGTGGCCCGATGCTGTGGAGGACATGGCCTGGCGCCCCGTCGCCCCGCTGCGCCCACCCCGGATCTACGAGGTGAGCAGCGCCGACGCCTGGTGCGCGCTCGTCAACCAGTTCCCGACCAGCCACCCGCCGCAGAACCCGACCTCCAGCGGCCAGGACCTGGCTCACTGGTTCGCCGGGCACCGGTTCTGGGAGCCGGACTGGCCCCGTGTCGCCGAGCAGTACGACGGCGTCCACCTCACCCAGCTGGCCTACCTGGAGTCCGCGTACGCCCCGCTCCCGGTCCGCGACGGGGTGACCACCATCACCGGCTGGGGCCCAGACCTCACCGTGTGGCTCCACCACCCGCTGGCTGGGTAGTCCGGGGAGGCTGTGCTCGACTGCCCGGGCTCCGCCCGGGCTGGCCGACTCGCCATGGCCCCGACCTCTTCCTCGCGGTGAGCACCGCGGCAGCTTCCGTCCCCCCGCCCAGGATCTCCCTCTCCGCGCTCAGGCGCCGGGGGTCACGTCGCCGGACGGCCAGGTCGTGCGGATGAAGTCGGCGACCTCGCTGGAGTGGAGCAGCTCACCTCCGGTCTTCCCACTCAGAGACCGCGTGTCACGGTTTGACTTCGACCAGGCCCTAAGGGATCATATGAGGCACTCAGCCCAGTCTCACTCGTCCCTCAAGGCCTTCCCGTGCGCATCGCCTTCATCTCTATCCGTAATCACAGTCGGACTGCCGACATAGAAATCTCAGTTCGTCGCCATGCCGTCATTGTTGGCGCCAACGATGTGGGCAAGAGCTCTATCCTGAGACTCCTCAATCTCACCCTCGGGACATCCACAGCCGGTCTTTACCAGGCCCTGTCTGTCGCCGACCTGCGCGATCCTGAAAAGCCGCTGATAGTGGAACTCACCCTCAGTGAGTTCTCAGACACCGAGCGCACGCTCTTTCCTCGGGAGATTTCAATAGACTCAGAAGACCAGGAAACGGAGTCCCTCAAGGTCCAACTCCGCGTGGAACGAGATCCATCAGACGATCAGGCAGTAGTGATCCAGCGGCAGTTCCCAGAGGGTGGCCACGACCGGGCGCCAACACGAGAACAACTCGAGTCTTTCGGCTGGCGACAAATCCGGGCTAGCAGGGCGAACTCCTCTGGCCCACTGGACAGTGCCATCCGCACACTCCTCGAGTCCGCCGATTTGGGTGATCGCAAGAAGATACTGACCGACCTTCTCGCGCAGTTCAATGATCAACTGGGGAAGAGCACGCCGATCGCTGAGCTCCTCGACCGAGTTGCCCAGCACCTCAGGGGCGCAATGCCCCATGAGGTGACGTCATCAGATTTCATTGTTCAGAGCACGACTGATCCCGACAAGGATGTTCTCGGAAATGTGACTCTGTTTCTGAATCGCGATGGCCAGCCAGTATCACTTCACGAACAATCCGATGGCCTGAGGCAGCTCACCGCCATGGCGCTCTTCGACCTTGCCGAGGGAACAGCCAACATGCTCGCCATCGATGAACCAGAACTGCATCTCCATCCATCCAGCCAGCGGACCATCGCTGGTCTTCTCAGTGGTGACGGCAATCAGAAGATCATCGCCACACACTCACCCTTCATTCTTCAGCGATTTGAGCCCTCCGAAGTCATCGCGATTGACCGAGACGGACAGGCTCACCAGGTACCAGACAGTCGGCTCTCAGCCGTAGACAAGGAGCGCGCTAACTGGTGGTCCCCTCGCCTACTGGAGGCCCTGACGTCCCGGTACACCTTGATTGTTGAAGGCCTAGCTGATCGGATCATCGTTGAGGCCGTCGCCCGAGCACTAGACATAGACCTCGATCGGCTCGGGGCCGTGGTTCTCGAACTCGACGGAGCAGAGAAGTTCCGACATGTCTACCCCCTGCTCGGACCCCAGGGGTTCGGCGTGACCCTGCTTGGACTCGTGGACGCCGACGCCAAAGACAAATGGATCAGCGCTGTCGGCGGGAAACCCAAGGACGTAGAGAACAACGTCGTGTTCGTCTCGCACGAAGATCTTGAGGATGAGTACTGCAAGGGACTAACGCCCCCCGAGGTTGAACATGCTCTCATACAATCCGACGCCTGCAAGGAGGGCACCTTCTCCATTGAAAGCAGCTCAAAAGAGATAGTCAAATTCTGCCGCAAGAACAAGGTACTGGCAGCATCAGCCATAGCCGCATCGCTCTCAAAGGATCGGGCAAAGGCCATCGAAAGCGTGTCGGCACTCCTGAGTAACCTGCAGACCCGACACTGCCTCAGGGAATTCTTATGAACGGCGGCCGTCTCAGCACAGAGCAGCGCGCGGCAGCAGAAGCCAGCGCCAACCACCTGCTCATTCTCGCACCCCCCGGCTGCGGTAAGACAGAAGTCCTGGCGCACCGTGCTGCACATCTCATTCACCAGCTCCTGCCGAACCAGCGCATTCTCGCACTCACTTTCACCAACCGTGCCAAAGTCAACCTCAGCCAGAGATTTCGAGAAACCCTGGGGGCTGCACGCATGCGAAAGTACGTGGTCGTGAAGAACTTTCATGGACATGCAGCAGACACCATTCTGGCACACGGTCGGACCCTGCCAGACCGCCCCGACAGGATGATCCTGCCCACAAGATCAACGGCAGGGAAGGATCTGGAGCGGGTAGTGCCCGATGCCTCCGAACGGGCAGCCGCAGCGGCCCTGCTGGGCCAAGTTAAGAGCAGTCCTCTATCTGACGACGAAATTATTACCCGACTTCAGGAATCCGATGATCCCGGAGCCGCCTCTGCCCTAGAGGTTGAGCAGATCCGCCAGAAGGCTGTGCGGCTCGACTACGATGATCTCCTCAGACATGCTCAAAGGATTCTTCGCGTGTCAGCCGTTGCCCGCCTGTACCAGTGCCACTTCGGCGCCATCTTGGTCGATGAGTTCCAGGACATGTCGCTGCAGCACCTTGACCTCGTGCGACGAACCTGCACGGCTAGTCGCACCTACGCGGGCGATCCTGATCAAGGTATTTTTACCTGGGCGGGCGCGGCCCCAAAGCAAGTCCTGAAGGCCCTGCGGGAGGAATGCAGTGAACCACTTCGGCTCCACGGGTCCTACCGGTCATCGCCTCAGGTCCTTTCGATGGTGAATGAGATCAGTGCCCACTTGAGCAGCAATGAGATCGGTGCCCACTTGAACACTCCAGTCGCCCTCGAGTCTGTCAACCCAATGGACTGGCCGGATGGCGGATGCTCAGCCAAACTGGAGTTCCGCGATAAGAAGGAGGAAGCCGATGGGCTGCTGCGCCTCGCAGAAGCGGTGCTAAAGTCGAGCCCTGACAACTCATTCGGCGTTATCACCAGAGCAGGCTGGCGACGCCGGGTGATCGATAACACTTTCACCGGGTCTGAACTTCCTGTCCGCCGCTGGGACCTCGCCGTTGATGATCCGTCGATCCTGGAACACATCCGCGAAGTGGTTAACCGTCTTCCGCGGAACACGACCGTGGAGCACGCCCGCGAGGCGGTTCTGTCGGGTGCGGATCCAGCAGATGTCGACACGGTCGACCAACTCGAAGACGCCTTCGACATCTTAAGTGAGACTGACGCGCCATCCATCCGAGCAGCACTCGGCGCGCTTCGCACTAGCGATCCCTTGGAGCCGGTAGGCTCCGGAGTGCATTTGCTCAACGCGCATACGGGCAAAGGTCAGCAGTTCGACTGGGTCGTGGCCGTGGGGATGGAGGAGGGACACCTCCCCTACCAGAAGGCCAAGACTCGGGCAGACCTTGCCGAAGAAGAGCGCACTCTCCTTGTCATGCTATCACGAGCCAGGCACGGTGTAGTCGCGACACGAACCCGCAAGGATGTGGGGCGGTACGGGCGGCCTTTCGACCAGAAACTTAGCCGTTGGTGGAGCCTCCTGACACCTCAGTACACCACCCTGGAGATGGTTTTCGAACACATCGAACGACTGACATAGATAGACGCCGCGTCCCTGGTAAGCGACCGAATCAACCAGGGCGGTCTGCCCGCCAAGGAGACTGGGGGTACGGCGCGGCCTCCGTACCCCCAGCCCAGATCGGGTCAGGCGCCGGGGGTCACGTCGCCGGACGGCCAGGTCGTGCGGATGAAGTCGGCGACCTCGCTGGAGTGGAGCAGCTCGTCGAGCTTGGCGACCCCGGGCTTGGCGTCGTCCTTGCGCCAGACCAGGATGTTCGCGTACGGGTTGCCCTCGACCTTCTCGGCAGCCAGGGCCTTCTCGGTGCTCAGTCCGGCCGAGAGAATGAAGTTGCCGTTCACCATCGCGACGTCGATCCCCGGGTCGTCGATCTGCTGGACGATGATCTCCGGCTGGTTCTCCTTGAACTGCAGCTTCTTCGGGTTCTGGTCCGGGGTCAGGCTGACGACGCTGGTCTTCAGCGTGACGTCCTTGAGCAGCCCCACCGACTCCAGCACCTTGAGGCCGCGGGCCTGGTTGGAGGCGTCGTTGGTGATCGCGACCGCTGCCCCCTCGGGGATGTCGGCCACCGCCTGGTACTTCTTCGAGAACGCCGCGTACGGCTCGATGTGAATCCCCGCGCCATGAGCGAACGGGTAGCGCCGCTCGGCGATCTGGTCCTCCAGGTACGGCAGGTGCTGGAAGTAGTTCGCGTCGAGCTCCTTCGAGGCGAGGGCCTCGTTCGGCTGCACGTAGTCGTCGTACTCGACGATGGTCAGGCTGATCCCGGCCCTGGCGGCCAGGTTGTCCTTGATGAACCCGAGGATCCGGGCGTGCGGGACCGGGCTGGCCCCGACCTTGACCTCGGTGGTCGAGCTGCTGGAGCACCCCATCATCGCCATCACCGCGGTAGCACCGGTGAGAGCGAGCAGGCCTCTGCGGGTGGTGATCATGGTTGTCCTTCCGGTTGGTGACCCGCCCAGGTGGCGGGCCAGGTCGTGGGGTTATCGGTGGTCGACCGCGCGGACCACCCGGTCGCCGACCAGCTGCACCAGCTGGACGAGCAGCACCAGGATCACCAGCACGGTGATCATCACCTCGGGCTGGAAGCGCTGGTAGCCGTAGTTGTAGGCGAGCCGGCCCAGGCCGCCACCGCCGATCAGGCCGGCCATCGCGGAGTAGCCGATCAGGGCGACCATCGTGGTGGTGATGCTGGCCACCAGCGATGGCAGCGCCTCGGGCAGCAGCACCTTCCAGATGGTCTGGAAGCGGGTCGAGCCCATGGCGTGGGCAGCGTCGATCTTTCCGGGGTCGACCTCGCGCAGCGAGGTCTCGACCAGCCGGGCGAAGAACGGGACGCAGGCGATCGTCAGCGACACAGAAGCGGCGACCGGCCCGACCGAGGTGCCAACCAGGACCCGGGTGAACGGGATCAGCGAGACCATCAAGATCGCGTACGGGATGGAGCGGGTGATGTTGACGACCAGCCCCGACAGCAGCAGGTTGAGCGGCCGGTTCTGGGCCATCCCGCCGGGCTGGGTGACGAGCATCACCACCCCGAGCGGCAGCCCGAGCAGGACCGTTGCCAGCCCGCTCAGCCCCACCATCAGCAGGGTCTCCAGGAAGGCCGGGGCCAGTGCGTTCCGGATCGCCGGGTTGCTCAGCAGGTCGGTCACCGCAGCCCCTCCCCCAGCACCGCCTGGGCTCCGTGGAGCTCCAGCTCGGCCACCACCTGGGCCGGGTCCAGGGCCTCGGGCACCCGGACCCGGGACCGGTGAAAGGTCTCGCCGCCCAGCGGCTCCACCACCGCTGCCAGTACCGGCAGGTCGGCCCCCAGCGCCCGGCCGGCCCGAGCCAGGGCCGAGGCCTGGTCACCGCGGGTGATGTCCAGCACCTCGACGGTCCGGTCGGCGGTGGCCGGCGGCAGCCCCAGCAGGGCCTCGCTGAGCCGCCCGCCGAAGCGGCGCAGCACCTCGCCGAGCGGCCCGGCCTCGACGACCGTACCGGCCTCCAGCAGCGAGACCGAGTCGGCTACCCGCTTCACCACCTGCATCTCGTGGGTGATTACCAGCACCGCCAGGCCGAGCCGGGCCCGCAGCCCGGCGATCAGGTCCAGGATCTCGCCGGTGGTGGCCGGGTCGAGGGCGCTGGTCGGCTCGTCGCAGAGCAGCACGTCCGGGTCGGTGGCCAGGGCGCGGGCGATCCCGACCCGCTGCCGCTGCCCTCCCGAGAGCTGGGCGGGGTAGGCGTCCAGCCGGTCCCCGAGCCCGACCAGCGACAGCAGCTCGGCGGCCTTAGTGAGCCGCTCGGCACGGGCGAGGCCAGCCAGCTCCAGCGGGTAGGCGACGTTGGCGGCGACCGTACGGGAGTCGAACAGGTTGGCGTGCTGGAAGACCACCCCCAGCCGGCGCCGGTAGCGGCGCAGCTCGCTGGAGTGGACTGCGGTCAGCTCGAGTCCGCCGATCCGTACGGTGCCGGAGGTCGGCCGGTCGAGCACCGCCAGGCAGCGGACCAGGGTGGACTTGCCGGCCCCGGACTGCCCGATCACGGCATGGACGTGGTCGGCGGGCACCTCCAGGCTGACGCCGTCGAGGGCCCGGACCTCGCGGTCGCCTTGCCGGTAGACCTTCTTCAGGTCGGTAACGCTGATCACGTGGGGCCTTCTGTCGGTGAACGCCGCCGACCGGCCCGGAAGGGCAGACAGGTCAAGAGGCGTCCAGTGCGGACCGGTTCGTTGTGCTGGGGCAGGTCACCAGCGGCACATGCACCGACAGGTACCCATCATGGCCAGCGTCGAGCGACGCAGGGCACATGGACGGTACGCGGTGGTTGGCACGCTCGACATCCTAGACCCGCCGGACTGCTGCCCGGCACCACAGCCCGAGCGCTGGACACCCTGCGCCAACCGGCTCACAGCACCATCGCTGCGACCCAGCCGGCACCCAGCAGCGGCAGGTTGAAGTGCAGGAAGGTCGGGATCACGGTGTCACGCACATGGTCGTGCTGCCCGTCGGCACTGAGCCCGGCAGTGGGCCCGAGAGTCGAGTCCGAGGCCGGGGAGCCGGCGTCACCCAGGGCCCCGGCGGTGCCGATGATCGCGACCGTCGCCAGCGTCGAGAAGCCGAGCGCCAGGCACAGCGGCACGTAGATCGCGGTGATGATCGGCAGGGTCGAGAACGACGAGCCGATCCCCATCGTCACCAGCAGCCCGACCAGCAGCATCGCGAACGCGGCCATCGCCTTGCTGGTGCCGAAAAGGTTGGCGGTGGCCGAGACCAGCGCGCCGATCCGGCCGGTCGCCGTCATCACCGAGGCGAAGCCCTGGGCGGTGATCATGATGAAGCCGATCAGCGCCATCATCCGCATCCCCGAGGTGAAGACCTCGTCGGCCTCGAGGACCCTGACGGCCCCGGTCGCGACGAAGATGAACAGCCCGACCAGGGCACCCACCAGCAGCGAGTCGGCCTTCGAGTCGGCCACGGTCAGCCAGGACTGGACCGCGAACGAGCTGAGGACTGCAACCACCGCGACAACCACCTTGGGCCGGCTGACCTGCGGCGTGGGCCCGGTCTCGACGCTGGCCTGCGGGTCGTACGCGCGGGGCCTGCGGTAGCTGACGAAGAGCGCGACCAGCAGCCCGACCACCATTCCCAGGGCCGGGATCCCCATCGCCTGCATCACGCTGACCTGGGAGGTGTCCAGGCCAGCCTTGGCGATGTTGCCCAGCAGGATGTCCTCCAGGAAGATCTTGCCGAACCCCAGCGGCAGGTACATGTACGTCGTGACCAGGCCGAACGTCATCGCGCAGGCGACGGCCCGGCGGTCCAGGCGGAGCCTGGTCAGGACGGCCAGCAGCGGCGGGATCAGCAGCGGGATGAAGGCGATGTGGACCGGGACCAGGTTCTGGCTCATGACCGCCATCGCGATCACGCCCCCGATGACCCCCCACCGCACCCAGGCGGCGGTTCGGCTGCCGCCGGTACCGTCGAGCCGGCGGATCAGGGTGTCGGCGAGCAGCTGGGGCAGGCCGGAGTGGGCCACCGCCATCGCGAAGGCGCCGAGCAGCGCGTACGAGAGGGCGATCTTCGCCCCCGCGCCGAGCCCCTCCTGAAAGGCGACCATGGTCGCTTCCAGCCCGATCCCGGACATCAGCCCGCCGACCAGCGCCCCGACGAACAGGGCCAGCACGACATGGACCCGCAGCAGGGCCAGGACCAGCATGACTGCAACGGCGACGACGACCGGATTCATAGCGCTTCCCAACGTTGAGGGGGTGGACCGCTGGGCGAGCCTACTGGTCTGACCGGGCGGTCCTGGCGCTTGTCCGCGGATGCTCGGCGGCGCTACAGCAGCAGCTGGCGGGCCGGGTGGATCGAGTAGTCGGCCATGAAGTTGAAGACTCCGCGCAGGTCGACCCGAGCCGGGTCGTGGTAGTAGGGCCGCTGGGCGGCCGGGAACTCCTCCCAGGAGCCGGCGAAGTCGAAGGCCCAGGTGAACATGTCGGTGGGCTCGTCGCGGACCGCGAACAGGCAGCGGAAGCCGTACTGCTCACGGACCGGCACGATCCGTCGCCAGACCGCGAGAAAGCCGTCCCAGGAGCCGACGATCCGGTAGCGGCGCATGATCGCGATCCGTCCGGCGACCGACTCTGCGGTGGGCTCGGTCATCACCTCGACCTCGACCGGGCGGACCAAGAGGTTCGTGAAGACGTGCCCGCGGGCCTGGTCGGCCAGAGCCGCGGTCTGCGGGTCGGCCTGGTACGCGGCCAACTGGTCCGGCTCGGCGCTGTAGAGGAGGGTCAGCTTGGGCTCGGCGTCGGTCTCAGCAAAGGCCCGGTGCACGCTGATCTGGTGCTGGCGGCGCAGCGCCAGCTCCTGCTCCAGGACCGGCAGGTAGGCGTCCAGGTGCTTGGGCTTGACAGTGAACCGGTGCAGGTAGGTGGTCACGGCCCCAGCCTGCCCCAGCCGGGGCGCTGGTGCAGCCAGGGCGGGCGAGAAGAACCGGCGAGGTGCGCCCCGCCCGCGTGGGCAAGCGCATTCCCGGATAGGGTGAGGAGCGTCGGCGTGGTCTCACCACGCCCCGTGCCGGCGCTGGCCCCAGTGCCGGGCCCTGCGGCGGAAGGACTCCCATGAACGCGCACCCTGACCCTGTCGACCCGGCCGTCACCGGACTGCTCGGCGACTCCGCCTACCGCGAGTCGCTGGTCTCGTACGGCGGGGTCACGTACTGGCTGGAGCGGACCGGCGACGGCTTGCGGCTCGTCGCGGTCGCCGAGGACGAGGCCGCCCTGGACGGGCTGGCCGGCGCTCGTGACCAGGTCGACGGCCAGACCCGGCTGGTCGGCGACACCTCCGCCGAGAACGCCCTGGCCCTGCGCCGGGCGCTGCCCTGGCTGACCCCGACCCGGTTCGGGCTGCACACCTCGGTCGGCTTCGGTGACCGGCTGGGCCTGGCCACCCCGGGCCACGTCGACGCCCTGAACCGGGTGGGGGCGGCCCTCAACCCGGTCTTCGCGCAGCAGTCGGTCCGGGAGATGGGCCGCTGCCACCGGACTCCCCGCAACGTCCTCGACGACGCCACCTGGGGCGCCTTCCAGGCCGGCTGGACGAAGCCGGTCGGCGCCGACGCCGACCACCTGGAGCAGCTGGCCGACGTCGACTCCACCACCGCCGCCGGGTACGTCTTCTTCACCCTGGACCCGAAGGCCGAGGTGGACGCCGAGGCCGAGCACGCCGACCCGGCCACTATCACCGCCAAGCTCGAGGCCCTCGACTGGGCCGGGCTGGAGACCGACCTGGATGCGGTGAAGAAGCGGTACGTCGGCTTCCGCGTCGACCTGGAGCACGAGTCGGTCAGCCTCGACGAGGAGTCGGTGCTGCGGGCGATGGCCAAGTACGGCCCGTCGATGGCGCACGCGATGGCGCTGTACCACCGGCTGGTGGAGAAGGGCGGCGACTGGGAGGTTGAGTTCGCCGTCGACGAGACCGAGTTCCCCACCAAGCCGGCCGAGCACGTGGTGGTGGTGAGCGAGCTGAAGCGGCTGGGGATGGAGCTCGTCTCCTTCGCGCCCCGCTTCGTCGGCCGCTTCGAGAAGGGGGTCGAGTTCATCGGAGACCTCGACGAGCTCCAGCGGGACTTCGAGATCCACGCCGAGCTGGCCCGGGCGCTCGGCCCGTACAAGCTGTCGCTGCACTCCGGCTCCGACAAGTACTCGACCTACCCGCTGCTGGCCGAGGCGACCCGGGGGCTGGTGCACCTCAAGACCGCCGGCACCAGCTGGGCCGAGGCGCTGCGGGTGGTCGCCGCCCACGACCCGGACCTGATGCGCCAGGTCCTGACCCTGGCGCTGGCGAGCTTCGAGAAGAACGTCCAGAGCTACCACCTGTCCTGCGACCCGGCCCGGATCCCGGCTCAGCCGAGCGACGAGCAGGTGGCGCGGCTGCTGGACGAGACCGACTCCCGCCAGGTGCTGCACGTGGCGTACGGGGCGGTCCTGGAGGAGTTCCACGACCAGCTGTACGCGGTCTGGAACGCCCACGAGGCCGAGTACCACCAGGTGATCTCCGACCACTTCGTCAAGCACCTGGCGCCCTTCGCCGCCTGGGCCCAGTAGGAGTCCCGGCCGGACAGTCCCCCGGGCGTGACCTGCTCGGCACCAGCCACCGGTGCGTCGTGGCTGCTCGGGGGCGCTCTACCGCAGACCCTCCAGCCAGGCCTGGGCAATGTCGGAGGCCTTGCGCTGCTGGGTCTTGGACTGGGCGTTGAGCTCCTGCAGGGCAGGGGTGTCGAGCCTGGCCTGGACGCGCTCCAGCGCCGCCACGGCCTGCTCACTGACCTTCGCCGAGATGACCGGGACCACGTGCTGGGGCAGGATCATCGACTTCGGGTCGGTCAGGGTGACCAGCCCGGAGCTGACGATCGCCGGGTCGGCGCTGTACAGGTTGGCGGCGATGACGGTCCCGTCGGTCAGGGCCTTGCGGGTCAGCGGGCCGCCGGAGTCCTCGATCGCCACGATCTCGGCGTCGACCCCGTACAGGGTCTTGAGGCCGGTCGGCCCGTACGGGCGGGTGGCCAGCTCGGCGTTGCCGCCGACCTTCACCGGCTGCGGCACCTTGGCCAGGTCCGCCAGCGAGACCAGCCCGTAGCGCTCAGCAGTCGCTTGGGTGACGTTGTAGCTGTCCTGGTCGCTGGCCGCGGCGGCCTTCAGCGTCCGCAGACCCGACGGCAGGGCCGTGGCCAGGGCGGCCTCGATCTCGGGCCCGGTCCGCGCGGGTGTCGCCTTGTCCAGCGACTGCAGCAGGTTCCCGCCGTACTCGGGGAAGACGTCGACGCGTCCGGCGCGGAACTCGGGCAGGTAGACCTCACGCTGGCCGATCTGGAACTGCCGAGTGACCTGGAAGCCGGCCCGCTCGAGGGCCTGGGCGTAGATCTCGGCGATGATCTCGTTCGAGTAGTACTGCTGGCTGCCGACCACCAGCCTGCCGTCGCCCGGCTCGCCCGAGCCGAGCGGGTCGGTCTTCGCGCAGGCGCCGAGGCCTGCGGCCAGGAGTGCGCTCCCGAAGCCGAGGAAGGCTCGTCTCGTGACCACCGGGACCTCCTGACAGTTGGCGGCAGCTACCGTGCAACCCCGCGGGCGCCACTGCTATTCCCGGTCTTCCGTGCAGTGAGGGCCACCGCCAGCTCGAAGCCGAGCTCCAGCACCACCGCCAGCACGACCACCAGCAGCGACGCGGCCAGCATCATCGGGTAGTTCTGGGTCTTGAGCCCCAGGAACAGGAAGGTTCCCAGCCCGCCGGCCCCGACGTACGCGGCCAGCGTCGCGGTCGCGACGACCTGCAGCATCGCCGAGCGGATCCCGCCGAGCAGCAGCGGCAGCCCGAGCGGGGCCTCGACCTGCCACAGCACCTGCCCAGGTGACATGCCGGTGGCCCGGGCGGCGTCGACCACCGGCGCCGGGACCTGCTCGACACCGGAGTACGCCCCAGCCAGCACCGACGGCACGGCCAGCAGCACCAGGGCCAGCAGCGGCGCCTCCAGCCCGATCCCGAGCCACAGCCCGAGCAGGGTGACCACACCGAGGGTGGGCAGGGCCCGGGCGGCGCCGGAGGAGACCACCACCAGTCCCCGGCCCCTGCGGGTGTGCCCCACCAGGTATCCCAGCGGGACCCCGACCAGGCAGGCGATCACGGTCGCGAGCAGGCAGTAGCCGACGTGCTCGGCGAAGCGGGTCCAGTACCCGTGCGGCCCGTACGCGTTGGCAGGGTCGCTCAGCCACTGCCAGGTCGCCACCCAGAACCGCATCAGACCACCCCCGCCGTGCCGGGCCGGCCACTGCGCTGCCAGGGCAGCAGGAGCCGCCCGAGGCTCACCAGAGCCAGGTCGACCAGCATCGCCAGGGCCACAGTGGCGACGATCCCGGCGATCACCTCGGCCACGATTCCGCGCTGGAAGCCGTCGGTGAACAGCAGCCCCAGGCTGGGCACCCCGAGCACCCCGCTGACGGTGACCAGGCTGACCGTGCTGACCGACACCACCCGCAGCCCGGCCAGCAGGGCCGGGGCGCCGAGCGGCAGCTGGACGGTGAAGAACCGCCGCAGCCCGGAGTAGCCGAGCGCAGTCGCCGACAGCAGGGTCGCCTCCGGGACGGCGTCCAGAGCGTCGGCGGCGGAGCGGACCATCAGCGACAGCCCGTACGCGGTGAGCGCGGCCACCACGTTGACCGGGGAGCGGACCGGGGCGCCAGTGACCATCGGCAGCATGATGAACAGCGGCAGTGACGGGATCGCGTACAGCAGCCCGGTGACGAGCAGCAGCGTGAACCGCGACCAGCGCAGCCGGTTCGCCACCCAGGCGACCGGGAGGGCGAGCAGGAAGCTCAGGGCGATCGCGGGCAGCGCCAGCCAGAGGTGCGCCCAGGCGGCCTCGGCGACGGTGCCGGCGTTGTGCTGCAGCCAGGTCATGGCCGGCCCCGCAGCCGCCCGACCGGACGTCCCAAGCTGTCGATGACCAGGTCGTCGCCGTACGGGCCGGGCTCAAGGTGCAGGGTCCGGTCCCCCGAGCTCAGCCCGATCAGGTCCCGGACGAAGTCGTCGGCCGGGTCGGTGAGGATCTCGGTGGGGCTGCCGGCCTGGGCGACCCGGCCGCCGGCGGCGAGGATCACGATCTGGTCGCCCAGGGTGAAGGCCTCGGTGATGTCGTGGGTGACGAAGAGGATGGTCTTGTGGAGCCGGGCCTGCAGGTCTCGCAGCTCGCGCTGCAGCCCGGTCCGCACGATCGGGTCGATGGCCCCGAACGGCTCGTCCATCAGCAGCACCTTCGGGTCAGCGGCCAGCCCGCGGGCCACCCCCACCCGCTGCTGCTGCCCGCCGGAGAGCTGCGCGGGGTAGCGCTGGGCGAGGTCACGGTCCAGGCCGACGGTGTCCATGAGCTCCAGGGCCTGCTGGTGGGCGGCCTTCTTGGGGACCCGGTTCAGCAGCGGCACGGTGGCGATGTTGTCGATCACCCGCCGGTGCGGCAGCAGCCCGGCGTTCTGCATCACGTACCCGATGGACCGGCGCAGCTGGACCGGTGCGGCATTCGCCACGTCGACGCCGCCGACGAGGACCTGCCCGCTGGTGGGGGTCACCATCCGGTTCACCATCCGCAGCAGGGTGGTCTTGCCGCAGCCGGAGGACCCGACCAGCACGGTGGTCTTTCCCTCCGGGACCAGGAGCGACACGTTCTCGACGGCAACGGTCCCGTCGGGGTAGATCTTGCTGACCTCTCGAAGCTCGATCACCCAGCCATAGTGGCTCAGGGCACCGGCGAAACCCCAGCGAAATCTCAGCCGGAGCCTGAAGGCGTACGACTCGGGCTCAGCCGAGCTGCTCCTCGGCGGCCACCAGCCGGTCGGCCAGCTCAGCCTCCGCGGCCTGGGCCTGCTCCAGGCGCTGCTGGGCGGCGGCCAGCTCGGCGCTGAGCCGCTCGACCTGCTGCTCGGCCTCCACTCGGGCGGTGGAGGCGCCTAGCAGCTGCTCACGAAGGTCGGCGACGACCTTGGCGGCGCTGGCCCGCTGCTTCTTGGCCTTGGCCGCGGCCAGGGCCTTCTGGGCGGCCTCCAGGGCGGCCAGTGCCGCTGCCTCCTCGTCGTCGAGATCATCGTCAGCCGGTACGGGTGGTTCCGGCTCCTCGGCGACCGGCGCAGTCACCCGTACGGGCTCTGCCGGCTCGTCGGGGGCCGGCTCGGCCGGTGCTCCCTGGTCTGGGACCGGGGCGGCCGGAGGTGCCTCCTTGGCCACCGGCTCGTCGGCCGGGCCCGGGACGACTCGCAGGTGCGGACGGCCTTCCCCGCTGGGCAGCGCCGCAGGAGCGTCCTCGTCGGCCGGGGTCTCGCCGCCAGTGGCCGCTGAAGCGGCCGGGGTCGCTGCGGCGGCCGGCGCCCGGTCCTCGGCGACCTGCCGGGTCCGCAGGTCCAGCTCGGCGCCCAGCGCGCCGGTCAGGTCGACCTCTCCGAAGCCCGCGTACACCAGGGGCCGGGCCAGGCAGCCTGAGGTCACCACCTGCTCGGCCCTCGGGTCGGCCACCGCGGCGGTGAGGGTGCTCTGGACCTCGGCCAGGGAGGCCGCGGAGGCAGTCACGCCCCTGGTCTCCAGCAGCCGGGTCAGCCCAGTCAGGACCGCCTGCTCCAGCTCTCGGCGCCGTCCGGTCATCCCGGCCACCGCGGCCATGTCGAGGCGGGCCTGGGCCTCGCGCATCTCGGCCCCCAGCTGCAGCAGCTCACCCAGCTCGGGCAGCGGCGCGCGGGCCGCCAGGTTCAGGTACCAGGCGCTCACCGTGGGGCGCCGCAGCGCCCCGATCGCCGTTGCCAGCGGACGGTCCTTGGCCGCCCGGGCCTGCTTCACCAGCTCGGTCCGACGGGCCACGAAGGTGGCTGGGTCGATCCCGTACAGCTCCTCGGCCGCCTGCTCCAGGTCCATGGCGGCAGTCTGTCAGCCCGCTGGAGCAGCGACCAGACCTGGGGCCTCACGACCAGGCGCACCGAGCCGGTCCCCACGGCTGGGAGACGGACGACCCAGCGGATCGCCCCTCAACCGCGCTGGTACTCCACCACCACCGGGGCGTGGTCACTGATCCGGGAGGCATAGTCGGGTGCCCGGTCTGTGCCGGCGGACACGGCCCGCTGCGCCAGGCCCCGGGTCGCCAGCTGGTAGTCGATCCGCCAGCCGGTGTCGTTCTGGAAGGGGCCGTCGCCCCAGCGCCACCACGAGTACGGGCCGGGCTGGTCGGGGTGGAGGGAGCGGACCACGTCGGTCAGGGTCCGCGGCGACAGCAGCGAGCCGAACCACTCCCGCTCCTCGGGCCGGAACCCGACCTGGTTGCGGTTGGCGGTGGCGTTGCGCAGGTCGAGCCGGGTGTGGGCGACGTTGAAGTCACCCATCACCAGCAGCTCCCGGCCGTCGCGGCGGGCCTGGACCCGGGCCTCGCGCAGGTAGCCGCGCAGGGCCGCCAGGAACCGGGTCTTGTGCCGCCACGGCCTCGGGTCCGGGTCGCCGGCCCGCCCGCCCTTGGGCACGTACAGGCTCCCCACCCGAAGCCTCAGCCCGGGCAGGTCCAGGTCGGCCTCCAGGTAGCGCCCCTCGTGGGCAAAGGCGACCCGGCCGATCCCGGTCCGGACCGCGACCGGCGGCTGCCGGGTCAGCAGGGCGCAGCCGTTGCGTCCGGCCAGGCTCCCGGCGTCATAGCTGAGGTGGTACCCGGCCCACGCCTCGGGCGGCACCAGCCCCGGCGGGCAGCGCATCTCCTGGACCGCGACCAGGTCGCAGTCACGGGCGGCCAGCCAGTCGGCGAAGCCGCGGCGGACCGCAGAACGGATCCCGTTCGCGTTCAGGGTGGCGACCCGCAGCAGGTCAGCCACAGGTCACCGCGACCACGCTCCCGAGGACGACGTACCACGGTGTTCTCTCTTTGCTGATCAGCAGTCGCGCCAGAACGTTCACCGTCACCCCCGCCCTTGACTTGCGTCTCCAACACTACTATCACTAGGGGTTCCTCGCGAGAGCGAAGGTTTTCAGAGGCCCCGGTGGCAGGGCTTGCGGGAGGCCTGCTCGGCCCTTCCAGACCCCCGACCCACGCGCCCTTGCTGGTCGGCCTGTGCCTTCAGCCAGCAGCAGCCCGCTGGACACGGTAGAGTCCAGGCCACAGACCGGACGCCGGCAAAGGAGCGCGCGAGATGACTGACGGACGGGTGCTGTGCCTGGGCGAGGCGCTGGTCGATGTGGTGGCCCGCGGCGACCAGGTCGGCGAGCATGTCGGCGGCAGCGTGCTGAACGTGGCCTCCGGCCTGGCCCGGCTGGAGCACCCGGCCAGCCTGGCGTCATGGTGGGCAAAAGACCGGCACGGACGGCTGATCGAGGACGCTGTCCACCAGGCCGGAGTCGAGATCGTGCCGGGCAGCGACGGAGCAGAGCGGACCTCGGTCGCGTACGCGACGCTCGATGCCGAGGGCAAGGCCAGCTACCAGTTCGACCTGTCCACCGCGGTACCTCCCCTTGACCTCAGCCGCTTCGGCCACACCCACACCGGCAGCATCGGCGCCACCGTCGAGCCCGGCGGCTCCCAGGTGGTCGAGGTGGTGCGCCGGATCCGCGAGCGGTCCACGGTCTCGTACGACCCGAACGCCCGTCCCACGCTGATGGGCTCGCCGCAGCAGACGGTGCTCCGGGTCGAGGAGCTGGTCGGACTGTCTGACGTGGTGAAGGCCTCCGACGAGGACGTGGCCTGGCTCTACCCCGGCACCTCGATCGAGGAGGTGCTGCGGCACTGGCTCAGCCTGGGGCCGGCCCTGGTGGTCTGCACCCTTGGCTCGCAGGGCGCGGTCGCGATGCTGCGCGACGGCCAGGGCCTGGAGCGGGTGCCGCCGATGACGGTCACGGTGGGTGACACGGTGGGCTGCGGCGACTCGTTCATGGCCGGAATGCTGTCGGGGCTGCTGGCCGACGGCCTGCTGGGTGGCCCCGAGGCCCGGCAGCGCCTCGCCGCCGCCTCCTGGGCCGACGTCCAGCCCGCCCTGAAGCGGGCCGTGGTCACCTCCGGCATCACAGCCACCCACGCCGGCGCGTACGGGCCGACGCTCCCGGAGGTCCGCGGCGTCCAGGAGGCCCACCCGGACCTCGCATAGACCAGAGGCGGCGATACCGTCGACGCAAACAGGACCCACGGAGATATCACGGGGTTCCGGACCGTCCCGGGGCAGGGGCACGTACAACGACGCAGCAGCCGCGCAGAACATCGAGAAGCAGATCAAGAACGGACGATCGGTGCTGCTCGACACCAGGCACC
Organism: uncultured Propionibacteriaceae bacterium; assembly: GCA_937926975.1. Lineage (GTDB taxonomy): Bacteria > Actinomycetota > Actinomycetes > Propionibacteriales > Propionibacteriaceae > Fen-668. The sequence goes on along the minus strand of CALBCJ010000027.1, from coordinate 38,536 downwards.
TCAGTGAGGCCGACCGGAATAGTCTCATTGCTTTGGTGAAGGCTCATCCAAACTGGGCCGGAAAGGTGGTGTTCTACTGATGACCGTCAAGGATCTGGGTGCGCGGCTGGCCGCGCACGCGGCCTGGCTGGCCGGTGACCCGACTGGCACTCGGCTGAACCTCACATCGGCCGACCTGACCCGGGCCAGCCTGGCGGGAGCGGACCTCAGCCGGGCGGTTCTGTGGTCGACGGTGCTCGACGAGGCCGACCTGAGAGGAGCTCGACTGGTCGGCGCCCAGCTGCTGAGTGCCTACCTGGCGGGAGCCCTCCTTGATGGCGCGGTCCTCACCCGTGCCGATCTTCACAAGGCGGAGGCGAGCGAGGCCTCGTTCGCGGGGGCAGTGCTGACCGAGGCCCGGCTGCAGCGCGGCTCCTTCTTCCGGGCCAGCTTCCGAGGAGCCGACCTGCGTGGAGCTGTGCTGACGGATGGGCTCTTCGCGTCGGCTGACCTCACCGGCGCCAACGTGTCGAGCGCTGCCCTCACCGGCGCAGGCTTTGCGGAGGCCGTGATGGACCGCGTCGTGGCTGCAGGTGCCGTGGGCGGCGTGCTGAGTGATCCGGTCCTGGTCGGCGGGCAGGCCCGCAGCGTGGTCGAGGTGCTGAACGCTGCCGGAGGCACGGTGCACCCCGGGTACCCGAATGAGCCCGCCGGGCACGAAGTTCAGCAGTGGATGGACAAGTACCTGGAGCGATGATGAGTCTGTACGGTTCAGACGCAGCCCTTCGACAGCTGCAAGAGCAGATCCTCAACCTTCGACCGGGCGAGGACCCGGTGGAGTGCGAGGCCACATCCCCGGACGAACGGGTACGGGCGACCTGGCGAGCAGGCCGACTCGACAACCTCAGCATCGATCCTCGAGTGCCTCGTGACCTGTCCACCGTTGAACTTGCGGACCTAGTGCTTCAGGTGGTGAATGCCGCCGTCGAGAAAGCAGAGTCGGCCCGCCCCAGTCTGGACCCGGAAGCCTTCCAGGGACTGCTGGGCGAGGTCGAGCGGATCGCGGACGAGGCCGAGACCGGCTTCCGGCGCCAGACCGAGGCCATGGACCAGGCCCTGGCCCGGGTTGAGCGGACAGCAGCCGAGCGACTGGCGCGACCACGGTAGTCGACGAAGGTCGTCCCGACCGGTCGGACGGCTCTGGGGCGCTGGACCGCCGCTGGCCGTAGCCTCACGGCCGGGCGGGCGAAGACCACGAGCCGCTGCCCGAGCAGGGAGCAGCAGAACAGGACGACCTCGGTGACCACCTTCGCCGCCAGAACCGGCAGCCCGAGCCCGGTCAAGGTGCTCATCAGGACAGCACTGCCGAGCAGCAGCAGCCCCGCCAGGGCCAGGTACCGGACCAGGGCCGGGCGCCAGGGCAGGTCCTGGGCGGCGAAGACACAACGGCGGTTGGCGATGAAGTTGGCCGCCCCGGAGACCACCCGGGCGCCCACCACCGCCACCACGAGCTGGCCGGTTGCGGCCTGAAGCAGCCACAGCACGGCCGTGTCGAGCAGGAACGAGGCCAGCCCCACGCCCGCGAACCGGGCCGCTGTCCTCATCACCGGCCCTGGAGCCGGTGGCCGGCGAAGGCCAGCATCGGGGCGTACACCCGCCAGGAGTCGCTGACGGTACGGAAGTGCGAGCTGTGGCGCGCCTCGTACACGGTCTCGATCTCGACCTCGACGACCTCGACCCCGGCGCCCCGGGCCGCCAGGAGCGCGCTCAGCTCGTACTCGAAGCGCTCCCCCGGCACCCGCAGCAGCCACTCCAGCAGCGGGTACGGGTAGCCGCGCAGGCCGGTCTGGGTGTCGTACACGTCGGTGCCGGTGACCAGCCGGAACAGGTACCGGGTGACCGTGTTCCCGAAGCGGCTGCGCAGCGGGACCCGCCCGGTGAACCGGCGCCCGCCCAGCACCATCGTCCCCGGCCGGACCGCGGCTGCCACCCGGGCCACGTCGTACGGGCGGTGCTGCCCGTCAGAGTCGGCGCACACCACGTCCGAGCCGGGGGCGTGCTCGGTGACCCAGCGCAGCCCGGTCTTGAGCGCCGCCCCCTTGCCGCGGTTGCGGTCATGGGTGATGACCGTGGCCCCGGCAGCGGCAGCCTCGGCGACGACCGGCCGGTAGCGCGGCCCGGAGCCGTCGTCGACGACGAGGACCTCGGCCTGCGGCAGCTCCTGGCGCAGCTCGGTGAGCAGCCTGACCAGGCGGTGGTCGGGCTCGTACGAGGGGATCAGCACGATCATGGCCGGCTACCTTCCGATGTAGAGGATGTCGCTGGTGCCGCGCTCCTTGTCGGTTCCGCGCGGCCTGCTCACGATGTCGTTGTCGAACCACATCGCCGAGGAGCCGCCGCCGTCGAGGTTGTAGGCGACCTGGCAGCCGAGGCCGGCCATGATCGTGGCCAGCTCGGGCAGGGTGACACCACGGCTGTACCCAGGGCTGCGCCCGTCGACGACCACCATGACCACGTGGCCGGGGCTGACCATCCCGATCGCGGTCCGGGGGTGGTTGCCCTGGATCGAGTGGTTCCCGACGTTCCGGTCGATCTCGACCGACTCGATCCCGGCCAGCACGGCTCCACCGTCGACGATGCCGGGACCAAAGGAGAGCGTGTGCCAGACGCCGTCGCTGACCAGCGTGGCTGCGGTGGTGGCAGTCTCGTCGTACAGGGCGAAGGTCCCGTCCCGGTAGATCGCCAGCCCCTGCCGGGCGCCCTGGTCACGGAACACAGCCCCGTTGCGGACCTCGATCCCGGTTGAGCGAAAGCCGTAGTAGTCGCCGTTGACCGCGCACACCGCGCCGACCCGCTGGGCCATGGCCGACGGCACCTCGATCACGTTGTTCCCGAAGGTGTCCTTGGCGAAGGCTGACATCAGCGCGGTGGGGCTGGCCAGCTGGGCGTCGGCGACACAGTAGGTCACCTTGTCCTGCCCGGTGCCGGTCTCGACGGTGCGGACAGTCACCGTGCCGCTGGGGCCCTGGTACGTGTTGGCGGACACCGATCCGGTCGCCGCGGAGGACGCCGAGGCGGAGGCCGTGCCGACGGCGTACCGGGAGCTGGCACCGGTGACCTCCACGTGCTCGACGAGGTAGCGGTCGACGGCCCAGGCCGCCCCGGAGGACAGGGCCACTGCCCCTCCGACCGCCCCCGAGAGCAGACCGCGCCGGGTAATCGCGCGGCGCGGGCGACCGGTGGTGGGAGTCTCGTTCATGCCACCACCGTCGCTGTCCAGCCTGTGGGCTGGCTGTGAAGAATCTGGACAACAGCCCTGAACTGTGCTGTGCTTGACTTTTGCCCACAGTCGCCAGAGCGAGATCTCACGGTCGGCGCACAGACTGGTGGGGCTGGATAGAGCCCGTACGACTGATCCAACCGAACCGCCAGAACTCGAGCAAGGAGCCGGGGATATGTCTTCAACCATTCCATACGCCGGGAATGTCGTGGCCATTCTCATCTTGATCTTCGGCCTCTACTTCCCCCGGCACCGCCGCCGCGACCTCGTCGTCTCCTACCTCGGCGTCAACATCGGGGTGATGGCCGTCAGTACGGTGCTGCTGAACGTCGCCGAGGGCCTCGGCGTTGGGCTGGGGCTGTTCGGGGTCCTGTCGATCATCCGGCTCCGCTCCGACGAGCTGGCCCAGCACGAGGTCGCGTACTACTTCAGCTCGCTGGCGCTCGGGCTGCTCAGCGGGCTGTCGGTCGCCCCGCTCTGGCTGACAGGGACCCTGATGGCGGTCATCGTGCTCGCCATGGCGGTCGGCGACTCCCCCTGGCTGCTGAGTGGCTACCGGCGCCAGCTGATCCAGCTGGACCGGGGGATCGCCGACGAGACCGCGCTGGTGGAACACCTGGAGCAGCGCCTGGGGGCGGACGTGAAGAGGGTCTCGGTGCTCAAGCTGGACCTGGTCAACGACCTCACCTTGGTGGATGTCCGCTACCGGGTCCGGCGCTCAGCCGCTCTGAAGCCAGCGGCTGTGGCGCACCAGCAGCAGCTCGAGACGGTCCGGTGAGCGGGCTGGACCAGGCTCTCCAGGTTTTTGCACCCATCAGCCTGGACGAGCTCACGGACCAGGCCGCCCTGATGACCCGGGTTGACCGCAAGTACGTGCTCTCCAGTGCCGACGCGCAGATGCTGGCGGCGACGATGCCGGCGACCACCCGGGTCCTGGAGATTGGCGGGCGCCGGCGCTTCGGGTACCAGTCGCTGTACTTCGACACCGCCAGGCTGGAGGCCTACCGCCGCACGGCGCAGCGCCGTCGGCGCCGGTTCAAGGTCCGGACCCGCAGCTACGACACCGGCGCAGACTTCCTGGAGGTCAAGACCCGCCAGCTGGCCGCCACGGTGAAGGAGCGGATCCCGTACCACGCTCCCGGGCTGGCCCTGGACGCCGCCGGGCACGCGTACGCCCACCAGCGGCTGGCTGCGGCCGGGATCGACCTTCAAACCGAGCTCCTGGCCACGCTGTGGACCTCGTACCGGCGCAGCACCCTGCTTCTGCCGAGCGAGTCAGCCCGGGTCACCCTGGACACCGACCTGCGCTGGACAGCCCCGGTGGTCGCGGCCACGCTGGCGCTCCAGGACCTGACCATCGTGGAGACCAAGTCCGGCAGCCAGGCTTCCTCCGCCGACCGGCTGCTCTGGTCACTTGGGTACCGTCCGGTCTCGATCTCCAAGTACGGGACTGGCCTGGCCGCACTGTACCCCGAGCTGCCCCGCAACCGCTGGCACCGGCTCCTGGGCAGCATCCGTCCCCACCTGCACGAGGCCCTGCCGGCTCACTAGGCCGGCTGGTTCCCTTCGCCCCGCGTGCCCAGGCCGTGCTGCCGGGTCCTCGCCGAAGGCCGCGAGCAGATCGACGACGTCACCGAGTGGACTGAGGACGATGCGTGACGGCCGGCCCAGCCGCAGGAACCAGCAAGGCCCCGACCCGCACGGGCCGGGGCCTTGACAGTGGTCAGGTCTAGCTCGCCTGGGCTGCGATCTGCTCCAGAGCCGCACCCCAGTGGGTCTCCAGCTCGGCCGGGTCGAGGTCCGGGCCGACGTGCTCGTGGCGGATCTCCAGCACGGTAGTGCTGTCGTCCTTGGCCCGCAGGCGCAGGTCCACCATGGTGCGCGGCGCACCCTCGCCGGCGTGCCACGAGAACCGGATCTGCTCCAGCGGGTGGAAGCTGCGGGTCATCCCGTAGCGGCCGTCCTTGGCCTCCCACCTGTCGCCCTTGTCACCCAGCTGGCCGCCCTCGCCCAGCAGGGCCTCCATGCCAGTCGGAGTCACCAGCACGTTCCACACTGCTTTCAGGGGATGGGACACCTCGCGGCTGATGACCACGGTGGTGTCCTTGGTCTCTGACTCGGTGAGCTGCTCCGTCATGGTTCGACCTCCCTTGGTCCGGGCCGGTGCCCAGTCGCCGTGCCCCCGCTTTCGGGTTGCGAACAGACTAGCCCCGTCCGCTCGGCTCCGCGAGCAGGGACAGACGTGTTGAACCACGCAGACCTGACCGGTTCACTGCCCTGGCCGACTGGGGCCTGAGCGCACCGACGGCCGGTACGCGCTGACGGTCGGGTCGCCGGTCACCCAGAACCGCCAGGGCCGGTCCGCAGCCCGGCTGACCCCCACGCGAGGACCGCTGGAGACCGGTGGCACCCGGTGCCGGCGGCGCAGCTCGACCCGGTCCTGGTCGATCCTGGTCCCCGAGTCCGACGGCCGCAGCCCGAGGCAGGCGCCCAGGTTCCCGGGGCCGCGGGCCAGAGCCACATCAGGTGTCCCGGGACGACGCCGGGCCCGGGCGGTCTCCAGCCCAGCCACCACCGCCCCAGCCCGCAGCAGCACCGCCGACGCCACCTGGTCAGGGCCGCAGACGATATTCACGGCCGCGTGCACCCCGTACGAGAGGTAGACGTAGAGGTGCCCGCTCGGCCCGAACATCACCGCCGTCCTCGGCGTCGGCCCTCGCCAGGCGTGGGAGGCAGGGTCGTCGGCGCCCTCGTACGCCTCCACCTCGGTCAGCCGCAGGGCGACCGGGCCGACCCGCAGCAGGCAGCCCAGAAGCCGCGGGGCGACCTCCAGGGCCCGACGGCTCAGCTGCACCGGGCCATTCTGCCCCGGCTTCGCCGCCCGAAGGCCGCCTCAGACCCGCAACACTCTGCTGGCGAGCCTGAACGCGCTAGCCTGAGCAGGTGCTCGGGCGACGCCGGTTCTTGAGCGCCGCGGCGGGAGCTCTCAGCCTCGTCGGCGGCTGCAGCACCGACCCAGCAGGCCCCCAGCAAACCCCCAGCCCCTCCCCCACTCCCACCCCGTCGGTGCCGCAGCGCGACTTTCTGGCCCCCGGGGAGGCGCCGGCCGTGGTTCGCGAGCTGGTCGAGGCGGCTGGCACCAACAACGCCATCAAGTTTGAGCTCACCAGGACCCGGGCCGCCCTGAGCGTAGTCTCCGGTTCCCAGGCCACCACCTGGGCCTGGCGCAGTGGGCAGATCACGGTCGTCGAGTCCGACACCCAGTTCGTCGGCCAGGCCATCTTCGACCCCCGCGACTACAACCTGAACGACGTCGCCGGGATGCTCCAGACCGCCGGTCGGCTGTCGCGTTCCAGCCAGCAGCAGGAGCTGCAGATCGTCGAGTACGCCGACCGCGCGGTGTACATGACCGTGACCACCAACCCCGAGTCGCAGACCATCTTCTTCCACAAGGACGGGCGGCTGGTGACGCCCCTCGACCTGAGCACCCTTGAAGGGGTCACCGAGGCACTGCGCGACACCGTGGCAGGCAAGACGTCGGTGCTGGGGATCGGGATCCTGCCCAACCAGGGCGGGCTCTGGGTCGACGCCACAGCCGCTGGCCAGACGGTGATCCGGACCCTGCGGATGCCCCGCTTCCCGGCGCGCAGCAGCGCCCGGCGCGACCCCGGGTCGACCCATCCGTTCGACCCGGCGCTGGTGTCCCCCGAGGTGGTCATCAGCACCCGGGACCGGCTGCTGAGCAAGCTCAAGTCGTCACTCACGCCGAGCTGGTCGGTCACCATCGAGGCCCGCACCCGGGACCAGGACCCAGGCCCTCGAATGTACTGGTCGCTGGCGGGCGAGTCCGTCACGACGACCCTGGCCGGGGTCGAGGTCGACAAGGGCTGAGCCACCGCGGCCGGGGAGCCGGCGGCCTGGACGACGAGCCGGCACGGCAGGTCGGCGCTGGGGGCTCAGACGCTGGCCGGGCTGAAGGTGTCGCAGCGGTTCGGGTCGCCCGACTGGTACCCGGTCTTGGCCCACTTCTGCCGCTGCTCGGCCGAGCCGTGAGTCCACAGGTCTGGCCGCACCTGGCCGCCCTGGGAACGCTGGATCCGGTCGTCCCCGACGCTGCCGGCGGTCTCGATGATCCGGTCCAGGTCGTCCTGGGTGACTGCCTGGATGGGGCCGTTCGGGTCATCGGCGGCGTGCCGGAACCAGACCGCCGCGTAGCAGTCGGCCTGCAGCTCGAGGCGGACCTGCGGTGAGGACGGGCCCGTGCCCTGCCCCGCCGACTGGACCTGGGCCAGCCGACCAGTCTGGTTCTGGATGTGGTGGCCGTACTCGTGGGCCACGATGTACGCCTCGGCGGCGTCGCCGCCCCGCGAGCCCAGCCGCTCCAGCAGCTGGGCGGTGAAGGCGGTGTCGATGTAGATCGTGGAGTCGGCCGGGCAGTAGAACGGGCCGACCTGGCTGCTCGCGGTGCCGCAGCCGGTGCTGACCTGGCCGGAGAAGGTCACCATAGGGGCTGCGGCCGCGCTGTACTGCTGCCAGTAGGCAGTCACCGAGACCAGGTACGCGTTCCAGCGGCACTCACGGTTCTTGGCGATGTCCGAGCCGCGGGTGCAGCTGCTCCTCGGTGCCCGGCTCGCCGTGGTGGCTGGAGCCTGGGCCGCGCCGAGCAGGTCGCCGGGGTTGAGCCCCAGCACCAGAGCCAGCAGCACCACGATGAGGGTGCCGCCACCCCCGACGGCGATCCGGCCGCCCCGGCCGCTGCTACCGCTGATGACCTGGGCGCCGCTGATGTCGGCATCGTCGCGATACTGCATGGCTGCCGTCCTCTTCTCGTGGCCACACCCACCGCTGGGCAGCATATCTGGCTCTGCCGGCCGGCTCTGGGCCCTGATGAGGTCACCGAGGTGTGCCCCGCTTGGCTGCTGTGACCGCTGTTGCCATCATGAACAGGTGAGGATCGTGGGAGTCCCGGCTGCGGGCCGACCGACCGAGGTCAGCGTCCTCGTCGGCCACGGTGACGACCCGCGCGCCCTGCTCTGGGACCGGGGCTACTTCGTGCAGCGGGTGCTCTCGGTCAGCGGGCCGGCCACCGACCTGGTGCTCACCGTCCAGGTGGCGCCGCACCAGCACCCCGGGACGACCTTGCCGGTCCGCGACCACGGCGTCGACCCGGGAGTGGCCTTCCCGGCCGGGGTCCGCCCGGTGAAGCGGCAGCGGCTTGCCGCCTACGCCATCGTGCTCTCGAGCCGGGGGCTCCTGGCGACCCAGTTCTCCAGCCTCACCGCGGTGCCCGGGCTGTGGGGCCTGCCGGGCGGCGGGATGGACGGCTCAGAGACCGCGGCCGACGCTGTGGTCCGTGAGGTGTACGAGGAGGCTGGCCAGCACGTCGAGATCGACCACGTCCTGGACGTCCAGTCGGACCACTGGATCGGCCAGGCCCCGTCGGGCGCCCTTGAGGACTTTCACGCCCTGCGTCTGATCTATGCCGCCAGCTGCCCGCGCCCGACCGAGCCGGTCGTGCAGGACGTGGGAGGCACCACCGCGGCAGCCCGCTGGCTGCCGCCGCGCCGCTGGCGCCGGCTCAGCTGGACCTCAGGCTTCCGGATGCTCCTGGTCAAGCACCTCGAGCCTCTCCTGCCGGCCCCGGCGGGCGCCTCCTGAGAGCAGGCGACAGCCCGGCCACCCACGAGTGACCGGGCCGTCGGGTGCGAGCCGTCAGCGGCGGAGGTACGACAGCAGCCGCAGGACGTTGGTGTAGAGCCAGACCATGGTGACGGTCAGGCCGAAGGCCGCCCGCCAGGACTCCTTGGCTGGTGCCCCAGCGCGGATTCCCTCCTCGATGTACTGGAAGTCGTCCACCAGCGAGAACACCGCCAGCACCGCACCGGCACCGGCGAAGAACCAGGCCAGCGCCCCGACCTCGCCAGTGACCCCGGCATACAGCCCAAGGTTGATCCCGGCGAAGGAGAGCACCAGGCTCAGCAGGCTGGCGATGACCACCCCGATCATCGACAGCATCAGGATCCGGCGCCACTTGTTCGACAGCCGGAAGCCGCCGAACTTGAACGCCACCAGAGTCACGCCGGCCGCGACGAAGGTGCCCATCACGGCCTGGACCACGATGCCGGGGTAGTAGCTCTCGAAGACCATGCTCATCGCGCCGACCAGGACCCCCTCGACGACCGCGAAGGTAAAGGCCAGCACCGGGCCGATGGTCCGCCGGACCGCGACGACCAGCGGCACCACGAAGGCCGCGATCCCGCAGACGACCACGGCCGGCAGCATCAGCAGCGGCGGCAGGAACAGAGCGGTGGCCACGGCCACCAGGATCAGGGCGCCGATGGTGAGAGCGCTCTTGGTGATCACGTCGTCGATGGTCATCAGCCCGGTCGGCTGGACCGGGCCCGGCACGCCCGGCTGCCCCTGCGGGCCGTACGGCTGCTGGTAGGGCCCCTGTGGCCCGTAGCCGTACTGCTGCGGGTAGGCCTGAGGCGCGCGGTCATGAGTGAACGCGTCTGGCCGCGAGAGGACTGGGTTTGCCAAGGGAACGAGCCTCCTGACTCGACGTATGTTAAGTACCCCACCAGTGTAGGTAACGTCGCAGACAGTGAAGGTCACCTGCGCCCGGAACCAGGGTCAGACCAGGGGCTGCGGCCAGTCCCCAGCCAGCCTGACAGGCCCGAGGCGTCACGCCGCCCAGGACCCGGTGCCCCTGGTGGGGTTCGAACCCACACTGTAGCGGGTTTAAGCCGCCTGCCTCTACCGGTTGGGCCACAGGGGCGCGCTCAGGAGCGCAGCAGCTCCAGTGTCGCACCGTCGAGGATGTCGGTCTCCCGTACCGTCATCGCCAGCCGGGCCCGGCGGGCCACCTCCGCGCAGATCAGGGCGCCGGCACAGATCACCTCGGCCCGCAGCTGCTGCAGCACCGGCCAGCGTCCCAGCACCTGCTCCACCGGCATCGCCAGCAGCCGGGCGGCCAGCCGGTCCAGGTCGGCCGCCGGTACCGTCGAGTCGTGCACCCGGGTCCGGGTGTACGCGGTCAGGCCCTGCGTGATCGCGGACAGGCTGGTCGCGGTCCCGGCCACTGCGATCCAGGTCTGGGCAGCGGCGATGTCCACCCCGGAACCGTCCAGCAGCTCGGCGACCAGCCGGCGGGCCTGGTCGACCTCGTCCGGCAGCGGCGGATCCGTGTGGAGAAAGCGCTCCCGGAGCCGGACCGAGCCGACGTTGAGAGAGCAGGCCTGGAGCACCTCGCCGTCCAGCCCGCCCAGGATCAGCTCGGTGGACCCACCGCCCACGTCGGTCACCAGCACCGGCCCAGCCGCCACCGGGCCACCCGACAGGGCTCCGAGGAACGACAGCCGGGCCTCGGTGTCCCCGCTGATGACCTCCACGTCGACCCCGAGCCGCTGCCGTACCCCGTCACAGAGCTGCTGCCGGTTCCGTACGTCGCGGACGGCGCTGGTGGCGAGGAACCGCAGCCGGGTCACGCCCTGCTCGCAGACCGTCGCGGCGAACCGGTCTACCGCAGCGAAGGTCCTTGCCAGGGCGTCAGGGTGGAGCTCGCCGGTCGCGTCGACCCCCTGCCCCAGCCGGACCAGCTCCTGCGCCCGGCACACCTCCCGAAGCCCGCCGGGCGCCGGGTCGGCCACCAGCAGCCGGATCGTGTTGGTGCCGCAGTCGACCACCGCTGCCCGCATCAGCCCTCCTCCGGCAGGCAGGGCTGCTCCCAGAACCGGCCCAGCCGCTCGGCCACCTCGTCACCGAGCGGGTTCACCCCGGGCCCGGCGGCCAGGGCGTGGCCCAGCAGGGCGTGCAGGCACTTCACCCGGTCGGGCATGCCGCCGGCGCTGACTTGGTCGATCTCGGGAACCGCGTCGCCGCCGGCGAGCCGGTCCCGGTCGGCCAGGTACGCCTGGTGCGCCGCCAGGTAGCGGGACCGCAGGTCCTCGTCGACGGCGAGGCGCTCCGTCATCTGCCGCATCAGGCCCTCCGACTCCAGCGTCGAGCAGGCCGCCGCGGCCCGCGGGCAGGTCAGGTAGTACGTCGTGGGAAACGGGTCACCGTTCGGCAGCCGCGGCCGGGTCGCGACCACGCCCGGCCGGCCGCAGGGGCAGCGCCAGGCCACCTCGGCCATGGCCCGGGGCGTACGGCCCAGCTGGGCCTCGATCACCGCAGCGTCCCGGTCCGAGACCGGGCTCATCGCTTCGACCGCGACGGGGAGGGCGACGGGGAAGGGCTGGACGGAGGCGGGGTGACGATCTCGGTCGCCTTCCGGGGCGGAGCAGCCGGGGCCGGCTGGTCGGCGGCCTGCACCGAGGACCACAGCTTGTCGTACCAGGACTGGTTCTCGGGGTCGTTCATGCCCTTGATCGAGCCGACCTGGCCGCTAAGCACCTTGCCGTCGGCGCCGATCACCCGGTACCCGACCTCGCCCGGAACGACCCAGCCAAGCCGGTCGCGGGCCTGGGCCTTGACGTAGTCCTGGTCGTCCCAGCGCTTCAGCTCGTCGCTGAGCCGCGCCACAGAGGCCGACCGCAGCGCAATCTGCTGCTTGGCGACCGCGATCTCTTGCTGCTGCTGCAGGTACAGCCGAAGCGACCCGATATAGCTCAGGGCCAGGATCGCCAGCACCACCGCCAGCGCGATCGCGCGCCGGGTGATGCCGAGCGAGAACTCCGGCAGCAGCGTCTGGGGCTTCTCCGGCTCCGGCTGGTGGGCGACCGAGGGGCGAGAGGTACGGCGCTGCCGCGGCGACCCCGGCCGGGATGTCGCCCGGCCCGGGCCGCTGCTGCCGCGCGTACCTCGTCGCCCCTCAGCCATCGGCTAGCTCAGGCCTTGAACCGCGGGAAGGCCGAGGCGCCGGCGTAGGTGGCGGCCTCGTCCAGGTCGTCCTCGATCCGCAGCAGCTGGTTGTACTTCGCCACCCGCTCCGACCGGGCCGGGGCGCCGGTCTTGATCTGGCCACAGTTGGTCGCCACCGCCAGGTCGGCGATGGTGACGTCCTCGGTCTCCCCGGACCGGTGGCTCATCATGCAGCGGAAGCCGTTGCGGTGGGCCAGCGCGACCGCGTCCAGGGTCTCGGTCAGGGAGCCGATCTGGTTGACCTTGACCAGCAGCGCGTTGCCGGCCTTCAGCTCGATGCCCTTGGCGAGCCGCAACGGGTTGGTGACGAAGAGGTCGTCGCCGACGATCTGGATCTTGTCGCCGACCTGGGCGGTGAACTTCACCCAGCCGTCCCAGTCCTCCTCGTTCAGCGGGTCCTCGATCGAGACCAGCGGGTAGGCGTTGACCCACTCCTTGTAGATCGCGATCATCTCGTCGGTGGACTTGGCCGCGCCCTCAAAGGTGTACGTGCCGTCCTCGTTGTGGAACTCGGAGGCGGCCACGTCCAGGGCCAGCGCGACCTGCTTGCCGGGCTCCAGCCCGGCTGCCTTGATCGCCTCGATGATCAGGTCCAGCGCGGCCCGGTTCGACTCCAGGTCCGGCGCGAAGCCGCCCTCGTCACCCAGCCCCGTGGACAGGCCCCGGTCCTTGAGCACCTTCTTCAGCGCGTGGTAGACCCGGGCGCCCCACTCCAGCGCCTCGCGGAAGGAGTCGGCGCCGATCGGGGCGATCATGAACTCCTGCACGTCGACGTTGGAGTCGGCGTGGGAGCCGCCGTTGAGGATGTTCATCATCGGAACCGGCAGCACGTGCGCGTTCGGCCCGCCGACGTAGCGGTACAGCGGCAGCTCGGCCGACTCGGCAGCAGCGTGGGCCACGGCCAGGGAGACCCCGAGGATCGCGTTCGCGCCCAGGTTGCCCTTGTTCTCGGTGCCGTCCAGCTCGATCATCGCAGCGTCGATGGCCCGCTGCTCGGAGGCGTCGAAGTCCTCCAGCTCCATGGCGATCTGGCTCATCACGTTGTCGACCGCGGTGAGAACGCCCTTGCCGCCGTAGCGGGCCTGGTCGCCGTCCCGCAGCTCGACTGCCTCGAAGGCACCGGTCGAGGCACCCGACGGAACCCCGGCACGGCCCTGGGAGCCGTCCTCAAGGACCACCTGGACCTCGATGGTGGGGTTGCCCCGGGAGTCGAGAATCTCACGGGCCTCGATGTAGTCGATGCTGGCCACAGGCGTGCCTTTCTTCGGAAGGAACAAGACAAGCCCAGCCTATCGGTGCCTGCCAGCCCCGGGCAGTACTCACGGCCGACGTGTGCGTGGCGGCTCCTCAGGCACCCGTCTCGGCTCGGTGGACGTCGGCCTCCAGCCGGCGCAGCGCCGAGCGCAGGGCCTGCTCCGGGTCGACCCCGCCGGCCTGGGCCCGGGCCGTGAGCGCCAGCACCTCGGCTCCGTACCCGGCCTCGTCCAGTGGCTCGTCGGGCAGGCTCACCGCCACCTCGTGAGCCCGGGACCGGGCGATCACCTTCGCGGCCCGGGCCAGCACCGGCAGGCTCACCGGGATCCCGTCCAGGGCACTGCGCCGGGCCTTCTCGGCTCGCTTGCGCTGCTCCCAGGACTGGTTCAGGTCGTCAGGGACCGGGGCGTCGGAGAACACGTACGGGTGCCGCGCGACCAGCTTGTCGCTGATCTGGCCGGCGACCTCCTCCATCGTGAAGGCCTCCCGCTCGGAGGCGATCTCGCAGTGGAAGACGACCTGCAGCAGCAGGTCACCCAGCTCTTCGCGCAGGTCAGCGTCGGTTCCGGTCTCGACCGCGTCGACCACCTCAGCGGTCTCCTCGACCAGGTGGTGCAGCAGCGAGTGGTGCGTCTGCCCGGCGTCCCAGGGGCAGCCCTGACGCAGGGCGTGCACCACCTCCAGCAGCCGGTCGAGCTGCCCGGTCACGGGACCTGCGGGTCCAGCCGCGACAGGGAGCCCGGCGCCTGGTCGACCCGGAAGCTCTGCATGTCCCAGACCCCGTACCGGGGGTTGAGGGTCACCGTCAGCTGCCTGCCCAGCGCCTCCTGGTCGGCGTCCGACAGCTGCGTGGAGACCACGTTCCAGCGGCCGTGCGCGATCGCGACCGGGCGAGCCGCCTCGTCGGCGTACAGGTCCCGCATCCGCGACTTCGCGACCTGGGCCTCGACATCGCTGGGGGTGATGGTCAGATTCTTCTCCTGGGACGCCTGGTCGGCCAGCTGGCCGACCACCAGGTTGGAGACCACGATGTCGAGGGCGTCACCGCGGCTGCTGCCGACCACCCGCTGGACAGCGCTGGTGAGCCGGTCCACGGTGCTGGACGGGACCGCGACCCCGTTCACCACCAGCCCGGTGCCCGGAGCGCCGGACCCCTGAGCACAGCCGCCCAGCACCAGGGCGAGAGCAAGAGCCAGCGCAGACACAGCAGCGCGTACAGGCCTCATGGTCACCTCCAGGGTCGTCGTCGTCCCACCCTACTGGGCGGCGGCCTGGACCGCGGCCGGCGACGTCGGCGTGTAGACCGCGGTCACCACCGCCGTGGCCCAGTCCAGCACCTCGGCCCCGGACAGCGGGCGCCGCGGCATGGTGTCGGTCATCGGGGTCGGCACGAGGATGTGGCTGTCCTTGACCACCGAGCCCGGGTAGACCCGGCCCAGCCGCAGCCGGCGCGACTCGGGCAGCCGGGCCGGGGCGAACCGCACGTACTTGCCCTGAGCCACCACCTCGTGCACCCCGGCGCTACGGCACAGCAGCCGGAACCGGGCCACGTCGAGCAGCGCCTGGACCGGCTCGGGCGGTGCCCCGTACCGGTCAGCCAGCTCGGCGCTGACGGCCGCGAGGTCGGCCTCGGTACGGACCTGCGCCAGCCGCTTGTACATCTCCAGCCGCAGCCGCTCCGACTCCACGTAGCCGGTCGGCAGGTGAGCCTCGACCGGCAGCTCGATCCGCATCTCCGGCTCGGGCTCGGGCGCGTCGCCGCGGAACTCCTCGACCGCCTCCCCCACCAGCCGCAGGTACAGGTCGAAGCCGACGTCGGCAATGTGGCCGGACTGCTCGCCGCCGAGCAGGTTCCCGGCGCCGCGGATCTCTAGGTCCTTCATCGCGATCGCCATCCCAGCGCCCAGGTCGGTGTGGGCCGCCATCGTCGCCAGCCGGCCGTGCGCGGTCTCGGTGAGCGCCTTCTGGGGAGGGTAGAAGAAGTACGCGTAGCCACGGTCGCGCCCACGCCCGACCCGGCCCCGCAGCTGGTGCAGCTGAGACAGGCCCATCAGGTCGGCCCGCTCGATCAGCAGCGTGTTGGCGGTAGAGATGTCCAGGCCGGCCTCGACGATCGTGGTGCAGACCAGGACATCGGCGCGCCGCTGCCAGAAGTCGACCATCACCTGCTCCAGCTCCCGCTCGCTCATCCGGCCGTGCGCGGTCACGACCCGGGCCTCCGGGACCAGCTCGGCCAGCCGCTTGGCGGTCGCCTGGATCGACTGGACCCGGTTGTGGATGAAGAAGACCTGGCCCTCGCGGGCGAGCTCGCGCCGGATCGCGGCGACAGCCTGCGCGTCGTCGTACGGACCGGCGAAGGTGAGCACCGGGTGACGCTCCTCGGGCGGGGTGGCGATGACGCTCATCTCCCGGATCCCGGTGACCGCCATCTCCAGGGTCCGCGGGATCGGGGTGGCGCTCATCGCCAGCACGTCGACGTTGAGCCGCAGCTTCTTCAGGGCCTCCTTGTGCTCCACCCCGAAGCGCTGCTCCTCGTCGATGATCACCAGGCCCAGGTTCTTGAACTGGACCTCCCCCGACAGCAGCCGGTGGGTGCCAACCACCACGTCGACCGCGCCGCTGGCGAGCCCGTCCAGGGTCTTCTTCGACTCGGCCTCGGTCTGGAACCGCGACAGGGGCGCCACGGTCACCGGGTAGCTGGCGTAGCGGTCGGCGAAGGTGGCGTGGTGCTGCTGCACCAGCAGCGTGGTCGGGACCAGGACTGCCACCTGCATGCCGTCCTGGACCGCCTTGAACGCGGCCCGGACCGCGATCTCGGTCTTGCCGTAGCCGACGTCGCCGCAGACCAGCCGGTCCATCGGGACCACCCGCTCCATGTCCCGCTTCACCTCGTCGATGCAGGCGAGCTGGTCGGGGGTCTCGACATAGCTGAAGGAGTCCTCCAGCTCGCGCTGCCAGACCGTGTCCGGGCCGAAGGCGTGGCCCTGGGTCGCCTGGCGGGCCGCGTACAGCTTGATCAGCTCGGCCGCGATCTGGCGGACCGCCTTGCGGGCCTTGGACTTGCGCCTGCTCCAGTCGGCGCCGCCCATCCGGTCCAGGGCCGGGGCCTCGCCGCCGACGTAGCGGGTCACTAGGTGGAGCTGGTCCATCGGCACGTACAGCCGGTCACCGGGCTGGTTGCGCTTGCTCGGCGCGTACTCGATCACCAGGTACTCGCGGGTGGCGCCGGCGACCGTACGCTGGGCCAGCTCGACGTAGCGCCCGACCCCGTGCTGCTCGTGCACCACCGGGTCCCCCGCGGCCAGCTCCAGCGGGTCGATCTGGTTCTTGCGCCGACTCGGCAGCTTGCGGTGCCCCTTGTCAGCGACCTGCCCGCCGGCCAGGTCAGCGGCTGTGCAGAGCCGCAGCCCCAGACCGTCGAAGCGGAAGCCGCGGGCCAGGGCGGCGGTGGTGATGGTGACGGTCCCGGGCTGGGGCGGCTCGGTCAGCGGGTCGACGACGGTGGCGCCAACTCCGTGCTCGGCCATCACCTCGGCCAGCCGCTGGGCGAGGCCTCGACCCTCCGAGGTCAGCACCACGGCCAGCCCGTCGGCGGTGTCGGCCCGGATGTCGCGGACCGCGGCCTCGACGTCCCCGCGCCGGGGCTCGGTCGGCTGAGCGGCCAGGGTCCGGGAGACGACCCCGCCGAGCTCGACCTGGGACAGGTCAACCAGCTCGCCGTCCTCCTGGTTCGGGCCGGCTGCGAACGGTGACAGCGACCACCACAGCAGCCCCCGGCCCAGGGCCCGGGACCGGACCTCGGCCAGCGACCGGTACGCGGAGGCGCCCAGGTCGATCGGAGCCTGGCCGCCGCCAGCGGCCGCCGCCCAGGAGGCCTGCAGGAACTCCTGGGAGGTGGCTTCGAGGTCGATCGCCCTGCTCCGGACCAGCTCGGGGTCGCAGACCAGCACCAGAGTCCGCGGGTCGACTACGTCGATCAAGAGCTCCAGCCCGTCCACCAGGGCTGGCGCCAGCGCCTCCATCCCGTCCACGGCGTGGCCGGCGGCGATCCGGTCCAGCATCTCGACCAGCTCGGGGTGCTGCTCGGCCAGGGCCGCGGCCCGGGCCCGGACCTCGCCTGTCAGCAGCAGCTCACGGCACGGGTAGGCGATGACCTCGGTGCAGGTCTCGTCCCCGGAGCGCTGGTCGGCGACCGCGAAGACTCGGATCTCCTCCACCGTGTCACCGAAGAAGTCGACCCGGACCGGGTGCTCCAGGGTCGGCGGGAAGATGTCGACGATCCCGCCGCGGACCGCGAGCTCGCCGCGCCGCTCGACCAGGTCGACCCGGGTGTACGCGGCCGCGACCAGGTCTGCCGCCAGCTGCGCCGGGTCGTAGTCCTCCCCTACCGCGACCCGGACCGGACGCATCTGGGCCAGTCCCTTCACCTGCGGCTGCAGGACGGAGCGGACCGGGGCCACCAGCACCCGCGGCGCTGACTCCTCCCCGGTCCCGGCCAGGCGGCGCAGCACCGCCAGCCGCCGACCGACGGTGTCGGAGCGGGGCGAGAGCCGCTCGTGGGGCAGGGTCTCCCAGGCCGGGTAGTAGGCCACCTGCTCCGGTCCGACGACCGAGGCCACCTCGGCGGTCAGCTGCTCCGCCTCCCGGTAGGTGCTGGTCACCAGCAGCAGCGGCCGAGACCGGGCCAGCACCCCAGCCAGCAGCGGTCGCAGCGGGGCCGGGCCGGTGATGTCCAGCGCCGCCAGACCCGCGGCCGAGTCGTCACAGCACCGCGCCACGACCGGGTCGGACGCGACCAGGGGGAGAAGTCCGGGTACTGCCACGAGCCGAAACCCTACAAGGGTCTCCTGACAGAACGTACGCCTCAGGCAGGGACGATCCCGGGCACCTTCCCGAAGCCCTGGCCGGTGAAGAGGACCGGCTCACCTCGGTCCAGTGCCATCCCGGCGACGTACGCGTCACCGAGGTTGAGCCGAGCCGGGTGCCCACTGCCCTTGCCGTACTGGAGGTAGGTACGGGTCGCCGCCAGCGCAGTGGACTCGTCGAACGGCACGACTGTGATGTCATAGCGGCGGAGAAGCTCGCCGACGTCGGAGGCACCCAGCACCTGGCGGAGCACCGCGGTCAGCTCGACCACCGTGGGACTAGGGATCACGTTGTCCGGGCTCTGGGTCAGGCGCAGCGACAGGGCTTCGGAACCCGGCTCTCCAGTCACGATCGCGACCAGGGCAGACGTGTCGACGATCACCGCGGCAGGCCGTCCTCGCCGTACAGCTCGTCGTCCGAGACCGCCCGGCCGTCCTGTCGCACCGCTGCGAGCCAGGCCAGGTTGTCGGCGGATCGTGCAGCGGCCAGCGTCGGGTCGGTACGGCTGGCCCTCACCAGGCGCAGCCGGGCCTCCAGGGCGTCCTCGACCGCATCCGTCAGCGTCTGCCCGGTCAGTGCCGCCAGCTCGTGCGCTGCGCGCACTGCGCTCTTCCTGCGTATGGACAGCGTCATACGGTGAGTGTAGCCATGTATGACCGCCTCGTATGACGTGGCGCCCGACGACCGGACTGCTAGACAGCCGCCGCTGGTCAGGACCGTCGCCAGACCAGGAACGTGGCCGGGCCGAACGACGACGGCTCCTCGATCGTCGCGATCAGGGTGTACCCGCGCCCGGCCTCCAGGTCGTCGTCGATCTGCCGGTCCAGCGCCTTCGTCGGCCCGTACCGCAGCACGATGACGTCGAAGTAGCGGTCCCGGATCGCCTGCTGGTAGGCGGGCACCCCTTCCAGGTGGTGCCCGTTCTCGTGGTACGAGAAGTGAAAGGTGCCGTGCCACTGGTACGGCTCGGTGACGTCACGCAGGTAGTAGCGCGGCACCTCGGCCTCCTCCACCAGGTACTGCCCGGAGACCGGGCGGACCTGGGTCCGCAGCAGCGCCATCACGGCATCGGTCCGCGGCCAGTCTGCGTACCGGGTCTCGGCCAGGCGGAACCCGGTAGCGGCCATGCCCAGCGTCACCGCTGCCACGGTGAACAGCCGCGGCAGGCTCCGACGCCCGAGCAGGTACGCCAGGCCGACCCCGGCGACCGGCGCCATGAAGAGCAGCCCGTAGCCGGTGTGCTTGCCGAGCGAGACGGTCGTGTGGAGCTGGGCCTGGTGCAGGGGAGCCGCCAGGCCGGTGAGCACGGCCCCCAGCCCCAGCAGGATCCCTGGCACCCGGAAGGTGGTCCCCCGCATGGTCCCACTGCCGGCTGCCAGCACCGCCAGGCCCAGCAGCGCAGCGATCAGGTGAGGACCGATCTGCTGGGCGGCCTGGAGCAGGACCGAGACCGGCGCGTCCACCCCGTTAGGACGAGCGCTGGTCGTCACCTCGATCCCGCTGCGCAGCTCCGGCACCCTGGACAGGCCGAGCACCGCCAGCCCGACCACCGCACCGCTGAGCAGCACGACCCGGACAGCCCCGCGCCACCAGGACGTCCGGGCGACGGCCGCCAGACCCGCCATCCCGATCACCGGGACCACGTACATGGCTGCGGCGTACTTGGCGACCATCGCCAGCCCGAGCGGCACCACGGCCAGCAGCCACCAGCCCAGCAGCCGTCCGGGCGCCACCGCCAGCCGCAGAGCCAGCGCGAGCAGCGCCACGGTGAGCGCGTCGTACGTCGCCAGGTGGCCCATGAAGAGCACCGGCTGGCTCATCGCGAACAGCAGCGCGCCGATGTGGGCGGCCCGGTGGTCGAAGAGGACCCGGGTTGCGCCGTGCAGCCAGACCGTCGCGGCCAGCATCAGCACCAGGCTCAGCAGCCGGACCCCGGCCAGGCCGAGCCAGTCGTCGACCACGGCAGCCAGCACCGGGTAGAAGAACGGCGCCCCCGAGAAGTACGTGTGGTACTCGTCGTACGTCGGCGTCCCGTGAAGCCACTGGGCGATCAGCCGGTGCCCGGCGTAGATGTAGAGGGCCTCGTCAGAGAACGCGCTGTTGCGCAGCAGCAGGGTGCAGACCGCCTGCACGGCCACCACCGCGACCAGCGGCGACGGGCGCCGGCGACGACGCGGTTCGGGGAGGCTGACCGGGACCGGCGCGGTCGGACGCTCGGTCGTGGCGGTCATCGGCTGCGGTCCAGTCCGGCGACCACGCCGAGAGCGGCGGGGTCGTCCAGCAGCGACCAGGACTGGGCCTCCGGTGAGGTGGCGTCGGCCTCCGGCCCGGACAGGCGGTAGGCCAGGCCAGCCACCTGCGGCGACGTCCGCGCTACCAGCCCGATGTCGCGCAGGAGAGCGGCCCGGTCCGCTCCGGTCGTCGAAACCCCCTTGGCCGCTACATCCAGCAGGATCGGCTTGCCCGGGCAGGTCTGCTCCACCTGCGCCACCAGCTGCTGCGCGGAGGGCCAGGCCGTCCCCGGGTAGCCGAACACGGTGACGCCGACCGCGTCGATCTCCTCGCTGGGCGGCCGGAAGGCCGGGTCAAGGGTGACCTCGGCCGGCTGCCAGACCAGGGCCACGTTGGTGGCCCCGGCGCTGTGGAGCAGCCGCCGGATCCGCGACCAGGCCCGTGGGGTGTCAGCGGGGATGTCACCGTTGGTGACCCCGGAGGTGACCGGGTAGTTCCGGTCGACCTGAGGCAGGACCGTCAGGTACACCGGGCGGCGGGACTGGGCCAGCTGGCGGCCCCAGCGGTGCAGGTCAGCATCGTGAACACCGTTGCTGATCGCGGTGAGCCGTGACCGGGCCGTGGCGGCCCCGGCGTCGGAGAAGACCAGGGTGATCCACGGCACCGCCCCGTCCGGCTGGGCCTGGAGCCATCCGGTCGGGTCGTCGGCGATCTCGAAGGTGTGCCCGGTGAGGTCGCCTGCCCCCTCCTGGCGCAGCTGGTCCAGCTGGGCGTCGGCCGCTCCGGTCAGCCCCACCCGGAAGGAGCGGGCGTCGGTGGCCGGCGGCAGCCCGGCGACCACGGGCGGCTCGGCGCGCCACCACAGCAGTCCCGCCGCCAGCAGGGTCACGGTCACGACCGGGACAGCCACCATCGGCCAGCGCCGGCGGCGCCGGCGGCGAGGAGGCACCACGGCCGGCTTGCCGCGGGCGTCGTCCCAGACCAGGCGCAGCACGACGACGAACATCGCCGCGAAGTACACCAGCCAGGCGGCCGCTACCCAGTGGTTCGGGTCGCTGGCCCGGGTGAGGGACACCATGAGTGAGACCAGGCAGAGCACCAGGCCCAGGACGAACGGTGCGGCGTTGCGCCAGAACCCGTCCGACGAGCCCTGCTTCGGGGTCAGGGTGAAGATTCCCCGCCGACCGGTGATGGTCATCACGGTGGCCCGCAGCAGGGCCGGGCCCGAGGCGAAGCCGATCACCACGCTGCGCCACGTGCTGGTGCCCCAGGTGGCGTGGATGAAGGCGACCATGGCGAGCCCGTAGTACGGCACGAAGTGGTTGAGGAACTCGGTCAGGGTGGAGCCCTGCACGCCGTTCAGGCCGCCTAGCACGAACAGCAGCGGCACCAGCAGGAAGACCAGGTCTCGCAGGCCGCACAGGTAGTGCGTCATGGCCAGCCCGTACTGCGCCCGCTGCACCGCGCTCAGCCCGCCGTGGAAGGGCAGCAGGATCTGCTTCCAGTGGGTCCGCAGCGCGGTGAGGGTGCCTCGGGCCCACCGCTCCTGCTGCTTCACGTACGAGCGGAAGGTCACCGGCCCCAGACCGGTGGCGTGGATGCCCTTGACGTACACGCTGCGCCAGCGTGGAGCCAGCAGAATGGAGGCGGCGAAGTCCTCGGTCACCGAGTCGGTCGGGAAGCCGCCGATCTCGTCCAGGGCCTCGCCCCGGATGACGACGTTGGTCCCGCAGATGAAGGCGGCGTCGCTGACCGACTTGGCCGGGCACAGGAGCCGGTAGAACAGCGACTGCTGGTCGTCGGCCCACTGGGCGACCCGGTTCTTGCGGTTGCGGTAGAACTGCCCGGTCTGGACCCAGCCGACCTCGGCGTCGCGCATCGGCGCCAGAGTGACCTGGAAGAAGTCCGGTTCGGGGACCTGGTCGGCGTCGAAGATCGCGAGAAAGCACCGCCCCACGCCGCCGACCAGCTGGCGGGCGTTCTCCACGTTGCCGGCCTTCGCGCCGCCAGGCACCGTACGGGTCACGCACTCGACCCCGAGCTCGGCGGCGAGAGCCTCAATATCGTTGCTGCAGGCGGCACCGGCAACCCCGCCGTCGTTGCAGACCACCACCCGGATGACGGCCTGCGGGTGGGTCCTCAGGTAGGTCTCCCGGGCCTGGAGAATGCCCCGCAGCGTCTCCCCCACGATCTCAGGCCCCTCGTCCACGGTCGGGACAAAGACGAACACCGGGACGGTGGACGGGTCCTGGTCGTGCGACAGGGAGGCGACCCGGCGCGGCATCAGCCCGAGGTGGAGACCGATGTTGTGAGCGAGTGCGTGGAGCTCGGCCAGGACCAGGGGGACGGCGATGTAGAACGCCGACCAGGAGATCACCGACAGGCGCCAGGTGAAGTAGTCGACGCCCGCGAGCAGAACCCCCAGGCCGAGCACCACTAGGCGCAGGGACCGGCCTCGCCAGCCAGCGGCCGCCGTCACCACCAGGGCGACCGTCACCCCGATCGCGACCAGCCAGGCGCCAGGACGCAGTACGGCGACCGCGAGGAGCACCAGGACAGCGAACACGATCCCGACTCCACGCAGCCAGCGGCTGCTGACTGCGACGTTGCGGAACAGGTCCTCGTCCGGCAGCGCTTCCCGGTCGCTGCGCAGCACCCAGCTCGGTGGCCGCAGAAGGAACCGCGGCAGGGCTGGTACGAAGCCAGGGTCGAGAGGTGACGCCGTACCCCCGGCCGAGGCCGGGCGGTGCCCTTCTGGGGGCGGAAGGTAGCTCTTTGACGGTGAGAGGTGGCTCTCCGAGGCCAGAGGGCTCCCTGGAGAAGGTGCCGCTGAAGCCGGGGCGGGTGGTGGTGCTACGGGTAGAGGCACCACGGGAGCCGGAGCATGAGTCGGCGCCGCTGAGGCCTGACGGTGCGCTACCGGAAGCGGTACCACTGGCGCCGGGGAAGAAGGCGAGGAGGCGGTCGCCGGCCACCGGCTCGGGACGGCGGGATGGGTGGGAGGCATGCGAATCTCCTGCTCAGCTGGAGTCGTGCGACTCGTTCTTGCCCCCAAAAGACCCAGGCCGACTGGCGGCCCGGACCCAAAAGTAATTTTGCATCAAACTTCTGCTGAGCTTCCACTCCAGAGTGAAACCGCTAGCCAGACGGCGATCTCCCGGCAGCCCTGGCCGCGGAGGCCGTACGTGCTGGAAATGGTCTCAGGGACACTGGACGGGGTCGACGCGGCGGTGGTCGACCTGAGAGTCACCGAGACGGCGCTGGAGATGGGCGTGGCCACCCGCCAGACCGTCGCCTACCCGTCGGCCTGCGGGCCGATCTGGTCGGCTCATCTGGGTAGCGCCGGGCAGCGGCACGTCCCCGAACCTGCCTGCGCTGTGCTGTCAGGAGTTGAAGCGCTGCTGGGTGGCGTCCAGCCCCTGGGTGACCAGGCACTCGACAGCGTCAGCGGCGCGGCTCACCTCAACCGCGAGGTCGTCGGCCATGGCCTTGGGGAAGCCGGAGAGGACGTAGTCGGCCGGGTCCTGGCGCCCCGGCGGGCGGCTGATTCCCCAGCGCACCCGGTAGTAGTCGCCGGTGCCGATCGCCGAGCGGATCGACTTCAGTCCGTTGTGCCCGTTGTCGCCGCCACCGAACTTGGTTCGGATCCGGCCGAAGTCAAGGTCCAGCTCGTCGTGGACCACGACCAGGTGGTCGGGACTGATCTTGTCGTGGGCCAGGAGCTTCACCACCGGCGAGCCGGACTCGTTCATGTACGTTCGGGTCGTTGCCAGCAGCACCCGCTCGGTGTCAGCACCAACCGCACCCGTCCCACTCGCCCCGACCCGGACCACGGCCGTGTTGGCCCGCTGCAGCCGGTGCGCAGACAGGGTCACCCCGCCGCGACGAGCCAGCTCGGCGATCACCATGGCGCCCACATTGTGGCGGTGGGAAGCGTAGGTGGGGCCCGGGTTCCCGAGCCCCACCACAAGCCAGGTGGCCATGAAGGCCGGTCAGGCCTCGTCCTCGGTGGCCGGCGCGGCCGGCTCGGCAGCCTCACCGGACTCCAGCGAGGTGTCGAGCTGCTCCTGGGTGGGGGCGGCGTGCGCCGAGACCATCAGGTCCTCCGGGTCGCCGGCGAAGGTCGCGCCCTCGGGCAGCTTCAGGTCGGCGGCGTGGATGCTGGTGCCGACCTCGATCCCGGTGATGTCGATCTCGACCTGGGTCGGGATGTGCGTCGCCTCGACCTCGAGCGAGATCGTGTTCTGGTCCATCACCAGCACCACGTCCGTGGAGTGCTCGCCGACAGTCACCAGCGGCACCTGGACGGTCACCTTCTCGCCGCGGCGGACCAGGACCAGGTCGATGTGCTCAACGGCCCCGGACACCGGGTCCCGCTGCACCTGCTTCGGCAGCGCCAGCTGCGGCTTCTGCCCCTCGATCTCGATGTCGAGCAGGGCGTTCGCCACCCGCAGCGCCAGCTGGGTGGCGTGGGCGGGCAGGCTGATGTGAATCGGGTCGGTGCCGTGCCCGTACAGGACCGCGGGCACCTGGGCGGCACGGCGCAGCCGACGGGCCGCTCCCTTGCCGAACTCGGTACGGATGGTGGCGCTGAGCCTCACCTCAGACATGCTTCCTCGGACTCCTCGAAACGTGGTGCATAGGCCGTACGGCCAGGGGACGCCTTGCGAGGAGGACCAAGTCGATCACGGGGCCCGGCTGGCACCGGAACTCCCCTCGCCGAGGCAACCCCGCGAGTCTACCCGACCTTCCTGCCCAGGCTGCAACCCGGGTCACCCGAGATCAGAGCCGGCTCTGAACCGCCACGGGCCGCCCGTACGGGTCCTGCAGCGCGGTCCGGACTCAGCAGCTCTCCCCCATCAGCGAGGTCACGCTGGTCTCCATGAAGACCGCCTGAATCGCCTTGGCCAGCAGCGGGGCGATCGACAGCACGGTCAGGCAGTCGACGTGCAGGCCCGGAGGAATCGGCAAGGTGTTGGTCACGATCACCTCTTCAAAGGCCGACCGGTTCAGCCGCTCGGCCGCCGGGCCCGACAGCACCGGGTGGGTGGCCGCGGCGATCACGGTCTTGGCTCCGCGGGCCCGCAGCGCGTCGGCCGCGAGGCAGATCGTGCCGGCGGTGTCGATCATGTCGTCGACCAGCAGGCAGACCTTGCCCTCGACCTCGCCGACCACCTCGTGGACCGCCACCGTGTTGGCGACGTTCGGGTCTCGGCGCTTGTGGATAATGGCCAGCGGGCAGCCCAGCCGGTCGGTCCACTGGTCGGCCGCCCGGACCCGGCCGGCATCGGGCGAGACCACGACCATGTCCTCGCCGCCGTACTTGCCCGCCACGTACTCGCTCAGCAGCGGCAGCGCGTGCAGGTGGTCGACCGGGCCGGAGAAGAAGCCCTGGATCTGGGCCGCGTGCAGGTCGACCGACATGATCCGGGTCGCCCCCGCCGCCTGGTACAGGTCGGCCATCAGCCGGGCCGAGATCGGCTCCCGGCCGGCGTGCTTCTTGTCCTGCCGGGCGTACGGGTAGAAGGGGGAGACCACGGTGATCCGCTTGGCCGAGGCCCGCTTCAGGGCGTCGACCATGATCAGCTGCTCCATCATCCACTCGTTCACCGGCGCGGTGTGGGACTGGATCACGAAGGCGTCCGAGCCGCGGACCGACTCCTCGTAGCGGACGTAGATCTCGGAGTTCGCGTAGGTCACCGCACGCATCGGGACCAGGTCGGTGCCGAGGATCTGGGCCACCTCGGCGGCCAGTGCCGGATGGGACCGACCGGAGAAGAGCATCAGGTGCTTCTGGTCCTTCTTCGTCAGTCCGCTCACCGCTACTCTCCCTGGTCGTCGCCGTTCGCGGCCGCGGCGGCCGCCGCGGTCGAGGTCCCTGGTCGTTGCCGGTCCACCCAGCCGTCGATGCAGCGCTGCCGGCTCCGGGCGATCCCCAGCTGGCCCGGGCCGACCGGGTCGGTGATCGCCGAGCCGGCCGCCACGTACGCCCCGTCGGCCACGTTCACCGGCGCCACCAGCACCGTGTTGGAGCCAACGAAGGAGTGCCGCCCGATGGTGGTCTGGCTCTTGGTGACGCCGTCGTAGTTGGCGAAGACCGTGCCAGCGCCGATGTTGGCGCCCTCCCCGATCACGGCGTCACCGCAGTAGGTCAGGTGCGGCACCTTGGCGCCGTCACCGATCTTGGCGTTCTTGGTCTCGACGAAGCCGCCGATCTTGCCCTGGGTGCCGAGCTCGGTCCCGGGCCGCAGGTGCGCGTACGGGCCGACGCTGGCGCCGGCGCCGATCACCGACAGCGCGCCCTGGCAGCGGGTGACCACCGCGTCCTCACCGATCTCCATGTCGGTGAGCATGGTGTCCGGGCCGATCGTGGCCCCGGCGCCGACCGAGGTGGCGCCCCGAAGGATCGTGTTCGGCAGCAAGGTGACGTCCTCGGCGAGGTCGACCGTGTCCTCGACCCAGGTCGTGGCCGGGTCGATCACCGTGACCCCGGCCCGCATCCAGCGGTCCAGGATCCGGGCGTTGAGCTCCCGCGACACCGCAGCCAGCTGGACCCGGTCGTTGACGCCCTCGGTCTGCCAGGTGTCGCTGATCAGGTGGGCGCCGACCCGGGCGCCCGCGCTCACCGCGTGGGCGAGCACGTCGGTCAGGTACAGCTCGCCCTGGGCGTTGTCGGTGCCCAGCGCCGCCAGCCCGTCGCGCAGCACCGCCGCGTCGAAGACGTAGATGCCCGAGTTGATCTCCCGGACCTGCCGCTGCTCGTCGGTGGCGTCGCGCTCCTCGACGATCGCGGTCACCGCCTCCTGGGAGCGGATGATCCGGCCGTACCCGTGCGGGTCGTCGACCACCGCGGTCAGCACGGTGAGCGCGTTCTGGGCGGCCCGGTGGGCGACCAGCAGCTCGGTCAGGGTGTCGCCGCTGAGCAGCGGAACATCGCCGTACGTGACGACGACCTCGCCGTCGACCTCCCCCAGCTGGGACAGCGCGCACTGGACCGCGTGCCCGGTGCCCAGCTGCTGCTCCTGGACCGCGTGCTCGGCGTACGGGGCGATCTCGCCCAGGTGAGCCAGCACCTGCTCGCGCTGGTGCCCGACCACCACCACGAGGTGGGCCGGCTCCAGGTGGCTCGCGGCCTGGACCGCGTACGACAGCAGCGAGCGGCCGCAGACCTCGTGCAGCAGCTTGGAGCGGCGTGACTTCATCCGGGTGCCGCCACCGGCGGCGAGGACGACCACAGCGGTCACCGCAGTGGTGCTCTCGGGCACGAGCGGCTCCTTCCCATCCGACCTTGACAACCGACCAGAACCTTACCGCGATTCGCTGCGGCTGCCGCGGTAGCAGCCAGGACAGTCCACCGGTCGGCCAGGGACGTGAGCCCGGCTGCAGCGGACCGGCAACGCCCTGTGGGTAGACTTCTGCTCACACCAATCCTCGGTTGGTCTGCCGGCAGGGCCCGCCTGACTTTGAATCAGGATCAAGCGACGTAGGTTCGACTCCTACCCGGGGAGCTCACCGCCCACGAGCGCTGGTCAGCCCTTCATCACCGCAGCGATGGCCGCGCTGACCCGGTCCAGGTTGCCCGGGTTCAGCGCCGCCACGCAGAGCCGGCCGGAGTCGGCCCCGTACACCCCGTGCTCGCTGCGCAGCGCCTGCATCTGGGCGGCGCTCAGCCCCGAGTACGAGAACATGCCGACCTGGTCGGTGATGAAGCCGAGGTCCTGCCGCACCCCGGCCGCCTGCAGCCCGGCCACCAGACCCGAGCGCATCTGCTTGATCCGGTCCCGCATCTGCCCCAGCTCGGCCTCCCACTGCCCCCGCAGCCCGGGGTCGCCCAGCACCCGGGCCACGAGCGCAGCGCCGTGGGTGGGCGGGTTCGAGTACAGGGTGCGGACCACGATCTTGACCTGCGACAGCACCCGCCTCGCCTCGGCGGCGTCGGAGCAGACCGCGGTGAAGGCGCCGACGCGCTCCCCGTACAGAGAGAACGACTTCGAGAACGACGTCGCCAGCAGCAGGTTCTGCCCGGCCGCGAGGAACTTGCCGACCACGGACGCGTCGTCGCTGACCCCCTGCCCGAAGCCCTGGTAGGCCATGTCGAGGAACGGGGTCAGCCGCCGCCGGCCGATCACCTCGACCACCCGGTCCCAGTCGGACGGCGCCAGCTCGTACCCGGTCGGGTTGTGGCAGCAGGCGTGGAGCACCACCACAGTGCCCGGTGCGGCGGCCTCCAGGTCAGCGACCATGCCGTCGACGTCGACCCGGCGCCCGGCGGCGTCGTAGTAGCGGTAGCTGCCGACGGCGAAGCCGGCCCGGCCGAACAGCGCCTGGTGGTTCTCCCAGGACGGGTCTGAGACCAGCACCGGCGCGTCGGCGTCGACCAGCTTCAGCAGCCCGGCCCCGACCCGCAGGGCGCCGGTGCCACCCAGCGCCTGCACGGTCACCACCCGGCCGGAGGTCACCGGCTCGGAGCCGCTGCCGAAGACCAGGTCCTTGACCGCGGCGGTGTAGGCGGGCATCCCGTCGATCGGCAGGTAGCCGTGCGGCCTGGCCTCCTGGGCCAGGGCCTGCTCGGCCGTACGGACGCAGTCGAGCAGCGGCAGCCGGCCGGACTCGTCGAGGTAGACCCCGACGCCCAGGTTGACCTTCGTCGGCCGGGTGTCGGCCTGGTACGCCTCGGTGATCCCCAGGATCGGGTCTGCCGGGGCCTGCTCGATGCCGGAGAAGAGCGACATGGGAAGCACCTTTCGTCTGCAGTCGGCTCATCCTAGGCGCCCGACCCGGGCGCCCCCGGCGGAGTTCTCGGTCTGCGACCGGCAGACTGGGCCCGTGCAGAAGAACGACCCTGCCCGTGCCCGCCGGGGCCGGGTCCGGATGACCGGCGCTGAGCGCCGGGACCAGCTGGTCCGGGTGGCCCGGGCCGCCTTCGCCGAGCGTGGCTTCGACGGCACCAGCGTCGAGGACATCGCGGCCCGGGCGCAGGTGAGCAAGCCGGTGGTGTACGAGCACTTCGGCGGCAAAGAGGGCCTGTACGCGGTGGTCGTCGACCGGGAGGTGCAGGTCCTGCACACGGCGATCCGGACCGCGATCACCACCCCGGGCGCCGGCTCACGGCGACTGCTGGAGCTCGGGGCACTGGCCCTGCTGGACTATGTCGAGGCTAGTCCGGAGGGCTTCCAGATCCTGGTCCGGGACTCCTCAGGGCCGTCGGGGGGCTCGTACGCGAGCATCCTCAACGACGTCATCGTGCGGGTCGAGGGCCTGCTCGGGGCGGTCTTCACCGAGCGGGGCCTGGACGCCAAGGCGGCCCCGCTGTACGCGCAGGCGCTGACCGGGATGGTGTCGATGACCGGCCAGTGGTGGCTGGACAACCCGCAGCTGTCGAAGGACGAGGTGGCTGCGCACCTGGTGAACCTGGCCTGGAACGGGATGCACAACCTGAGCACCGAGGTGGCGCTGGGCCGCGAGGCCGGGCACCTGGCCGAGCCGAGCCGGAGCCAGTGAGCAACCTGTCCCGCCCGGGGCCGCTGGCCGGGGCCTGTGGGCTGTTCGCCACGAACGGCGCGGTGGTCGGCTGCTACGCGGCGGCGCTGCCGGCGCTGCGGGCCGCGTACCAGCTGAGCGAGCTGCAGATCACGGTGGCGCTGCTGACGATGGGACTGGCGGCGATCGCCGGCCAGCAGCTGGCGGGGAAGGTCACCGACCGGGTCGGGGTCCGCAGGGCCTGCCTGGCTGCGGTCCCGGTGCTGGCGCTCGGCCCGCTGCTGGTCGGGCTGACCGGCTCGTACCCGGGGATGCTGGCCGGGGCCGCGGTGACCGGCTTCGGTAACGGTTTTCTCGACGTCGCCATGAACGTGCTGGCGGTCGAGGTGGAGCGGGCCCGGCGGTTCCCGGTGATGAGCCGGATCCACGCCTGCTGGTCGCTGGGGCAGCTGGCCGGCTCGGGGGTGGTGCTGGCTGCGGCCCAGCTCGCGCCCGGCCCGGGCCTGGTACGCCCGTCCCAGCTCACCATGGCCGCACTGGCCCTGGCCAGCCTGGTGGCCTGGTGGCGGCTGGTGCCGCAGCTGGTCGGCGGCGGGCCCGACCAGAGCCCGGCTGGCCCGGCCCGGCTCCCGGCGGTGATCTGGCTGCTGGGGCTGATGGCGATGGGTTTCGGGATGGCCGAGGGCACCGCGGTCGACTGGTCAGCGCTGCACGTGACCGACGTGGCCCAGGTCTCTCCTGGTGCGGGGGCGCTCGGGGTGACGCTGGTCACCGGCTCCATGATGCTGGTCCGGCTGGCCGGAGACCTGCTGGTGGCCCGGCTGGGCCGGGTCATGGTGGTCCGGGTCGGCGCGCTGGTCGCCGCCGCCGGTTTCGCCCTGGGGACGGTGGCCGGCTCGCTGCCGGTGGCGCTGCTGGGCTGGGGCCTGGTCGGCTGCGGGATCGGGATCATCGCACCCCAGGTGTACGCGGCGGCCGGCTACCTCGCCGGCGCCCGGGGCCTGGCGGTGACGGTCTCCTTCGGCTACACCTCGGTCCTGGCCGGGCCTGCGGTGACCGGCTGGCTGGTGCACCGGGTCGGGATCGGGCCGACCATGCTGCTACCGACCGGGCTGGTCGCCCTGATCACGCTCGGCGCTGGGGCCCTGCGAGCCGCCGAGACGGCCAAGCAGCGCTGACCCCCGCCTCCGCCGGCGTGGCGGCGGGTCTGCGAAGCTGACCTCAATCCGCTCCTGCCCCTTGAACCGCTGCATCCGGGCATGAGCGGTGTAGACGCTGATATCGGCCGGGGTCAGCTCGACCCGGTCGGTGAAGGCGGTCAGCAGCGCCCGCGGGTAGAGCCGGTTGTGGAGGACCACGTTCAGCTCGGCCGCCAGCACGACCGCCAGCATCGTGGCCCACAGCGCCCCGAGAACGCTCAGCACGACCGACACCACCAGCCGCAGGTCCAGGCTGCGCCCGCCGAGCCGCGACAGGTACGTCATCACCGCGATCTGGCAGAGCTGCCAGGCCGCCGCGGCCACCACCGCCCCTGGGACCAGCCAGCGCCAGGGCCGTCGCTGCGCCACCGCCAGCCGCATCCCCAGCCAGAAGACCACCCCGTTGACCAGGGTCGACAGCGCAAAGCCGAGCACGTTCCCGACCAGGCCCAGCCGGCTCAGGTAGGTCCGTCCGACCCAGCCCAGCACCGTCGACAGCAGCACCGACACCACCAGGATCACGAACAGCACCAGTCCCCGCAGCCGCCCCGCCAGCGGGTTGGGGCGGCTGTTGCGGGGGATCTGCCAGACCGTGTTCATTCCGTGCTGAAAGGCGACGGCGACCCCGACTCCTCCGTACACGGCACCGAGCAGACCGACTAGCCAGCCCAGCGGCCCGCCGTGGAGCCCGCCCCGGCCCGGCCCCCGCAGCCGGTGCCCGATGAGCGGCATCTCCCCGAGCGGGGTCTGCGCCACCAGGTCGACCAGCCCTGGCCAGGTGTGGTTGAGCAGCGACAGCAGGTTGCCGCTCAGGAGCAGCAGCGGGATCCCGGCCGCGAAGGCGTAGTAGGTCATGGAGGCGACGACGTGCATCCCGGCGTCCTCGAAGAACTTGTACCCGGTGGCGATGGGGACCGACAGCCAGCGGTGCTGGCGCTGGTAGCGGTCCAGCCGCTCAACGAGGCTCACGGCTGACTATGAAATCACCCCTGGCTATGGATGGGAGCAGCTCGCGGGTCAGCCGGCCGGGTCCAGCTCGTCGAGCGCCAGGATCAAGGTCCGCAGCAGCCGGGCCAGACCCGTCTGGTCGGCCGCGGGCAGGGCCGCCAGGAAGCGGCGCTCGTCGGCCAGCAGGTCGGCCAGGGCGGCATCGACCGCGGCCTGGCCCTGCGGGGTCAGGGCGACGATCGCGGCCCGCCCGTCGCTGGGGTGGGCGTCGCGGGAGACCAGCCCACGGGCCGCCAGCCGGGTGATCCGGTTGGTCATGGTGCCGGAGGTGACATGGGTGTCGCGAGCCAGCTCGGTGGGTGACAGCTCGTACGGGGCTCCGCTGCGGCGCAGCGCGGCCAGCACGTCAAACTCCCACGGTGCCAGCTCGTACCGCTCGAAGGCAGCCGACCGGGTCTCGGCGAGCCGGTCCGCGAGCCGGCTGACCCGGCTCATGACGTGCATGGGGGCCAGGTCCAGGTCGGGACGCTCCCGGTGCCAGGCGGCGACGATGCCATCCACCTCGTCACGACCGGTTGCCGCCATGGCGTCATCCTGCCAGGGCTCTGACGGGACCACACCCAGGGGTCAGGCGTACTGCTCTGGCTCGTGGCCCTCGAGGGCCTCGATCTCCTGCTCCACCTGAGCGACCAGCCGCTGCTGCTGCTCGACCCGGACCCGCAGCGACTCGATGAACCACGGGCAGTCGTCGGGGGCCACGCTCCGCCCGACCGCCGGGCGCAGCAGGACCGGACGGGGCCGGCCCAGGCCCAGCCACAGCAGCGGACCGGCCACCGGGACTGCCAGTACGGTGAGGGCCCACGCGTCTTTGGGGAGCCGACGCACGTACATCTCGCTGGCCTGCGCCACCTCGATCAGGGCGTACCCGGTGAGCGCGATCACGGACAGTACGAGCAGGAGCATCATGCGGCCTCCGGGAGTCATCTGGGTGGCTTCACCATGTGGCCTGCCGCCCCGCCCTGCCAACCTGCCTGAGAGAACCCTCACCGCACGGGCCGGGGTGCCAGGTCGGGCCGCCGGTCAGCTCATGAGCCGGGCCCCGTGCACCGGGCCGGTGACCCGGCGTACGGCGCGGGCCAGTCCCTCGGCCGACAGCCGTACCGACAGGTCGACCGCGTCACTCTCGCCAGCAGCGAGGAAGGCGACCGTCGGCCCGGAGCCGGAGACGATCCCACCCAGTGCCCCGCACTCGATCCCGGCCTCCAGGGTCCGGGCGAGCTCGGGGTACAGCGTCAGCGCGGCCGGCTGCAGGTCGTTCGTCAGGGCCTTCCCGGCGGCCCGTGGGTCCCCGGTGGCCAGGGCGTTCATCAGGGCGGGTGGGACCACCAGCTCTCTCGACTCCTGGCCCAGCCGGTCGAAGCGGGTGAACACGTCCGGCGTCGACAGGCCGCGGTGAGCAAAGGCCAGCACCCAGTGGAAGCTGCCCCGGCTCAGCGCCGGTGCCAGCTGCTCGCCCCGTCCGGTGCCGACCGCGCAGCCGCCGACCAGGGCGAACGGGACGTCGCTGCCGAGCTCGGCGGCCAGCTCAATCAGGTCGTCGGGGCTGGTGTCGAGGTCCCACAGCACCGAGCAGGCCAGCAGCGCCGCAGCCGCGTCGGCCGATCCGCCGGCCATCCCACCGGCGACCGGGATCTGCTTGCGGACCACCAGCTCGGCGCCCTGGTCGGGCCTGCCGAACCGCTCCCGCAGCAGCGCGGCTGCCCGTACCGCCAGGTTCTGGGACCCCTCGGGGACCTGGTCGGCGCCTTCCCCGGTCACGGTGACGCTCAGCTCGCCGTCCTCAGCCGTGGTGGCGGAGACCTCGTCATACAGGGACACCGCCTGGAACAGGGTCACCAGGGGGTGGAAGCCGTCGCGGCGGCGCGGCCCGGCACGCAGGCTCAGGTTGAGCTTCGCCGGCACGTGCACCCGTACCGTCGTGAACTCCGCCTCGTCAACCGCCGTCATGAGGGGGACGCTACCGAACCCGCAAGTCGCTCCGCGATCCGGGCGAAGTCTTCAATCCCGAGAGTCTCCCCGCGGGCCTGCGGGTCAACCCCGGCCGCGACCAGCGCCTGCTGTGCGGCCTGGGAGCCACCGGCAAGGCTTCCCAGCGCCGAGCGCAGCATCTTGCGCCGCTGCGCGAAAGCGGCGTCGACAACGGCGAACACGTCTTCGCGGGAGGCGGCGGCGGGCGGCGGCGGGCGGCGCTGCAGGGCCACCAGGCCGGAGTCGACGTTGGGGACCGGCCAGAACACAGTCGGCGGCACGGTCGCGACCCGGGTCGCCTGGGCGTACCAGGCGATCTTGGCCGACGGCGCCCCGTACACCTTGCTGCCGGGGGCCGCCGAGATCCGGTCAGCCACCTCCAGCTGCACCATCACCAGTCCCCGCTGCCACGAGTCGAAGGTCTCCAGCAGGTGCAGCAGCACCGGCACCGAGACGTTGTACGGGAGGTTCGCCACTACCGCCGTCGGTGCCGGACCGGGCAGGTCGGTGACCCGCAGCGCGTCGGCGGTCAGCACCTGCAGCCGCTCGGCCGCCTCCGGCACCCGCTCAGCCACGGTCGCCGGCAGCTGCTGGCCCAGCGACGGCTCGACCTCGACCGCGACCACCGCGGCCCCGGCCTCCAGCAGGCCCAGGGTCAGCGACCCCAGGCCGGGCCCGACCTCGCAGACCACGTCGCCGGGGCCGACCTGGGCCAGGTCGACGATCCGGCGGACGGTGTTGGCGTCGACGACGAAGTTCTGGCCCCGCTGCTTGGAGGGCCGCAGGTCGAGCTGGGTCGCCAGCCGGCGCACCGTCGACGGGTCGAGCAGGGGCATCAGTCGTCCCCCCAGGGTCCGCCGAAGGCCTCGAAGGTGTTGCGGCGCAGCTGCTGGCAGGTCTCGACCAGGTCCCAGCCGCGCTGGTCGGCGAGGAAGGCGACGGTGTGCGGCAGCAGGTACGAGGCGTTGGGCCTGCCGCGCTGCGGCACCGGGGTCAGGTACGGGGCGTCGGTCTCGGCCAGCACCCGGTCGGCCGGGGTGACCGCCAGGGCCTCGCGCAGAAAGCGGTTGGCCGGGTAGGTGGTGACCCCGGGGAAGGACAGGTAGCAGCCCCGGTCGAGGCAGCGCCGGGCGTGGTCCGCGTCGCCGGAGAAGCAGTGCATCACGACCCGGTCGGGCTTCGGGCAGCCGTCGAGCACGTCGAGCAGGTCGTCGTGGGCGTCGCGGTCGTGGATCACCAGGGTCTGGCCGGTTGCGACGGCGATCTCGATCTGCGCGGCGAAGACCTCCCGCTGGCGGGCCTGGTCGGCAGGGTCAGTGGTCCGGAAGTAGTCCAGCCCGGTCTCCCCCACGCCCCGCACGTACGGGCTGGTCGCCATCTCGGCGACCGCCGCCAGCCCCGCCTCGACCAGCTCGGGGTGGCGGGCTACCTCGTTGGGGTGCAGAGCGACGTTCGCGACCACGCAGGGGTAGGTGCTGGCGATCTCGACGCAGCGGCGCGAGCTGGCCTCGTCGACCCCGACGTCGACGACCCGGGTCACCCCGACCTGCCGGGCCAGGGCCAGCGACTCGGCGACCGGCAGGGCCGACCGCTCCCGTACCGACTCCAGGTGGGTGTGGGCGTCGGTGGTCGGTGCCGGCAGCGGCGCGGGCAGCGGCGGCAGCTTCAGCTCGTCGAGGATCACGAGCCTAGTCAACAGCACGGCGGCGGCTGTGACGAAGCGCCCGGCCGGCCCCGGCGACAGCTCCTGGCTGCGGGCTGCCCGAGTGGCGCCCCGCTCGGGACCAGGGCCTGGGTACGGCCTCAGCCGCGGGAGGCGTCGTACAGGGCCCGCCGGTCGACGCCGGTGGCGGCCGCCACCGCGGCCGCGGCCTGGGAGCGCTTCTCTCCCGCCGCGACCCGCTCGGCGACCAGGGCTACTGCTTCTTCCAGAGGCACCGCCGCGGCGGGCGCGCCGGCGATGACCACGGTGATCTCGCCCAGAACCGTGCCCTGTGCCCAGGCGGTCAGCTCGGCGAGGCTGCCGCGCAGGACTTCCTCGTGGGTCTTGGTGAGCTCTCGGCAGACGACCGCCGGGCGGTCGGGGCCGAGGACCTCGGCGGCGTCGGCGAGCAGCGCGGCGAGCCGGTGCGGAGCCTCGAAGAGCACCATGGTCCGGGGCTCGCCGGCCAGCCCGGTCAGCGCGGCCCGCCGGGGGCCGGGCTTGCGGGGCAGGAAGCCCTCCATGCAGAACCGGTCGCTGGGAAGGCCGGACACGGCTAGTGCGGTCAGCACGGCCGACGGGCCTGGCACAGCGGTGACCCGGGCCCCGGCGGCGACTGCGGCCGCCACCAGCCGGTAGCCGGGGTCGGAGACCGACGGCATTCCGGCGTCGGTGACCAGCACGACCCGCTTGCCGGCCTGCAGCTCGGCGACCAGCTGCGGGGTCCGTACGGACTCGTTGCCCTCGAAGTAGGAGACCACTGGGGCGTCGACCGCCAGCTCGAGGCGGCGCAGCAGGGCTGCGAACCGGCGGGTGTCCTCGGCGGCGACGAGGTCGGCCTCCCGCAGGGTGCTCAGCAGCGCCGGGGAGGCGTCGGCCAGGTCCCCGATCGGCGTTCCGGCCAGCACCAGCACCCCCGCAGCCATGCTCCTATCCTGTCAGGGCCCGACCGGCGTTCGCCTACCATGGGCACTCGTGACGACCGCCTCCACGCCCGCTGACGTGTCCGAGGCCGACGCGCCACTCGTTGCCCGAGCGGACTGGCGTCGGCTGCTGCCGACCCGTACGCCGCAGCGCCGGACCGCTCTGGAGCGGCTGCGAGACGCCCCGCCTGACGACCGGCGGCTGAGCTGGCTGGTGACGATGACGATCACCCTGCTCGCGTTCGCGGTCCGGGCGGTCGGGATCAGCTACCCGAAGAGTGTCCTGTTCGACGAGACGTACTACGCCAAGGACGCGTACACCCTGCTCAAGCTGGGGTACGAGGGGTCCTGGCCGGACACCGCGAACGACTCGATCGCCAACGGCCACGTCGACGTGTACACCGCTGACCCGTCGTTCATCGTGCACCCCCAGGTTGGGAAGTGGCTGATCGCGTCCGGAGAGTACGTCTTCGGGATGAGCTCGCTGGGCTGGCGGGCCGCGGCCCTGGTCTTCGGGACCTTGCTAGTGATGGTGACGATCCGGCTGGCGCGGCGGCTGTCACGCAGCACCATGATCGGTGGCCTGGCCGGTTTTCTGCTAACCATCGACGGGCTGCACTTCGTGATGAGCCGGCTCGCCCTGCTCGACATCTTCCAGTCGTTCTTTCTGGTGGCGGCGGTGTCGTGCGTGGTCGCCGACCGGGACTACTTTCGGCACCGGCTGGCCCGGTACCTGGAGGACCGGGGGCTGACGAGTCTCGGCGGGCTGGCCGGCCCCTGGGTCTGGCGGCCGTGGCTGGTGGCTGCCGGGCTGCTGTTCGGGCTGGCGCTGGGGACGAAGTGGAACTCGGTCTTCGTGATTGCCAGCTTCGGGCTGCTGACGGTTGCCTGGAGTGTTGCGGCGCGGCGCCTGGCCGGGGCCCGGCGGCGGTCGTGGCTGGCGCTGCTGGCCGACGGGGTGCCGGCGTTCATCAGCCTGGTGGTGCTGGCGGCGGTGGTGTACGTGGCGTCGTGGGCCTCCTGGCTGGCGACCCAGGGCGGCTACGGCCGGCAGTGGGGCGCCCAGAACCCCGACCACCCCTGGGTACGAGCGCTGGGCCGGCCGCTGGCCTCACTTCTCCACTACCACCAGGAGATCTGGGACTTCCACAACGGGGAGTACATCAAGAACGCCTCCCACGTGTACGCCGCGCACCCGGCGGGCTGGCTGGTCAACGCCCGCCCGATCGGGATCGACGCGGTGAACGGGATCCAGCCCGGCGCCGACGGCTGCACCGGCCCCGAGGAGTGCCTGCGGGTGATCAGCGCCACCGGCACCCCCACCCTGTGGTGGTTCGCGGCGATCGCCCTGGTGGTCTCGCTGGTCTGGTGGATCGGTGGCCGGGACTGGCGGTTCGGGGTGCCAGCAGTCGCGGCCCTGTCGACCTGGCTGCCGTGGTTCATGTACACCGAGCGCTCGCTGTTCTTCTTCTACGCGATCACGATCATCCCCTTCACCTGCACCTGCCTGGCCCTGGTCCTGGGCCTGGTCCTGGGTAAGTCCGACGCCGGCCAGCGCCGCCGCACCGGCGCGATCGTGGTTGGTGTCGCGGTCGGCCTGGCGACCGCCAACTTCGCCTTTATCTACCCGATCCTGACCGACGGCCTGCTGACCCGCACCCAGTGGCTCACCCGGATGTGGTTCGGCTCCTGGATCTGAGTCGTGCTCGCAGCCTGGCTGGACGAAGAAGCGGTGAAGAACGACTGGCTGCACCTGTCCGCTCAGCCCGACCACGACCGGCCG
>CALBCJ010000026.1 GCA_937926975.1 uncultured Propionibacteriaceae bacterium | reverse complement strand
GGGTTATAGCGAGCCGGCCAGCCGCCGCGCAGGCGGCGGCGATCAAGCACAGCCGAGCCGCCGCGGAGGCGGCGGCGGTCAAGCACAGCCATCGTTAGCAAACAGTGACCCGTCGCGGCCGGATCGGCCCGGGGCTGCCGACTATCGTCGTCACGACGTTGGCGCCGTCGGCGGCGCACCTTGTCATCCGTGGGAGGACTCGTGATCCGTGGCCGGGGGTGGGCTTCCTTGCTGGCGCTGGCACTGCTCGCTGGCTGTGCCCAGGCGCCACTGCCGACCAGCCCGAGCAGCCCGCCCGGAGTGGTTGCCTCTGACACCAACCCGAAGGACCGGGACTCGGTCTCTGACAACGGGGAGCTGCGGCTGGCAGTCGGCTCGTGGGCCGACACCTGGAACCCGCTGAGTGTGGAGGGATCGGGGCAGGACCAGGACCGGGTCCGGGAGCCGATGACCGCGCGCTTCTTCACTGTTGCCAAGGACGGCAGCGTCACCCACGACCCGAGCTGGCTCTCCCAGCAGCCCACCGTGACCACGGACCAGCAGACCGTGGTGACGTTCCACCTCAACCCGCAGGCGACCTGGAACGACGGCAGCCCGATCACGGTGCGTGACTTCGAGGCTACGGTGGCGGCCTGCAACGGCAGCCACCCGGACTTCCAGTGCGCCACCACCGAGGGCTGGGACCAGGTCGAGAAGGTCACCCCGGGAGCCGCCGCCCAGGATGTGGTGGTCACCTTCAAGCAGCCCTACCCGGACTGGGCCGGGCTGTGGCAGCGGGGCCCGCTGCGGGCGGAGTCGGTGGCTGACGCGGCGACCTTCAACACCGGCTGGTCGACCTTGGAGAGCACGAACGGGTACTTCTCCGGCCCGTTCATGGTCGGCAGTGTCGACGCCACCTCCCGGATGGTCACCCTGGTCCCGAACCCGCGCTGGTGGGGCCCCAGGCCGAAGCTGGCGAAGATCTCGTTCCGCTTCGTACCGGTGGAGGCCCAGGCTCAGGCGTACATCAACAACGAGATCGACGCCTTTGAGATCGGGGTCAGCACCGACCAGCTGTCCCGGGCTCGGCAGGCCACCACGGGTGAGGTACGCAAGGCGGCTGGCACCACGTGGCGCCAGATCACGGTGAACCGGCAGTCGGGGCTGCTGCAGGAGAAGCCGGTACGGCAGGCTGTGCTGCTGGCGCTGGACCGTGACGACATTCTGGCCTCGGACCTGGCCGGGCTGGGCTACTCCCCCGGGGTGCTCAGTCACCATGTCTTCCTCGGCACCCAGAAGCAGTACCAGAACCTCGCTCAGCAGACCGGGCTCGGCTACAACGTGGACCGGGCTCGCAAGGTCCTCGACGACGCCGGCTGGGTGGTCGGCGACGACGGCTACCGGAGCCGGGACGGCAAGCCGCTGCAGATCGTGTTCACCCAGATCACCGGGATCAAGGTCTCCGAGAACGAGGCCTTGAAGATCCAGTCGCAGCTGAAGAAGGTCGGGATCAAGGTGGTGGTCGCCGAGTTCTCGCAGTCGGACTGGGCCTCCCAGGTCACGGCCCGCAGCTTTGAGATGGTGGCCTTCTCCAGCACCGGCTCGGCCTTCCCGTACCGGACGCTGGCCGACTCGTTCAGCAGCCAGTCGGCCACCAACTTGTCCGGGTACTCCGACCCGCAGGTCGACGAGCTGGTCGGCAAGATCGCCGTCGAGATGGACCCGTTGCGCCGCGACGAGTACGTGCTGGAGGCCGAGAAGCTGATCTGGGACGACGTGGCTGTGATCCCGCTCTACCAGCGTCCCGACATGTGGGCGGTCAATGCCAAGGTCGCCAACTTCGGCGCCTTTGGCCTGGCTACCCCGGTCTGGGAGGATGTCGGCCTGGCCAAGTAGGCCTGCGCCCGACGGTCAGGCAAGACCGCGACCAGCCAGGACTCCCGGCACCCCGACCATGGGGTCGCTGTGCGGGCCGACCCAGCGGCTGACCTTGGCGCGCAGTCCGTGCGGCAGTCGGGCCGGGGCCCAGGGCAGTGGGGCCTGGTGAGTGACTGCGGCCGCCACCTGGAGGCCGGCGGCAGTGGCTGACGTGGTCTCGAAGGCCCCGAAGCCGCGGGCCACCCAGGCTCCGGGCAGCGGCAGCCGGCCGACCACCGGGAGCCGGTCCGAGGTCATCTCCAGGTAGCGGGTTGCGCTCTGCTGGACCGCGACCGGCAGGTGCTGCTCCACCCAGGCCAGAAGGTGGTCCACAGCGGTGGGCTCCTGCCCCACCGGCACTGCGCGGCCCACCACGACCAGCCGGTCAGGCTGCGGCAGCAGCAGCGCCGCCGGGGTGTCGACCAGCACGCACACCTGGTCGAGGTCGGGCAGCGGGCTAGTCCAGACGACGGGGGCGGCCCGCAGCAGCCCGGCGAAGCCGACCTGGCCCCAGGGCGACACCCCGACCGTGTCCAGCACCTGGGCGGCGTGCACCGTACGG
The DNA here is from genome assembly GCA_937926975.1 of uncultured Propionibacteriaceae bacterium. Lineage (GTDB taxonomy): Bacteria > Actinomycetota > Actinomycetes > Propionibacteriales > Propionibacteriaceae > Fen-668. The sequence goes on along the minus strand of CALBCJ010000026.1, from coordinate 61,135 downwards.
GTCGCGTCAGCGCCGTAGCGGACCTGCCAGCCCTGGCTCTGCCAGAACCGGCGCGCCGGGGTGGAGCGCTCGACCGTGGCACCGGCCTCGGCGGCCGCCCGCAGGAGCGCCCGCTGGTGCTGGTCGGGGTCGACCAGGGCCTGGTCGGCGAGCTGGAGCGCAGGCCGGACCGGGAACGGCAGCAGCTGCCGGTCTGTGACGCTGACCTGCTCCCCGCAGCTCCGCAGCAGCCGGGACTCCTGCACCAGATGGAAGGCGAGGTGCCCGTCGACCGCGATGCTGGCGGCGGTCCGACGGGCCATCTGGACCTGCTGGGCGGCCAGCTCCCGCTCCAGCCAGCCGGTGGCGGAGCGGGTCTGGTCCACGTACGTCTGCACTGCCACCCCACCGCGGTGGAGCTCGATCTCGCGCAGCTGGTCACCCTGCCCAAGACTGGCCAGGCCGAGCCCGAAGCTGGTCTGCGGCTGCGAGTCCAGCAGCATCACCCGGGCCCCGCGGCGGGCCGCTGCCACAGCCGCGGTCACACCCGCCACGGTGGCCCCCAGCACCAGCAGGTCGACGGCGGGCGGCGAGGTGGAGCTCGGCATGCCGACCATCCTAAAGACCCTCTGGTGGCCCAGCCTCTTCCCGCGGAAGGAGAGGGGGCAAGCCTGTATCTACGTCACCCGAGCAGAAGTGCGCCCCAGCAGGGCCGCGGCTCAGTCGGCCCTGGGCAGCCCGAGGGCCGAGATCGTGACCGGGCGGCCCGGCTCGCCGATCCAGGCCCGGTACGACAGCCGGTCGCTGCGGCTGTGCCCGACCATCGCGAAGGTGGCGTAGATGATGGCCGCGACCTGGTTGATGTGCCGGTCGGACTCGTCGTGGCGGGCGAACTGCTGCCAGTACGGGATCTGCCGGTCCGGGTCGGCCCACCCCAGGCTGCGCATGGTGTCCCGCTCAGGCTCGGACAGGGTGGCGCCCAGGGTGGCCCGCAGCTCGATCCCACCGTTGCCGGTGGAGTGCAGGGCGACCTCGGCGGCCGGCTCAGAGGCGGCGACCACAATGTGCCCCTCATCGGGGAACTGCGAGATCACATAAGTGAGGCCCAGCACGAAGGTCTGGTCTGCCTCACTGAGCCGATTCTCCATCTGCCCTCTCCCCTGAGACGCGCGTGGTCCTCCCCTGGACCGCTAGCCACAGGCTAGTACCGGGTCTGGCCGGGGCCTGGGAGCCGAGCCAGCGAGCCGCTGGGCGAACGCGCTCCCCGGACGCCACCGGGAACCGGCAGACTATGGTGCATGAGCTCGCCATGGTCCCAGGAAGGAACTGACCCCGGTCAGCCGGGCCTGTCCGGCGGGGGCTACCAGCCCGACTCCAGCTACCAGCCCGGGCCTCTCGTGGGGCGTCCGGATGAGTCTGCTGCGGTCCCGCCCCAGCCCGCTCCGGCGAGCTCTGCCGCGCCGGGACCGAGCTACCTGAGCTACCAGTCGGCCTACGCTCCGGCCGACGAGCAGCCCACGAGAGCACCGCAGCCGAGCTTCCAGCCGTACCCCGGCCCGTCGTCCTACCCGCAGCAGAGCCTTGCGCCCTACCACGCCGCGTACGCGGAGCACCCCAATGCCACCACGATCCTGGTGCTGGGCGTCCTGGGCCTGGTCCTGTGCCAGTTTCTCGGGCCGGTGGCCTGGATCATGGGCCACTCCGCCCGCGCTCAGACCAGGCAAGGCATGTACTTCCCCTCCGGCAAGGTCACCGCGGGCTGGATCCTGGGCATCGTCGCGACCCTGGGCCCGGCGCTGTACATTCTCCTCATGGTGCTGACCGCTCTGCTGAACGGTCTCTGATCTCCGGCTGACCTTCGCAGGGCACTGGGCCGGGCCTGCTGTGGTCACCCTCGCCTTGGCAGAATGGGTCCATGACGTCCTGGCAGCCGCAGTCCGACCCCTCGCAGCCCTCTTTCCAGCCGTACGGCAGCGACCCGTCGACGGGCTGCGGGAACCCTCCCACCGTTACCCCTGAGCCGTACCCGTACACGAACCCGACCTACAGCGGCTACACGGGCGCGTCGGCCTACCCCAACCAGGGGCTGTCTCCGTACCAGGTGGCTGCTGCGATGGACCACCCGCAGGCGACCACGATCTTCGTGCTGGGGCTGCTCAGCATCGTGATGATGCCGATCCTGGGGATCGTGGCCCTGGTCATGGGCAAGAAGGCCCGCGCCGAGGTCCAGGCCGGGACCTACCGCGACAGCTCCATGCTGAACGCCGGCTGGATCATGGGCATCATCGGCACCCTGCTCCTGGCCCTGGGGGTCGTCATCTTCACGATCTACTTCATCGCCATCTTCGTGATTCTGACGACCCCCTGAGCCGACCACCCGTCGTCCTGCCAGTGCTAGCGTCTGACGGACCGGCGGCGGCAAGGAGTGCAGATGAGCATCACGGTGGCGGGCGCGCCCGTCAGCTTCGGCGTCTTCGAGCTCACCCCGGACGACCCCGAGCTGGTCCTGCCAGCGGCGGACGAGGTCTGCCGGGTCCTGCACGAGTCGGGGTACGCCGGGGTTGACCTCGGCCCGGTCGGCTTCCTCGGCACCGAGGACGAGCTGCGTCGGCGGCTGACGACGTACGAGCTGGAGCTGGCCGGCGGCTGGGTCGAGTTGCCGTTCTCTGACGACGACGCCTTCGCCGCCGCGCTCCCCTCCCTGGACGAGGCGCTGGCGGTCTTCACCACGGCCCTGGACCTCGGGCCCTCCCGGGCCCCGCTGCCCACTCTGGCTGACGCCGGAGACCCGGTCCGCAAGGCGAACCCCGGTGGTGGTGCTGGGCACCGGCTCGACCGGGCCGGCTGGGGCCGGTTCGCGAAGAACCTGACGACCGCGGTGGAGCGGGTCCGGGCGGTGGGCCTTGAGCCCACCTTCCACCACCATGCCTGCACCTTCGTCGAGACCCCGGAGGAGATCGACACCCTCCTCCAGGTCAGCGACGTGGGCCTGACCTTCGACACCGGCCACCTGCTGATCGGCGGCGGGGACGTGCTGGACGGGTGGCAGGACTGGGGGCACCGGGTCAACCACCTGCACCTGAAGGATGTCCGGATGGATGTGCTGCGCTCCATCGTGGCCCGCAACGGCGGCATGCTCGATGTCTGGTCGCAGGGCACCTTCGTCCCCTTCGGCGCCGGCGACCTTGACCTGTCGGGCCTGATGAAGCAGGTCCTGGCCAGCGGGTACGACGGCTGGCTGGTGGTCGAGCAGGACCTGCTGCCCGACCGCGGCACCAGCCTGGCCGGCATCGTTGCCGACCACGAGCGGAACCGGGAGCTGCTGCGGCGCTGGCTGTGAGGCGCTGACTCCTCGTCACGGCCTGCGGCGCCAGGCGTCTGTCGCTGGCGGGTCTCCCGACCCCACGGTACGACCGTCCTAGGCGGGCCCTAGGCTGGCCCCGTGCCTGACCAGCTGTTCAGCTTCGATGATGTTGACCGTAGTGACGCCGACCTTCGGGGCTGGGTCGCGGAGCGCGTACGCCGGCTTGAGGCTGATGCCCAGCGCTCCGCCGACACTCACCTGCTGCAGCTGGGGCCTGGGGCATCGACCTGTACCTGAAGGACGAGTCCACCCATCCCACCGGCAGCCTGAAGCACCGCCTGGCCCGGTCCCTGTTCATGTACGCCCTGGTCAACGGGCACCTGCGCCCCGGCAGTCTGGTGGTCGAGGCATCAAGCGGGTCGACCGCGGTCAGCGAGGCCCACTTCGCCCGGATTCTCGACCTGCCCTTTGTGGCGGTGCTGCCACGCGGGACCAGCGCCGAGAAGATCCGCCTGATCGAGGCTGAGGGCGGCCGGGTCCACGTGGTCGAGCGGGCCGACCAGATGTGCACCGAGAGCCGTCGCCTGGCGCGGGAGCACGGTGGGTACTTCCTCGACCAGTTCACCTTCGCCGAGCGGGCCACCGACTGGCGGGGCAACAACAACATCGCCCAGTCGATCTACGACCAGCTCTCCCGGGAGCGCCACCCGGTCCCGGCGTGGATCGTGGTCGGGGCCGGCACCGGCGGCACCAGCGCCACGCTGGGCCGTTTCCTGCGCTACCACAAGCACCCCACGAACCTGTGCGTGGCCGATGTTGAGGGCTCGGCCTTCTTCGACGGCTGGGCTCAGTCCGACCCGGACCTGACGGTAGACCGGGGCTCGCGCATCGAGGGCATCGGTCGGCCTCGGGTGGAGCCCAGCTTCGTCCCGGGGGTGGTGGACCGGATGATGCGAGTCCCCGACGCCGCCTCGGTGGCTGGCTGCCGCTTCGCCAGCGCCCGGCTCGGCCGGCTGGTCGGCGCCTCGACCGGCACCAACCTGGTCGCGGTGGCCCGGCTGGTCACCGAGATGCGCCAGCGCGGGCAGCACGGCAGCGTGGTGACCTTGCTGTGCGACTCCGGTGAGCGGTACGCCGGCAGCTACTTCGACGACGGCTGGGTGGCCGCTCAGGGGATGGATCCGGAGCCCTGGCTGGCTGCCCTGGCCGAGGCCCTGCCGAACCCGTAGCCTCTCAGCGCCTCGGCTGCCCTGTCGCTGCCGGCACCTGTCGGTTCTCGGCTGCCACGGGGCTCAGCGCACTAGTGACCGGATGACCTGCCCGGCCGGCCCGGTCGGGGCCTGGCGCCAGCCGGTCCCGGCCCAGAGGTTGACCCGGTCGGCGTCACCGGCCTGGAAGGCTGCGGCCCGGATCGGCCGAGTCAGGTGGTGGACCTCCGGGTAGCCGGTGGGAGCGTCCGGGTGCCGCCGTACGAAGCCGTTGGGCAGGGCCCGGGCCGGGCGACCGGTGAAGGCCCTCGTCATCACGGTCTGCTGGTAGGCCGGGTCGGCAAGCGCGGCCCGGGGTACGGGCGAGGTCCCGGCCTCGTCGGTCCGCAGCAGCACGGTGCCGACTGCCGCGGCCTCGGCGCCGGCGTCGAGCACCTCCCTCACAGCCTCGGCGCTGGTGATCCCGCCGGCCGCCACCAGCGGTACGGCGGTGACGGCCCGGACCTGAGCCACCAGGTCCACCAGCTCCACCTCGGCGGGGACTGTGGCCGGGTCGAAGGTGGCGCTGTGCCCGCCGGCCGCCGAGCCCTGCACGACGAGAGCGTCGGCGCCTCGCTCCACGGCCGCCTCGGCCTCGTCCGGGCTGGTCACGGTGAGGAGCACCCGGCTGCCGCAGCGGCGCAGGGCCGCGATGTCGTCGGCCGGGGGCAGTCCGAAGGTGAACGAGACCACCGGCACCGGGTGCTCCAGCAGCAGCCGGGTCTTCTCCGCCCAGCTGTCGTCGTCGGCGACGGGGGACGGGTCGAGGCGCAGCCCGTACGCGTCGGCCTCAGGCTGCAGCTGCTCGGCGTACGCGGCGAAGGCCGCCGGGTCGACCGGCTTCTGGGAGGGGACAAAGAGGTTCACCCCGTACGCGACCCGCCGGGCCCGCAGCGACTCCATCTCGGCCTCCAGAGCGGCTGGGGTCTTGTAGCCGGCCGCGAGGAACGGGAAGCCACCGGCCTCGGCGACCGCCACGGCTAGCCGAACCGTGCTCGGGCCGCCGGCCATCGGGGCAGCCACGACTGGGTGGACGGACGGGACCAGGGGCGGGGTCACGACAGCTCCTCTCGGTGGGCGGGGCCGGCCCTGCGTCGAGCCTAGCCAGGCGGTGAGGTCACTCTCCCGAGGCGCGGCGCCGCTCGACCGGGTGCAGGCTCATCCCGGCGTCGGCGGTGACTGGGGTGGCTGCCGGTGGCGCTGCCGGCGCCGAGAGGTCGATGGTGCGGACCGTACGCTGCGCCAGCGGCCGCGACAGGTAGGTGTTGGCCGAGACCGGGATCGGGTCGAAGAGGTTCATCTTGGGCACCGGGGCGGAGATCTCGACCGAGTGCTCGTGGCTGCTGTCGAACTCCTTGAGACCGGACAGGTTCTCGACCCGGACCGCGATCGTCGCCTCGTCGTCGCCGAGGTCTAGGTCGGCCACCTGCTCGTCGAGCTGCTGGCGCATCCGGGAGACGCTGACCCGGGCGACCACCAGCCAGGCCAGCACCAGGCACCCGGCGGCGACCAGCATCCACCACGGGGTCAGCCGCACGATCGTGGTCACCCCGAGGGACGTGGCGAGCAGGAGCAGCACCGCGAGCACCCGCCGCCGCCGCCGGGCCGCAGTCCACGCCAGGCTGGCGATCTCGTGCCGGGCGGCCCTCCGGATCAGCGGGGTGGAGATGTCGAGCTCCAGCAGGTCCTCGTCACCCGACTGCAGCAGCCGTCCGGTCTCGGACAGGTCGATGGTGGGGCCGTCCTCGGGCTGCTCTCCCCGGTGGTGGACGAACCACGGTACGAGGTAGGCCAACCACGCCGCCACCAGTGCGCCGAAGATGAGACCTGTCGTACCCATGGCACGCAACCGTAGAGGCCTCACCGGCGGTGGGCCACCAGCCACGCCGGGCAATCTGAGAGAACCTCAGGCAGTGCCCCGCCCGGTACCCTCCAGGCCGGCCTTGACACCAGCTTGGCAAGGACTTTCGTTGCGCCGGGGGACGTCTGAGGGAAGCCGGCGCCACAGCCCGTGGGGAACTTCCTCAGCGTGCAAGGCAAATGACTCGTGGTCACGCCAGTCACCGGCGATGTGGAGGTACCTCGGCCGCAGCCCCTCGTGCCGAAAGCCCAGCTTCGTCACCGCCCGCAGGGAGGGGGCGTTCTCCGGCCGGATGCTGATCTCGACACGGTGCAGCCGCAGGGTCTGGAAGCAGTAGTCCGTCGCCAGGGCGACGGCCATCGGCATGATCCCCCGACCGGCCCAGCGCTGGTCGATCCAGTAGCCCACGGTGGCGGACCGAGCCGCCCCGTACACGATGCTGCTCACCGTCAGCTGGCCAGCCAGCTCGGCCCGGCCGTCGCCGTGGGCGTCGAACCAGATCAGCCAGGGCAGGCACCGGCCCCGTCGGGCGTCCCGGTTGAGTCCCGCCACCATCTGCCGGTACGAGTCGAACCGGCGCGGGGCGCCGGGCGGGCTGGTGGCGTCCCAGGGCGCAAGCCAGGCCCGGTTGCGGGTCCGGACCCGCTCCCAGGCGGGGATGTCACGGCGTCTGAACGGTGCCAGCAGCACCCCGCGGCAGGCAACCGAGGCCGGCCAGCCAGGCTCGGTCGCGAACCAGGGCTCCTCGGCCGTCACGCTGCCGTGCCTGGCGCCTAGCCTCACTCCAGCATCCAGACCCGGATCTGGTCCCCGGCCGCCACGAACTGGGTCTGGCGCTCCAGCAGTGCCAGGGCGTTGGCGCCGGCAAGATAGCTCAGCAGCCGTGAGGCGTGGCCGCCGACCCGAGCCGCTTCCAGCCCGTTCGGGCCCGGGGTCACCTTGACCAGGGCCAGCTGGTCGAAGCCGGGCTCGGAGGTGATCGCCATGGTGGCGATGGCCTCGACCTCCTCGCGCAGGTACGGCTCGGCACCCATCAGCCGCCGGATCACCGGCCGAGCGAAGGCCTCGAACGACAGGTACGCGGCGACCGGGTCGCCCGGCAGCATCAGGATCGGAACCTCGTCCTCGCCGATCAGCCCCACTCCCTGCGGCTGACCGGGGCGCATCGCGACACTGGTGAAGTCGCAGGCCCCCAGGTCGGGGATGACCTGCTTCACCACGTCGGAGTCGCCGTGGCCGATGCCTCCCGTGGTGATGATCAGGTCGGCCCGGATCAGCTGGTCGGCGACCACGTCCCGCAGCTGGTCAGTCTCGGCACCGACGTGCCCCACCCGCCAGACCTGGGCACCCACGGCCTTCGCCGCCGCCGCCACCAGGTACGAGTTCGCGTCGTAGCGCTCACCTGGTCGGAGCCGCCCGCCGGCCTCCGTCAGGTCGTCGCCCACCGACACCACGACCACTCGGGGCCGGGGCCGCACTAGGACCTTGTCGATGCCGACTGCTGCCAGCAGCCCGACCTGCCGTACGTCGAGGGTCTGGCCGCGGTCGATGAGCAGCTCTCCCTCGGCGGTGTCACTGCCGCGGTAGCGCACGTGCCGACCCGCCACCTCGGCCGCGTACACCTTGACCTCGTCCTCACCGCGGTCAGTCCTCTCCGGCAGCACGACCGTGTCGGCCCCGGGCGGCAGCGGCGCCCCGGTCAGGATCAGGCAGGCGGTCCCTGGCTCCAGGTCTGCTGGGTCGTCACCCGGCAGGACGGCGCCCACGACCGGCAGCCGAACCGGGGTCTGGGGGCTCGCGGTGCTGATGTCGGCGGCGCGGACCGCGTACCCGTCCCGGTCAGCGGAGTCGCAGCCCGGCAGGTCAACCGCAGCGTCGATCGCCTCGACGACCTGCAGGCCGACCGCGTCGAGCAGGTTCACCCCGAACGGCAGCAGCGGCTGGGCTAGCTGGAGCAGGAAGTCGCGGTGGGCGTCCAGGCTGCGCAGACCGTCCGGCCCGGGTGCTGGCGGCTCGGCGGGCAGCTGGCGCGGCTCCGGCTCAGGCGCTGGCTCAGGGGGCTTGCGACGGAACAGCGGCATGGCCCATACGATAGGTCAATGGCAGCCTCTCCCCCGGTAGCCCGACCCGGTAGCAAGGCGGCGCTTCGAGCCGCCGTGACCGCCCGCCGGGCCGCTCGTACGGCCGCTGAGCAGGTGGCCGCCGACCGGGCCCGGGCCGACCTGCTCCTCGCCGCCCTCGGGCCTCGCCCACCACGGGTGGCGGCGGCCTACCTCTCCCAGCCGGACGAGCCTGGCACCTCCGCCATCGTGGAGGCCTTGGCCGAGGCCGGGACGACCGTTCTTCTCCCAGTGATGAGCGGCCGGGGGCGGCGGCACCCGGACTGGGCCGAGTACCGGGGCCCCGCCCAGGTGCGGCCCGGCCCGCACGGGATCTGGGAGCCGGACGGGCCGGCGCTGGGAGCGGCAGCCCTGGGACGGGCCGCGCTGCTGATCCTGCCGGCGCTGGCCGCGACCCGGTCCGGGCACCGGCTGGGCACCGGCGGCGGCTGGTACGACCGGGCCCTGCTGCACGCCGCTGCCCAGGCGCCGCGCTGGGTGCTGCTGCACGACGACGAGGTGCTGGAGCAGCTGCCGGTCGAGGACTGGGACCAGCCGGTGTCGGCGATCTGGACCCCGACCCAGCGGATTGACTGCTGCCCCGAGTGAGAGCTGACGCTGCTCAGGTGAGCGGTCCGGGTACAGTATCCGCCGCGTACGCGTCGAAAGGACCTTGCCCATGCCCACCTACCAGTACCGGTGCGCCCAGTGTGGAACCGAGCTGGAGGCCGTTCAGAAGTTCTCGGACCCAGCGCTGACCGAGTGCCCGGAGTGCGAGGGGGCCCTGCGCAAGGTGTACTCAGCGGTCGGTGTGGTGTTCAAGGGCTCCGGCTTCTACGCCACCGACAACCGCGCCAAGAGCGGCGTCCGGGCCGCCACCGACTCCGGCTCGACCAGCACCTCCAGCAGCAGCACGACCGGCTCCGGGTCCAGCAGCACGAGCACCGGCTCCGACTCGTCGAGCAGCGCCTCGGCTCCCGCTGCGAGCGCCTGAGCTGTGGACAAGCCGGGTCCTGCCCGCCCGGCTGTGGACATCTGACCGGCCTCGGGCTAGGTGGCCATGGTCGGGGCATGAGACACCTGCCTGACCTGGTTCGTGCCCTGCGCTGGCACCGGCGGCTGCTGGCCGCCCTGATCGCCACGACGGCGACGCTGGTCGCCCTCACCGCGCTCACCCGTCCGGCTCCCGAGCTGGAGACCGCGGCGGTCGTGGTCGCCCGACGCCCGATCGAGGCTGGGGCGAGCGTCGTCGCCGACGACCTGGATGTGGTGCAGCGGCCGGTCTCGACACTTCCGGAGGCCGCCCTGCGGGAGCCGGGGGTCGCCGTCGGTCGGCTGGTCGGTGCGGGCGTCCCCCGAGGGCAGGTTCTCACCGAGCCGAGTCTGCTGGCTCCCCAGGGCGCTGACGGCCGGCTGGTGGTGGGGGTGCGGGTCAGTGACCCAGACCTGGCCCGGCTGGCTCCGGCCGGCACCCGAGTCACCCTGTTCGCGGCCGGCTCAGCCGGCCCGGTGGTCTCGCAGGTGCTGGTCCGAGCGGTCCCGGCTCAGACCAGTGGCCTGGGCACTCAGTCCGGGCTGCTGCTCGTGGAGGTGGATGCGGCGCAGGCGGCGGCGATCGCTGCTGTCTCCTCGCAGACCGCGCTCACGGTCGCCATTGGGTAGGAGCACGCCCGTCAACGAGGCGGCTGACCACCCAGGCGAAGGCGCTGGTCAGGTCCAGGTCTCGGAGCCGGTCCAGGACCTCGGCTGTGACGCTCCCTGGTCCGTGCCCACCTGACACGGGCACAGACCCTGGCGGCGCCGCTGACCTCTCGCTCCCGGTCTGACAAGAACCTGAGAGAATCCTGAGGTTTTCCCATGGTGCATTGGCTTCTCCCCCGCCTGCCCTGTTAGGTTCGTCCTGCAGCCCCACGCCTGCACCCAGGCACTGCAACGAAAGGGATCTATCAGTGAAGGGCTTCAAGGAGTTCCTCTTCCGCGGCAACTTGATCGAGCTCGCGGTGGCCTTCATCATCGGCGGCGCCTTCGCGACCGTCGTCCAGAGCTTCACCAAGATCATCATCGAGCTCCTCGGCAAGGCTGGCGGCGCCCCGAACTTCGACTCGTGGCAGCCCCTAGGCCTGACCTCGATCGGCCCGTTCCTCACCGCCCTGGTGGCCTTTGTGATGATGGCCTTCATCGTGTACTTCTTCCTGGTCAAGCCGTACGAGACCGTGCGCGACCGGCTCAAGAAGGACGATGAGGAGACCCCGGCAGCCCCGACCACCGAGGAGCTGCTCACCGAGATCCGCGACCTGTTGGCGCGCCGCTGACACTCACCCCCTCCTGAAGGGCCCCCGCCACCAGCGGGGGCCCTTCAGTGCCTGGTCGCCCGAGCTCCGCTCGGGCTCGGCCGCTCCGCCGTCGCCCCGGCCCTTCTCCTCGCGGTGAAAGCGGTGCTTCCGCCCAGGTACAGCCAGCCGTTCCTCACCGGCTCATCCAGCCGGCCGGGGCTGACCGCCGCCAGGTGAGGCGGAAAGGACGCCCGCGCCCCGTCGCTCACCAGTGGGGCGGGACGTCGGCGAGCAGGCGGCGCTCGTCGGCCGTCAGGGGCCTCGGGGCCGGGGGGAGCTCTGGGTGCTCGAGCTGGTGCTGCGCCGACGTCAGAACCGCCAGCCACCGCGCCGGGCCGACCTGCCGGCACCAGTCCGGGTCCGGCGGCTCGGGCCAGACCAGCCCTGCCTCGGCCCGCTCGGCAGCACGGTGCTGAATCCGGTCAGCGTCCCAGCCTAGCTCTGCCAGCAGCTCCAGGACCCGGGCTGCAACCGGCCCCGTCTCCGGCAGGGACAGGTCCTGCCCGGTGAGAGCCCTGGCCAGGGCACTCCCCCACTCCATGGCGGCGACGCTCCTGATCTCTCGACTCACCTGGTGGCTCGACGGCTGCCACCGACAGCGGCGGCCCTGGGAGGATTCGAACCTCCGACACAAGGTTTAGGAAACCTCTGCTCTATCCCCTGAGCTACAAGGCCTCGGTCGTGATGACCCTCGCCCATTGTGGCAGGTTCCCTCACCGAGCGTCGCCGCGACGCTCCAACAGGCCTCTGACAAGGCTAGATGTGAGTCCTCTCACGATTGCTTGATGAGACTCGGGCGGGTGCTCTACAGTTGTCTCTCGAGAGCGGCGCCGACTGTTGAATGTCTCCTGGGGGTGGGTAGACGGCTTCACAGCCCTTCACTCGGCGCCGCTCTCCTCTTGCCCTCAGCCCGGCCACCTGGCCGGGCTGCTCTGGTTTCTCGGGAATGGACAGGCACCCAGCGTCGTTGAGGACGCGGGAGGTACACATGTCCATCATCGAGCTCACCAGCGAGAACTTCGCCAGCACCGTCGAGCAGGCCGACACGATCCTGATCGACTTCTGGGCGTCGTGGTGTGGCCCCTGCCGCCGCTTCGCCCCGATCTTCGAGGCGGCCGCCGAGGAGCACTCGGACCTCACGTTCGCCAAGCTCGACACTGAGGCCCACCCCGACATCGCCCAGGCCCTGGGAATCGGCGGAATCCCGACCCTGATGGTCGCGAAGAAGGGAAAGCAGATCTTCAACAATGCCGGCGCCCTCTCCAGGGCCCAGCTGGAGTCGGTGATCACCGAGGTCCGGGCCTTCGACCCGGACCAGGCCGAGCCGGCCAGCAAGAACGCCCAGGCCGAGTCCAAGTAGCCCAGGCCGAGCCCAAGTAGCCCAGGCTCGGCCTGGGCTACTTGAGGGCTACTACCCGGCGCATCGGCATGGCCAGCTCAACCTGGCCGTGCTGCAGCACCTCACCGGCCAAGAAGCTGATCGCGTCGGCGGTGCGCCGCCAGGACGTGGCAGGCAGGTACAGCGCCGACACCATCAGGTCGGCGTCCGCTCGGGACCGGATCGTCACCCGGTACAGCTCGCGCCCGTCCTCGATCTTGCGCAGCCCGTACCGGCGCAGTGTGGCCGCAAAGCCGGTCAGCTCCAGCGGCCCCGGGAACCGGGGCAGCGACCGCAGCCGCTGCGCGATCTGCAGCCCGGTCCGCAGGTCTCGCGGCAGCAGCGGAAGAACCGTGGGAGCCATGAAGGCCAGCATCCCGCCCGGCTTCAGCACCCGGGCCGACTCCATCAGCAGCTGCTCGGTGGGCTGGACCACCACCATCCCCATGCTGGAGGTGACCGCGTCGACGCTCTCGTCGGCGATCGGCAGTCGCAGGGCGTCGCCGCGGACCCAGGGGCCGGCGCTGCGGGACTGCGCCAGCGCCAGCTCCGCGGCAGAGATGTCCACCCCGACCACCGTCCGGCCTGGCCTCGCCAGCTCCCGAGACATGGCCCCCGAGCCGCAGGCAATGTCGAGCACCACCTCGGCACGTGCCGAGACCGCCCGGGCCAGCCAGCGGTGCGGGCTGTAGTACCCGTTGCTGGCCCGGCTCAGCACGTCCTCAGCGACCCCCGGCCGCTCGGCGTGAAAGACGCTGAGGTAGCTGTCCCAGTCGATTCCGAAGCGACGCGGCACGGCTGTGTCCCTTCGGTCGCGGTCAGGCCTGGCGGCGGCCAGGCCACCGGTGGTAGGGATCGCCCGCCCCGGTCCGTCCCGGTGCCGGGCCGCAGCCAGCACTGCCAGGGCGTTGTCCCAGGCCGTGGCCAGCAGCGTGGCCGCGGACCCCGTACCCCTGCACCGGGGTCACACCGGGTCCGCACTCACGAAGAAGTGCTCAGCCACCGTGTCGGAGATCACGGTCTCACCCTGAGGGGCCTTGATCAGGATCCCTCGGGGAACGGTCTGGATCTCGACCGCCGCCCCGGGCGTCGCCCCGGAGCGGATCAGCTCGGCCAGCGTGTCCTTTTGCTGCAGGTGCTCCCCGATCCGGCGTACGGTGGCCCGGGTCGGCTGCTCGCTGACCACCTCACTGAGGGGGCGGCTGCCGTCCCGGAAGCGCTCGATGGTCGCCAGGCCTCCGCCCTCGGCCGACGGGATCGGGTTGCCGAAGGGGGACACGGTCGGGTCGGACACCAGGAGCACCAGGCGCTCCTCGACGGCCGGGCTGACCACGTGCTCCCAGCGGCAGGCCTCCTGGTGGACCAGGTCCAGGTCCAGGCCGATCACGTCCACCAGCAGCCGCTCCACGAGGCGGTGACGACGCATCACGGTGACCGCTGTCTGCCGCCCCAGGTCGGTGAGCTGGATCAGACGGCCGGAGTCCAGGTACAGCAGACCGTCGCGCTCCATCCGCGCTACCGTCTGCGAGACGGTGGGTCCGCTGTGCCCCAGCCGCTCAGCGATTCTGGCCCGACGAGGCTCGATACCCTCCTCCAGGAGCTCATAGACGGTCCGCAGGTACATCTCCGTCGTGTCGATCAGCCCGCTCATGCCTCACCTCCCGTCCCGGGTCAGCCTAGCGGCCAGGCGGCCCTGCCAGGGGCTGCTGACGGTGTTGCACAGCCACAAGGCGAGCGCTTGGGTGGGGACATGTCTGACTCCTGGCGCCAGGTGACTGTTCCTGCGACCCGGCTGCCCGGCTGGCTCGACCGGTTCACTGCCCGGCACGGCGAGCCCGTGGCCAGCCTCGACACCGGCACGGTGGTGCTGACGTGCCCCGACCTGGCGGTCGCCCGGCTCCGACTCCGCTGGGCCCTCGTCGACCTGGACGACCCGCTCGCCGCTCTGGTGGCGACGGCGCAGCAGCCCCGACGGCTGGGACTGCTGCTGGTCCGGCGCGGGCGGCACGCGGTCGGGATCTGGGACCAGGGCCTGGTCTGGTCCCGGACCGCCCGGCACTATGTCCAGGGCCGCACGAAGGCGGGCGGGTGGTCGCAGCAGCGGTACGCCCGCCGGCGCGAGCAGCAGGCCCGGCACGCCTTCGGCAAGGCCGCCGCTGACGCGGCCACGCTGCTGGAGCCCGAGGTCTCCCGGCTCGACGCCGTCGTGCTGGCTGGTGACCCGGCTGGGCTGGAGGCGGTGCTCGCCGACCGGCGCTGCGCTGGTCTGGCCGCTCTGGCCCGGTCCCGGCCGACAGACCGGGTCGAGGTCCGGGAGCCGAGCCGAGACGCCCTGGTGGACGTGGTCGAGCAGTACAACGCAGTGCTGGTCGAGCTCAACCAGCACGCCTGAGCGGTCTGTGGTGACCGGTGGCCAGGCGCCTCAGTCCCGCGGCGCCTCGATCGGCGCGTGCCTGAGGGAGACCGGCAGTCCTGCAGCGCGGCCGTGGGCAGCGCAGCAGGCAGGCACGCGACGTCGGCAGCCCGTTCTCGTCGCTGCGGAAGAGCCGACGTGCTCAGCGCCGAGCGAAGGTCGCCACTCCGACCACCACCGCCAAGACCAGGGCCGCACCCAGGGCGACCATGGTCCCGCTCCGAGTGACCGTCTCCCCCCGGATCTCGGGGCTGGCCGGGGCCGATGAGCTGGCCGCCGGGGACGGCGCTTCCGGTGAGGCAGAAGAGGACGACGATGCTGGTGGCGACGGGCTGGGGCTTGGAGTGCCAGGGCCACCAACCGCGAGCACGCTGCTCCCGATCCCCTGCCCCGAGATCAGCAGCTGGGTCCCGTCCAGGGAGCGGGTGACACCGCGGGCACCGTTCTGGGCCGGGACCGGGGTCTGGGACGTGACCTGGAAGCTGGTCGGGTCGCAGAAGACGAGCTCGCTGGCCGTCCGCAGCACCACCTGGTCACCGTCGGCGGTTCCTCCGACCACCCCGGACGGGCCGGACGCGACCTTGGTCAGACGGTTCGTCCCCTTCGCGGTCGGGGAGGACGGGGCCTTGTACACGGCGCCGCTGCTGGTGACCAGGTAGAGCTGGGTGCTGGGACCGATGATCAGGGCCCGCGTGGTCTGGGAGGAGTCGCCATAGCTGAAGTCCCAGGCCCGGTAGCCGAGGTTCGCGTCCTCCACGGCGTTGACCGTCACGTACGACACCGTCACCGTCCCCCGGCTGCCGGAGTCAGCGATGAAGACCCGCCCACCGTCGTACGCCACCGCGGCCGGTCCCCGGGCCTGGGCGCCAAGGGTGACCCGGGCCTTGACCTTGCCGTCCGGCGCCACCGCGTACAGGGCCGTGGTCGATGCCGGGCTGGCGGTCGCAGTCCAGTACACGCCGTGGTCCGTGTCCCGCGCCAGGCCCACCGGGGCCGGGATCCGCGAGTCCTGCCAGGTGAAGACGACCGTCTCAGCCCGGGCCGACGGGACGGTCAGCAGGCACAGCATTAGCGCCACAGCAAGCACTGCAGCCACGCGTCGTCCCGTCCGAAGCACGACTCGAAGCGTACGCGGTCGGTCCAGGTTGGTCATCGCGACGCCTCCCCGTCACCCTGACCAGGCCACCAGTGAGGGCCAGCCGTCGCGAGCGCACAGGTCACAGCTGCGCCACCGCGAACAGGTCCGGAACCGGCCGCTGCCCGGCCTGCTCGGCCCACCCCGGCAACTGGCCCAGCCAGTCGACCACCGTCTCGACAGTGCTTCGGCTGTCCCCTTCCAGCTCGGGCAGGCCCTCGTCCCAGGCCTGGCCCAGCTCTACCGCGTTCTGGTAGCGCAGGTAGCCGACCTCGCTGCCCGGGGC
Organism: uncultured Propionibacteriaceae bacterium; assembly: GCA_937926975.1. Classification (GTDB taxonomy): domain Bacteria; phylum Actinomycetota; class Actinomycetes; order Propionibacteriales; family Propionibacteriaceae; genus Fen-668. The sequence goes on along the minus strand of CALBCJ010000026.1, from coordinate 45,100 downwards.
GGCCTGCAGCGGCAGCGAGGCGTCCCGGCTCCAGAGGTGACGGACGCTGTAGTGGGCCGACACCCCGGCCCGGGCCAGGTCGAAGTCCACCCGGCGGACCTGCTCCCGGTCCAGCGCCAGCCCCAGCTCGCCCCAGGCCATCTCGCTGAGCCAGCGGGCCAGCAGGGCCCAGGCCGCCGGCAGCCGGGCCGGAGCCACGAAGTGCCCCTGCAGCAGGGCCTCGGCATCGGCCCGGGTCGGCTGGTCCGGGGGGACCACCGGCGCCTCCGGTGCCCGGCGCAGCAGCGGCCCGAGCTTAGCGAGCAGCCCCGGCGCCCGCGCCGCGGTGACCGGCGGCGGGGTCAGGCTGGCCAGCTTCTCGGCCGCCACCTCCTCCGGGGCACCGAAAAGCTCGCGTACCTCACCGATGCCGACCGCCCACAGCCTGATCCGAGCCATAGCTGACCCTAACCAACGGCGCTGAGAATCAGGCCCTGGGCGAAGTAGAGCAGGAACATCACGGCCACCAGGCCCAGCAGCGGGTGGATCTGGCGGACCTTGCCCCGGAACAGCTTGATCGCCACGTACAGGAGGAAACCGGCCCCGATCCCGACCGTGATCGAGTACGCGAAGGGCATCATCACGATCGTGACGAAGGCTGGGATCCCGTTCTCCAGGTCGGTCCAGTCCACCTCGACCACCTGCATCATCATCAGGTAGCCGACGAAGAAGAGCACCGGGGCCGCCGCCTCCGACGGCACCAGCTTCACCACCGGGGCCAGGAAGACCGCCAGCAGGAAGCCGACCCCGGTCACGACCGAGGCCAGACCCGTACGCGCGCCCTCCCCGACGCCGGCGGCGGACTCGATGTAGGAGGTGTTCGACGAGACCGACCCGACGCCACCGGCGATCGCGGCGACCGAGTCGACGAGCAGGATCTCCTGAGTGTGGGGAGGGTTGCCGGACTTGTCCAGGATCCCGGCCTCGCTGCCGACCGCCACGATCGTGCCCATGGTGTCGAAGAAGTCAGCCAGCAGCAGCGCGAAGATGGTGAGAACCACGTACACGACCGCCGACGGGCCGCCGGAGAAGGCGCCCAGCAGGTCGACCTTGCCGATCAGGGAGAGGTCCGGGGCCGACCAGAGCGAGCCGGTCACCGCCGGGACGTTGAGCGCCCAGCCCGACGGGTTGGTGCTAGTGCCGCTGTTGCTCGGGCCGACCTTGAAGACCGCCTCCACGACCATCGCGACCGCGGTAGTGCCGAGGATCGCGATCAGCATGGCGCCCTTCACCTTGCGGGTGTACAGAGCGACGAGCAGCAGGAAGCCGATCACGAAGACCGCGATCGGCCAGCCGATCAGGCTGCCGTGAATGCCCAGCTCCACCGGTACGGTGCTGGTCGGCTTGCCGTCGGGGCCGACTGGGATCCGGACCACGCCGGCGTCGACCAGACCGACCAGGGCGATGAAGAGCCCGATCCCCACCGAGATCGCGGTCCGCAGCGGGCGCGGCACCGCCTTGAAGACCGCCTTCCGGAAGCCGGTGAGCACCAGGACGGTGATCGCGATCCCCTCCCAGACGATCAGGCCCATCGCCTGCGGCCAGGTCATCCGGGGCGCGATCACGTAGGCCACCAGGGCGTTCAGCCCGAGCCCGGTGGCCAGCCCGAGCGGGTACCGCCCGTACACGCCCATCAGGATCGTCACCAGCCCGGCGATCAGGGCGGTGGCGGCGGCCACCATCGCGATCGAGGCGCTGACGTTAGCGCTGATCACGACCCCGGCGGCGTCCTTGTACGGGGCGCCCGAGACCAGGTTGCCGAGCTTGTCCGGAGTGGCGCCGATGATCAGCGGGTTCAAGGCGATGATGTACGCCATCGTGAAGAAGGTCACCAGCCCACCGCGGACCTCCGCCCCGATCGTGGAGCCGCGGCGAGTGATCTGGAACCACCGGTCGATACTGCTCAGTCGATGCTGCGGCGGCTGGGGCAAAGGGGCAGTCCGGGGAGACCTAGTAACCATGGCCGGAAGCCTAGGGCCCGGCCGTGGAGACCGCTCTCACAGAGGCTGACAGTCCGCACAGCGGACGGACGGGCAGGCGACGGCACGCGGCCAGAGCGTTGGCTCGGTGGAGACCGCGGGCCGTACCCGGCACCACGGCAGACTGCTCTGCACCAGCGAGGCCCCGGCCGACCACGGTCACTGCGGAGCAGCGCCGCCGCCCCGAGAGAGGCACCTGCTGGGGCGACCATGGGGCGTGGCCGCGCCGTGATGCCCAGGTCAAGGCCGTAGTCCGTACAGTGGACGCGTGACGAGACGACGGCGCGGGCTAGTCCAGGCCCCGGTGCAGCCGGTGGACGAGGACGGCGTCGTAGCGTCGGTCACCGGTACGGCGGTCTTCGCGGTGGCCGCGGTGGTGCTTGCGGTCTTCCGGGAGGAGCTGGCAGCACAGGGGAACGGCTGGTGGTTCCTGGTGGCCGTCGCCGGCGTGGTGATCGGGGTCTGCGCCATGGGGTACACCACCTGGCGTCGGCGGCAGCGGCCGCTGCGGCCGAGCGAGCTGCCCGCCCCCGACGCCGAGGCGTCCGAGCCCGTTCAGCCGCAGCAGGTGGGCGAGAGCTAGACGCGACCTGGCTCGCCTGCGAGGAGGCCGCCGTGCGCATCCCCGATGCGTGACCAGCACGGCTCGCTCGTCGCGTCGGGTCGGCTGTGGACGCTCACAGCCCCTAGTCGAACAGGGAGACGTCGATGCTGATGGTGTCCCAGACGGGCTCGGGAAGGTTGGGCGCCGGCTGGCTGACGACGCTGGAGTGGGCGCCGCAGCCGTGCTCCGCCGACACCACCCGGCCGTCGGAGGGCGAGCTGGCATTGGCGCAGGCCCCGAAGCTGACCCCGAGCGAGCCGCGAAGCCGTACGAAGAAGGCGCAGCTGCCGCACGGTGCCGGCGCCATCCGGGCCTGGGCGGTGTCGGGGCCGCCCTCGCCCTCGTTCCAGCGCTCCACAGCCTCGTCCCGCCCGTACGGGGAGAGCAGTCGCTCCCGGCCCAGACCGAGCTCCTGGGCGACCGCCCGGGCGGCCACCGAGTCGATCTCGTCGACGCCCTCGCCGGTGTAGCCGGGGACCACCCGCGGGTCGTGCTCCGGCATCGGCAGCAGCATCCCCGGCTCCAGGTCACCTGGCTGGACCCGCTCCGCCCAGGGCACCCAGGTGGGCGCCGGCAGAGCCCCGCTGCCGGGCAGCAGCACGACCTCGTTGACGGTCGGTACCTTGGCCCGCGCGGCCCGTACCAGGGTCACTTCCCAGTGCCACCCGGCGTAGCCCGGGTGGAGACAGGCGAAGACGTGGCTGACCACCCGGTCAGCCTCGGCGGTGGCCCCCAGGTAGTCCCCGACTCCGAAGTCACCGGCGGCCTCCTCGGCGGCGGCGCGGGCCAGGTCGACCGCGGCCGCGGTGACCGGGTCCAGCTTCACCCGGGGCGTCACAGCTCGAGCTCCTCAGCGACCGCGCGCAGCATCTGGGCGATCTTGCGGGCGGTCTTCTGGTCCGGGTGGCGGCCGCGGCGGTAGCCGTTGCCGAGGTGGTCCAGCATCTTGATCAGGTCCTCCGAGATCACGGCCATCTGCTCGGTCGACTTGCGCTGGGCCTTGCTCAGCGACGGCGGGGCCTCGATCAGACGCAGCGACAGGGCCTGCTCTCCCTTGCGCCCCTCAACCACACCGAACTCGACCTTCTGGCCCGGTTTCAGCGTCGTCACGCCAGGAGGCAGCACGGCAGCACGGACGAAGACGTCGCCTCCCTCGTCCTTGGTGAGGAACCCGAACCCCTTCTCCGCATCGAAGAAGCGCACCTTGCCGACAGGCACAGCCAGACCCCGTTCGTACTCGATTCCGCCCCCGAGCGGACTGCCCGGTCGTCCCAGCCTAACCAAGCCCACCCGCGCCGGGAAACAGAGATCTCTTCCCTCATCTGAGCGGGCCGAGGCCGGGCGACCCCGTACCATGTGCCCGTGGCAAGCTGGCAGGACGGACCCGAGTACGCGCCGGTCGAACGACCCGCCGCCTTCGCCGCCCCCGACACTGCTCCGCTCAGCCGCCCCGAGCCCCGCCCGGCCCAGGCCGCCGCGCCAGCCGACCAGCCCAGCGGGTACGAGCCGCCAGCCCAGCCGGTCCAGCCGCTGCGGGAGATCGCCCCGGCGACGGGACCTGTACGAGACCCGCAGCTGCCGTTCTCCGTGGTCAGCTCGGTGATGACCGCCGGCGCCTGGGGCTCGGCCCACTCAGCCCCGGTGGTGACGGCACCCGCGCCGCCACCACAGCCAGCCTGGGCTCCCGACCAGGCCTTCACCAGCCAGTACGCGCCGCCGGTTCCAGCCCAGGGGTTTCCCGCTCCGGGTACCCCGGCCTGGTTCGGGCCGGGTACCGAGTTCCAGCGCCAGCAGGTTCAGGTGCCCCTGACGGCGGGGTCGGTGGTTCAGGGCGCCACCGGCGGCCTGCTGATCGTGATGGTGCTCGCTGGCGTGGTGCCGCTGCTGTCGCCGGTCCTGCTGGTCGTCGGGCTGACCCTGACGTCCATGGTGCGGTACCGGCGCTCGGCGGTCCAGACCAGCTTCCTGGTCGGGCTGGGCCTGGTCCTGCTGAACGGCCTGTACGGTCTCGTGACGGGTCCGGACGTCAGCAGTGCCTGGGATCTCATGGGCGGGTGGAGCGTGGCCGTGGCCTGGGTGCTGACCGTGGTCACCATCAGCCTCCAGTACGTCGCGATCCGCGACGGCGAGCCCCCGCAGCGCTGACCCAGACCTCTCGCCGCAAAGCCCTGGGCGGCTAGGCTTCGAGCCATGCGGCCTCAGCCACGTCTGGTGACGATCACCCTCCTGGGTGTCGGCGTTGTGGTCCTGCCCGGACCTGAGCCTGGCGAGGCCACGAGCACTGCGGTGCCGACCGTCACCGTGTCTCCGGCCGGGGAAGCAGGGCCGGCCTCGGAGCCAGCGTGAGCCTGGCGTCGGGCGCCGCGCCAGGGCCTCGGGAGAGCCGGCTCCGGACCCGAGGCGTCCCGGTGCCCCCGGCCGAGCGCCGCTGCCGGAGCCGGTCCGCCGCCCGGGTGCTGGTGCTGGCCGCCGACTCGGTGCTGCTGCTGCGTGACAGCGACCCGGGCTGCCCGGGGAGCGGTTGGTACGTGCTCCCCGGCGGCGGTATCGACCCTGGTGAGCAGGTTCTCGCGGCGGCCGTCCGGGAGCTCGGAGAGGAGACCGGCCGCCGGCCCGGGCCGGAGGAGCTGCAGGGCCCCCTCGCCCGCCGCCGGGTCTGGCACGGCTACAGCGACCAGGTCCTCGTTCAGACCGAGCAGATCTTCCTCTGGCAGGCCCCGGAGCGCTTCGAGCTGGACACCAGCGGCCACACCCCGGACGAGCGGCTGTGCATCACCGGGTACGGCTGGTGGCTGCTGGACGACCTGCCTGGCGACGCCCCGGTCTGGCCGGACCTGACCGAGCTTCTGCCAGCCCTCGCCGACCCGCGGCGCTGGCCGCTGGAGCTCGGCGATGTTGAGGAGAGCACCGTTCCGCTGGCTCTGGGGTACCGCCCCTGAGACCACCGCCCCGCCGCCGGTTCGCTGTCTAGGGTGTGTCCCATGTACCGCCTCGGAAGCCTGGTTGCCACCCCGGTCCTGGACCGGCTGGACCTGGTCGCCCCTGCGACCGCGGCCCTGCTGCGGTCCTGGCCGCCGGCCGCGGAGGTCGGGGTGGCCGAGATCGACCCCGACCTGGCCGACACCGCCACCCTGGTCGAGGCGGCCCAGATCCCGGTCGAGGCGACCGGCAACTGTGTCCTGGTGGCCGGCCGGCGAGCCGCCGACGAGCGGGTCGCGGCCTGCGTCGTGCCCGCCACCACCCGGGCCGACGTCAACCGTACGGTGAAGCGGCTGCTCGAGGTGCGCAAGGCCTCCTTCCTGCCGATGGACCGGGCGGTCGAGCTGTCCGGGATGGAGTACGGCGGGATCACCCCGGTCGGCCTGCCGCTGGAGTGGCGGCTGCTGGTGCACGCCCCGCTGCTCCGGCTGGGCCTGCTGGTGATCGGCTCCGGGGTGCGCCGCTCCAAGCTGGTGCTGCCAGGTCGCCTGCTCGGCGAGCTGCCCCAGGCCGAGGTGATCGAGGGCCTCGGTCAGCAGACCCGTCCCTAGCCTCCGTACTCAGAACAGCTGGTACACCTAGCCTTGGCCGGAGAGCACGGCCAGCACCATGAAGGCGTCGACCAGCAGCATCGCGGCGCTGGTGCCAGCCAGGACCATCCCCAGCGTTGACCACCAGCCGGGCTGGCCGCGGCGCACCTTGGCCACGATGCCGAGGACCAGCGCCACAGGGATCATCAGGACTGCCAGCCAGAAGCACAGCCCGAGCGGCAGCGCGAGCGGGTGGCTCGGCGTGAGGTTCCCCGACAGCTGTGTGGCTGCCCCCCAGGGCACGAGGTGCCCCAGCAGCGACGCGGTCCCGGTCCCGAGCGACGCGGCTGCCAGCCTCGATGACCTGGGGTAGCCGGCCATCATGCTCCTTCTCCTGGTACGTGGCTGACAGTGTCATCCACCAGCGAGCGCCAGGAGGCTACCAGGACCGGGTCGACGTACGCCTTGTAGGAGCCCTGCGGCCGGGCCGGGGTGCCGATGTGGAAGGCCCGGACCCCGGCCCTGGCCAGCCAGGGGACGTGCTCGGCGCGCAGGCCGCCGCCGGCCACCAGCAGCCGGGCGGCCTGCGGGTCGGCCTGGCAGCGGGCCAGCAGGTCGTCCAGGCCGTACCCGACCCCACGGGCAGACCCGGCACTCAGGACCTGGTCGAGCCCGGGCAGCCGGGGCAGCACCTGCCAGGCCCGGTCCTGGTTCAGGGCCGAGTCCACGGCCCGGTGGAAGGTCCAGGGCCAGCCCCCGGCCAGCTCGCCGCACACCTCGACATCGATCTCACTGTGCCCGTTGAGGAAACCAAGAACCATCCCGTCGGCACCGGCGTCCAGGTACGACGCTGCCAGCCCCTTGAGCCGGGCGACCTCAGCACCGTCGGTCCCGAAACCAGCCCGCAGCCGCAGCATCACCCGCAGCTCCACGGTGGTGACGGCCCGGACCTCGGCCACCAGCGCTGGCTCCGGCGAGAGCCCGCCCTCGGCCATGGTGCCGACCAGCTCGACCCGGTCGGCGCCGCCCTCGGCCGCCCGCTGAGCATCTGCCCGGTGCAGCACCACGACTTCCAGCAGCCCTGCCACGTCACCTCCGTTCCTCAAGCCCCCTGCGTCCCTCAAGCCCATAGTGCCGTGGCCGGCTTCCCGCCGCACTGCCGACCCGGTCGCGTCGCGGCTGCTCTGCCCCGCGTCCGGTCAGTCCAGCGAGGCCTTTCTCACCGGCCTCCCGGGCACGATCCAGGGCTGACGCCCGGCAGTCCACCGCCTGAACGCCGCAGGGCGGCCCCCGAGGGGACCGCCCTGTGGTGCAGTGCTGAGACTCAGAAGTCCATGCCGCCCATGCCGCCGTCGGCGCCGGCCGGGGCCGCGGGGGCCTTCTCCGGCTTGTCGGCGATGACCGCCTCGGTGGTGAGGAAGAGCGCCGCGATCGAGGCCGCGTTCTGCAGCGCCGAGCGGGTCACCTTGGCCGGGTCGATGATCCCGGCCTTGACCATGTCGACGTACTCGTCGGTGGTCGCGTTCAGGCCCTCGCCCTTCTTCAGGCCGACGACCTTCTCGGCCACCACGCCGCCCTCAAGGCCGGCGTTGGTCGCGATCTGCTTCAGCGGGGCCGAGCAGGCCTTGACCACGATCTGGGCGCCGGTCTCCTCGTCGCCCGCCAGCTTCTGCAGCTTGGCCGAGCTCGCGGCCTGCAGCAGCGCCACGCCACCGCCGGGGACGATGCCCTCCTCGACCGCGGCCTTGGCGTTGCGGACCGCGTCCTCGATCCGGTGCTTGCGCTCCTTCAGCTCGACCTCAGTGGCCGCGCCGACCTTGATCACCGCGACGCCACCGGCCAGCTTGGCCAGCCGCTCCTGCAGCTTCTCACGGTCGTAGTCGGAGTCGGAGTTCTCGATCTCGCGGTTGATCTGGTTCTTGCGGCCCTCGATCTGGTCGGCGTCACCGGCCCCGTCGACGATCGTGCACTCGTCCTTGGTCACCACGACCGACCGGGCACGGCCCAGCAGCTCGAGGGTGACGGCCTCCAGCTTCAGGCCGACCTCCTCAGAGATCACCTGGCCACCGGTCAGGATCGCGATGTCGGTCAGCATCGCCTTGCGCCGGTCACCGAAGCCCGGGGCCTTGACGGCGACGGACTTGAAGGTGCCGCGGATCTTGTTGACGATCAGGCCGGCCAGGGCCTCGCCCTCGACGTCCTCGGCGATCACCAGCAGCGGCTTGCCGCTCTGGACGACCTTCTCCAGCACCGGCAGCAGGTCCTTCAGCGCCGACACCTTGGAGTTGACGATCAGGATGTACGGATCCTCCAGGACCGCCTCCATCCGCTCCGCGTCGGTGACGAAGTACGGGGAGATGTAGCCCTTGTCGAAGCGCATGCCCTCGGTGAGCTCGAGCTCCAGGCCGAAGGTGTTCGACTCCTCGACGGTGATGACGCCCTGCTTGCCGACCTTGTCCATCGCCTCGGCGATGATCTCGCCGACCGTGGTGTCACCGGCCGAGATCGACGCGGTGGCGGCGATCTGGTCCCGGGTCTCGATGTCGGTGGCCATCGCGGCGAGCTCGTCGACCACAGCGGAGACGGCCTTCTCGATACCCCGCTTCAGGGACATCGGGTTGGCGCCCGCGGTCACGTTACGCAGGCCCTCGCGCACCATGGCCTGAGCCAGCACGGTCGCGGTCGTGGTGCCGTCGCCGGCGACATCGTCAGTCTTCTTGGCGACCTCCTTGACCAGCTCGGCCCCGATCTTCTCGTACGGGTCCTCGAGCTCGATCTCCTTGGCGATGGAGACCCCGTCGTTGGTGATGGTGGGGGCGCCCCACTTCTTCTCCAGGACGACGTTGCGGCCCTTCGGGCCGAGCGTCACCTTCACCGCGTCGGCGAGCACGTTCATGCCCCGCTCCAGCCCGCGGCGGGCCTCGATGTTGAATTCAATGAGCTTTGCCATGTGTTCCGGGTTTCCTCCGGGTGTCGGAGGCTCCGCAGAGCCCCCTCGGTGTCTAGGTGGCGCCGGTCAGTGCCCGCGACGGACGGCCAGAGACCTCACCGACTGGCGTAGCACTCCCCCTCGGAGAGTGCTAACCCTATGTTTAGCACTCGGCCTGGGCGAGTGCAAATACCTGGCGCCCTCCCGAGCACCGCCGCCGACCCCGTTCGTGCCCGCCGAAGCCGCGCTGACAGGCGAAAACTCGTTCGGGGCCGTAGGCTGTACCTATGCACCGCTCAGGTCTGCCCCCTATCGCTGCGCCCGCCGCCGACGACAGGGGCACGGCGGGGGGTACCCGGTCCCGGCACGAGCTGGGCTGCTGACGGACCCGCGGTGGCACGACTGGCGAGAGGCCGCGCTCCGGTCCGGGGGGTAGACCCGGCCGCTGCCGTCTCGTCCCGGGCGCAGAGCCGAGGCCGGGGGGTCCGCAGCATCCGGGAGCGGATCGTGGTCACGATCCTTCTGCTCACCAGCTTCGGGCTCGGCCTGTCGGGAGTCGTCGCGTACGTGCTGCAGAGCACCCGGATCCGCAACTCGGCCTTCGAGGAGCTGGAGCGGGACCGGGGCCAGTTCATCGCCCTGGCAGCCGCTAACAGCAACCCCGCCAACAGCGGCAAGCCCTTCGTCAACGCCAGCGAGCTGCTCAGCGCTGGTATGCAGAGCAAGCCGCTGTCCGACGCCGGCGGAGCGATGGCTCTGTCAGACGGCAAGGTGATCTGGACCGCACCTGCCTCGGCCACGGTCCGACCCGAGAGCAACGAGCTGTTCAAGCAGACCGCGATCAGCGCCTCACTGAAGCAGCAGAGCACCAACGAGCGGTTCACCCAGGGCGGGGTCGACTGGGCGTACAGCGTGGTGCCGGTGGTCTTCGCCGAGACTGGTGAGCAGGGCGCCCTGGTCCGGGTCATCGACCTCACCATCGAGCGCCGCGGCCTGAACGACACGTTCACCACGTACACCGTGGTCGCCATCGGCGCCATCGTGTCGATTGCGGGGATCACCTGGCTGGTGATGTCTCGGCTGCTGCTGCCGATCTCGTGGGTGCAGCGGACCGCCGAGGAGATCTCGGAGCACGACATCTCCCGACGGATCCCGGTCCGCGGCAATGACGACCTGGCTGCACTCACCCACACCGTGAACACGATGCTCGACCGTCTGGAGTCGGCGGTGGGCGCCCAGAAGCGGCTGCTGGACGACGTCGGCCACGAGCTGCGGACCCCGATGACGATCATCCGCGGGCACCTGGAGCTGATGGACACCACCGACCCGATGGACGCCGAGGTGGTCCGGGCGCTGGCGCTGGAGGAGCTCTCACGGATGAGCAACCTGGTCAACGACCTGCTGGTGCTGGCCCAGTCTGAGCGCTCGGACTTCGTGGTGCTCCAGGAGGTCGACATGGGCCGGCTCACCGACGAGACCTTCGAGAAGGTCCGGGTGCTGGGCGAGCGGCCGTGGGTGATGGACGACCTGGCCGACGTCTCGGTGCGCTGCGACCCGCAGCGGATCACCCAGGCCTGGCTGCAGCTGGCCGCGAACGCGGTGAAGTACTCCCCCGACAAGTCCCAGGTCGGGCTGGGGTCCAAGGTGGAGGGCGATAACGTCCGGCTCTGGGTCAGAGACCATGGGATGGGATTCACTGAGGATGAGAAGGAGTTGGTTCTAGAAAGATTTGGCCGGTCTCGGCGCGCGGGGGCGAAACGAACCGACTCTGCAGGGCTGGGGCTCGCTATTGTGAACTCGATCGCTTTGGCTCACGGTGGCCGGGTCGACATCGACTCCGTCCCAGAGGTCGGCAGCACCGTCAGCCTGGTGATCCCCCGTCAGCCAGCCACGGAGAGTACATGAACGAGATCCTGATTGTTGAGGACGAGGAACGAATCGCTGCGTTCCTCGCGAAGGGACTGCGGGCCGCGGGCTTCCCGTCGAGCACCGAGTCCTCTGGAGTCGCAGCCTGGCAGAAAGCCATGTCCGGCGACTACGACCTGATCATCCTCGACGTGGGTCTGCCCGACGTCAATGGCTTCGAGGTGCTGCGGCGCATCCGCGGGCAGGGGTCGAGGGTCCCGATCATCATGCTCACCGCCCGGTCCTCGGTCAACGACACCGTCAAGGGCCTGGAGTACGGCGCGGACGACTACATCGCCAAGCCGTTCCGCTTCGAGGAGCTGGTCGCCAGGGTCCGCCGCCGGCTGCGCCGCGAGGCGCCGTCGGAGGCCTCGCTGACCCTCCAGCACGGCAAGCTGAAGCTCGACCTGCGTACCCATAAGGCATCGCTGTCCGGCCGCGAGGTCGAGCTCACGGCCCGTGAGTTCACCCTGATCGAGACGTTTATGCGTCACCCCGGTGAGGTACTGAGCCGGGAGGCGCTGCTGAGTGCCGTCTGGGGCTACGACTTCGACCCCACCTCGAATGTCGTGGATGTGTACGTACGGTATCTGCGCAACAAGCTCGGGGCCGATGTCGTGGAGACGGTCCGCGGCGCCGGGTACCGCCTGGTCTAGCGCTTCCCTTGGTGGCAGCTTTCCCGAACCGATGGCTTCGGGGGAGCTGCCACCGCCGTACGTCCTGGTCGGTCAGCAGCCAGGCACGGCGCAGACATGCTCTCAGGCTCGCGACGCCGCCGGCTCGTCCAGGCGGCAGAGCGTGCCCAGAAAGACGGCACCCACCGGGCTCGCCGAGCCGGCGCCGCGACGGCCGCAGATGGCGAGTGACGGCGACGACGGCGGCGAGAGGAAGATGAGGTCCGCAACGAGGGCCGTGCCCAAGGTCAGGTCTGTGACCGCAGAAGACACGGCCTAGCGACGCCGTGGCAGCCCTGGACGGTGGTCTCAGAAGATCGCGAGGACCTGGCCCAGCAGACCACCCAGGACCATGGTGCCCGCAGCCCCGGCCGAGGTGTGCGCAGCCTCCCGCCGCGGGGCGGCCACGGCCTGGGGGGCCGAGGTCGCCGACGAGACCGCGGTCCGGGTCGCACTGGGCGCGGCCGAGGGCCGGGTGGAGCTCGTCGCGGCCACGGTGGGGCTCGCACTCGGCGCCGGGTTGGCCGCCCCGTTGGCGGTCAGGCTAGGAGTGGGAGTCGCAGCGGGTGTTGCAGCGATCAGCGGGGCAGTCGAGGCAGCAGGGGTGCTCGTGGCCTCCGGTGATGAGTCGACCGAGGGTGCCGGGCTGGGAACTGCGCTGGAGCTGGGAAGGGTCACAGGGGCCTGAACCGGGATCAGACCACGGTTCGGGACCACGTGGGGCTCGGGCGTGCCGACAGAGTCCATGGGGATGCTCACCAGGGTCGTGGGCCGGGGACCGACCTGGTTGAACGGCTGCGTCGGCATCACTGGGACCACGGTCACGTCGGGTCGGCGGGCTGGAGCCGCGCTCGTCGTCGAGCCCTCGGGCTCCTGAGGCGCCACCGCCGGCAGGGTCGGGGCGGCCGCGGTTGCGCTGGCACTGGTCTCGGTGGGCACGGCCGCTGACGGCGGCGGCACCGGCACCGTGGCCGACTCGCTGGGCTGAGCATTCGGGAGACTGGCGCGGCCCCCCGCGCCAGCGCCGCCGGCATCAGCCTTCATGGTCACAGCGGCCCCGGCGGTCGGACGAGCATCAAGGGTGGCCAAGGCCACCGTCGTCCCCATCAGGGCGATCACAACGCCCAGCATGCCGGCCGCGGTCCAGACGGCAACGATGTTGCGCCCCATGCTGGGCTTCTCGCGCAGCATCACGAGAAAGTCCTTGAGGAGATGAGACACTCCAGCATTCTACTTGTTCCCCCATCTGGCAGTCCCCCCAGGGACGCCGATGCCCCCAGCTCGGCGTCCCTCATGGACGGTAGTGAAACCGTTCACGGGCTGAGACGACCGCTTCATGAGGAAGGTCTCATCCTCTGTGGCCGGGCTGGGCGAGCTGGTTCAGGAGGCGGGGTCGGGCTGAGCGGACGTGCTTGGCCGCCCCCACGGCCGGTCCCACGGACAGGCTCGAAAGCCGTGGTCTGGTCGAGCGGGGTCGTGCACGTGCCGCGTTCCGGTACGACGGGCTGGCGGGGTCCGGGCTCAGCTGGCTACGCGGCGGGGCGCCGCACCCTCACTGCTCTGCGGACGCGGGCCAGGGCCCGCAGCAGGGGACGGCGGACCGGGTAGGGGTGGTAGCCGCCGCTGTCGAGGCCAGCAGCCCGCTCGAAGAGGTTGCAGGCGGCACGGTCCCCGGTGAGGGCCCAGGACCAGGCCATGGCGACCGTGTAGAGCGGAAGAAAAAGAGTGCCGCAGAGCATCCACTGCCAGGTGTGGCGGACCTCGTGGGCACAGACCTCAGGTCGAGCCGGGAGCCGGTGATGACCACGTTGCCGACGGTGAACGCACCAGCGACCGGGAACGGCAGCCGGTAGCCCTCGGCCCAGAAGACCCCCTCGTCGTCCACGGTCACCTCGGCACCACCAAGGCGGGCGACCAGCAGCCCGAACGGAGTGGACAGGTTGAGAACGTTCGCGGCCCGACGTACCGCTGACAGGGACATCCCCCCAGTCTGGGCCATCGTGGCTCCCCGCGCCACACCTCGCGCTCGTACGGCTCCTGTGCGAAGCTCGGGCGACAAGGCCCCGAGTCAGTCGCGGACCGCGCAGCGCTGGCGGCGGCGCTCGGCGCGCAGCCGGCGCAGACGCTTCACCAGCAGCGGGTCGGCGGCCAGGGCCGCCTCGGTGTCGATCAGCTCGTTCAGGGTCTGGTAGTAGCGGGTGGCGGACATCTGGAAGCGCTCCCGGATGGTCTGCTCCTTGGCCCCGGGGGCCCTCCACCAGTGACGCTCGAAGTCGAGGATCGCAGCGTCCCGCTCCGAGAGCGCGCGCCCCGGGGGCGCGACCGGTACCAGCTCCATGGTGGGCAAGTGTAGTCGGGAATGACAGTCATGTCATTCAGAGCGGCCCGGGAGGGCGCGGCTCGGATAGGGTGGCGAGGTACCGACTCACGTAAGGACGCTGGATGCACAGGATCGAGGGCAGGGCCCAGCACTATGCGTGGGGGTCGACCACCGACATCCCCCAGCTCCTCGGGCAGCCCGTGACGGAGGAGCCGCACGCCGAGCACTGGTTCGGCGCCCACGAGTCGGCTCCCTCGCTCGTGGACGGCCAGCCCCTGGACCAGCGCCTGGCCGCTGAGCCGGCCCTGCTCGGGGAGGTCTCCCGGGCCCGCTTCGGATCCCGGCTGCCGTACCTGGTGAAGCTCCTGGCCGCAGCCCGACCGCTGTCGATCCAGGCCCATCCCAACCGGGCCCAGGCCGAGGCCGGCTTCGCCGCCGAGAACGCGGCCCACGTTCCGCTGAGCTCGCCGGAGCGCACGTACAAGGACGCCTGGCCCAAGCCGGAGTGCGTGATCGGTCTCACCGAGTTCCACGGGCTGGGAGGCTTCCGCGACCCCCGCCTGACCGTGGAGCTCTTCGACGGCCTCGGCATCGCGGGAGCCCTGAACACCATGATCCGCCCGCTCTCCCAGCGCCGCGGCTCCGCTGCCGTGGCGGAGGTGTTCTTCGACGTCCTGAGTCTGGAGGGAGAGCGGCTGGCCGTGGTCGACACGGTGGTCGAGGCCGCTCGGGCCCATGCCGACGACCCGGGTGAGCTGGGCCGCTTCGCCCGGACCGCGATCGAGATCGACCAGGACTTCCCGCACGACCGCGGCACGCTGGCAGCCCTGCTGCTGAACCGCTTCGTGCTGCAGCCTGGAGAAGGCGTCTTCCTCCCTCCAGGCAGCATGCATGCCTACCTGCGCGGTTTCGCTGTGGAGGTGATGGGAAACTCCGACAACGTCCTGCGCGGCGGCCTGACCAGCAAGCACATCGACATCGACGGCCTGCTGACGGTGGTCGACTTCTCACCCTGGCCGCTCCAGCCGGCGACCCCGCTCCCGGTCGAGCCGGGGGTCGGCCGGTACCCGACTGCGGCCGAGGAGTTCGCGGTCTGGGCGCTCGGTCCGGCCGCCGACACCACGCTGCCCGGCAGCGGGGCGCGAGTGCTGGTCGTGACCCAGGGGACGGCGACCCTCGGCAGTGGGCCCGGCGCGCTGACCCTGACCGCCGGGCAGGCGGCCTTCGTGGCAGCCTCCGAGCAGCCGGCTGTGATGGTCGCCGGAACCGCCTACCTGGCCGGGCATGGCCTCGGCTAGCCTGGTCGGGCGCCTTGCCCCCGTAGCTCAGTGGCAGAGCACCCGCCTTGTAAGCGGAAGGTCGTGGGTTCGAACCCCACCCGGGGCTCCCAGCGGAACGGCTACCATCACAAGGCATGGAGCCAGCCATGGTCGAGGTGATCGGGTACGTCGCCTCGGGGCTGGTCGTTCTCTCCCTGGTCCAGCAGCGGACTGTGCCGCTGAGGGTGGTCTCCTTGCTGGGCGCGGTGACCTTCGTCGGGTACGGGCTGCTGACGGGCTCCTGGCCGGTAGTGCTGACCAGTGCCATGGTCTTCGTGATCAGCGGCTGGCGCCTGTACCGCGAGCTCACCACCACCCACGACTTCGCCCTGGCCCGTACCGAGCCTTCCTCACCGTTCCTCGAGGACTTCATCGTCGGCCACCTCAAGGACATTCAGAAGTCGCAGCCGAACTTCACCGGGATCCAGCCCGGCGACACCACCTTCGTCTACCTGCGCGACGGGATGCCGGCTGGCGCCCTGGTCGGCTCGACCAGCGGCGACCGGCTCAATGTGCACCTCGACTATGTCCTGCCGGCCTTCCGGGACGCCCGGCTGGCACGCTGGCTGTACCAGGGCAGCGGCCTGCGCCAGCTGCGGGCGGAAGGGATCCGAGAGGTTGCCGAGCGACCCGTCACCGAGCTCCACCGGGGGTACCTGGTCGACGTAGGCTTCGTGGCCGAGGGCGATCGCCTGGTCCGGCGGTTGGGGTAACCGCGAACCGGGTTCGTGCCGGTCCCAGAAGCCACCCCCGCGCTTGATCACGTTCCGGCATCCGGTAGCCACCCCCGGCCCGGTCTGACCTAGGATCATCGGCGGGAGCAGGCGGTGAGAGTCTTCCCATGTCCCTCAGCGGCCCGTTCCCGCAGGTGGTACCCAATTCCTGCACACACGTGAGGATCGCCTCCACCTCCGGGAGGGTACGTGGGTACCACAACTCACAACACAACCGCATCGAACAGACTTCGGACCGGTGCGGTCTGAGCAGTGCCCCGCCGGGGCACGGCACTGCTTGAGGGAAGGAACCATGGCTGAACTGATGTCCGTCCGCGGGATCACCAAGGCGCATGCCGGCAGGCCGATCCTGCGCGGGATCGACTTGGAGGTACGCCCCGGGGAGGTGCTCGGGCTGATCGGCGCCAACGGCGCCGGCAAGTCGACCCTGATGAGCATCATCTCGGGCGCCTACAAGCCCGATGCCGGGACCATGGTCTTCGAGGGCGAGCCGTACGACCCGATGGACACCTCCGAGGCCCGGGCCATGGGCATCGGCATCATTGAGCAGAACTTCAAGCTGGACGGCAACCTGACCGTCGCTCAGGCGATCTACCGCAACACCTACCAGGCTGACCGCCCGCACTCGGCGCTGCGGCGGCAGGCCCAGTGGCTGCTGAACGAGGCCGGTGTGCACGTCTCCCCCGACGCTCGGGTCGGTCACCTGCTGCGCCCCGAGGTCGGGCTGGTGGAGGCGGTCCGGCTGCTGGCTGACGACGCCCAGATCGTCCTGGTGGACGAGGTGGCCGCCACCTTCAACGTACGCGAGATCCAGGACCTGCACTTCATCACCAGCCGCCTCACCCGGCAGGGGCGCTCGGTGGTGTACATCTCGCACCGGCTGCACGAGGTGAAGGACATCACCAACCGGATCGCCGTGCTGCGCGACGGTGAGATCGTGGAGATGCTGAAGTCGTCGCGGACGACGACCGAGGCGATGGCGCAGGCGATGTTCGGCAAGATCATCACCCGCAGCAAGCGCCAGCAGCAGCGCTCCGAGGAGGTCGTGCTGCGGGCCAAGAACCTGCGCGGCGACACCCTCAAGGGCATCGACTTCAGCCTGCACCGTGGCGAGGTGATCGCCCTGGTCGGGCCTCGTCACTCCGGCATCCCCGACATCGTCGGCGCGATCACCGGCGACCGGCCGGGCACCTTCGACGAGCTGGAGGTCTTCGGGCAGGCGCGCACCATCCGCAGCCCCGAGGACGCGGCCGCCCTGCGGATCACCTACTTCTCGGAGGACGACGCCGAGTTCGGGCTGGACTCGGACGAGTCGATCGCCCGCAGCCTGATGGCCGGCGGCTGGTCGGACGGGATGGACTTCAACGACGAGGTGGCCGCGCTGCGCGACATCATCGGCGTCCTGTCCCAGTTCCAGGTCAAGGCCAAGACCCTGTTCGGCGACGTGAACGGGCTCTCCGGCGGCGACCAGCAGAAGATCGCCCTGGCGAAGTTCATGAGCGAGGACTGCGACATCATGATCCTCAACGAGCCCACCCGGGGCCTGGACATGAGCTCGCGCCACGACGTCCACAAGATGCTCTCCGAGCTCACCGAGAGCGGCAAGAGCGCGATCCTGCTCTCAACCGACTACGAGGACGCCCTGGACTGGTCGGACCGGGTGCTGGTGGTCCGCGACGGGCGGATCTGGCGCGAGGTCCGCTCCGGCGACGCCACCGCCGACCAGCTGACGCTGTGGTGCAAGGAGGCCGAGCGCCCGCCGCGGCGGGTCTGGGAGGACGACGAGTCGACCGCGCTCGCCAAGGAGCTGATCGCTGAGCAGGAGGCTGACCGGGCCCAGCACCAGGCCGCCGAGGAGGAGCTGGACCGCCAGATCGCGGCCCGGGCCTCCCGCGCCCTGTTCTGACCCAGGCCTGCCAGCCCACGAGCCCGCTCCGCACCGGGGCGGGCTCCGCTGTCTGCGCCCGCAGGTGCCGTACGCGGCCATCCGAAGCACCAGGGTGCCCCCGACGGAGCACTCGAGAGCGAGCAGGCCTCGGATGATACCTGTACCTTACGTGAGGTTGATGATGAACCACACCTGAGACACGAAGGTGCAAAGATCCCCCGGCAGATGAGAGACTCTCCCTCGGGACCACTCGTCCCGCACCAGCAAAACGGCTATGACAAGGGGGGATGTCGACCGCCTGAAGTGCCCTGAAGGAACTGGTGAGCCGACTCTCGCCCGGGCCCGCGACAGCTCGCCTTCCCCGACTAGAGTCGTCATCACCAGCTCACCTCAGCGGCACCGACACACCGCCGGAGACCAGCCTGAGAACTCCCGGTCAGCCACCGACCGGCCGGTCTCCAGCACCTCACGACGGGCCTCGCGCCGGCTCCAGCCGCCACGAGCTCACCGGTCCTGCGCCAGGACCGGCACCGCACCGACCAGCGGCCCTCGGGCCACGACCACAGACAGGACTCGCACGTGTCTCAGCTCCAGCAGACCATCTCGGACCTTCTCGCCATCGACGGGGCCACCGCCGCCGCGATCGTCGACATCGGCTCCGGGATGGCCCTGGCCACCGGCGGCAACCCGGGCTTCGACCTGGACGTCGCCGCCGCCGGCAACTCGAACGTGGTCCGCGCCAAGCTGCGCACCATGGCCGACCTCGGCATCGAGGGTGGCATTGAGGACATCCTGATCACCCTCGACAAGCAGTACCACCTGGTCAACGTGCTGTCGGGTGACAAGAACAAGGGCCTGTTCATCTACCTGGTGCTGAACCGGGCTGCGGCCAACCTGGCCCTGGCCCGCCACAAGCTCACCACCCTGGCTCGCGACGTCACGGTCTGAGTCCCAACCTTTCCCGGGCTCCGGGTGGACGGCTCCCGAGCCGTCCGCCCGGAGCCTTGGTGTGCTCACCACGACCGGCAGCGCACCGGCCACAGCCAGTCGGGCGATACCTGCTTCGGGCTGCTCTTCCGGCCATCCCACCGAGTCCCCCGGGACCCGACGCGTCTCCGGTTGGGCTACCGGCCACAAGGGCGCCACGTGGTGACCCGGCACCGCCCGGGGCAGCGTGAGGCTGGTCGGGATCAGGGCGCCAGCCGCTCCCGTACCCAGCGCTCGCCGTCGCGGCGGTAGCGGATCCGGTCGTGCAGCCGGGAGGTGCGTCCCTGCCAGAACTCCCAGCAGTCGGGGACCAGCCGGTAGCCTCCCCAGTGCTCCGGGCGGGGCGGGTGCAGCCCGTGCTGGGCCGCGGCCGCGGCCGCGTTGGCTACCAGCGTGGCACGGGTGGCGATCACCTGGCTCTGCGGCGAGGCCCAGGCCCCGATCCGCGAGTCCAGCGGTCGCTCGGCGAAGTACGCGTCCGACTCCTCAGCAGGCACCTGCTCCACCCGGCCCTCCACCCGGACCACCCGCTCCAGCGCCTGCCAGAAGAACTGGACCGCCGCGTACGGGTTCTCAGCCAGATCGCTGCCCTTGCGAGAGCGGTAGCTGGTGTACCACGTGATGCCGCGCTGGTCGACGTCCTTGGCGAGGACCACCCGCGTCGACGGCCGGCCGTCGGGGCCCACCGTGGCCAGGGTCATCGCGTTGGCCTCTCCTGGGTCCTTGGCCCGGGCCTCGGTGAACCAGCGCTGAAACAGGGCCAGCGGGACCGCGCCCGCCTCCTGCTCGTCCAGCTCTCCGCGCTCGTACGATCGCCGCATCCGGTGCATGTCCACGCTCCGGATCGTACGACCTCAGACCCTCAGCTCGACCGCCGGCGCCCTCTCCAGAGGTAGGTCACCAGCATCCCGACCAGGACCGCGATCGAGGCGTACCACATGTAGTCGGCGTACACCTTCACCAGGTCGACCGCCGGCTGCCCGATCGACCAGCCAGCCCACAGGTACAGGGCCTGAAAGACCCCGGCCGCCAGGAAGTCCACCACCAGGAACCGGCGCAGGGTCATGCCGAAGACGCCAACCGCCGCGTACACCACGGGCATCGGCAGCGGGACGGGCACGTAGGTGCACGTGACCGCCAGGGTCTCGTAGCGGTGAGTGAACCGGACTGCACGCTCGGCCCGGCGCTGAGCCCGCCTGCTCTTGCCGGCGAAGACCTCGACCACGTCGTGGCCCCAGAGGTGGCCGGCCCACCAGTAGATCCAGTCGAACTTCATGATCGACAAGGTCGTGACCAGCCAGTACAGGGCGATCGGGCCGCCGTGGACCTGGGCCCAGGCGCCGGCGGCCACGACGCTGGTCCGTCCGCCGGTGATCATCGCCGCGATCGTCGGGTTGAGCCCCAGCAGGACGGGGCGCAGCGGCAGCATCGCCAGCCCGTACACGCCCACTACCGCGATCGCCGCCCAGCAGGCCAGGTCAGCCCGACTGGGCTTGTGCTTCCAGGGCAGGGCCGGGTCGTCCCACCACTCGCGGGACTGCTCCAGCCCGGTCTCGGACGCCTGCTCGGGACCGTCACGGACCGTCGCGGCCTCGTCCGGGTCCGGGCGCTGGGGGGAGTCGTCAGTCGCAGGCACCCGCCGAGACTACCCACCCTCCTCACGCGACGTGAGATTCTGACTGTCCCAGGAGCGCGAGAGGAGCACACGACATCAAGTCAACCAACCGAAGGATTCGCCTGGCAAGGCAAAGCTGTCTATGCTCACCCTCGTGAGCCTTGGCGCAACCGTCCGTACTCTGTTAGGTCCTCTCGCTGGCCCTGTGACGAATCGTTACCGAGACTTCTTCATCAACCTCGACGACCTGGCGGTCACGCTGGCCTCCCTCGCTCCCGGCGCCCAGCGGGTCGCCGAGATCGGGACCGGCTTCGGCGACCTCGCCAACGCCCTGCTGGAACGACTGCCGAACGCGGTGTTCTACGGGGTCGATGTGGCGCACCCCTCCCCCGGCAGCCTCTACTCCCGACCCAACCAGGCCGTCTTCACCAACCAGACCAGCTCCGAGCTGCTCACCGAGCAGGGCGCCAGCTTCGACCTGGTCCTGATCTGCGACGTGATCCACCACGTCCCCTGCGACAAGCGCCAGGCCCTTCTGCAGGACGCCATGGACCTCACCGCCCCGGGCGGGGTGCTGGTGGTCAAGGAGTGGGCCCGGGACCGCAACCTGCGCCACCTGGCCGCCTACGTCTCCGACTACTACATCTCGGCTGACAAGGGCGTACGGTTCGAGACCGATCAGGCGATGCGTCGCCTGGTCGACCCGGGCCAGGGATGGAGCCTGGTCTGCGAGGCGCGGGTCCCACCGGCCCGCAACAACGTGCTCTGGGGCTTCCGCAAAGACCGCTAAGCCGTAGCCAACAGCCTGAGCAAATCGCCGAGGCCCCGCTCCCACCCAGGGGAGCGGGGCCTCGCGCGTCAGGTGGTGCTCAGGTCAGCCGACCGCGTCGCGGGCCTGGGTGAAGGCGGCCAGCGCCCGGTCGAGGTCCTCCCGAGTGTGCGCGGCCGAGACCTGGGTCCGGATCCGGGCCCTGCCCCGCGGCACCACCGGGAACGAGAAGGCCCGCACGTACACCCCGGCCTCCACGATCCGGTCAGCCATCTGAGCAGCCCGGACCGCGTCACCAATCATCACCGGCACGATCGGGTGCTCCGACTCCGGCACCTCGAAGCCCCGCTCGGCGAAGCCGGCCCGCAGGTAGGCGGTGTTCTCCCGCAGCCGCTGCCGCAGCTCGCCCGACGAGCCCAGCAGGTCCAGCGCCGCCAGCGCCGCGGCCGCGATCGACGGCGCCAGCGAGTTCGAGAACAGGTACGGACGGGAGCGCTGCCGCAGCCACTCCACAACCGAGGCCGGGCCCGCTACGTACCCGCCGGAGGCGCCGCCCAGCGCCTTGCCCAGGGTGCCGGTGAGGATGTCGACCCGGTCACGGACCCCGAGGTGCTCCGGGGTGCCGGCCCCGGTGGCCCCCATGAAGCCGACCGCGTGCGAGTCGTCGACGACGACGGTCGCGTCGTACGTCTCGGCCAGGTCGCAGATCCCCGGCAGCGGCGCCAGGTACCCGTCCATCGAGAAGACCCCGTCGGTGACCACCAGCCGGCGCCGGGCGTCCTGCGCAGCCACCAGCTGGGCCTTCAGGTCGGCCAGGTCCTGGTTGCGGTAGCGGTAGCGGCGGGCCTTCGACAGCCGGACCCCGTCGATGATGCTGGCGTGGTTGAGCTCGTCGGAGATGATCGCGTCCCGCTCGTCGGTCAGGGTCTCGAAGAGCCCGCCGTTGGCGTCGAAGCACGACGAGTACAGGATCGCCGCCTCCGTCCCCAGGAAGTCGGCCAGGCGGGACTCGAGCTCGGTGTGCAGCTCGGTCGTGCCGCAGATGAACCGGACCGAGGCCATCCCGAAGCCCCAGCGGTCCAGCGCCTCGCGGGCCGCGGCGACCATCGCCGGGTGGTCGGCCAGGCCCAGGTAGTTGTTGGCGCAGAGGTTCACCAGCTCCCGTCCGGCGACCGTGATGGTGCGCGACTGCGGGGTCTGCAGCCGACCCTCGACCTTCGCCAGCCCCTCGGCCTGCAGCGTCTCCAGCTCGCCGCGCAGGTCCTTGTCCCAGCTGAACACCGTTGCCCGTCCTTTCTGGGCTCACGCCCAGCGCATCACAACCTTGCCCCCGTGCCCGGAGTGGGCCCGCTCGAAGGCCGCCTCGTGCTCGGTGGCGTCGAAGCGGTCGGTGATCACCCCGGAGATGTCCAGCCCGGCTTGCAGCAGCACGCTCATCGCGTACCAGGTCTCGAACATCTCCCGGCCGTAGACACCCTTGAGGGTGATCATGCTGAAGACCACCTGGGCCAGGTCGACGGTGGTCTCGCCGGAGGGGATCCCGAGCACCGCGATCCGCCCGCCGTGAGTCATGTTGGCGATCATGTCCCGCAGCGCCACCGGGGAGCCGGACATCTCCAGGCCGACGTCGAAGCCCTCCGCCATGCCCAGCGACCGCTGGGCGTCGGCCACGGTCTCCCGAGTGACGTTGACCGTACGGCTGACGCCAAGCCGCTTCGCGAGAGCCAGCCGCTGGTCGGAGAGGTCGGTGATCACGACGTGCCGGGCCCCGGCGTGACGGACCACCATCGCCGCCATGATCCCGATCGGCCCGGCGCCGCTGACCAGCACGTCCTCGCCCAGGCAGGGGAACTGCAAGGCGGTGTGCACCGCGTTGCCGAAGGGGTCGAAGATCGCCGCTACGTCCGGGTCGACCGGGTGCCGGTGCACCCAGACATTGCCCGCCGGCAAGGTGGTGTAGTCGGCGAAGGCGCCGGCCACCTGGACCCCGATCCCCTTGGTCCGCACACACAGGTGCCGCCTGCCGGCCCGGCAGGCGCGGCACTGGCCGCAGACGATGTGGCCCTCGCCAGAGACGAGCTGGCCGACCTCCAGCCCCTCCACCCCGGAACCGACGGCGGCAATGTCGCCGCAGAACTCGTGGCCCACCACCAGCGGCGGCTCGACGTGGGCCTGGGCCCAGTCGTCCCAGCTGGCGATGTGCAGGTCGGTGCCGCAGATCCCGGTGGCCCGGACCCGGATCAGCACCTCGCCCGGGCGTACCTCGGGCACCGGCACCTCGACCAGATCCAGCCCCGGCCCAGGGCCGGTCTTCACCAGTGCCCGCATCGTCTCGGTCATCTCAGTCCTGCTCACTCGGGGCCGCCGGGTCGGGGCCGTGCGGGTTCTCCGTCTGGGCCCGCAGAATCGCCAGCTGCTCGGCCAGGGTCCGGGTCCGCTCCTCCAGCCGGGAGAGCTCGACTGAGAACTGCACCGAGACCACCAGCAGCAGCAGCAGGGCCCCGAAGAAGACAAAGTTGGACGGGGTGGCGAAGCCGATCAGGTGCGAGACCCAGGGCAGCAGCCCGGGGAAGATCGCGAAGACCAGCACCACGACTCCGAGCACCCCCCACCAGACGGTGAACCGCTCCTTGAGAACCCGCCGCCGCATCAGCCAGAACATGACTGCCACGGTGGCCACAACGAAGACCAGCGGCCAGACCTGGATCACGGCACCTCCTCCGCCCGTGCCCGAGCTGGGCGGGTGAGCGCGATCCCCAGTGACAGCACGGCCCGGACCAGGAACAGGGCAGCCTTGAGCGGCGAGTGGCTCGGCGCTCCCCCAGCTCGTGGCCGCATCGTCACCGCGGTCTGGCGCACCACCAGCCCGCTGCGGGAGGCGATCACCAGAGCCTCGACCGTGTCGCCCAGGTACTCCGCGGGGTACTCCCGAGCGAACAGCGCTACGGCCCGGGGGCCGCAGAGCTTAAAGCCCGAGGTGGTGTCGGTGAGCCGGGTCCGGCACACCCGGGACAGGACCGCCGACAGCAGCCGCATCGCCCAGCGGCGCGGACCCCGTACGGTGTAGTCGCCCCGCCCGGCGAACCGGGCTCCAATCACGATGTCGGCCCCGGTCTCGGCCATCGCCGACTCCAGCGCTGGGACCTCCGCCGGGGGGTGCTGCCCGTCGGCGTCCAGCTGCAGCACGTGGCTGTAGCCGCCGCGCAGCGCGTACGCGTAGCCGGCCCGCATCGCCCCGCCGACCCCCAGGTTGAACGGCAGGTCGATCACCGGCACCCCGCAGCTCCGCGCGATCTGGGCTGTGCTGTCGGTGGAGCCGTCGGAGACCACCACCACGGTCCAGGCCGGCAGGACCTGTCGGACCTCCGTCAGGATCTCGGCGATCACGTCCTGCTCGTTCCAGGCGGGAATCACCATCAGCGGTCGCGCCGCTGGCTCGCCCCCACCCATCTGCCTCACCCTCCGTCCGACAGGCCTCAGCCTACGGGAGCCGCAGCGGTCGTGCCGCGCTCAGGGCGTGCCGGGGCTGCCTGGCCTGCGACGGGGCGCCCGGCTGCGGTGGTACGCGGGTAGGCCACACTGAGCGGGTGAGCAGTCGACCCAGCAGCCGCAGCCTGTCCGGCGGGCCGCTGGCGGTGATGACCGGCCTGGGCGTGCTGGGACTGGCGAACCTGCTCCTGCTCGGCCTCGCCGGGCGGGACCTCGGTCCCGAGGCGTACGCCCCGCTGTCGGTCGCCTGGACCGCTGTGAACGCGGTGGGCATCGGGCTGTTCATCCCGGCCGAGCAGGAGATCTCGCGCCGGACCGCGGCCCGCCGGGCCTCCGGGCAGCCCGCGCCGGTGCTGGGGCACGTGCTGCGCTACCTGGCGGTCGTCTCGCTGGCCCTGACCCTTGTCGGCACTGTGGCCCGGGACTGGCTGGCCCAGACGTTCTTCTCCGGGGACCGCTGGATGGTGGGCTTCACGGTCGCGGCACTGGTCGCGGCCGGGGTCGAGTACGCGACCCGTGGGGTGCTGTCGGGGTACGGGCGGTTCGTCCTGTACGGCGCGCAGCTGGTCGTGGACGGCCTGGTCCGGGGAGGGCTGACCGTCGTGGTGTACGCGGCCGGCTGGGGCAGCCCCGAGGCGTACGCCTGGACTCTGGTGCTGGCTCCGCTCGTAGCCTCGGCCACCACGCTCTCCCCCGCCGCCCTGCGCTGGCTGCGGGACCACCCGACCCAGGTGGAGGACCCGGTGCCGCTGACCCCGCTGGTCGCCACCACCTTGACCCAGCAGCTGGTCGGCAACGCCGGCCCGCTGGCGATCGCGGCCCTGGCAGGGGTCGCCGAGCGGGAGTCGACCGGGAACCTGGTCAGCGCGATCACGATCGGGCGCCTCCCGGTGATGGTGTACGCGGCCGTGCAAGCGGTGCTGCTGCCGACCCTGGCCGGCCTGGTGGCGCAGGGCGCGGTGGCGGGACTGCGCCGGGCGCTGCGGGCTGCCCTGCTGGCGACCGCCGGGCTGGGGCTGGCCGGGGTGCTCGGGGTGGCCGGGCTGGGGCTGTGGGCGCTGCGGCTGGTGTACGGCCCGGCGTTCTCGGTGGCCTGGCTGGACCTGCTGCTGATCGCGCTCTCCGGCGCGGCGCTGATGCTGGCGCTCGCGACCGGCCAGGCTCTGCAGGCCTTTCTGCTGGACCGGCGGGTCCTGGTCGGCTGGGTCCTGGGGCTGGTGGCGACCGTGGCCTCGCTGTGGCTGCCGGGACCGCTCACCACCCGGGTAGCGGCAGCGCTGCTGGCCGGGGCGGCCGTGTCGGCCGCCTGCCACAGCGTCGGTCTGCGTCGTGCCGTGCAACAGTGGAGCGCCGAGCATGACCAGGGCGAAGGAGAGCGATCAAGGTGAGCAGGCACCGAGTGAGCGTGGTGATCCTGGCGTACGGGGCCGAGGAGTGGCTGCACGCCGCCGTGGCAACGACGCTGGCCTCACAGGGGGTCGATGACCTGGAGCTGGTGGTGGTCGACAACGGCTGCACCACCGACCAGGTGGCGACCCTGCCGCCCGACCCGCGGCTGCGGGTGCTGACCCCGACCCAGAACACCGGCTTCGCCGGCGGGGTGAACCTCGGCTTCTCGGCCGCCACCGGAGACATCCTGGTGATGCTGAACTCTGACGCCGAGGTCGAGCCCGGCACCCTGGCCCGGCTGGTCGCCGCCATCGACGACGGTGCCGACCTGGCCGGCGCGGTGGTGCTGCTGGCGGGCACCGACGAGCTGGTCAACAGCGCCGGCAACCCGCTGCACGTGCTGGGGCTGGTCTGGGCCGGGCACCTCGACGAGCCCCGGGCCGGGCTGGACCTCAGCCGGGAGGCGGCCTGCCTCAGCGGCGCCTGCCTGGCCGTACGGGCCGACGCCTGGCACCGGCTGGGAGGCTTCAGCGACGCCTACTTCGCCTACCACGAGGATGTCGACCTGTGCTGGCGGGCCCGGCAGCAGGGGATGCGCCTCGACCTGGTGCCGCAGGCGGCGGCCTGGCACCACTACGAGTTCGGGCGCAACGCCCGCAAGATGTACCTGATGGAGCGCAACCGGCTGCTCTTCGTCCTCACCACCTACCAGCGCTCGACCCTGGCGGTGCTGGCAGCGCCGCTGCTGGCCTTCGAGCTGGCACTGCTGCTGGTGGCGCTGCGCCAGGGCTGGGGCCGGGCGAAGGTCCGCGGCTGGGGCTGGATTCTTGCCCACCTCGGCTACCTGCGCGGCCGCCGAGCCCAGGTGCAGTCCCAGCGCAAGGTCCCAGACGAGGCGCTCTACCCGTACTTGACAACGGTGTTCGATGCTCGGCAGGTGCCACTGCCGGCGGCCGGGCGGCCGCTGCAGACGCTGCTGGGGCTGTGGTGGCGGCTCGGGACCCGGCTCCTGAGCGGTTGTTGGTCTCAGTAGTGCAACAGCCCTTGCGGGGGCCTCCAGTGCCGTGTGAGAGTATGCGCCAGAGGGCGCTTCTCCCTCCACGACGGATCGTCGGGCACGTACCTGCCCGTGGGAAAGGAAGTCAGAGTTCCATGGCCACAGTATCTTTCCACGAAGCCACCCGGGTCTATCCCGGCGCGGACCGCGCCGCTGTCGACAAGCTGGACCTGGAGATCGGTGACGGCGAGTTCATGGTCCTGGTCGGCCCGTCCGGCTGTGGCAAGTCCACCTCGCTGCGCATGCTGGCAGGGCTCGAGGAGGTCAACTCGGGCAGCATCCTCATCGGTGACCGCGACGTCACCGACCTGCCGCCGAAGGACCGCGACATCGCGATGGTGTTCCAGAACTACGCGCTGTACCCGCACATGACCGTCGCCGACAACATGGGTTTCGCCCTGAAGATGGCAGGGGTCCCGAAGCAGGAGCGGGCCGAGCGGGTGCTCGAGGCCGCCAAGCTGCTCGGCCTGGAGGACTTCCTGAACCGCAAGCCGAAGGCCCTCTCCGGTGGCCAGCGGCAGCGGGTCGCGATGGGCCGGGCGATCGTCCGCCAGCCGCAGGTCTTCCTGATGGACGAGCCCTTGTCGAACCTCGACGCGAAGCTGCGGGTCTCGACCCGTACCCAGATCGCGGCCCTGCAGACCCGGCTCGGCGTCACCACCGTGTACGTGACCCACGACCAGGTCGAGGCCATGACCATGGGTGACCGGGTCGCGGTGATGAAGGACGGCGTGCTCCAGCAGTGCGACTCCCCGCTGAAGCTGTACGACTCCCCGAAGAACCTCTTCGTGGCCGGCTTCATCGGCTCCCCGGCGATGAACCTGATGTCGGGCTCGGTCGCCGAGGGAGGGGTCCAGATCGGTGACTACACCGTCCCCGTCGCCCGGGAGGTCCTGGCCAAGGCCAAGGGTGAGTCCACCCTGACCCTGGGGATCCGGCCCGAGGCCTTCGTCCAGGCCGAGCAGGGCATCGGCGTCCACGTCGCGGTGGTCGAGGAGCTCGGCGCCGACGCCTTCGTGTACGGGACCCTTGAGGGGCTCTCCCCCGACGAGGAACTCCAGGCCCAGCAGATCGTGGCCCGGATCTCGTCGCGGCGGCCACCAGAGCGGGGCTCCTCAATCCGGCTCGGGATGGACCCGGAGAACATCCACGTGTTCTCCAACGCCACCCAGGAGCGCCTCTCGGCCTGAGCACAGCCTGGCAGCGGCCCCCGGACCACCGCTCCGGGGGCCGCTGCCTGTCCTGGGCCGGTCGGCCGCTGGCCGCGCCGAGCCGCCCGGGCTCGGCTGCGCACCGTCATTGCCACCCTGACAGGAGCCGATGCCGCGCCCTTCAGCACGCGTGGAGAGGCGTCATGCCACACTGTCGGCGTGCCCAGGTTCGTCTCCGCCAAGCCTGACTCCCGCCTGATCCCGCTGCCGTGGGGAACCCCGCTGGCCGAGTGGCCCACCAACCTGCTGGTGGCACTGCCCCGAGGCATCTCCCGGCACGTGGTGCGCTTCATCAAGGTGGGCTCCAGCGTGTACGCCGCCAAGGAGGTCGTCGAGCACCTCGCCATGCACGAGTACCGGCTGCTGCACGACCTGATGCGCCTGGACACCCCCTCGGTGGAGCCGGTCAGCGTGATCACCGAGCGCCAGGCCGCCGACGGCACCCCGCTGGACCCGATCCTGATCACCCGCCACCTGCGCTTCTCGCTGCCGTACCGGTCGCTGTTCTCGCAAGGGGTCCGCCACGACACCGTCAGCCGGCTCCTCGACGCCATGGTGGTGCTGCTGGCACGACTGCACCTGATCGGCTTCCTCTGGGG
Organism: uncultured Propionibacteriaceae bacterium; assembly: GCA_937926975.1. GTDB lineage: Bacteria > Actinomycetota > Actinomycetes > Propionibacteriales > Propionibacteriaceae > Fen-668. The sequence continues at coordinate 16,084 of CALBCJ010000026.1, read as the reverse complement.
CGACGTGTCCCTCTCCAACACACTCTTCCGCCGCGACGCCGGGCAGTTCGCCGCGTACCTGGTGGACGCCGAGACCGGTGAGCTGCACTCGGCGCTCACCGACGGGCAGCGCGAGCACGACATCATGATCGCCCGGACCAACCTCTACGGCGACTTCTGCGACCTGCAGTCCGGCGGGATGCTGGAGGAGAACCTTGACCCGCTGCAGCTGGTCGACATGGTCGAGGTCCGCTACCGCGAGCTGTGGGCCGAGCTGACCGGGGTGGAGGAGTTCTCCGGCTCCGAGCTGGAGCGGATCGAGGGCCGGGTCCGCCGGCTGAACGCGCTCGGCTTCGACGTCGCCGAGCTCGACATCCAGACCAGCCCCGACGCCTCGGTGATCACGATCCAGCCCAAGGTTGTCGACGCCGGGCACCACTCCCGCCGGCTGCTGCGGCTGACCGGCCTGGACACCGAGGAGAACCAGGCCCGGCGGCTGCTGAACGACCTCGACACGTACCGGGCCACCAGCGGCCAGAGCCACATTGACGAGGCGATCGTGGCCCACGAGTGGCTGACTGACGTCTTCGAGCCGGTCCTGGAGATCGTGCCGGCGGAGCTGCGCGCCAAGCGGGACGCGGCGCAGATCTACCACGAGGTGCTCGACTACCGCTGGTACCAGTCCCAGCGGGAGAACCGCAACGTACCCCTCACCGAGGCCACCCACGGCTACGTCAACGACGTGCTCCGGGCGCTGCCGGACGAGGCGATCTCGCCCGAGGCGCTGGCGATGGTGGACCCGCACCGGCTGGTCGACCCGTTCGACCCGTCGAAGGGCTTCATCGACGAGGACGAGCCGGAGGCCCCGCCGGTCGACCCCTGGGAGGACCTTCTCGAGCAGGAGCCGGCCGCCCCGGTCAGCTACCTCGACATCACCGCGCTGCGGGCCCGGGCCGGCCAGGGCTGAGCCCGTCTGGTCCCGGCCCCGCCACCCGGCCAGCAGCCGTAGACTTCACCGGGTGACGCTGCACCTGTACGACTCGATGACTCATGAGGTACGGCCCTTCGAGCCGCTGAGCCCGCCGAGGGTGACGATCTACCACTGCGGCCTGACCGTGCAGTCGGCGCCCCACCTGGGCCACATCCGCAAGGAGGTGGTCTTCGACGTGCTGCGCCGCTGGCTGACCGTCAGCGGCTACCAGGTCAGCGTGGTCGCCAACGTCACCGACATCGACGACAAGATCCTCGCCAAGTCGGCCGAGGCCCAGGTGCCGTGGTTCGCCCACGCGTACCGCTTCGAGCGCGAGCTGCACAGTGCGTACGCGGCGCTCGGCTGCCTGAACCCCACGTACGAGCCGCGCGCCACCGGACACATCCCAGAGATGCTGGAGCTGGTCGCCCAGCTGGTCGACAACGGGCACGCGTACGTGGCGGAGGACGGCTCGGGCGACGTGTACTTCGACGTCCGGTCCTGGCCGTCGTACGGGGAGCTGTCGAACCAGCGGGTCGACGACATGGCCCCGGCCGAGGACGCCGACCCGCGCGGCAAGCGGGACCCGCGGGACTTCGCGCTGTGGAAGGGGCACAAGAAGGGCGAGCCGCTCACCGCGTCCTGGCCTTCCCCGTACGGGCGGGGCCGGCCCGGCTGGCACCTGGAGTGCACCGCGATGGCGACCAAGTACCTCGGTGACACCTTCGACATCCACGGCGGCGGGCTGGACCTGCGCTTCCCGCACCACGAGAACGAGCTCGCCCAGGCCCGGGCCGCCGGCCGCCCGTTCGCGCGGTACTGGATGCACAACGCCTGGGTCACCGCGGCCGGGGAGAAGATGTCGAAGTCGCTGTCGAACGGCGCCCTGGTGAGCGAGGTCACCCAGGCCTACCCGCCGCGGGCGGTGCGCTACTACCTGGCCGCGCCGCACTACCGCTCCGCGGTCGAGTACTCCAGCGAGTCGCTGGCCGAGGCCACCGCCTCGCTGGCCCGGCTGGACTCGTTCGTGGACCGGGCCACCGAGCTGCTGGGCCGGGTCGACAGTGACTGGTCGGCGCTGCCGGACGCCTTCTGCGCCGCGCTCGACGACGACCTGGGCACGCCGGCCGCCCTGGCCCAGGTGTACGAGGCGGTCCGGGCCGGCAACCAGGCACTGGCCAGCGGTGACGAGGCGGCGGCCGGGGAGCGGCTGGTGGCGGTGCAGAGCATGCTCGACGTGCTCGGGCTGCGCGCCGACACCCCGGCCTGGGCCGGCAGCGAGACCCGGCTGCGGCCGGTCCTCGACGGTGTGGTCACCGAGCTGCTGGCGCAGCGGCAGGCGGCCCGGCAGCGCAAGGACTATGCCGCGGCCGATGCGATCCGGGACCGGCTCACCGGGCTCGGGATCGTCGTCGAGGACACCCCGTCCGGCCCGAGATGGAGCCTGTGATGCCGGGCAACTCGTCTCGTCAGGGCGCGGTTCGCCGCTCTGGCAAGGGGATCGGCCCGAAGGGCCGGACCGCGGGCTCGGGCGGCCGGGTCCGCCGCGGCCTGGAGGGCAAGGGCCCCACACCGAAGGCCGAGGACCGGGTCTGGCACAAGGCGTACCGGGCGCGCCAGGCCGCCCAGCGCCGCCAGCAGCAGCGGCCGGCAGCGAAGCCGACCCGCACCGGGCGGCCGGGTGCCGGTCCCGAGTGGGTGGCGGGGCGCAACCCGGTGCTGGAGGCGCTGCAGGCCGGCCTGCCGGTGAAGACCGCGTACGTGGCCGAGGGCGCCGAGCGTGATGACCGGCTGCGCGACATCCTCACCTTCGCCGCCGAGCACTCGCTGCCGCTGCTGCAGGTGACCCGGGCCGAGCTGGACCGGCTCACCGGTGGTGCGGTCCACCAGGGGGTGGCGCTGCTGCTGCCGGCGTACGACTACGCCGACGCCGAGGACCTGCTGGCGACCGCGGCCGAGGACGGGCTGCTGGTGGCGCTGGACCAGGTCACCGACCCCCGCAACCTGGGGGCGGTGATCCGCTCCGCGGCCGCCTTCGGCGCCCAGGGGGTGGTGATCCCGGAGCGCCGCTCGGCGCAGATGACGGCCGCCGCCTGGAAGACCTCGGCCGGGGCCGCGGCCCGGCTCCCGGTGGCCCGGGTCACGAACCTGACCCGGCTGCTGACCCAGGCCCAGCAGGCCGGCTTCACTGTGGTGGGGCTGGCCGGCGAGGCCACCGACGACATTGCGGAGCTGGGGGCCGACGGGCCGCTGCTGCTGGTGGTCGGCAGCGAGGGTGAGGGCCTGTCGCGGCTGGTCCGCCGTACCTGTGACCAGCTGGTCTCGATCCCGGTCACGAGCCAGGTGGAGTCACTCAATGCCGGGGTGGCCGCCGGGGTCGCCCTGTACGAGATCAGCCGCCGCCGCTGACCGCCGCTCAGCATCAGCAGCCCCCAGCAGATGAGGTAGGTCCTCTCACGATGCAGGCTGTAGACCATCGGGCGGGCTGCACGACCTCCATCTGTTTGTCTGTGGGCGCAGGAGCCGGCTCGTTGCCGCAGTCTCACCTGGGTCGCTGGCGGGACCCCCGAGAGCTCTACCGGGCAGTCGAGCCACGTGGGCCCGGGCTGTCTTCCTCATCCAAGAGGCGGCCCTGGGTCAGCCCCGTGGGAGCCATCGTCTCCCACGGCAGCAAAGCCTCCTGATCATCGAAGTCCCGCTGCCGGATCATGGTCACACCCTCAACGTCGCGAAAGCCTCGGTCGAAGGTGATGAACCAGTCGCAACCATTCAGCACGGCTGTGGCCAGATGGATCGCGTCGGGGAGTCCTTTCACCGCCCCATCGATGCGGTACCGAGTAGCCGCTTCGATCACCGGGCGCGTCACATCAACCAGGAGAACACTGCGGGAGCAAAGGCGGTTCCTGATGACTGCAAGCTGTTTCTCCCGACGTTGCTGCACCTCCGGCTCAGCCTGGCGAGACGGAACCTTGTAGACTTCCCCGAGCACGACAACGGACTCAATGAGCTGCACCTCTCCGGCATCGATCTGCCGGAGCAAGGGCAGAATTCTCTCCATGCCCTGCTTGCCCTCGATTAGCGCGATGAGGGCACATGAGTCGATGAGGACCTTGGGCTTACGACTCGCCATGAACTTCTTCCAGGAACTCAGTGATCGTCAGCCCACCGGTAATGTCAGGCATATAGCCGAACAGGTCACGCCAGGAGATATCCGGCTCTGGTACGACTTCCACACGGTCGGCACTGATGTAGTAGGCGCGCCCCTCCTCGTCCTGGTGAACCCGGCCATCGACTTGAACGAACTGGAACAGTGCACCCCGCATCTGCTCGGCCAGCTCTGCCGGGAAGCCCACATGAATGACGCGCCCCCCGCCCTGCGGCTTGATAGAGGCGCGGTTCCCCCAGGTCACGTTCACTCCGGTCAGATCACCTCGTACCGAACCATAGAGCTGCCTGGTCCAAGGCTTCAGAGAGTCCAGTCGGCGCAGAAGGTACTCATCCAGGTCGACGACTCTTCCGCCGCCCTCCAGGCGCGCACGGGTGTCCCCCTGACGGACCAGGTCCTTAGCCAAGGCCACGACGCGAGGGCTCCACGTGCTCGGCGCATCACCGCCCGACTGAATCGTCTCCAGTCCTTCCAGGGCCTGGTGCGCGGCTTCACGACCCGCTGGCCCAGCCTCCCCCACCGCGCTCAGCTCCACCACGGCAGAACCCTGACGCAGGCTCTCGATGCTCCACCGAACACCAGCCACCTCAGCGAGCGCATCAAGAAGGTCCAGGAGCAGCCCACCAGCAGCGAAGAACCGGGTCGCGTCAGCCGACCGGTCTGCGTCGACGATCAGGGCGATATCACTCACTGGTCCCTCCTTACGCAACCATCTTGCCCTGCCTGGATGACAGCGCGCACGTGCCTCGCGGACGGCTCTATCGGACAGCGCAGCTAGCCGTGCCGGATGCTGCTGGTAGCGGCCGTACCCACGTGAAGGTCACCCCACAGTGCTCTTGCCGCCCATCCAGCCGTGGGTCCGGCGGGCGGGTACGGGTACCCGGCTAGGGTGAGGCCGTGGCCGGCGTCTCCCAGCGACATGCACTGCTCCTCGTCGTCGCAGCGGCCCTGTGCTGGAGCCTGCTGGGGGTCTGGGGCAAGCAGGCCCAGGCGGCCGGGGTCGGGCCGGTCGAGATCGGCTTCTGGCGGGCCCTGACCGCCGGGCTGCTGTTCGCCGGGCAGACCCTGGTCACCGGGGCCCGGCTGCCCCGGGGCCGTGACCTGGCCAAGACCGCCGGGCTCGGACTGGTCTGCGTCGCAACCTTCTACGTCAGCTACCAGTACGCGGTCCGGCTCGGCGGGGCCAGCCTGGCCAGCGTCCTGCTGTACACGGCACCGGCGATGGTCGCGGTGCTCGGCTGGGCGGTGCTGCGGGAACGGCTGAGCCTCATCGAAGGGGCTGCGGTCACGATCAGCATCACCGGGGTGGCGGCGATCAGCCTGGGCGGCGGCGCCGGGGTCGTGGTCTCGCTCGGGTCGGTCACCAGCGGGCTGACCGCAGCCGCCTGCTACGCCCTGTACTACCTGGCGGGACGGCGGCTGTTCGGCCGCTACCAGCCGTGCGCCGTGCTCACGGTGATGATGCTGACCGGTGCGGCCGGGCTGGCGCCGCTGACCCGGTCGCACCCCTCCAGCCCCACCGGCTGGCTGTACGTGGCCGGGCTCGGCCTGGTCTGCACCTGGCTGGCGTACCTGCTCAACGGCTGGGGCCTGAAGCACCTGCCAGCCGCCCGGACCGCGGTCGTGTCGTCGGTCGAGCCGGTGGCCGCCATGGTCCTCGCCGCCACCGTCCTCGGCGAGCGGCTGACCTGGCTGGCCCTGGCCGGAGCAGGCCTGGTGGTAGGGGCCGCAGTCATGCTGGGCCGCGCCCGGGCCTGACCCGTACCACCCGTCCTCCTGCGGCGCAGCGTCACCCGGGCGTGGCCTCCCGCCGCTCCAGACAGCACAGCCACACCGATAGGCTGGCCTTGGCCAACCACCCGCGGACCACCCCGGCGACGCCGCCCGGGACCAGGAGAACCGAGGGCCTGGTAGCCCGGTCGTACTGCCCGCTCAGTCAACGAGGAGTCTCATGGACGTCACTGCCACCGCTACCTCCGCCTACCGTCAGATCCTCGACATCGTCGGCAGCGTCGAGCCCCGGATCGCCGCAGCGGTCCGCAGCGAGCTGACCGACCAGCGTGGCTCGCTGAAGCTGATCGCCAGCGAGAACTACGCCTCGCTGCCGGTGCTGCTGACCATGGGCACCTGGCTGTCGGACAAGTACGCCGAGGGCACCATCGGCCACCGGTTCTATGCCGGCTGCCAGAACATCGACACCGTCGAGTCGGTCGCCGCCGAGCACTGCCGCGAGCTCTTCGGCGCCGAGTACGCCTACGTCCAGCCGCACTCCGGCATCGACGCCAACCTGGTCGCGTACTGGGCGATCCTGCAGCACCGGGTCGAGTCGCCGACCCTGGAGCGGATCGGCGTGAAGACGGTCAACGACCTGACCGAGGCCGACTGGGAGGCGCTGCGGCGAGAGTTCAACGAGCAGCGGGTGATGGGGATGTCGCTGGACGCCGGCGGCCACCTCACCCACGGCTTCCGGCACAACATCTCCGGCAAGATGTTCGCCCAGCACGCGTACGGCACCGACCCCGGCACTGGCCTGGTCGACTACGACCGGCTGCTCGCCGACGCCCGCGAGTTCAAGCCGCTGATCCTGGTGGCCGGCTACTCGGCGTACCCGCGGCGGCTCAACTTCGCCCGGCTGAAGGAGATCGCGGCCGAGGTCGGCGCGACCCTCTTCGTCGACATGGCGCACTTCGCGGGCCTGGTCGCCGGCAAGGTCTTCACCGGCGATGAGAACCCGGTCGAGCACGCGGACCTGGTCGCCTCCACCACCCACAAGTCGCTGCGCGGCCCGCGTGGCGGCTTCGTGCTGACGACCAGTGAGTACGCGCCGAGCGTCGACAAGGGCTGCCCGATGGTGCTCGGCGGGCCACTGTCGCACATCATGGCGGCCAAGGCGGTGGCCTTCGCCGAGGCCCGGGCCGAGGCCTTCCAGACGTACGCGCAGGCCGTCGCCGACAACGCCAAGACTCTGGCCGAGGGGCTGCTGCGGCGCGGGGTGCGGCTGGTCACCGGCGGCACCGACAACCACCTGGTGCTGATCGACGTCCGCGACTACGGGCTGACCGGGCGCCAGGCCGAGGGTGCGCTGCTCGACTCGGGGATCGTCACCAACCGCAACTCGGTCCCGCAGGACCCGAACGGCGCCTGGTACACCACCGGGGTCCGGATCGGGACCCCGGCGCTGACCTCGCGCGGCTTCGGCGCCGACGAGTTCACCGCGGTCGCGAACCTGATCGCCGACGTCCTTGAGGGGACCCGGCCGGTGCAGACCAAGACCGGCCCCGGCAAGGCCAAGTACGTGATTGAGGACGGCCTGGCCGACCAGGTCCGGGCCCAGGCCTCCGAGCTGGTCCAGGCCAACCCGCTCTACCCCGGGCTGGAGCTCTAGCCCACCAGCAGCGGGCCGGGCCGGCGCCCTCGCAGGTGCTGGCCCGGCTCAGCTGTCCTTGAGCCGGCCGGTCACCTGGCCGGCGCTCTCCCGGGAGGCGACGCAGGAGAAGCCCCAGGTCCCGTTCGGGGCGGCCTGGCGGGCCGGGACCACCTGGGTCTCGAAGGTGCCCTTCTTGCCCGGCAGGTACGCGGCCAGGGCGGCGTCGGTGCAGGTCTTCTTGACGTTCTCGTCGCTGCCCAGGTCGGCCGTCGTCGGCTCGCTGTCCTCCTCCATGAAGCCCGAGGCGTAGGTCTCCCAGGAGTGGGGCTGCTCGCAGGGGACCTGCTGGGCGCTGACCGAGCCGGCGACCGAGACGATCCCGCCCCAGCACACCCCGACCTCGGGTGGCGCGGTGCTCCCTGACGGCGCCGTCTGCCCGGTCGGAGCGCCCGGCGCGGCGGTCGCCGTGGCGGTGGTCGCTGCGGACACCGCGCCGGTCAGCCGCAGCACCCCGTACGTGCCGCCGCTGCCGAGCAGGATCCCGGTCAGCACGGCCGCAGCCACCAGCGGCCAGCGTCGAGAGGCGGTCGCCCGGGCCGGCTGCGGCGACCGGGCCGCGGTCAGGAGCCCGGCCTCGGGCCCACCCACCAGCCGCCCCGGGCCGGAGGCGGCGGGGCGGATCGCCCGCAGCGCCTCGTACAGGGCCTGCCCGTTCGGGTAGCGCTGGCTCGGGTCCGGCGCGACGGCCCGCTCGATCACCCGGGCCAGCTGCTCACTGCCCTCGACGGTGACCGGCGGCAGCGGCGCGTACGGGTCGGACAGGATCTCGTACACGGTGCGCGGGGTGCCGTCATCGTTGGTCCGGGGACGGCGCCCGGTGACCAGGGTGTACAGGGTGGCGCCGAGGGACCAGACGTCACCGGCCGGGGTGGGCCGCTGCCCGGCCACCACCTCCGGCGGCGCGTACCCGGGGGTCAGGGCCTCCATCGTCGCCGAGATGTCGCCGTCGGGCGACTGCAGCGCCGAGATCCCGAAGTCCGACAGCCGTGGGGTCCCGTACGCGTCGATCAGGACGTTGGCCGGTTTCACGTCGCGGTGCAGGATCCCGGTCTCGTGGGCGGCGGCGAGGGCGCTGGAGATCGCGATCCCGAGCTCGATGGTGTCGGCGACCGGGAGCGCGCCGCGGCTGCGGACGAGGTCGGCCAGGGAGCCGTTCGGGCACAGCTCCATGACGAAGTACGCCCGCCCGTCGGTGGTGGTGCCGACGTCGATCAGGGAGACCACGTGCGGGTGGGACGAGATCCGGGCCGAGGCGGTCGCCTCCCGCAGGAAGCGGCGCCGGGCCTGGGTGTCGGCCAGCGGACGGGTGTCGATCTTCACCGCCACCTCGCGCCCGACGCTGGTCTGGTGGGCGCGGTAGACGACCGCGAAGCCGCCGCTGCCGATGGTCTCGTGCAGGTCGATCCCGGGCAGCGGCTCCCGCCGCACCGTCATGTCGGTCATCCAGCCTCCTGTCGCAGGCAGGCTACTGGGGGTCCTGGTCAGCCGGCACACCGACCGGCTGGCGGACCCAGCTCACCGGGCCGCCGTACTCCCGGATCGCCAGCGCGACCTGGTCGGGGACGTCGGCCCCGGTCACGGGGAGCAGGTAGAGCCCGCCCGGGCCGCGGAGCTCGGGGGGCAGGGCCAGCCCCGGCTTCGGGACCACGACCAGCTGGTGGTTCGTCTGGCTCGGGCGCACGTACGGGACGTACCGCGGCCGGACCTCGAACCGCTCCACCTGGGCCCAGGCCAGCCGGAGCCGCCCGTGGCCGGGTACCGGGACCGTGACCCCTTCCCCGTCGACCTGGACGGCACGCCGGCCGCGGGCCAGGTAGCCGAGCAGCACGGTCAGCAGCACCGGGACCAGTGCCATACCCGCCATCCCCAGCCTCATGGTCGCGAGCGCCGCGACCAGCAGGATCAGGGCGAAGACCCCGGTGAAGACGGCCCCCGCCACCATCCCGGGAAAGCCCAGCCGGACCGTGGTCTCCCCCGGGCGGCGTACCGAGCGCTGCGGGTACAGCTCGATCTCCTCGCCGGTCTCCGGCTGTCGGCCCCGGTACGGACGGCTGCTCCCCGTCCTGGTCGCCGTACACGACCCAGTGCTCGCCCACCGCTCATCACTCCGGCCGGTCGTCCAGCAGCTCTCGCCACCAGGCCGCGAATACCGGGCACCGTTCCAGGACGGCATCCAAGCCTGCTTCTTCGACGAGTCGTGGGCCGGTCACTACCTTGCTGTACCTGGGATGTGCTGCCAGAAGCCGTTTCGACGGGCTGGTGCTCGGACCGTCGTTGACCTGCTCCGGACCTCCGGCCCGCTCGATGACGTGTTTCAGCCTGCGTACTTCGTTGGGCGGGAAGATTGCCTCACCCTGACCAGCCGCAATCGCGGCCAGCACCAGAGCCTCGATCTCGTGCATCACGACCAGCGGCCGAAACCGGGGGTCGGGGAACGTCGCCCGCAGCTGCTCGACCATGGCCTGCTGGCGCTCGGCGGCGCTGCCTTGAGAGTCGGATCCGGGTGCCCGCTTCGGGTACTGGTAGTAGTCGATCAACAGCCCGACCCGCCACCAGTGAACTTGGCTGAGGAGGCGGCACAGCGTGGCGTCGTAGTGGTTCCAGCTGCCCCCACCGCGGCCGGTCGCCGAGGTCTGGACGGGGACCGGCGTGAGATAAACCCCATCGCCAGCGACGGCCGGTGCCAGGACCTGGTTGACCAGCGCCTCCTCAGTCTGCCCCTCGACCAGCAGAATGATCTGCCGAGTCACTCGAGGGCTCCGGGTCGGCCGCCCAGCAGGTTCATCTCCCACAGCGAGCCCGTGGAGTAGTCGTCGAGAAAGGCCTCCAGCCGGGAGGCATCGGGCCGGGTGAGGGTGGTGCGGGACTGGTGGTGCTCCAGGACCGCGATCTCGTGCACCTCGTAGTGGGACAGCAGCGGAACCGACTGGGTGGCGATGATCACCCTGTGCCCCGTACGTCCGGCAGCCCGGGTCATCTCGGCCAGCAGCCCGATCGCGGCCGGGTGCAGTCCCAGCTCGGGCTCGTCGAGGACCACGGTGGCCGGCAGGTCCGGACCGAGCAGCAGGGTCGCCAGGCAGATGAACCGGAGGGCGCCGTCGCTGGCCTCGTGAGGCAGGAAGGTACGGTCCAGGCCCCGCTGCCTCCAGCGCAGCCGGACCTGGCCCGACCGGTCGGGGACCAGCACGAAGTCCTGGAAGAACGGCAGTGCCTGCTGCACCACGGCCACGATCTCCCGGTAGTGCTGGGGATGCTCCAGATTCACCTTGAGCAGGTAGGCGGCGATATTCTCCGCGTTCCAGCGCAGCTCGACGTCGTCACCGACCGTCGAGAGTCTCGTGGCCGGTGCCTGGGCCGAGACGTCATCGAAGTGGAAGACCCGGCAGCCGGCCAGCAGCGGGCGTACGTACGAGGCGAAACGACCGACCCGGTCACCCTGGTCGAGCCTGACCACCTGGCTGCTCACCCCCCAGCCCAGTTTCACGTCGTACGGTGTCGGGTACCTCGTGGTGTCGTGGATCCAGAGCGTCTCCTGCAGCCTGGCCACCCCCGACGGGCTGGGGCGAAGCCGGGCCTGGTAGCCGTTGCGAACCCCGGCGTGGTCCTTGGCCGCCCACAGGTCGATGGTGACCTCCTGGGCCGGCGGGTCGCCGGCGAACAGCATCCGCTCCAGCCCGCCCCGGTCCTCCAGGTACTCCTGAAAAGAGCCGTCCCAGATCCGGGAGACCAGCTCCAGGGCACTGACCAGGGTGGACTTCCCCGACCCGTTGGCCCCGATCAGGACCGTGACATCAGTACCCAGCGCCAGCTCGGCGTCGACCAGGGACCGGAGCCCGGCCACGCGCAGGCTCGCCAGTGCCGCAGTCATGGCGGCAGCCTAGTGCCCCAGGACCAGCCCTGGAGCGGGCATCAGCGGGCGAAGAGCCGGCCCCGGACCGCGTTCACGAAGGCGTCCAGCGAGGCCGGGAGCTGCTGCAGGTGCCAGTCGTCGGGGGCGTGGTACCAGCTCAGGTCGGTCGGGTCGGCCGTACCCTCGTCGTCGTCGGAGGAGACCAGAGCCTCCAGCCAGCGCTCCCAGCCGCCCAGCACCACCGCGTACGGCAGGATCCGCGACACCTCCTCACACTCCTTGCCCTTCGGCAGCTGGTTCGTGGGCTGGGTGTCGAGCTGGACCGACAGCAGCCGCAGCCCGGCCAGCAGCGACGAGCCGGACTCGGTACGGGCCGGCATCTCCTGGGCGACCAGCATCAGGCCCAGGGCTACCCCGACCAGGGCCAGCCCGACCAGGCCGAACGTGGTGAGCGCGACCAGCACCACGGCGGCCAGGACCGCGACCGCGACCCCGAGCCAGGCCCTCCTCGACCAGCGCTGGCGGACCTGGTCCGGGCGGCGGGAGAACCAGCCCCGCTCCACCACGTCGCGGTACAGGGCCTGCTGGACGTCCTCGACCGCCGGGGCCACGGAGGCCGCCAGCGTGGAGACGGTGGAGTCGCCGACCGCGTCCAGCAGCCGCTGCTCGAACTCGACCAGGTCGTCGTCCTTCGTGTGGGTCCGGGTCAGCGACCAGTCGACGAAGCCGTGCTTCGGGGGCAGCTGGGTGATCAGCAGGTGCCCGCGGACCGCGAGGTCGAGCAGCGAGCCGACCACGTCCAGCGGGTCGACGTGCTCGTCAGCGACCGTGCCGACGTGGCCGGGGCGTACCTCGTCGACGACGGCGAAGGTGCTCACTGCCTCACCGGCCGGCTGGAACTCGGCCACCACGGTGGCCCGCGGGGCCAGGATGTCCCGCCCGGCGCGGCGGTGCAGGGCCCACAGCAGCAGCCCGCCGGCCACCACGACCCCCAGCGTGGCCAGCAGCTGCGGCCAGCCCGGGGTGAAGGCCCGGTCCAGCGACCAGCGGTAGCTGACCTGCTCGGTGACCGCCACCCGGCCGGCGTCGAACCGCAGCCCGGGCTCGACCACCTCACCGATCCCGCGGGGGCCGTCGGTGAAGCTCAGGTCACGCGAGCTGTGGGTCCCGCCGGAGTACAGCCCGCAGCTGCGCTCGGCACCCGGAGCACCAGCCTGGCAGCTGTAGTCACTGGCCTCGGCGGGGACCCGCACCACACCCTGGACCTCGGTGACCGGGACCGACAGCCCCTGCAGCACCCGCCAGCCGAAGTGGGTGGAGCCGTCCGGCATCCGGGTCGTGGCGCCGGCGACGGTGTACGTGATGTCGACCCGCCGGGCACCGTTCGGCTTCACCGTGATCGTGGTGGCGCCGTTGGCGTGGTTGACGGCCGGGCTCAGGCTCTGCTCGTCTGCAGAGACGCCGATCTCAGAGATGGTGTACCCGTACACGGCCCCGTCGTCGCCGTCGCGCTGCTCGGCCAGCCGCTGCACCAGGGTCGGTGGCACCTGGTTGTCGAAGCTGACGGTCTCCCGTACCGAGAGCACGCCCTCCGCGCTCAGCGAGGCGTCAATGGCGACCTGGGCGGCGTACTGCTCGTCGGCGTGGGCTGGTGCAGCAACCAGCACTGGCCCCAGTGCTGCGGCGAGCACGACCAGGAGCCGGACCAGCCGACGTTGACGCATGACGGACCTCCATCTGTGGCTGTGCTGGCACACCAGCCGTTCGATGGTACCGGTGGTGGGGACAGCCCCGCGGCTGGGCCGTAGGCCACCGGGACACTACCCTGACGGGGTGACTCAGCCTCCGTACGGACGTCCGGTCGCCCAGTCCTGGCCCCCGTCCCCCGGGTGGAGCCAGCAGCCTGTCTGGCGGCCACCGCACCCGTACGGGCCGCCGCAGGCCCCGTTCGGGACGGCAGGCGGCTTCCCGACGCCGCCGCAGTGGTCCCCGGCGCCGGGGCAGTCCTCGGGACGCGCCGCCACCCGCCGCAAGGCGGTGCTGTCGGTGCTGGCCGTGCTCGGGGTCATTGTCGTGGCCGTGGCCTCGGTCACGCTCGTAACCAGGCTGCGCGGCCCGGCGTACGCGAACGACGACTACCAGGCCCCGCCGCCGGCGCTGAAGCCGCCACCGCTGCCGGAGGTCACCAGCGCTGAGCAGGCCCGGGAGCTGGTGCGCAACAACGCGCTGTACGCCCAGCCGGTCCCCCACCCGACGCGCTGCCCGATCCAGACGATCGACCTCACCACGGCCTCGCGGCAGCAGCTGGACCGGTACCTGAACGAGCTGATGGTCTGCCTGATGCGAGTCTGGGAGCCGCCGGTGACGAAGGCCGGCTACCAGATGCCGCGGCCTCCGGTGGTGGTCATCAGCGAGCCCAGCAAGAGCGCCTGCGGCAAGGTGTCCATGAAGAACGCCGCCTACTGCGGCGCCGACCAGCGGATCTACTACGCCACTGACCTGCCGACTGTGCTGCCGCCGGCCCTGCGGACCGGACGGTTCGTGGTGGAGTCGGTGCTGGCCCACGAGCTCGGCCACGCTGTCCAGGCTCGGACCGGGCTCCTGGTTGCGGGCAAGGGGCTGGGTCAGCAGGCCTCGGACAAGGCCACCCAGAACCAGTTCTCGCGGCGTCTCGAGACCCAGGCCGACTGCTTCTCCGGGCTCTTCATCGCCTCGGTGTCGACCTCGGCGAAGATCTCGGCGGCCGAGCAGCAGCAGCTGCTTGCGCTGGCCGAGGCGATCGGCGACGACACCCTGTCGGGCAAGGCCGAGATCGACTCCGGCCACGGACTGAGCAAGAGCCGTCGCTACTGGACTCAGATGGGCCTGGCGTCGACGCGGGTCGGAGCCTGCAACACCTGGGTGGCCGACGACCACCTGGTCCGCTAACCCGTCCCCAGAGCCAGACCGGGCAGCGCTCTATCCTCCTGGCGTGAGCTCCGCGTACCCGTTCCGCCGCGGTCAGCAGCTCCCCTACTCGGCGCCGGGGACTCGCCAGCCGTGGGCCAGCGCCTCACCCTGGGGGCCGGCCCCGCCACACCCAGGCCCCGGGCAGCAGCCGCCTCTGGGCTACCCGCGGCCACCTGCCCCTCGTGGCCCGATGCTGCCCGTACTCCTCGGCGCCGGCGCGGTCCTGGTCGTCCTCGCTGTCGTCCTCGGTGCCCTTCTGCTCAGCCCCGGCAGACGAGGGACGGTCGCCGTCACCACCGCCCGCACCACGGTCACCACCGCCCCCCAGGCATCTGCGACCCTTTCCGCTCGTCACTCCAGCACCAGGCCGAGCGCCACCTCACCCGCTCCCCGCGCCAGCTCGTCCAAGTCCGCCCCGAGCCGTACCCCCACCGGCCGCACCCACCCCACCGACATCGCGTACGTGAACGCCGGCTACACCCCACCTCCGGTCTCGAAGCCCATCCCCTGGCCATCCTTCAAGACCCAGACCGAGGCCGAGCAGCTAAGCCGCCGCAACCGGCTCTACCGCCAGACCACAGCCGGGCCAGTCTCCTGCCCGTACGACCCCATCGACTTCCAGCGCGACGGGACCACCCGCTCCCGACAGCTCCTGGAAGCCACCTACACCTGCCTGATGCCGATCTGGACCAGTGCCCTCTCCCAGGCCGGGTACGACCTCCCCCGCGGTCCCCTCTACCTCGTCGACCAGGACTTCACCACCCCCTGCGGCCGCACCAGGGCAGGCGAGGTGGTCAAGATCGACACGACCGCCGGGTACTACTGCTCGCAGAACATGGCCATCTACATGAACGTCAAGGTGCCGGGCCGGTACCTGCCGCATGGTGTCCGGACCTACAGCACCGAGATCGTTCTCGCTCACGAGCTGGGCCACCACATCCAGGCCCGGGCCGGGATCCTCAACGCCAGCTGGGGCATCCAGTACCAGCTGAAGGGCGAGCCGGCCCTGGTCGAGAACCGCCGCCGCGAGCTTCAGGCCCAGTGCTTCGCCGGCATGGCCCTGGCCGCAATGGCCCACTCCTACGGCATCACCCCAGAGGAGATGGCACAGATCGAGGAGAATGAGGCCAGTCTCCCCACCCCCGAGCACGGAAACCCGCGCAGCCTGAGGCTCTGGTTCCGTACCGGCCTGGAGGCCGGCGGCCAGATCGGACGCTGCAACACCTTCGCCGCGGCCCCCAGCGACGTTGCCTAACTCTATGCTCACTCATGTGAGCTCAGCGAACCCCTTCCGCCCGGGCCAGCAGTCCCCGTTCCCGTCCCAGGAGCAGCCTGGACCCCGCTCGACCGGCAGCCCGCCCTGGGCTGGCACCTCACCGTGGGGTCAGACCACGGCCCAGCCGGGCCCAGGGCCGCAGCCCCCGGACCTCCCGCGGTTGCCAGCCCCGCGCAAGAGCTCTGTCCTGCCTGTGCTCCTCGGCGGCGGCGCGGTCGCGGTCGTGCTCGCCGTCGTCCTCGGCGCCCTCCTGTACCGCCCCGGCGGGCAAGGCACGGTCGCTGACCCGGACCGCACCACCATGACCACGAGCACCACGCCCACGACGACCCCCAAGTCCACCCCCAGCCGCTCCAGCGCCCGGCCAACGCCCAGCTCGTCTACCCCACGCGCCAGCTCGCCCGCCCCGAGTCGTACCCCCACCGGCCGCACCCACCCCACCGACATCGCGTACGTGAACGCCGGCT
>CALBCJ010000025.1 GCA_937926975.1 uncultured Propionibacteriaceae bacterium | reverse complement strand
CGGGGGTTATAGCGAGCCGGCCAGCCGCCGCGCAGGCGGCGGCGATCAAGCACAGCCGGGGGTTATAGCGAGCCGGCCAGCCGCCGCGCAGGCGGCGGCGGTCAAGCACAGTGCTAGAGTCTGCGCGTGCTCTGGTTGACCCTGCTGCTTGGTCGCCGCAGCGAGGCTCTCTGACGCCGGCCTCCTCGCTGCGGCGATGTGGTGCGTGTCGGCGAGCTCCATCCCAGACAGCGAGGAAACCCAGATGACCACCTTCGAGACGCGTCCTGTGACCAGCGGCCCGGCGTCGCCGATGCCGTACCAGCGCTACCGCCCGTTCGTGCCGGTGGACCTGCCGGACCGGACCTGGCCGGACCGCAAGATCACGGCTGCGCCGCGCTGGCTGTCGACCGACCTGCGCGACGGCAACCAGGCACTGATCGACCCGATGACCCCGAGCCGCAAGCTGCGGCTGTTCGAGCTGCTGGTCCGGATGGGCTACAAGGAGATCGAGATCGGCTTCCCGTCCGCCTCCCAGACCGACTTCGACTTCGTCCGCAAGCTGATCACCGAGGACCGGGTCCCCGACGACGTGCGGATCTCGGTGCTGACCCAGGCCCGCGAGGACCTGATCGAGCGCACCGCCGAGAGCCTGGTCGGGGCCCACCAGGCGACGATCCACCTGTACAACGCGACCGCCGAGCTGTTCCGGCGGGTGGTGTTCCGGATCAGTGAGCAGGAGTGCATCGACCTGGCGGTCACCGGCACCGAGATGGTGATGAAGCACGCGGAGCGGCTGCTGGGCGGCACCGACTTCGGCTTCCAGTACAGCCCGGAGATCTTCACCCAGACCCCGACCGACTTCGCCGTCGAGGTCTGCAACAAGGTGATGCAGGTGTGGCAGCCGGGGGAGGGCCGGGAAATCATCTTGAACCTGCCAGCGACGGTCGAGCAGTCGACGCCGAACACGTACGCCGACCAGATCGAGTACTTCTCGCGCCGGATCGACCACCGGGAGCACATCGCGATCTCGCTGCACCCGCACAATGACCGGGGAACAGCGGTCGCGGCGACCGAACTGGCGCTGATGGCCGGCGCGGACCGGGTCGAGGGCTGCCTGTTCGGTCACGGTGAGCGGACCGGCAACGTCTGCCTGGTCACCCTGGGGCTGAACCTGTTCAGCCAGGGGATCGACCCGAGGATCGACTTCTCCGACATTGACGAGGTCCGCCGTACGGTCGAGTACTGCACCGGGATGCCGGTGCACCCGCGGCACCCGTACGCGGGGGACCTGGTGTACACCGCCTTCTCCGGCTCCCACCAGGACGCCATCAAGAAGGGCCTGGAGGACCTGGACCGGCTGGCCGCCCAGGCTGGCACCAGCCGTCACGAGGTCGCCTGGGAGGCGCCGTACCTGCCGATCGACCCGCACGACGTGGGCCGCTCGTACGAGGCGGTGATCCGGGTCAACTCCCAGTCCGGCAAGGGCGGGATGGCGTACCTGATGAAGACCGACCACAAGATGGACCTGCCCCGGCGGCTGCAGATGGAGTTCTCGCGGGTGGTGCAGCAGCACACCGACGCCGAGGGCGGCGAGGTCACCAGCGCCCAGCTCGGCGACATCTTCGCGACCGAGTACCTGCAGATCGTCGAGCCGCTGGAGCTGGTCACCTGCACCTCGGTCTCCAACGGCGGCGGGCACCGGATCACCGCCAGGGTCCGGGACCGTGGCGTCGAGCGGTCGATCGAGGGCGAGGGGAACGGGCCGGTGTCGGCCTTCGTCGACGGGCTGACGCTGCTGGGGTACGGGGTCCGGGTGCTGGACTACACCGAGCACGCGATGTCGTCGGGCGGGGACGCCCAGGCGGTGGCGTACCTGGAGGCCGAGGTGGCCGGGGACGACGACTGCGAGGGCGGCATCTTCTGGGGGGTTGGGATCGACCCGAGCATCGTCGCCGCGTCGCTGCGGGCGGTGTGCAGCGCGGTCAACCGGGCGCACCTGCAGGTGCCCCAGGGCTCGGGCGTGGTCGACCCGGTCGGCTCCCGGCCGTAGCCCGGGTGCAACGATTCTGGAAACGGTTGCAGGGGGTCTTGACACTGCCCTGACCGCGCGCTTGGCTGGGCTGTGCGCGCAGGGTGCCGTGCCTGGTGGAACGAGCGCGGAGCCAGGGAGGGCCATGACGTCGACCAGTCGCGACGTGGCGCGGGCGGCCGGGGTCTCGGTCGCGACCGTGTCGCGGGCGTTCTCGAAGAACGGGTCGGTGTCCGAGGTCACCCGGCGCCGGGTGCTGGCTCACGCTGAGCGGCTCGGGTACAGCCCCAACCCGACAGCGCGGCGGCTCACCACCGGCCGCTCCGGGACCCTGGGGGTGATCATCCCCGACATCGCCAACCCGTTCTTCGCTGACATCGTCAAAGGCGTCCAGGAGCGGGCCCGCGAGCTCAGGGGGAGCCTGCTGATCGTCGACACCGGCGAGCAGCAGCGCCGTGAGCTGGACGGGGCGCGGGAGCTGGCCCGGCAGGTGGACGGGATCGTCTGGGCCTCGCCCCGGACCGCCCCCGATGAGCTGCCGGACGACCTGGGCGTGCCGGTGGTGCTGGTCAACCGCCGGCTGCCGGGCTGGGGCTCGGTCCTCACCGACTACGAGCCGGGAGTCCGGCAGGCCCTGGAGAACCTGCGGGCGCTGGGGCACCTGCGGGTCGGGTACGTGGCCGGCCCGGCGCGCTCCTGGGCTGGGCAGATGCGTCGCCAGGCACTGCTGGAGCACGTGGCCCGGCTCGGGCTGGAGCTGGACGAGCTGGGCCCGGTCGACCCGACCATCGAGGGCGGGCTGGTGGCCGCCGACCTGGCCGTGGCCTCGCAGGTGACCGCCCTGGTGGCCTTCAACGACGTGGTGGCCTGCGGGGTACTGCGGCGGCTGGCAGCCAGGAGGCTGCGGGTTCCCGACGACCTCAGCGTGGTCGGCTGTGACAACACCTGGCTGGCGCAGCTCACCGCGCCAGCGCTGACCACGATCGAGGTACCCCGCCACCGTGCCGGCCGGGCCGCGGTGGGGCAGCTGGGCGACCGGCTGCGGGACCCGGACGCCGAGCCGGAGGAGGTCGTGCTGGCGACCTCCCTGGTGATCCGGGACTCGACCGCACCGCCTGGGCTCCAGGCCTGACCCGTACGCGACCAGCAGGAGACGACATGACAACGAGCACGTGCCGCACCGCGGCGTACAGACGGGTGAGCACCGGTGCCTGACCTGGTGGTGATGAACCCGGGCGACGACGTCTGGGTAGCGCTGCGGGAGATCGCCGCTGCCGAGCTGGTGACGGCGGCCGGGCAGAAGCCGCTGCAGGCCCGTACGGCGGTCCCGCGGGGCCACAAGATGGCCTGCCGGGACCTGCCGGCAGGCAGCCTGGTCCACAAGTACGGGCAGGTGATCGGTGCTGCTACGCAGGACATCGCCGCCGGCGCCCAGGTCCACACCCACAACCTGGCGGTGCCGGGCCGCGGCACCCGGGTCCAGCAGGACACCCACCCCCTGGCCGCGCCCGAGCCGAGCCGGCCGCGGACCTTCTGGGGGTACCGGCGCCCGGACGGTCGGGTCGGGACCCGTCACGACATCGGGATCCTCACCACCGTCAGCTGCTCAGCGACCGTGGCCGAGCAGATCGCCCGGCGCAGCCAGCAGCGGGAGCTGCCCGGGGTGGACGCCGTGGTGGCGCTCACCCACGGCTCAGGCTGCGGTCTGGAGACCAGCGGCCCGGGCTGGGAGAACCTGCGCCGCAGCCTGTCGGGCTACGCCACCCACCCCAACATCGCCGGCCTGGTGGTCATCGGGCTGGGCTGCGAGATGCTCACCCTGGAGACTTTCCTCGACGACCTCGGAGCCAGCCAGGTCCCGGTCCGGGGCTTCACCATCCAGGACCAGGGCGGCACCCGGGCCAGCATCGACCACGGCCTGGAGCTGGTCGCCGAGCTGGCCGGGCAGGTCCGGGCCCAGCGCGAGGAGTGCGGGCTGTCGGAGCTGGTGCTGGGCCTCAAGTGCGGCGGCTCGGACGCCTGGTCCGGGGTCACCGCGAACCCGGTGCTGGGGTACGCCTCCGACGTGCTGGTGGGGGCAGGCGGGACGAGCATCCTGGCCGAGGTGCCCGAGCTGTACGGAGCCGAGCACCTGCTCGCTGCCCGGGCCGTCTCACCGGAGGTGGCCCAGGCGCTGCTGGCGAAGATCGACTGGTGGGAGCAGTACACGGCCGCCCACGGCGCCACCTTGGACGCGAACCCGTCAGCCGGGAACAAGGCTGGCGGGATCACGACCATCGTGGAGAAGTCTCTGGGCGCGGTCGCCAAGGCCGGCACCGCGCCGGTCCAGGCGGTGCTGGACTACGGGCAGCGCGCGCCTCGCCACGGCGGGCTGGTGGTGATGGACACCCCCGGCTACGACCCGGTGGCGGTCACCGGCCAGGTCGCTGGCGGCGCCACCGTGGAGGTCTTCACCACCGGGCGCGGCTCGGTCTTCGGCAGCCTGCCGACGCCGTGCCTGAAGCTCGCCACCACCTCTGAGCTGGCCCGCCGGATGAGCGACGACATTGACCTCGACTGCGGCCCGGTTCTCGACGGGACAAGCACCATCGCCGAGATGGGGGAGCAGCTGCTGGACCTGATCTGTGCCACGGCGTCAGGCCAGCCGACCCGGTCTGAGGAGCTCGGGCTCGGGCACCTGGAGATCATCCCGTGGCAGATCGGAGCAGTGATGTGACCAGTCCAGTACGAGTCGCCCAGGTCGGCGTCCGAGGCTTCGGCCTGATCCACCTGGGCCGGGTGGACCGGCTGGCCGAGATGGGCCGGCTGGAGCTGGTTGCCACGGCCGACCCGGGTGGCCCGCCCGAGGGGCGTGACCGGCCCTGGTACCCGAGCCTGACCGAGCTGCTCGCCCACCACGAGGTCGACGTGGTCAGCATCGCGACCCCGATCGGCACGCACGACGCGCTGGCCGCCGAGGCGGTCGCCGCCGGTGCCGACGTCATGCTGGAGAAGCCGCCGGTGGCGTCGCTGGACGACTTCTGGCGGCTGTGCGAGCTGAGCCGTACGTCGGGGCGCGCGGTCCAGATCGGCTTCCAGAGCCTCGGCTCGCAGGCCGTCGCCCGGATGCGGGAGCTCGCCGGGCGGCTGGGGGAGCTGACCTCGGTCCAGGTCCGCGGGCTGTGGCTGCGCGACACCGCGTACTACCAGCGGGCGGCCTGGGCCGGCAAGCGGGTGATGAACGGGCAGCGGGTGGCCGACGGGGTCTGCACGAACCCGCTGGCTCACGGCTTCGCGACGGCCTTCGCGATTGTCGGGCTGGCTGATGCCGCCCAGGTCGAGTCGATCGAGACCGAGCTGTACCACGCCCACCCGATCCAGGCCGACGACACCTCCTGGGTGACGGTCAACCGGGTCGACGGGCTGCCGGTGCACGTCAGCCTGACGCTGTGCGGCCCGCGCCAGGAGCCGCCCACGGTGACCCTGGTCGGCTCCCGGGGCCGGGCCGAGCTCTCGTACACCACCGACGAGATCACCGTGACCGTGGACGGTGTGACCACCACCGAGACCTGCCAGCGGACCTGCCTGCTGGAGAACCTGCTCGACTACCGCGAGGGCCGCGCCGACCTGCTGGTCCCGGTCGCCGAGACGGTCGGCTTCATGTGCGTCCTGGAGGCCACCCAGACCGCCCCCGACCCGCGCCAGATCGCCGACGAGTGGGTCCGCTGGGAAGGCACCGAGACCTGGCAGCACCCGGTGGTGTCCGAGATCGACAGCTGGCAGCAGCGCTGCCTCGACTCCGGCCAGGGCTACCTGGCGGCCGGGGCTCCCTGGGCACAGCCCGAGGCCTGCGCGGTCTGGCGGCCGCCGAGCGCCTGATCGGGCCGGTCAGCGGGGCCGGGAGAGGAACTGGATCACCAGGTCCTGGGTCCGGGGGCCGAACTCGTGCCCGGTGGGCACCGAGAAGCCCTGGTAGGAGCCGGGGCCGTCGGCGAACAGCTCACGCAGCCGGGCGTCGGCGTCGCGCATCCCGGTGACCGGGAACAGCGGGTCCTGCTCGCAGTACACCACCTGCAGCTCGTGCTGGCGCCGGGCCGCAGCCAGGTCCGGCAGGTCCATCAGCTGGGCGAAGCCCGGGGTGTGCAGCAGCCAGGAGTGCGCCGCGACGTAGTCGGGGACCAGGGACTCCCAGGTCGCCATCATCGCCACCACCGAGACCCGGTCTACCGGCGCCAGCGCGGCCAGCGTCATCGCCCGGGCCCCGCCGGCCGAGAACCCCGCTACGCTGACGTGGCCGTTGCAGGCGCCCTTGAGCACCGACAGGGCCGACAGGTCGTCGTGGGCGACCATGCCCGCGTACGAGGTCCCGATCACCCCGGCGAACTTGGCGACCAGGTGCTCGTGGGCCGCGGCCAGCTCGTCGTACCAGCGCTCCTCTGGCACCCCGGACAGCCGCAGCAGGTCGGCCTGGTGCTGCAGCTTGTCGGGGACCGGGTGAAGCCGGAACTGGCGCGACCCCCAGGAGAAGGCGTCGGGCGCCAGCACCGCGAAGCCGGCCTCGGCCAGCCGGTCGGCGAAGGCCTCGCCGCCCTCGTACGCCTCGCGGTAGCTGCGGCCGGACTCCTCCCGGGCCACGATCCGGGCGGCGCCGATCGACTTGATCCCGGCGTGCGAGTGCAGCGCCAGGACTCCTGGCAGGGTGCGTGGGTCGACGCCGGTGGGGTGCAGCAGCCAGGCGTGCAGGTCGGGGCCGAACTGCACCGGCCACGACAACTCGCTGGTGGTGACCCCCCGCCGTGACACCGAGGAGACCACGAACACGGCTGGCTCTCGTACCGGCTCCGGCACCCCGAGCGCGTCGGCGACCTGGTTGGTGAGGTCGTCGCCGTGCACCCGGTCACGGATCCGTACGAAGGTCGCCCAGGTCCCGTACCCGGCGATCTCGTTGTGCATGGTGGGCCTATCGGTCGAGCGGGAGCCCTCGCTCTTCAGGGGTGACGGCTCGCCCCTCCGCGAGGGACAGGTTGCCACAGATCCCGACCGCAATGGCGCGCATCCCGTCGACCCAGTCCGACCGACGCCCCAGCGGATCGTCTTGCGGGCCCACGAAGACGTCGCGCAGCAGGTACGCGTCGCCGCCCCCGTGGCCGCCGGTCCCCTCCGGGATCGGGACCTCGGTCGCCACACCCCAGTGCTTCTGGAGCAGCAGCCGCTCACCGCGGAACCGCTGCCCGCCCTCGCTGTGGTCGGCCACGAACGAGGGGTCGATGATCGGGGTGCCGTTGTCGACCAGCACTGCCACCCGCTCTACCACCTCCAGCTCGGCGCGGCCCTCGGTGCCGTTGATGGCGACCCGGTACCCCTCCCAGGGGCAGTGGGCGTTGAGCGCGTACGACAGGCTCGCCCCGCGCCGGTAGTCCACCACCGCCGACAGGTTGTCCTCGGTGGTGATCCCGGTGTCGAAGACGTCCCTGTCGCGCAGGTAGCCGTCGTGGTGCTCCTGGTCGAGGTAGAGCGACTTCAGCCGCGGGTCGGTGCGCAGGTCCAGCTCGAAGGGGCTGTGCTCGCCGTCGTGGGTGCCGCGCCTGGGCCTGGGCGGCAGGCCCCGGGCGTCGGCGTTCTCGGCCCCGTAGAAGCGGGTCCCGCCGGAGGCGAAGACCCGGGCCGGGATGTCGTCGAGCCACCAGTTGACCAGGTCGAAGTGGTGGCTGGCCTTGTGGATGAGCAGCCCGCCGGACTTGTCCTTCTCGCGGTGCCAGCGCCGGAAGTAGTCGGCGCCGTGGGAGGTGTCGAGCACCCACTCGAAGGTGAGCGAGGTCACCGTCCCCAGCTCGCCGGAGGCCACCAGACGCTTCAGCTCGCTGTTGCGCGGTGAGTAGCGGTAGTTGAAGGTGACGACCACGCTGCGGCCGGTACGGCGGACCGCCTCCTTGATGTCGTGGGCCATCTCGGCGGTGGTGGTGAGCGGCTTCTCCACGACCACGTCGACCCCGGCGTCGAGGCAGCGCACGATCATCGGGGCGTGCAGGTAGTCCGGGGTGGTGATGATGGCCCGCTCGGCGCGGCTGTCGGCCAGCACCTGCTCCAGCTGGTCCGGGCCGCCGGTGAGGATCCGGGCCGGGTCCAGCCCGTAGGTCTGCACCATCCGGTCACGGTGGTACTCGACCCGGCCCGGGTTGGAGTCCACCAGCGCGACCAGCTCGGCCACGTCGCGGTGGTCACCGCCGATCGCGTCCAGGTACATCTGGCACCGGTGCCCGGTGCCGACCACGGCGTAGCGGGTGGTCATCAAAGAACTCCTTTCGCCGGTGGACGACTACTTGATCCCGGTGGTCGCGATGCCGCGGATCAGGAACCGCTGTCCGAACAGGAAGACCAGGAAGACGGGGACCAGCGACACGATCGACATCGCGAACATGGCGCCCCAGTTGGAGGCGCCAGAGGCGTCCAGGAACTGCCGCAGCGCCAGCGGCACGGTGTGGTTCGTCGGGGTGGTCAGGTAGATCAGGGAGGTGAGGAAGTCGTTCCACATCCAGATGAAGGTGAAGATCGTGGTGGTCGCGATCGCCGGGGTCATCAGCGGCATCAGGATCCTGCTGAAGATCGACCAGTGACCGCAGCCGTCGATCCGGGCCGCCTCGTCCAGCTCGCGGGGCAGGCCCCGGATGAACTGCACCATCAGGAAGACGAAGAAGGCGTCGGTCGCCAGGAGCTTGGGCACCACCAGCGGCAGGAAGGTGTTGATCCAGCCAGTGGTCCACTCGGAGCCGTTGAAGTACGGCAGCTGGGAGAACAGGATGTACTGCGGCACGATGACGACGTGCTGCGGGAGCATGATCGTCAGCAGCATGATCGCGAACCAGAAGTTGCGCAGCCTGAACTTCAGCCGGGCGAAGGCGTACGCGGCCAGCGAGCAGGAGACGACGTTGCCGATGATGCAGCCCAGCACCACGATCGCCGAGTTCATGAGGTAGTGCCCGAACGGGTCGTTCAGCGCGTTCCAGCCGATCGAGTAGTTCTCGAGCTGAAAGTCGGTCAGGATCAGCCCTGGCTCCCGGAAGATCATGTCGTTCGGGCGGAACGAGCTGACCAGCATCCACAGCAGCGGGTAGATCATCGCCACCGCGGCCGCGATCAGGACCGTGTGCTTGATGACCGAGCGGACTATGGCGCCGGCAGGGGAGTGGCGCCGGCGTGGCCCGGGCAGCGGCTCGGCTGCCAGGGCGCGGTCGGACGTGGTCGTGGCCATGGCGTCAGCGGAGTCAGTCATCGTAGAACACCCAGTACTTGGAAGCGAAGAAGTTGATGGCGGTGAAGACGGCGACGATCACCAGCAGCACCCAGGCCATGGCCGCCGCGTATCCCATGTCCAGGTCGGCGAAGCCCTTCTGGTACAGGTACAGCGAGTAGAACAGGGTCTCGTCGGACGGCCCGCCGTTGCCGCCGGAGACGATGAACGCCTGGGTGAAGGACTGGAAGGCGCCGATGATCTGGAGGACCAGGTTGAAGAAGATGATCGGGCTCAGCAGCGGCATCGTGATGTGCCAGAACTGGGTCCACTTGCTGGCGCCGTCGACCGCGGCCGCCTCGTAGTACATGGTCGGGATCTGACGCAGCCCGGCCAGGAAGATGATCATCGGGGAGCCGAAGGTCCAGACGTGGAGCAGGATGATCGTCCACAGCGCGGTGTCGGGGTCGGCGATCCAGCCCGGCGGGTTGCGCAGCAGCTCGGGGGCGCCCGGCCCGATCCAGCGCCCGACCGCGGTCAGCATCTGGTTCACCAGACCGGTGGTGCCGAAGATCTGGCGCCACAGCAGCGCGATCGCCACCGAGGAGCCCATCAGCGAGGGCAGGTAGAAGACCGAGCGGTAGAACGGCAGGCCGCGCATTCCGCGGTTCAGCAGCACCGCGATCGCCAGCGCCAGGACCAGCTGCAGCGGCGTCCCGACCAGGACGTAGAAGAAGGTCACCGAGAGCGACTTGTGGAGCCGGGCGTCGCGCAGCATCCGGGCGTAGTTGTCCAGGCCCACCCACTCCGGTGGCGCCAGCATGCTGTAGTCGGTGAACGACAGGTACAGCGACCCGAGCATCGGGCCGATGGTGATCAAGAACAAGCCGATCAGCCAGGGCAGCAAGAACAGGTAGGCGGCCTTGTTGTCGCGCGACTCCTGCTTGCCTCCCTTCAGCTGGCTCAGCTCACTGAGTGCACTCACGGGCTCCGCTCCCTCATCTGGACCCACTCTGGTCGACCTCACGCGACGGTGCGGGCAGGTGGCGAGGTGGTCTGGCGAAGCCAGAGAGCACGTCGCTGTGCGGCGTTCACGACCGTTGGGAGGCGGTACCAGACCTCGGTCGGACCTGGGCTGAAGGCCGGCGCCGGTCTGGCCCAGATCCGCTCGGCACCTCCGTGGGCCGTTCCATGTCGTGCGGTCTGCAACCACCGTAAAGCGCTTTCCGGGGACTCGTCAAGGGGGTGGAAAGGTTGGCGGGACCGTCTCGTCACGGGGCCGGCGGCCGCGACGAGGCCTCGTACGGGCCCGGGCAGGCGCGGACGGGCCCGTACGACCGGTCCGAGAGGCGGTGGCCGGGGTGTGTCCCCGGCCCCAGCCGCAGCGGGGGTCCGCAGACCCGCGCAGTCTGAGCAGTCTCAGCCGACCGGGTTCGGGAGCGCTCCTCCGAAGCGGCGGTCGCGCCGGGCGTACACCTCGATCGCCTGCCACAGGTCGCGACGGTCGAAGTCCGGCCAGAGCCGCTCCAGGAAGACCAGCTCGGCGTACGCGCTCTGCCAGAGCAGGAAGTTCGAGGTCCGCTGCTCGCCGGAGGAGCGGATGAAGAGGTCCACGTCGGGGATCTCGGGCTCGTCCAGGAAGTGGCGGAACCGGTCCTCGGTGAGCCGCGACGGGTCGAGCCGGCCCTGCTGGGCCAGCTCGGCCACCTTCCGTACCGCGTCCACGATCTCGGCCCGACCGCCGTAGTTGACGCAGAACTGCAGGGTGAGAGTGGTGTTGTCCTGCGACTGCTGCTCGGCCTGCTCCAGCTCGCGGATCACCGATCCCCACAGCCGCGGCCGACGGCCGGCCCAGCGGATCCGGACCCCCATCGCGTCCAGCTCGTCGCGGCGGCGGTGGATGACGTCACGGTTGAAGCCCATCAGCCAGCGCACCTCGTCGGGAGAGCGCTTCCAGTTCTCGGTCGAGAAGGCGTACGCCGACAGGTACGGGACCCCGATCTCGATCGCCCCTTCGATCACGTCGAAGAGGGCGTCCTCCCCACGGGCGTGCCCCTCGGTGCGCTTCAGCCCTCGCTGCTTGGCCCAGCGGCCGTTGCCGTCCATGACGATCGCGACATGACGGGGCAGCAGGTCTGCCGGCACTGCCGGCGGGCGGGCGCCCGAGGGGTGAGGTTGCGGGCCCCGCTTCGGGGGCCGAGGAGCCTTCCGTGCCACGCCTGGACCCTACTGCCCCGGGCCGCCGCTCGGCGAGCGGCACCGTACAGCACGGCTGGCCGGGATAATGGCGCTCGCCCTGGTGGTCTACCTCGTGGCCGGTGCTGGGAGCGGGCAGACTGGTCGGGTGCCGACCTACAGCGACGAAGCGGTCGTGCTGCGCACTCAGAACCTGGGTGAGGCCGACCGGATCGTCACCCTGCTCACCCGCCGCAACGGCAAGGTCCGGGCGGTGGCGCGGGGGGTCCGACGGACCTCGTCCAAGTACGGCGCCCGGCTGGAGCCGTTCAGCCAGGTCGACCTGCAGCTCGCGACCGGACGCAGCCTGCACTACGTCGCCCAGGCCGTGACCCGCAACGCCTTCGGTGAGCCGCTGGTGGTCGACTACCCCCGCTACACCGCCGGCCAGGCGATGCTGGAGACCGCCGACCGGCTGGTCGCCGAGGAGGGCGAGCCGGCCGTGCAGCAGTACCTGCTGCTCGTGGGGGCGCTACGGGCCCTGGGCCAGGGGGTCGCCGGCGGCGAGACCCGTCCGGGGGCTCAGCTGCTCGACTCGTACCTGCTGCGGGCGCTGGCGGTGGCCGGCTACGCCCCGGCGCTGGCCGCCTGCGCGCGCTGCGGGCGCCCGGACCGGCTGGACTTCTTCAGCCCGGCCGCGGGCGGGGTGGTCTGCGGGCAGTGCCGCCAGCCCGGCTCGGTCGCGGCCGGGCCGCAGCT
This sequence comes from uncultured Propionibacteriaceae bacterium, assembly GCA_937926975.1. Classification (GTDB taxonomy): domain Bacteria; phylum Actinomycetota; class Actinomycetes; order Propionibacteriales; family Propionibacteriaceae; genus Fen-668. Next base: position 52,314 of record CALBCJ010000025.1, on the reverse strand, counting down.
GCGGGCGTACCTGGGGGGGCTGCTGGCCGGTGACTGGGACTCGACCCGGGACGCCGACCCGGCGCTGCAGCGGACCGCGTCGGGGGTGGTGGCGGCCTTCACCAACTGGCAGCTGGAGCGGGGGCTGAGGAGCCTGCGCCATGTCGAGCGCTAGCGGGTGAGCCTCGTCGAGGCCGGGGCCTCACTGCTGGGCGTGGGGCTCGAGCAGTGGCGCTGGCGCAGTGAGAGCCCATCCTGGGCAACGGCTTTCGCTAGCCGGTACGGGCGGGCAGAGTGGGGTCCATGACTGACGCGACCCTGGTGCACGACCTGCCGCTGGTCACCCTTCGGCAGGTCGCGGTCACCGCCATGGACAACAACGTCTACCTGCTGACCAGCAAGCAGACCGGCGCCCAGGTGCTGGTCGACGCGGCTGGCGAGCCCGACACCATCACCGGTCTGCTGACCGCCGCCCGCGTCGACAGCCCTCGCCCGACCCGGCTGGTGAGCATCATCACCACCCACCGCCACCTGGACCACATCGGCGCCCTGGCCGAGATGGTCGCGCGGACCGGGGCCCAGACCCTGGCCGGGGCCGCCGACGCCGACGCCATCGAGCAGGCCACCGGGGTCCCGACCGGTCGTCGGCTGGTCGACGGGGACCGGGTCAGCGTGGACGACATCGAGCTGGAGGTTGTCGGGCTGCAGGGCCACACGCCCGGCTCGGTGGCCCTGGTGCACCGGTCTGCTGGGCACCCGGTGGTGCTGCTCAGCGGGGACTCGCTGTTCCCCGGCGGCCCGGGCAAGACCACCTCCCCGGCTGACTTCGACTCGCTGATGACCGACCTGGAGCAGCGGGTCTTCGCCAGGTACGGCGACGACACCGTGGTCCTGCCCGGCCACGGCCGCTCTACGACGCTCGGTGCCGAGCGGCCGCAGCTGCCGCAGTGGTGGGCCCGCCGCTGGTGACTGCTTACGCTGGTCGGCCGCGACGAGCCACTGGCCCCTGTCCCTGCTCGGGTCAGCTCAGCTGGCCGACCCGGCCGAGCCACGGCTCGAGGCCGTCGCTGCTGACCTCCCAGGCGTGCCCCCGGGCGGCGATCTCCTCGGTCGAGACCAGGGCCGAGCAGAAGGCCTCCTGAAGCTCGGCGCGGGGGTCGCCGTGCTCCAGCAGCCCGGTCATCACCAGCCGCGAGCAGGGGGCTTCCCCCGGCTGCCAGCGCCGTACGGTGCCGATCGACAGCTGACCCCCACCGCCGTCCCACTGGCAGAGGGTCTGCGGGCGGGTCGGCACCCAGAACGCGCCGCGGGTGCGGAACTGGCCAGAGCCCAGCGTCTCCACCTGCTCCCGGAACCGGGCGGGGTGCATCGGGCGGTCGGAGTGCAGCACCAGCCGCCAGACCCCCTCGGGAACCGGGGAGGCGCCGACCCCGGGGACGTCGGCGGTCCAGGCCTCGATGGCGGCGTGGTCGTGCACCCCGCAGCGGATGGTCGCCGAGTCGAAGCCGGTCCAGTCATCTACCAGCACCGCGCCGGGCCGGGCCAGGGCCCGGACCAGGCCCAGGTGGACCGGGTCGGCGCCCGGGCCGCAGACGGCGACCACGTCGGCGTGCTCGATCAGGGCACCCAGCACCTCGGCGACGCCCCGGTCGTCGTCGACGTACCTGTCGAGACCGCGCTCGCCGAGCAGGTCCGGCCCGGTCAGGTCGTCGGCGAGCTGGGAGCTGTCGAGGGCGGCCAGCACCGCGGAGACCTCGGCACTGCCCAGGCGGCCCGGCTCGCCGGCCAGGGCCCGGCAGACCTGCATCGCGTCGGCCCCGGCCGGCAGGCAGGCGATGACCGTCTCCCACGGCTCGCGGACCAGCCGCTCCAGGGTGGGGACGACGTCGTGGCGGATCGCGCAGGAGAGGCAGTCGTGGTCGAGGTGGACGAGCTCGCGCTCGATGGTCCCGCTGAGGTCGCTGACCGTACGGACCAGGCCCTGGTCGTCGAGGGTGTGGGAGACCACGACCGGGGTGGGCTGGTCGACGAGCAGTCCGAGGACCACCGAGGTCATCGCGGTCGCGTCGAGGCCGGTGACCAGGAAGACCGCCGGGCTCACCGGCCGGCCCCCGGGTAGCGGCGGCGGAAGCGCTCGATGCGGCCCTCGGTGTCGATCTCACGGGAGCGGCCGGTCCAGAACGGGTGCGAGGCGGCCGAGATCTCTACCCGGATCAGGGGACAGGTGGCGCCGTCGAGCTCCACGGTCTCGTTCGAGGTGGCCGTGGACCGGGTCCAGAACTGCTCTCCAGTGCTGGTGTCGCGAAAGACGACCGGGCCGTACGGCGGGTGGATGCTGGGCTTCATGCTTCCCTCTCGGCTCGACACGCATGCTCTAATTGAGAACGAATCTCATTCTATCGAGGAGGAGGATACATGGCCCGCCGCTGCCAGGTGACCGGGGCCCGACCCGGCTTCGGCAACTCGGTCTCCCACTCTCACCGCCGTACCCGGCGCCGCTGGAACGTCAACGTCCAGCACAAGCGCTACTGGGTTCCCAGCCTGGGGCGGCGGGTCCGGCTCCGGCTCACCCCGAAGGCGGTCTCGACCATCGACCGGCGCGGGATCGAGCAGGTGGTGCGGCAGCTGAGCGCGCGAGGGGAGCGGATCTGATGGCGAAGAAGACCAGCGAGACCCGCCCCAAGATCATCCTCGAGTCGACCGCCGGAACCGGCTACCGCTACATCACCCGCAAGAACCGGCGCAACGACCCGGACCGGATGGTGATCCGCAAGTTCGACCCGGTGCTGGGCCAGCACGTCGACTTCAAGGAGACCCGCTGATGGCGACCCAGGCCAGGATCGCGGCCCAGGCCCGGCGCCAGCGGGTGGTGCAGCAGTACGCCGAGCGGCGGGCCCGGCTCAAGGAGCAGGTGCGCACCGGCGACCCCGAGCAGGTCGCCCAGGCCGTACGGGCGCTGCAGCGGCTGCCGCGAGACGCGTCACCGGTCCGGCTGCGCAGCCGCGACCAGACCGACGGCCGGCCGCGGGCGTACCTGCGGGCCTTCGGGGTCTCGCGGATCACGTTCCGCCGGCTCGCCCACGCCGGCTACCTGCCGGGGGTGGCCAAGGCCAGCCGGTAGCTCTCGGCGCGAGGTGCAGCCGCGCCGGGGGCTACACCTCGCCGGCGGCGCAGTCGGAGCAGGTGCCCGACAGCTCGACGTCGTGGGTGACGTCGGTGAAGCCGTACTGGGCGCCCATCTGGGCGGCCCAGGCCTCGACCACGTGGTCGGTCAGCTCCTCGGTGTGGCCGCAGCCACGGCAGACCAGGTGGTGGTGGTGGGCGCTGGTGGTGCAGCGCCGGTAGGCCGACTCGCCGTCGATGACCCGGACGTCCACCTCCCCGGCCTCCACCATCGCCTGCACGCTGCGGTAGACGGTAGCCAGTCCCAGCTTCTCGCCCTGCGCCACCAGCTGAGAGTGGATCTGCTGGGCGGTCCGGAAGTCACCGGTTGACGCCAGGAACGTAGCGACAGCGGTTCGCTGCCGGGTACGGCGTACCGGGGTGGCCATGGTTTTCTCCTTCGTCAGTGGTCGTCGCCGGGAGCAAGCTGGTCAGCGGGTACGGTCGGGAAGAGGTGATCGGGTCGCTGCTCGTCATCATGGCGGAGGCCAGGCGCCGACGCACCGGAAAGGACGGCCCGGGCCCGGCGGTGCAGCCAGGTCGACAGCGGCCAGGAGACCGCGAAGACCGCGATTCCGAGCAGCACGGCGCCGTCGGGAGAGAGTGCCGGAGGCTACCGGCTCAGTGACCGTGGTGTGCAGGTTGGTCGTGGAGCGCTGCGGTACGTACCCGAGCCGGGACCACTGCCGGAACCGGGGCAGCGGGGTGCCGAGCAGCTCGACGCTGCCACCCGCGTACGGGGCGAGGCCCAGCAGCGCCCTGACCAGGGTGCTCTTGCCGGATTCGTTTCCCCCCACGAGCGCGACAATATCGCCGTGGCCAGCGGTCACGGCGACATTGTGCAGGATTGGACTGCCACCGAGGGTGACATCGAGTCCCTCGGCGCGCAGCGGGGCTACTGGCATCCGCTGGCCGTCCTCAGGGGATAGAAGGAGGTGACCACCGCGACCTTGCTGCCAGTACCGGGGCCGGCGGCGTCGAGGAGGGGGCGCACCCGGAGGCTGTGAGGAGAGGACGATGGCACCGGTAGCAAGGATTGCGCGGAACATGAGAATGATTATCATAAGATGTGCCTGCCGGTGCAAGCCCGCGCTAGCCGGCCGGATACCCACCAGGTAGATGGGCCGGGGGTAGTGACGAGCAGGCCCTGCCACCGCGAGGACACCCGTGAGGGAGCGCGGGGGTCGGTCTGACTGGTCGCGGCTACGCATACAGTGGCCGGGTGATCGCGATCTCCCGGTTCCGGGTTGCTGAGTCGGACCGGGCCGGGTTCCTGGCCGTCGCCGAGCCGGCTGTCGAGCTGCTGCAGCGACAGCCAGGCCTGGTGGGGATGGACTTCGGGGTGAACCTCGACGACCCCGGGCTGTGGCTACTGGCGACCCGGTGGCGGGATGTCGGCTCGTACCGCCGGGCGCTCGGCAGCGCGAACCGGGTCGTGCTCTGGCCGCTGCTGGCCCTGGCACTGGACGAGCCCAGCGCGTACGACGAGCCGGAGGCCGTGGGCCAGAACATCCCGCGCCGCGCCTAGCCCGGCTAGCCGGTCGGCAGGTCGCGGCAGTCGAGCCGGACCTCGATCTGACTGCCGGGCTCGGGCTCGGTCCGCGCCAGCGAGCCGGGCGCCGGCGCGTCGCCGCCGCAGGGCGGGTTCTGGCAGGGCGGCTCGGGCTGCTGCTGGGAGACAGGTTCAGGAAAGGACATGGCTCGCACGTGGGGTCAGAAGAAGGTGTTCGCGTACGGCGGGTCCGCCAGCTCGGTCAGCTCGGTGAAGGCGGCCAGCGCGGCCGGGCTGCCCACAACCTGCCCGGCCCCCGCCAGCTGGGCCACGCTGGCCGTCCCCAGCCAGAGGCCGGCCAGGGCGGCTGCGGCGATCTGGACCTGAGGCTCGTCGGTCGTGGCCGTGACGCTGACCTGGCCGGCGCGGACCTCGACCCGCAGGGTCTGGGCCGCGAGCCCAAGCGGGTCGGTGATCTGGAGCACCGTGGTCCCGTCGCGGTGCCAGGGCCGGGCCGCGAGGCACCGTACGGGGTCCAGCACCCGGGCCCAGATCCGGTCGCTGGTCCCGGCCACCCGGTAGCAGCGCCGGTCGGCCAGGGCCCAGGGCAGCGGGTCGTCGAGCCGGGCGCCGCTGTGGGTGACCCGGCCCACGAGGTCCAGCGAGCCCAGGAAGTCCCACAGCCCCAGGTGCGCCTGCGCCGACAGCGCCCCGAGGTCGGTCACCTGAACCCGGTGCGGGAAGCAGTCGGTCCGCGGCACGTAGCAGGCCCAGCCGTCGACCTCACCGTCAGGACCGTGGTGCAGCACCGTCCGCAGGCTTGAGACAGGGGTGTTGCGGTCCCAGTCGAAGCGGCCGGTCAGGACGTTGCGGTAGAAGTGCGGCCGCACCACCGAGCCCCGCTGGACCGTGTGGAAGCGGGCGAAAGCGGCCTCAATCAGGTCCACGGCCTGGTCGGGGGACACCATCCGGACCCGCCCGTGACCGGCCAGGGCCTCCGGGTGGATCCGGAAGCGCTCTGTGGCGGTGACCTCGACATCGTTGACCAGGGTCGCCACCCCGAAGCCGAACCGGGCGTAGATCGTGGCCTCGGTCGCGGTCAGCAGCGCCACCGGGGTGCCGCGGTCGCGGGCCTCGCCCAGGGCCTGGGCCATCAGCCGCCGCATCAGGCCCCGGCGGCGGTGGTCGGGCCGGACCGTGACGTCGGTGATCAGGGTGGCCGGGAGGATCTCGGCCCCGGCGTTGATGCTGCCGTCCAGGTCGACCAGGGTCGCCACCGGGACCTGGCCGGGTGCCTCCGGGTCGGCGACCTGACGCAGCCGGGCCCGGTCGGCGCGGGCATCGGCCACGAAGTGCTCGGTCTGCTCGTCGCTGCTCTGGGACAGGGAGAAGCCGATCCGGGTGGCCTCGTGGAAGCGGGACAGCCGGTCCGGCTCGGAGTCGGCGGTCAGGATCTCGATCTCGTCGGTCACCCGGTCACCGTAGCGGCCGTGCCAGGCGGGCAGGGCTCGGCCGGCTAGGACTTCGTCGCCGAGTCGGGCATGCTGCTGAGAGGTCATCGACGGCAGGCAGGAGGACGATGAGCGCCACCGGGGCAGCACCGCTGGTCCTCGGCGGGCTGCGCACCGTACCGGTGGTGCTAGCGCCGATGGCCTCAGTCACCAACGCCTCGTACCGGCGGCTCTGCCGCGAGCAGGCCGAGCTCGGGGCGCCCGGCGTCCGCCCGGCCGGGCTCTTCGTCTGCGAGATGATCACCTCCCGCGGGGTGGTGGAGCGGATCCCGCGGACCCTCGACATGCTGACCTTCGACCCCGGCGACCCCATCCGCTCGGTGCAGCTGTACGGGGTGGACCCGCAGGTCATGGCCCAGGCGGTCCGGATCCTGTGCGGCGAGCTCGGAGTGACCCACGTCGACCTGAACTTCGGCTGCCCGGTCCCGAAGGTCACCCGTCGCGGCGGAGGCGGCGCCCTGCCGTGGAAGCGGGACCGGCTGGCCGCGATCCTGCGGGCCACGGTCCAGGCGGCCGAGCCGTACCAGGTGCCAGTCACGATCAAGACCCGGATGGGCATCGACGAGCAGCACCTGACCTACCTCGACGCCGGCCGGATCGCCGAGGACTGCGGGGTGACCGCGATCACCCTGCACGGCCGGACCGTGCAGCAGGCGTACGGGGGGCACGCCGACTGGTCGGCGATCGCCACCCTGGTCCAGCACGTGCAGGTCCCGGTCCTGGGCAACGGCGACATCTGGGAGGCCCCCGACGCACTGCGGATGCTCCGCGAGACCGGCTGCGCCGGGGTGGTGGTCGGCCGCGGCTGCCTCGGGCGGCCGTGGCTGTTCCGGGATCTGGCGGCGGCCCTCACCGGCTCGACGACCACGACCCTGCCGACGCTGGGGGAGATCTGCCAGACCGTACGGCGTCACGGCGAGCTGCTGGCCCAGGAGTCGGGGGAGCGCCACGGGCTGACCGACCTGCGCAAGCACATGGCCTGGTACTTCAAGGGCTTCCCAGTCGGCGGCGAGACCCGCCGGGCGCTGGGGATGGTGTCCAGCCTGGCCGAGCTTGACGGGCTGCTGAGCAGCCTGGACCCGGCGGTCCCGTTCCCGGTCACCGAGCTGGGGACCCCGCGCGGGCGGCAGGGAACCCCGCGGGGACGGGTGGTCCTGCCGTACGGCTGGCTGGACTCGACCAGCCTCGACGACGGAGCCGACCTGAGCGCGGCCGAAGTGGACGTCTCGGGTGGTTGAGCCGCCTGCTTCACTAGTCGCCATGGGCGGTCTGGTCTGGATCCTGGTGGGGGCGACAGCGCTTGCTGCGGGCTGGTACCTGCGGTGGGTCCAACGCCGCTCGAGCCACGACCTGGTCTTCGCCGGAGTCACCCCGGGAGTCGTCCCGCCACAGCCCGGTGCGCCGGTGGAGCCGCTGGAGACCCAGGAGTACCGCGGGACGGTTGCGGTGGCCTTCAGCCCGCCGCGGGACGTGCCGGCGGGACTGGCCGGCTGCCTGGTCGACGCCGGTGCGCAGGCCCGGCACGTCACCGCCACCGTGGTCGACCTCGCCGTCCGGGGCTGGCTCTCGATCCGGCCGGTAGAGCCTGACAAGCCGGGCGGCAAGGCCAAGGACTGGCTGCTGACCCAGACCCAGCCTGCGCCGGAGCAGCCCCTGACGCCGTACGAGTCGGGGCTGCTGAGCCGGGCCTTCGCGGCCGGGCCCGAGGTTCGGCTGCGGGAGCTGGCCGAGGCCGGGGTGCTGCAGCAGACCAGCACCGACCTGGCCGACGAGACCTGGCGGCGGGGCTGGTACGAGCAGGCCGGTGGCCGCTCCCGCTGGGCGGGACTGGTCGGCCTGCCGCTGCTGCTGGCGCTGGTGCTGCCGCTGAGCCCGGCCGTGCTCGGGATGCTCGGCCTGACGTTTGCCGGCCTGCTGCTGGCCCTGACCGGAGGCGTCCGGGTGCGGCGCACCGCGACCGGGACCGCGCTGCGGATCCAGGCCCTGGGCTTCAAGGAGTACCTCGCCACCGCCGAGGCGGGCCAGCTGAAGCTCGAGGAGGCTGCGGGGGTCTTCAGCCGCTACCTGCCGTACGCGATGGCGCTGGGGGTGGCCGAGCACTGGGCCAAGGTCTTCCGCGACGTCCTGGTGGCCGCCCGCGACGAGGGCTATGAGCTGGTGTACGACGACCTGGGCTGGCTGAGCGGGATGGTGCTGGCCGACGCGCTGGGCGACCTGGTGCTGCTGGACGTCCTGAGCGACCTGTCGTGGCTGGGAGACTTCGCTGACGTCTCGGTGGACGGCTTCGCCGGCGACCTGGGTGGTGCCGTGGCGGAGATGACCGACGGAGTCGACCTCCCGGACTTCTCAGACTTCGGGGACTTCGACTTCTGACACCGGCTCAGGCCGCCAGGTCAGCAGATCGGTACAGTGCCGCGGGTGGTGCCCTCCCTGTCGATCGCCCTGATGCTGGTCACAGCCCTGCTGTGCGTCGCGGTGCCCGTTGCTGGCTGGCTCGTCCTGCAGACCCGCCGCACAGCGCAGGGGGACCGGCGCTACCCCAAGATCTGGCGGCCGCTGCTCTGCGGGGCGTGGGCCTGGCTGATCGCCCAGCCGGTGCTGCGGGTTCCCCTGCTGAACGCCGTGGTGCCGCAGCTGCCCCAGCCCCTGCCGGGCTGGCTGCAGAGCGCGCCGGGCCTGTCGCTGAGCGCCGGGCTCTTCGAGGAGACCGCCCGGCTGGTGGTGATGCTGCTGGCGCTCAAGGGCTTCTGCCGCTGGGCCGACGCGGTGGCCTTCGGGCTCGGCCACGGCGGGCTGGAGGCCATCGGCATGGTCGGGGCCACGCAGGTCAGCAACGTGGTCTTCTCCCTGGCCATCAACCAGGGCCGCTGGGACCAGGTGGCCTCCCAGATCCCGCCGGCGGCGGCCGCCGGGCTGCATGACACGCTGGTCGGCGGCTCCCCCTGGCTGTTCGGGATGTCGGGGGTGGAGCGGGTGGCGGCCATCACCGTCCACATCGGCTGCAGCCTGCTGGTGCTGGCCGGGATCTACCACGGCCGCCGGCTGCTGGGCTGGGGGCTGGCGGTGCTCCTGCACAGCGTGACGAACCTGGCCGCGGCCCTGCTGGTGCCGGTGTCGCCGTACCTGGCTGAGGCCGTCCTGGTGGCCCTCGCGGTCGTGATCTGGCTGATGGTGCTGCGGGCCCGGCCCCGGTTCGCGGCCTCGCTGCCGGCAGCGCCCGCCGCGCCGGACGGGTCGGCTCCAGCACCGGGGCCAGACCAGCCCCGCTAGCCGTACGGCGGGCAGACTGAGACCGTGACGACGTACCAGATCGGAGCCCTGACCCTGGCCGCAGCCTGCTGGCTGGTCCTGCTGGTCGGGTGGCTGGTGAGCCGCTACCGGCACCGGGACCTGGTCTACGTCGGCCTGCCGCCGGGCCTGGTGCCGGCGCCGGGTCAGCGGGTCCGCGAGCGCCGGGTCTCGCCTGGCCCGGAGTACCGCGGCGAGATCCCGGTCGCCTTCACACCGCCCCGTGACCTGCGCCCCGGCCTGGTCGGGACCATTGTCGACGGCTCCGTGGACGCCCGGGACGTGACCGCCACGATCGTCGACCTCGCGGTCCGGGGCTGGCTGAGGATCCGGGCCCTCGACCGCCACGGCGAGCAGGTCCGCGACACTGGCGGGCGGCCCCAGGGGCGGGACTGGGAGCTGGTGAAGTCCCAGACCAGGCCCGAGGACCGTCTCAGCCCGATGGAGTCGGACCTGCTCCGGGCCACCTTCGAGCACGGCCCGGTGGCCCGGATGTCCGACTTCGCCCGCCGCGCCGACGACCGCTACCGCCGGGCGCAGGTGGCCCTGTACGAACAGGCGCTGGCCAACGGCTGGTACTCCCGCCACCCCCGCGCCCGGGGCTCTGGCTCGCTGGGCTGCGGGCTCGTCGCGCTGGGGCTGGGCCTAGGGCTGCTGCTCGCGCTGTCGCGCCCCAGCGTCTGGTCGGTGGTGGCCGGGCTGATGGCGGCTGCGGCGTTCTGGGTGCTGCCGCTGGTGGTCCGGGGCCGGACCCCGAGAACCGCCCTGGGCAGCGCGGTCCGGGTCCAGGCGCTGGGCTTCAAGAAGTACCTGGAGACCGCCGAGGCCCACCAGCTGCGCTACGAGGAGGCGGTCGGGACCTTCAGCCGCTACCTGCCGTACGCGATCGTCTTCGGGGTCGCCGACCACTGGGCCCGGGTCTTCGCTCAGCTGGCCCGCGAGGCGCGGCGCGACGGGGTGGACCTGCTGGGCGACGTGACCTGGTTCGACGCCTGGGTAGTGGCCGAGGTGGCCGGGGACCTGGCACAGGCGGCCCTGGTGGGTGTCGACCTGGCAGACCTGGGCGATCTCGGCTCCGGCTTCGCTGACCTGGCCTCCGAGGTCGGCGACTTCGTCTCCGGCGCCGACCTGCCGGACCTGCCCGACCTCGGCGGCTGCGACGGCTGCGACGGCTGTGACCTCGACTTCTGAGCCCCGGCCGCGCGAGGCACTCGCAGCCCGGTCGGGTGGTCCTGAGACAGTGGTGGCATGACGACACCGCGCTCTCGGGCCTGGGCCGCCACCATGCACGGTCACCGGGCAGCGGGGCTGGTCGAGGCCCACCAGGACTCGCGGGCGCTGCTGGGACAGCCTCGGCTGGTGATGCGCGAGGAGCGCGAGGAGCTGGAGGACCGGCTGCTGGCGCCGGGGGCGACCCGGGCCTGGGGTGCCGGGGACCGGGCCCGGCCGGAGCAGCCGAGCCAGGAGCGGACCTGCTTCGAGCGGGACCGGGACCGGATCGTCCACTCCACCTCGTTTCGCCGCCTGGCCGGCAAGACCCAGGTCGTGGTCTACCCCTCCGACCACCAGCGAACCCGGCTCTCCCACGCCCTGGAGGTGGCCCAGGTGGCCACCTCGATCGCCCGCGGGCTCGGCGTGAACGTGGCTCTGACCGAGGCGATCGCGCTCGGGCACGACTGCGGCCACGGCCCCGGCGGGCACGCCAGCGAGGACGCCTTCGACCCGTACCTGCCCGAGGGGTACCAGCACGGCCCCTGGGGTGCCGACGTGGCGCTGGCACCGCTCAACCTCTGCTCCCAGACCCTGGACGGGATCCGCAACCACTCCTGGTCGCGGCCGGCGCCGGCGACGGTGGAGGGGGAGATCGTCTCCTGGTCGGACCGGATCGCGTACTGCGCCCACGACTTTGAGGACGCTGTTCACGCCCAGATCATCAGTCCTGAGGACCTGCCCGACGAGGTGGCCGCGGTCTGCGGCCGGCGGCGCAGCGACCAGCTGCGGACCTTCATCCACGCCGTCCTGGCCAGCTCGTCGGCGACCGGCCGAGTCGGGATGGACCCGGTCTGTGCCCAGGCCCTGGCCGGGCTGCGGACCTTCAACTACCAGCGGATCTACACCCGTCCCGAGTCGGTGGCCCAGGCCAACGCGGTGATCGGGATGCTGCGCTCGCTGGTCGACTACTTCACCGAGCACCCGGGCCGGCTGCCGCCAGGGGTGGTGACCGGCGAGCCGGACCGGCTGGTCCGCGAGGTCGTCACGTACGTGGGCGGCATGACCGACCGGTACGCGATCACCACCGCTACCGAGCTGCTGGGCTTCGACCCGTCGGCGATCCCGCCCGGGCTACGCCGGATGGTCTGACTGCCTGGAGCAGGTCGCCGGGGTAGTCCCCGGCCGCGAGCGGGTCCACTAGCCGGGCCACGGCCAGCGGGAGAAGAGTGGGGACCCCGATCTGCTGCCCGAGCAGGACCCGCAGTCCCTCGGTCGTCAGCTCGCCGACCGGGACCCGCCGCAGCCGGTGGCAGCGCCGTACCAGGTCGGTGGCCGAGTCCGGCGGCGGTGGCCACGGCTGCTCGACCTGGTCCAGCGTCAGGCTGCTGGCCACGCTCACCCCCTCGTCGTCGGCTCCTGCACCACCGTACGGCGGGCGGTCGGCGTCATCCTCGCCGGTCCGGTGGCTCAGCACTGGCGCAGGGCGAGGGTCAGGGCGAGCGCGTCAGCCGGGCTGACCGGGAGGTCGTACGCCCGGGCGACCGTCAGCAGCTGCCGGGCGTACCGGCAGCGGCCGGCCGCGGACTCCGGGGTCCACTGCGCGGGCATCCGGTCGGACTTGGCCCGGTTCACCGCGGCCATCGTCACCAGCAGGTTGCGGGGGTCGTTGGCGAAGTCGCGGCGGCGCTGCTCGTCCCAGCCGGCTGCCCCGGCGTGCCAGGCCGCCGACAACGGGTAGACGTGGTCGATCTCGACCTGCTGGGCAGTGACCCGCTGCACGCGTCCCGTGTACGGGTCGGTCAGCACCCCGGAGCGCACCTTGCACCGACCTGCGAGCTGGACCTCGCTGAGCTGCTCGCGCAGCATGTCACTGCGGGTGTCGCAGCCGTTGTGCCCGCCGGCGACGGTGACGTCGTCGGACCAGGCCGGGCCGAACGAGCAGCCCCGGCCCCGGGCACAGGAGCGGTCATAGCCGCCGACCTGCTGCGGCCTGGCGATCCGGACCTGGGAGACCTCCTGCCACGGACCCGCCAGCTGGGTCAGGGCGGCGACAGCGACCAGCCCCACCACCAGCAGGACCGCCCCCGACCACCAGCGCCGGCGCCGTCGCCGACTCACTGGTCGCCTCCGCCCGCTGGGTGAGCAAGCACTCCTGAGCCCAGGCAGTGGGCACGACGACCAGTCCATGGGGAAGGCATGCCCTCATCCTGCCGCAGCGAGGCCCGGCTCAGCCGACCGGTCGTCGGATGGTGTCACTGCCACGGCACCCGGGCCCAGGGGCCCCGCGGTGGCGTCTGCAGCAGCCGCAGCTGCGGGCCCAGGTGACGCAGGTGCTCCGACAGCGCCGTGCCGTCCCGAGCGGCCAGGTAGGCGGCACAGCCGGCCATCCAGGTCTCGCCCAGCTCTGCCCAGCTGGAGTAGCGAGCCTGCAGCACCGTCTGCGCGTCGTTGAACCCGGTCTGCATCTCCTCGACCGAGATCAGCTGGGCGGTGAACCCGGCCCGAGCCAGCAGGATCAGCCAGACCCAGTCGAAGGCGTGGTAGTCGGCCTCGGTCCGTCCATCCCGCAGGGCGAGGACCCGCTGCCCGCAGAACCGCAGCCAGTCCATCTCCTCGCGCAGGCCCTCGGAGGAGGTGATGCCCCAGCCGTCCAGCACCTGCTGGGCGGTGTCGAGGCCGAGCTCGACCCGGTCCCAGCAGAAGCCGTGGTCCAGGGCGTACATCGCCGACGCCGCCAGCGGCCAGTCCTGCGGGCTGGGGGAGTACCGGGCGGGGTCCTGGTGCCAGCACGGCCCGCCGGGCGGCTCCAGCTCCGGCCTGGGCCGGGCCCGGCGCTGCAGCAGCAGACGCACCCCGACCCCGGCCAGGGCCAGCGCGCCGGTCAGGAGAGCGATCCGCGAGGTAGTCACCAGCCCAGCCAACCACATCCGCCGTCAGCACCGGTCTGGTCAGCGGTCGGCTCTAGACTCCCTGCTGTGGCGGGCCTGATCAACGAGGAGGACATCGCCGAGGTGCGCTCCCGGGCGCGGATCGATGACGTGGTCTCGGCGTACGTGGCGCTCAAGAGCGCCGGCAGTGGGTCGCTCAAGGGGCTGTGCCCGTTCCACGACGAGAAGACCCCCAGCTTCCACGTCACCCCGTCGCGGGGCTTCTACTACTGCTTCGGCTGCGGCGAGTCCGGCGACGCGATCAGCTTCGTCCGCAAGATCAGCAACCTCTCCTTCGCTGAGGCCGTCGAGCACCTGGCCGACACGTACGGGGTGCGGCTGCGCTACACCGAGGGAGACCGGGAAGCGACCGGCAGCCGGCTGCGGATCCTGGAGGCCAACCAGCTGGCCGCGGACTTCTTCGCCGAGCACCTGCTCACCCCTGAAGCGGTCGTGGCTAGGCAGTTCATCGACTCCCGAGGCTTCGGGCGGGATATCGCCGAGAGGTTCGGGCTGGGTTTCGCCCCGACCGCCGGGCGGGCCCTCGGGCAGCACCTGCGGGCCCGGGGCTTCCGGGAGGAGGAGCTGGTCGGGGCCGGGCTGGTGCGCACCGGCGGCTGGGACTTCTTCCAGGGCCGGGCGATCTGGCCGGTCAAGGACGCCGGTGGCACCGTCCTCGGCTTCGGGGCCCGGCGCCTGCTCGACGACGACCGGATGCCGGCGAAGTACCTCAACACCCCCGAGACCCCGGTCTACAAGAAGTCGCAGGTCCTGTACGGGCTGGACCTGGCCCGAGCCAGCATCGGCAAGAAGCAGCAGGCGGTGATCGTCGAGGGGTACACCGACGTGATGGCCGCCCACGTCTCGGGGATCGACACCGCGGTCGCCTCCTGCGGCACCGCCTTCGGCGACGACCATGCCCGGCTGGTGCAGCGGCTGCTCGGCGGGGACGCCTTTCACGGTGAGGTGATCTTCACCTTCGACGGTGACGAGGCGGGGCAGCGGGCAGCGCTCAAGGTGTTCAGCGGCGACCACCACTTCGCGGCCCAGACGTACGTGGCGGTCGAGCCGACCGGGCTCGACCCGTGTGACCTGCGGCTGCAGCACGGCGAGGCCGCGGTCCGCGAGCTGGTGGCCCGCCGTCAGCCGCTGTACCGGTTCGTGATGGGCAACGTGCTGCAGCGCTACGACCTGGACCGGGCCGACAGCCGGCTGGAGGCGCTGCGGGCGGCGGCCCCGCTGATGGCCTCGATCCGTGACACCTCCCTCGTCGGCGCGTACGCCAGGGAGCTGGCGACGATGCTGGGCGCCGACCTGGACGAGGTCCGCCGCGAGGTCGCCCGCGCCGGTGGCCGACTGCCGCAGGCGCGCTCGTCGCGGAGCCGCCGTCCGGAGCCGGCACCCGAGGAGCCGGCCCTGGTCCCGGGCGACCTGCCGAGCCCGGGTGACCGCTCTCTGGTGGTTGAGCGGGACTCACTCAAGATCTGGCTGCAGCGCCCCGACGTGGTCAGCCGGGCCGAGGCCTCATGGTCCCAGATCAGCGCCGAGGACTACTCGAACCCCGCCTACCGGGCCGTGTACGAGGCGGCGGCGGGGCTGCCGGGTGACCTGGCCGCTGCCGACTGGGCCCGGGCGGTGGTGGGGGCGCTGCCGGACCCGTCGCTGCAGCAGCTGGCGATGTCCCTGGTGGTGGAGCCGCTGCCGGTGCAGGTGGACACCCGCTACGCCGAGGAGTACGCAGCCAAGCTGCGGCTGCTGTCGGTGACGCGGACCGTCACCGACCTGAAGTCCCGGCTGCAGCGCACCAGCCCGGAGGACGACCCAGCGGTCTACAACCAGATGTTCCGGCAGATGGTCGAGCTGGAGGCGCACCGCAAGCAGCTGCTGGCGCTCAGCACCGGCGACTGATGCCGGGGGTGCGGGCGGTGTGAGGTTGTCCACAGAACTCAACGTTGTCCGGGTGTTGTCCGGGCTCGGCTGTGGGTAGCCGGCGCGTCTGCCTCAGGCTGGCCACTGTCACGGCATGACCACTGTGGAGCGCGAGACCCGTGTCCGGACCTGCCTGCTGACGCAGGCCGAGGAGGAAGAGCTGGCCCGGGCCGTGGAGGCCGGGGTGCTCGCCGAGTCCTGCGGCGAGCTGCCCCACGGCACGGACGCGGCGGACCTGGCCCTGGTCGTGGAGCGGGGGCGGCGGGCCCGCGAGCGGCTGCTGCTGGCCAACCACGGGCTGGTGGTCAGCATCGCCAGGGCCGAGGCGCGTCACAGCAGGGTGTCGGTCGAGGAGCTGATCCAGGAGGGGTATGTCGGGCTGGGGGAGGCCCTGGCCCGCTACGACTACCGGCGGGGCCGGTTCGGGGTCTTCGCTGCCGTCTGGGTACGGCACCTGGTCCAGCGGGCGGCTCGGACCAGCTGCGGCCAGTCTCACCTGTCGCGGCGCCAGCTGGCGGTGCTGACCCGGGTTCGGTGGGCCGAGTCCGAGTTGAGCCAGCGGCTGGGCCGCAGCGTCACGACCCGCGAGCTCAGTGAGGAGGTGTCACTGGAGGCCGGCTGGTACCGCGACTACCACGAGCCGCTGGCGCTGGAGCAGACAGACGTGCCCGACCTCGTCTCGCCCGACCCGTACGCGGACGTGGTTGCGGTCGCGTGGGACGCCGAGGAGCTGCTGGCGGAGCTGCCAGGGCTGGAGCGAAAGGTGGTGCAGCAGCGCTGCGGGATCGGCTGCCCCGCGGCGAGCTACGTACGGGTGGGGGAGGAGCTCGGCATGAGCTCCAGCAGCGTCCGGCGGATCGAGAGAAGGGCCCTGGCCCGGCTGCGAGAGCTGCTGGAGGAGTCTGGGGCCGCTGCCTGAGCCCAGGAGCCGGCTGGAGCGGCTGGGTCCGCAGTGCCGGGAGTGGCCGGGTCTGCTCGCAGTGGCCGGTCGCTACCGCGAGGAGCGGTCAGCGGCCGCTGTCTCGGCAGCAGCCGGGACCGTCACCACAGCCGCCGGGGGACAATGGCCTCATGTTCTGGGACCGAGCCGGACTCGACCGGCGCCTCTACGGCGCGCTGACCGCGCAGCTGCCGAGGTCCCGGGTGCTCGCGTACGGGACCGGTCCGGGCGGGCTGGTCGTGGCGGGGCTGGTGACCCACCTCGCGGTCTGGGAGCCGTCCAGCTGGTCGGTGACCCCGTGGCACGAGGTGCTGACCGCGTCCTGGGACCAGGAGCAGCACCGGCTGTCGTGGACCACGCAGGCCGGCGACCACGCGGTGGAGCTGACCACACCGGGACGGGTCCCGGGGCTCCTGCGCGAGCGAGTCCAGGCGTCTGTGGTGACCGGCGAGAACCTCGTCGTCGGCGGGGTGGACCTCGTCATCTCGGCCCGCCGCGACCTGGCCGACCCGAACGGGCCGCTGCTGTGGCGGGTCACCGGCGCCTCCCAGGCCCTGCTCGCCAGGGACGACATCCGTTCCGTGACCGACCGCCGGATCGCCGAGCTGAAGACTGAGCTGGGCCGCTGAGGGAGTCGTGGGAGTGCGTCGTGAGGTCCCCACATCTGGAGCAAGGTCAGGTCGGTGCTCGGTGGGAGCCGACGGCCACGCTCGGTACGCGGTGCTCTGCCCGGGGCTGACCGTCGGCGGGACCGCGACTGGCTCAGGGAAGGGCCGGGGCACCTCACCGGCTCGTGGTGCGGGAGATCACGGGCTGGAAGCCCTCAGGCACGCAAAGCTCCCCCGCCTGGACTCGAACCAGGAACCCTCTGATTAACAGTCAGATGCTCTGCCGATTGAGCTACAGGGGACCGTGCGCTGAGCGCCTGAGAAGACTAGCAGAACCGCTTCCGGCCTGTCGCCTCAGATCCCGCGGCGGTTGCGGACCGGTCACCGCTGGGTGCCCGAGGGCAGGGCCGGCTCCTGGTCGGTCTCGTGGGGCTGGGGAGGAGCGGTCAGTCAGCGGTGCCAGCGGGCCCGGAGCCGACGGACCTGGAACAGCCCCTCCTGCGCGATGATCCCTGCGCTCACCCGGAAACGGTGGTACAGCGCGAGCTCGACCCGAGGGCGAAACACTTCCAGCGGTGCGTGCAACGGCCACACCTCCATCGCCCGGGGAAGCATGAAGACTCGGGTCGCGTCCCCCCAGGCACCCACAGCCCGGAACCGGTCGAGGAGGTCACGGTAGTCCTGGGGCCACTGAGTGTCGTCGACCCGCTCCCCGCGCAGCAGGCTGGCCATCCGAGCCTCCTGCTGCTGCCTGAGCTCGCCGTGGCGGTAGTTCAGCGTCCGGATGACCGACGACGAGCTTGCCTGGTCCCGGGCGGCCGCCTGCGCGACCTCAAGACGGCGGGGATCTTCGGGGGCGCCGAGCTTGACGTCGGCCGTCGCTCGGCGCCACTGGAGGTCTCGGCTGAGATCCGGGTCCTCGTCAGGCAGGACGCGGGCCGCGAGGTCGCGAATCTTCTGGTTGGCCCGCCAGCGTACGTCTGGCAGCCGCTGCATCTGCTCCCAGACGCGGGTCAGGGTGTCACCGACCTGCAGCCTCGCCTGGGCAGGGGCTCCGGGTGCCTGCTCGATCGTGTGTGCCAGCCTGACCAGCGTGGCCAGCGCCCGGCGGTACCGCCCGCTGATCCAGTCGCAGGCAGCGCAGCGTTCCGCTCTCAGCAGCTCATCGGCCAGGTCATCGGTCGGGTAGGCCTGGCGCCACAGGCTCTGCGCCGCGCTGTACTGACCGGCGTGCCAGGCCGCGTCGGCGAAGGTGCCCGCCGTGTCGCGGGCTACCTGGCCAGGGTCGTGCTGCAGGATGTCCAGCAGCTGCTGAGGACACCCGAGCTGCCCCCACAGCGCGACGCTGGCCCGGCGGCGCGCAGCCAGTGTCCAGATGGTGGGGTCCGGCTGCCACGGACGGTTCGTGGGCGGGGGAGCGCTCAGGGGGACCCGGTCGAGGTGCCAGGACTGGGCGAGCCGGTCGAGCACCCGTCGGGTAGCCCCTCGAACCACGACTACCTCTGCGCCCGCTGCCTGCATCAGGCGAAGAGCAGGGATGTCGAGGCCGGTCTCGACTCGCAGGGCCGGGTCAGCGGGGTCATGACTCACCCAGACCACGAGCTGGCCCGTCAGCGCCCGGTCCGAGGCGAGGCTTGCCAGGTACGGGTCGATGTCGAAGTAGTCCAGCCCGGAGTAGCCGGTGACGAGGACCGAGGCGGAGCCTCGAAGCCATGAGTCCAGACGCTGCTGGACTGCGGGCTCGAGCCCGTGCTCGATCGAGGGAAGGGTGACTCCCAGCTGGGTCGGGTCACTCCCAGGCGTTGCCAAGCCGTGAAAGTGGAGGAGCCGTTGCGTTGCCTGAGCGACGTGCGAGGGCGCGAGCGCAGTCTCGATCCCTGGGTCGATGTTGGCCGTCACGTGCCTTCCGCCCGTCTCTAGGTGCTGGGCAAAGAACACGTGCAGGTCGTTGGGCGTGATGTCGACCATGTCCGACAGCAGGTGGTGCAGCCCGGTCTGGCCGTAGCACTGCGCGATGACTGTCAGAACAGCTTCGAAACGGGGGAAACCGCCTGGCATGCCGGTCGCTTCGAAGATCCGGCCCACCTGGTCTGGGTGAGCGTGGTCACAACCGTGCTCGAGGGCCCGACGTGTGTACCCGTTCCCCGCGGGCAGGCTGGAAGGAGCGTCAACGGAGATGCCGGCACCGGTCAGTACCAGCGTCTGCTGCGCAGACGTGAGTCGACTCAGTACCCCCTCAGCACTGTCCATGGCGGGTCTGGCCTCGAGTCTCGACGATCTGACGACGACATGCTCTGACCGGCACGCTACCACTGGTAGCGCAGACCAGATCGGTTGGACGGTGGCGACCGACCGGTCCTGTGGAACCGGCCCTCCCGGGCCACCACCTGGGTGGCTGGTGCCGTACCTGGCCGGGATGGCTCGGTGGCCTGAGGCGGTCCGGGCCGGAAAACCGATGGCCGTTCCGGGCAGTCCGCTCTAGTCTCGACGGTGGGTCCCGGCCCGAGGCCGGGCGCCAGCCCGTACGCCCGTCGGGAGAGGAGGATGACGTGAGGGGACGTGTGCGGCTGCTCAACGCATCCTACGAGCCGCTGGGCGGGGTCTCATTCCAGCACGCGGTTGGGATGCTGGTGCGCGGGGTCGCGACCGTCGAGGAGCAGGACGGCGACCGGACCATCGGGCCGTACCGCTGGCCGGTCACCATCCGGCTGGTCCGGTTTGTAGCCGCGACCTGGCTCTACCGGCCGGCCGGCTTCTCGAAGGCGGGGGTCCTGGTCCGCGACCACCACACCTGCGCCTTCTGCGGGCAGGTGGCGACCACGGTCGACCACGTCCGGCCCCGCTCCCAGGGCGGGCCGAGCAGCTGGCTGAACTGCGTCGCCGCCTGCCAGACCTGCAACGGGCGCAAGGCCAACCGGACCCCGTACGGGGCGGGGATGCGACGCCTCCACGCCACCCCGTACGTGCCCCGGGTCATCGACCTAGTGAGCGCCGCCTGAGCACCTCACGAGCGGCAACCACCACCAAGCAAGGAGCTTCACCATGACCACCCTTCCTGTCGCGCTGCCCGGCGCGCAGGCCGACACCCTGATGTGGGCTGACCCGGCCGACGTCGACTACGGCACGATGGACCAGCTGCGCCGGATCAGCGCCCTGCCCTGGGTCGACCGGGTCCGGGTGATGCCGGACGTCCACCTTGGCAAGGGGGCAACAGTCGGCTCGGTGATCGCGATGAGGGACGCTGTCAGCCCGAGCGCGGTCGGGGTCGACATCGGCTGCGGCATGACTGCGGTCAAGACCTCGGTCACCCTCGACGACCTGCCCGAGAGCCTGCACAAGGTCCGGGTCGCCATCGAGCGGGCGGTCCCGGTGGGGCTGGGGAAGCACCGCGGCCAGGCTGAGGTCATCGGCCACGACCGGGACCTGAAGCGCTCCTTCACCTCGCTGATGCGCGGATTCGACGACCTGGCGGCCCCGGGCCTGGACCACCGGCGGTCGCGGGCGGTCTCGCAGTGCGGGACCCTCGGCGGAGGCAACCACTTCATCGAGGTGACCAGCGACCAGTCGGGGACCGTCTGGCTGATGCTGCACTCCGGCAGCCGCAACATCGGCAAGGAGATCGCCGAGCGCCACATCGCGACGGCCAAGCGGCTGGAGCACAACCAGTTCCTGCCGGACCGCGACCTGGCGGTCTTCCTGGCCGGGACCCCCGAGATGGAGGCCTACCGCAACGACCTGTACTGGGCGCAGGACTACGCCCTGCTCAACCGGCAGGTCATGATGACGCTGACCATGCGGGCCTTCGCCTCGGTGCTGCCGCGGGTCCGGTACGGCGAGGTCATCAGCTGCCACCACAACTACGTCTCCGAGGAGACCTACGACGGGGTGGAGCTGATCGTGACCCGCAAGGGCGCGATCCGGGCCGGCCGTGGTGACCTGGGCCTGATCCCGGGGTCGATGGGCACCGGCTCGTACGTGGTGCGCGGGCTGGGCAACCAGCTCGGGCTGTGCTCGGCCTCCCACGGCGCCGGGCGGCGGATGTCACGCGGTGAGGCCAGGCGGCGCTTCAGCACCGCCGACCTGGAGCAGCAGACCGCCGGGGTCGAGTGCCGCAAGGACAGCGGGGTGGTGGACGAGATCCCCCAGGCCTACAAGGACCTGGAGACCGTGATCGCCGCCCAGACCACCGGCCCTGAGCCGCTGGTCGAGGTGGTCGAGCGACTGACCACGCTGGTCTGCGTCAAGGGCTGAGCAGCAGACCGCGGCCCTGGGTACCCAGGGCCGCGGTCGGTGCAGTCTCGGTGGGTTACCAGTCGTCGCCGTCGTCATCCTCGACCAGGCCACGCCGGGGCGAGCCAGTGGGGCGGACCTTGAGGTCGGTCCCGGCTGCTGGCCCCGCGGCCCGGCGGCCGACCAGCTCCGGCTCCCGCACCGGCGCCGCCGGCTGGACCTGGTCGAGTGGGCTCGGCACCGAGGCGGCAGTCCGGGGCTGCACGTACGCCTCGGGCGGCATCGGCGCGTACGAGTCCCCCAGCATCAGCGGCGTCGCTGGTGAGCCGGCGGCCGGGGGCCGTCCGGCACCGGCGCTGGACCCGGACCGGGCCCGAGCGCCACTGCGGGACGGGGTCCGGATGTCGCTGGTGAGCCGCTCGACGGCAGCCTTGCGGTCGTTCTTGATCTTGCGCTTCTTCCACCTCGGCTTGGCGCGGCCGCGGGCGATCCGCCGGCCGTACGCGAGCTTGGGCCGTCCCAGCACGTACCAGGACAGCGGCCCGGCGACGGGCAGCAGCACGATGATCACCAGCCAGACGGTCTTGCTGAGCAGCCGGACGTCGGCCGCGTCAGAGCGGACCCAGCTGAGCAGGCCGAGCAGAAAGATGGCGCCAGCAGCAGCGGCGCCGATTGTGAGGGGATCCATCAAGCAGTCCTTCGTCCAGGGGCACCACGAGGGTAGGGACGCCGGGCAGAACGGGTATCCAGCCTCAGAGCTTTCTCATGGCAGGGGTGCTGACGGCCTACCATGAGGTCCCGTAAGGGGCGTTGGCGCAGCCGGTTAGCGCAGTGGACTCATAATCCACCGGTCGCGGGTTCGAGCCCCGCACGCCCCACCCGCTCACCCGAGGGGCGCGCTGACCGGTGCGGCTGGACCGCTCGCTGGCGCTACAGCTTGGACGTGGTGGAGGGAGCCCCGGGGACCGTGCTCTGCGAAGCCGACCCGGAGCCCTGCGAGGGCGAGGCGCTGGCCGGGGACGGACTGCCCGACCCGGGTGACGGGGACCCAGACGGAGAGCCGGACCCGGGCGAGGGTGAGGCCGACTCGGGGGACGGCGAGCCGGACTGCGGCGAAGGTGAGGCCGACTCCGGCGAAGGCGAGGCCGACTCCGGCGGCGGGGAGCCCGACTCCGGCGGCGGGGAGCTCGACGGGGAGGCCGTGGGAGGCAGCGGCGGCGGCGACGACGACCGTGGAGACTGGCTGAACATCAAGATCGCCAGCAGAATCGCCAGCATCCCGATCAGCATCATGAGCAGCCAGGAGACCACCACCGACACCCGCCCGGCCCGGTCGTAGCGGCCCGGCCAGGGCAGCGGCCAGAGCCGGCTCAGGCCGGGCTGGGGAGCGCCCAGCCAGTGCAGGGTGTAGCCCGGCCCTCGCGGCTTGCCCAGGGACGGCAGCCGGGACAGGTCCACCTCTGACAGCAGCCGGTTCGCCTCGGCGAGCGCGGCCCGCGACCCGTCGTACGCCAGCGCCACCCACGGGGCCAGTGGCTCCTGGTCCGGCCCGACGGGGTCGTCGTCCTCGCTGCGGTACCGGAAGCCGAGCCGGCCCTCGTCCTGCCCCTGCCCGCCTCGCGCCAGCACGGTGTCGATGTGCATCTTGTTGACCTGGCCCGCGAACCGGTCCCGGGCTGCGGCGTCGTCAGCGGCACCGGCCGACAGCATCACCAGCATCACTGCCGCGCCCTGGTCGTCGTGCGCGGCGTACGCGATGCCGGACGGGCTGGCGCTGAGCCGGCCGTCGAGCCAGAAGTCGCCGACCTTCGGCGGGTCGGTGGGCAGCAGGGGCGCCGTGGCCGGGCCCGTGCCGCCCGCTGCCGGCGGTGGGATCGGCCCAGTGGTCATTGTCTCCCTGACGTTCGAGGCCCCGGGCGGGCGCCCGGGCAGGGTCCATTGTGCCCGACCCGCGGAGCCTTCTGGGCGCTCGTCACGGCCGGGGCCGGCCGGAACAGCCGGTATCGTGGGACCGGCCCGGCGCAGTGACGGGCCTGTCGACCGACCAGGAGACCGCCCGTGACGACCCAGCCGCCAGCCGCCGGCCAGCCCAGCACCGACCAGGCAGCCAGGCTCCTCGGCGAGGCGATCGCCCAGGTGCAACGGGTGATCGTCGGCCAGGAGCACATGGTCGAGCAGCTGATGGTGGCCTTGCTGGCCAAGGGGCACTGCCTGCTCGAAGGGGTGCCGGGAGTTGCCAAGACCCTGGCCGTGAGGTCGTTCGCCACCGTGGTCGGCGGGGACTTCGCCCGGGTCCAGTTCACCCCTGACCTGGTGCCGTCCGACATCGTCGGGACCCGGATCTACTCGGCCTCCAAGGAGCAGTTCGACATCGAGCTGGGCCCGGTCTTCGTCAACTTCGTGCTGGCCGACGAGATCAACCGGGCCCCCGCCAAGGTGCAGTCGGCGATGCTGGAGCTGATGGCCGAGAAGCAGGCCTCGATCGGTGGGCGCACCTACCCGGCCCCGAAGCCGTTCATCGTGATCGCCACCCAGAACCCGATCGAGTCCGAGGGCGTGTACCCGCTGCCGGAGGCCCAGCGGGACCGGTTCCTGCTCAAGGTGGACGTCCCCTACCCACGCGGCAACGAGGAGTTCGAGATCCTGCGCCGGATGTCGGTCACCCCGCCGGAGCCGAAGCCGGTCCTGAACCCGGAGCTGGTCCGCCAGCTGCAGGACCAGGCCGCCAAGGTCTTCGTTCACAACCTGGTCGCCGAGTACATCGTGCGCCTGGTGATGGCGACCCGCACCCCGGCCGACTTCGGGATGCCTGACCTGGTCCCGGTGATCTCGATCGGCTGCTCGCCGCGCGCCACCCTCGGCCTGGTGGCGGCCTCGCGGGCCCTCGCGCTGATCCACGGCCGCGACTACGTCCTGCCGACCGATGTCCAGGCCGTCGCCAAGGACGTGATGGCGCACCGGCTGGTGCTGGGCTTCGACGCCGTCGCTGACAACATCAGCCCAGTCCAGGTGGTGGAGCGCCTGGTGGCGATGGTCCCGCCGCCAACTCCGGTCTGGAACGCCCAGCAGCGCCAGGCAGCTCGGGGTGCCCAGAGCCACACGCCCAGCTTCCGGAACTAGTCCGTGACCCAGCCGACCTTCGCGCCACCGACCAGGCATGCCGCCGCGTCGGTGATCGCCGAGCCGCAGGGCCCGTCGCTGCCGCTGAACCAGCTCGCCCCGGAGGCGGCGCTGCGCCGGCTGGAGCTGGCGATCGTACGGCGGCTGGAGGGCTTCCTGCACGGCGACCACCTGGGGCTGCTGCCGGGGGCTGGCTCCGACACCAACGACGCCCGCCCGTACCAGCCCGGGCAGGACGACGTGCGGCGGATGGACTGGGCAGTCACGGCACGGACCACGATCCCGCACGTGCGCGACACGATCGCCGACCGGGAGCTGGAGGTCTGGGCCCTGCTCGACGTGACGCCGTCGATGAACTGGGGCACCGAGGGGATCACCAAGCGGGACCTGGGGATCGCAGCGATCGCCACCATCGGCTTTCTGAGCCAGAAGATGGGAGATCGGTTCGGGGGGATGCTGATGCGCCCCGACGGGATCCGCCGGCTCCCGGCCCGCTCCGGGCGCACCGCTCTGTACGGGCTGCTGCGCCGGATGCTGACCGAGCCGATCGTGCACGACCACGCCCCAGGCGACCTTGAGCTGTCGAGCGGGATCGAGCAGATGGCCCGGACCCAGCGTCGGCGCGGGCTGCGGGTCGTGGTCTCGGACTTCCTGACCGCTGGCGACACCGAGCTGGACCCCAACGTGGAGCCGGACTGGGAGCGGTCGCTGCGCCGGCTCGCGGTCCGCAACCAGGTGATCTGCATCGAGGTGGTCGACCGGCGAGAGGTGGAGTTCCCCGACATCGGCGACCTGCTGATCCGCGACCCTGAGACCGACTTCCAGCGCTACGTCAACACCTCCGACGGGGCGGCCCGGGCCCGGATGGACGCCGCCAGCGCCGCCCAGCGGGAACGGATCCGGATCGCACTGCGCCGGGCCGGGGTCGGCCACATCCAGTTGCGCACCGATAGAGACTGGGTCCAAGACATCGCTCGGTTCGTGCTGGCCTACCGCCGGATCGCGAGCCAGCTGCACGCACCACCGCAAGGAGTCAGCCGATGAGCCTGTTGGAGATGCCCGTCCAGGGTTTCCTGAGTGCGGCCCGGCTGTGGTGGCTGCTGGTGGTCCCGGCGCTGGTCCTGGCGTACGTGCTGCTGTCACGCCGCAAGTCGAAGGCCGGGATCCGCTACACGAACACCTCGGTGCTGTCGATCGTGCTGCCCCGGCAGTCGCAGTGGGTCCGTCACGTCACAGTCGGCCTGGCGATCTTGAGCCTGGTCACCCTGATCGTGGCCTGGGCCCGTCCGGTCGGGGTCGACAAGGTGCCCCGGGAGCGGGCCACGGTGGTGCTGGTGATCGACGTCTCACTGTCGATGGAGGCGACCGACGTCAAGCCGACCCGGCTGGAGGCCGCCAAGACTGCGGCCTCGGCCTTCGTGACGAAGCTCCCGGCCCAGTACAACGTGGCGCTGGTCTCGCTGTCTGGCAACCCCGCCCAGCGGGTTCCGCCGACGCTGGACCGTGGTGCGGTGCTGCGCGCCATCACGAATCTCAAGCCGCAGGAGTCGACCGCGATCGGGGACTCCATCACGGTCGCCCTGGCGGCGCTGGACCTGGCGCCGCCGGGAACCGACAAGAGCAAGGCCCCGGGCATGATCGTGCTGCTCTCCGACGGTGCCAACACCGCGGGTCAGGCGCCGCTCCAGACCGCCCAGGACGCCGCCGAGCGCGGGGTCCCGGTGCACACGATCTCGTACGGGACCGACAACGGCTACGTCGATGTCGACGGCAAGCGGGAGCGGGTCAACCCCGACCCCCAGACCCTCGCGGACATCGCCAAGGCAACCAAGGGGAAGACGTACACGGCCGACAACGTCTCCCAGCTCGATGACGCCTACCGTGCCATCAGCTCGGAGGTCGGCTACGAGGAGACAGTCAAGGAGGTGACCGCCAGCGCGGCCGGGATCGGGCTGGTCTTCGCGGTCCTGGCAGCGGTGGGGGCCCTGGTCCTGGGAGCGAGGTGGGTATGATCCCGACTGACTTCATGCAGCCGGAGCGGCTGTGGGCGCTGCTCGCCGTACCGGCGCTCTCCATCGCCTACCTGGTGCTGGCCTGGTCCAAGGCGCCCGGACGGCGCCGCCAGCCCGGCAGCCTGGAGCTGCTGGTACAGCGGCAGGCCGCGTGGAAGCGCCACATCGCGGTCTTCGCCTCGATCCTCAGCCTGGCCTCGCTGGTGGTCGCCTGGGCGACCCCGCGCGGCTACATCGAGGTGCCTCGGGAGCGGGCCACCGTGATCATGGTGCTCGACGTCTCGCTGTCCATGGAGGCGACCGACGTCAAGCCCACCCGGCTGGCGGCAGCGCAGGCCGGCGCCAAGAGCTTCCTCCAGATGCTGCCACCGCGGTTCAACGTGGCCCTGGTGGCCTTTGCGGGTACCGCCCAGCTGGTGGTGCTGCCGACGACGGACCGGGGTGCGGTGTCGAGGGCCATCGACAACCTGAAGCTGCAGCCGTCGACCGCGATCGGTGAGGGCATCTACACCGGCCTCGACGCGCTGACCTCGGTCCCGCCAGACCCGAACGACCCGGACGCGTCGGTGCCGGCGGCCATGGTGCTGCTCAGCGACGGCGCGTCGAACCTGGGCCGCAAGTCAGCCACTGCTGCCAGCGACGCCAAGAAGGCCGGGGTCCCGGTGAACACGATTGCGTACGGAACCGCGTCAGGGTACGTGACCGACCGCAACGGCAACCGGAACCCGGTGCCGGTCGACCACTCCGAGCTGCAGCGGGTCGCGAGCAACTCCGGCGGCCAGAAGTACGCGGCGGCGAGCGCCGAGGAGCTCAAGCAGGTGTATGACGGAATCGCCCGCTCTATCGGCTACGAGAAGGTGGAGCAGGAGACCACCGAGCGGTACGCCGGGTTCGCGGCCTTCTTCGGCTTCCTGGCGGCGCTGGCCGCGATCTCCCTGGCATCGAGGTGGCCGTGACCATCAGGCAGAACCTCGACCTCGTCGAGAGCCGGCTCCAGAGCGCCTGCCGGGCGGCCGGGAGGGAGCGCAGCGAGGTCCGGCTGCTGCCGGTCAGCAAGACCCACCCGCCGGCGGTGCTGCGGGAGGCGTACCAGCTCGGGCTGCGCGAGCTGGGGGAGAACCGGGTCCAGGAGCTGACCAGCAAGGCGACCGAGCTGAGCGACCTCGACCTGCGGTGGGTCATGGTCGGCCACCTGCAGCGCAACAAGGCCGGGGCGGCGGCCCAGGTGGTCGCCGAGCTGCAGTCGCTGGACTCGCTGGACCTGGCCCAGGCCCTGGACCGCCGGCTCCAGGCGGCCGGGCGCGGGCTGGACGTCCTAGTTCAGGTCAACACCTCCGCCGAGGCCTCGAAGTCCGGGCTGGCCCCCGACGAGGTGCTGGGCTTCGCCGAGCGGCTGGGGCAGCTCCAGGCGCTGCGGCCACGGGGGCTGATGACGATCGCTCTGCCGTCACCCGACCCGGCCCCGGTAGCGGCCTGCTTCGACCGGCTGGTCGAGCTGCGCCGCCGGCTGCAGGACCGCTTCGGGGGCGGCTGGGACGAGCTCTCGATGGGGATGAGCGGCGACCTGGAGCTGGCCGTCGAGCGAGGCTCGACCTGCGTCCGGGTGGGTACCGCGATCTTCGGCCAGCGAGGCTGACGGCTCGCCGGTCCCAAGACGCTGCACCGGTCCTGCTGGGCGGGGCCGGCGTTCCGGCGGACGCTCACCGGGGAGAGCCTTTCCTGTGGTGCTCTGCCACCGCGGCCCAGCCCGCTGACAGCCCCTGCTCACCTGACCGGCGTGGTCCCAGGACTAGCCGAGGTTCTCCACCGCCAGCGTCGGCAGGTCGTCGGCCGGCTGGAACCCGTACACCTGCCCCAGGAAGGACAGGCTGGCCTGGTAGCAGCGGGTGATGCTGTCGGCGCGGCGGAAGCCGTGGGCCTCGCCCTGGTGCCAGACCAGCGCCACCGGCAGCCCCTTGGCCCGGACCGCCGCTGCCATGGTCTCGGCCTGCTGCGGCGGCACCACCCGGTCCTCGGTGCCCTGCTGGAGCAGCATCGGGCTGCTCAGCCGGTCCAGGTGGTGGATCGGGGAGCGGTCCCGGTACACCTGCTCCTGCTCCGGGTACGGGGCAACCAGGCCGTCCAGGTAGCGGGACTCGAACTTGTGGGTGTCGGTGGCCATCGCCGCCAGGTCACCGATCCCGTACAGGCTGATCCCGGCGGTGAAGACATCGGTGCTGACCAGTGCCTGCAAGGTGGTGTACCCGCCGGCCGAGCCGCCCATCACCGCGGTCCGGGCCGGGTCGGCCAGGCCCCGCTCGGCGAGCACCCGGGCCCCGTCGACACAGTCGCGGACGTCGCTGAGGCCCCACTGGCCGCGGAGCCGGTTGCGGTACTCGCGCCCGTACCCGGTGGAGCCGCCGTAGTTGACGTCCAGCAGTGCGATCCCGCGGCTCGTCCAGAACAGGTACGTCAGGTCCAGGTCGGCCCGGGCGAACGCGGTAGGCCCGCCGTGGCAGAGCACGATCACCGGCGCCAGCTCGCCGGCGGGGGCCTCGAAGTCGGGGTTCCGCGGCGGGTAGTACCAGGCGTGCACCGGCCCGTCCGGCCCGTCCCAGGTGATCTCCTGAGCCACCGACACCAGGGCCGGGTCGAGCTCCAGCTCCGAGCTGCGACGCACCGTGGTCAGTCGTTGCTGGTCCCAGTCCAGCAGCACCAGCTCGCTGGGCCGGTCGTCGTACCCGGCCAGTGCCAGGCAGCGGCTGCCGGAGCCGCCGACCTGCAGGCTGGCGACCTCCAGCGGCCACAGCTCGGTCCCCGACGGCGAGACCACCCCGACCCGGGGACGGCCACTGACCCACCAGGTCAGACCCACCCGTTCGGAGTCGATGACCGTGTACGGGGCACCGCCGATGACCCAGGCCGGGCCGCAGACATCATGCTCGAGGTCGGTCACGGCGACCTGCCGGCTGCCGTCCCAGCGCTGCAGGTTCCAGAAGCCAGAGCGGTCGCTGCAGGAGAGCAGCCGCCCGTCCGGGGTCCAGGCCGGGTAGCAGACCGACTCGCCCTCGCCGCCGCCGACCTGCCGGGGCCCGGCGTCGTCGAGCACCATCAGCCGGGTGCTGTCCCACGGCATGCTCGGGTGGTCCCACTCCACCCAGGCGATCCGCCCGTCGGGCGAGACCGCCGGCTGGGAGTAGAAGTCGGCGCCGGTCGCCACCACGCTGCCCGGGCCGGGCTCAGCGTCCAGGTCGAGGCGGACCAGCTCGTTGACGCAGTCGATGTCGCCCGGGGCATGGTCCTCCCGGACGCAGACCACCTGCCGCCCGCCGGGCAGGAAGGCGAAGCCCCCGTAGCGCTGGGCGCTGGGCAGCGTCACCGGCCGGGGCTCCTGGCCCGGCTCGACCACGTGGACAACTCCGCTGGTCAGGTCGGTGAACACGGCCACCTGGTCACGGACCGCGAAGGCTCCGCCGCCGTACTCGTGGATCGTCGAGCGCACGTCGTGGTCGGGTGTCACCTCGACCGGGCAGCCGCCGGGGCTCTGCCGCCACAGCGAGGTACGGCCCCGCTGGGCGGGGCTGCTCTCCAGCCACCACAGGTCGTCGCCGTCGGTGGTCCCGCCTCCCAGGCGGGTGCTGCCAGCGGTGAGCAGGTCGGTCGTGACCGGTGAGGTCCAGGTTCCGTACGGGGCGGTCTGCATGGCCGCAGCGTAGTCCGGGCGCGACTCGCCGACGCCTTGGCACGGCTGGGCCCCGGCGGGCATCATGGGACGAGGTTCCGGCTCGGACAGGTTGCTGGGGAAGGCACGCCTGAGACGAGAAGGAGCCAGATATGCAGACTAGGGGTGTGTTCTTTGTGCACTCCTCGCCAGCGGTGCTGTGCCCGCACGTCGAGTGGGCGACCGCTGGCTTTCTCGGCATGCCCGTACACCTGGACTGGCGGCCTCAGCCGGCCGAGCCGGGTACTCTCCGCGCCGAGCTGTCCTGGCACGGGCGGGTCGGAGCCTCCGAGCAGCTGGCCTCCTCGCTGAGCCGCTGGCGGCGGATCCGCTTCGAGGTGACCGAGGAGGCGACCTCGGCCTCCGAGGCGCACCGGATCAGCTACACCCCGCGGCTGGGCCTGTTCCGGGCGCTGACCTCCCCGAGCGGGGACATGCTGATCCCCGAGGGGCGGCTGAAGGCAGCCATGGTCGCCACTGAGGGCGGAGGCCGCTCGCTGCGTGACGCCCTGGACGACCTGCTGGGCGTGCCCTGGGACGACGAGCTGGAGCCGTTCCGGCACGCCGGCGAGGCCTCACCGGTGCGCTGGCTGCACCAGGTGGTGTAGCTGTCACGCTTGGCGGGCGTGGCGCCGTGCCGCCTGGTCTGCCGCAGCCCCGAGCAGTCCGTCGCCGGGCCCCGGGGGCCAGGCCGAGGTGAGCCGGCCGGCCAGTGCCGACCCGAGGCCGGCACCGGTCTGTCCTCGTCTCGACGGGCCCACCGCGCTGCGCTGAGCCGGGCCGCGCCACTAGGCTCGCGGGCATGGAGTCTTGGCGATCAGTGCCCGTCCCGCAGCCGCTGCCTGGGCCGACGTACCAGGTGCGGGCGTTCGACAGCGCCTCGGGGCAGGTACGTCCTGTGGGCCCGGCCGAGGGGCAGGCGCGACTGTACGTGTGCGGGATCACCCCGTACGACGCCACCCACCTGGGCCACGCCTTCACCTACCTGACCTTCGACCTGCTGCACCGGGCCTGGCTGCAGGCCGGTCTCACGGTCCACTACACCCAGAACGTCACCGACGTCGACGACCCGCTGCTCGAGCGGGCCCAGGCCACAGGCGCGGACTGGGTCGAGCTGGCGACCAGCCAGATCGACCTGTTCCGCACCGACATGGAGGCGCTGCGGATCCTGCCCCCCGGCACCTACCTAGGCGCGGTCGAGTCGATCCCGGCCGTGGTCCGGCTGGTGCAGCGGCTGCAGGACGGTGGCCAGGTCTACCCGGCGTCCGACCCGCAGTACCCCGACCTGTACTTCCGCACCCGTGGGGCACCTGGCTTCGGAGAGGTCTCCCACCTCGGCCCCGAGGCGATGCAGAGCCTGTTCGCGGAGCGCGGTGGAGACCCCGGGCGCCACGGCAAGCAGGACCCACTGGACTGCCTGGTGTGGCGGCAGGCCCGGCCCGGGGAACCGTCCTGGGACAGCCCGCTGGGGCGGGGACGCCCCGGCTGGCACATCGAGTGCACAGCGATCGCGCTGGAGTCGCTGGGGGAGGGCTTCGACGTCCAGGGCGGCGGCAGCGACCTGGTCTTCCCGCACCACGAGATGTGCGCCGCAGAGGCGGCCGCAGCCACCGGCCACCCGCTCGCCCAGGCCTACCTGCACGTGGCCATGGTGGGACTGGACGGGGAGAAGATGAGCAAGTCGCTGGGCAACCTGGTCCTGGTCTCTCGGCTGCGCCAGGCCGGGGTGAACCCGATGGCGGTCCGGCTGGTGCTGCTCGGCCACCACTACCGCCAGGAGTGGGAGTGGACCGACGCGGACCTCCAGGCGGCCGAGCAGCGGCTGGCCCGGTGGCGGTCGGCCCTCAGCGGAGCCACCGCTGTGCCCGCAGACGAGACCGTGGCTCAGGTCCGGGAGGCGGTGGCCGACGACCTGCACGCTGACCGGGCGCTGCTGGCGGTGGACGACTGGGCGCAGCGGTGCCGGCAGGCAGACCAGGACCACCCGGGGGCTCGGGACAAGGTCCGCTCCCTGCTGGACAGCCTGCTGGGGGTGGCCGTTGACGCCGGCTGATACCCACCGCGGTACAGTCCGGCGACGGGGGACCGCTATCACCATGAGGAGTCGTTCATGACCAACCCCGGCCATGTGACTCGGCAGAGCTGGCAGATCACCGGGCCGGAGATCGTCGCAGAGCTCACACAGTGGCTTCAGCTGAGCCCGGCCGAGTGCCAGCTGCTGGCTGGGCTCCAGGAACCGGCCCGGGCGGCCTCGCGGGCCTTCGCTGAGGACTTCGTCGGCCGGGTGGCGAGCAGCCCGGTGACCATGGAGTACGCTGCCCCGTACCCGATCGAGGCGCTGACCCAGACCTTGGCGGACTGGTTCGTGGCGCTCTTCAGCGGGGTCTACGACCGCGACTATGCCCGGGCCCGGATCCGGATCGGGCAGGTCCACGTCCGGCTAGGCCTGCCGGTGCGGTACCCGATCGCGATGTTCGACCTGGTCAGCCGGCACGGGGAGAAGGTGGCTCAGGCTGCCGGCCCGGCCGGGGTGGATGCCTTCCGGAAGGTGCTGTCGCTCGACATTGCAGCTTTCACCCAGGCGTACGAGGAGCAGCAGCTGTGGCACCTGTCGGACATGATGGGCAACGAGCGGCTGGCCCGGCGGCTGCTGATGCACGACTGGCCGGGAATGCCGAGCGAGCCGGCGCGGGGCATGACGTCACAGGGTCCAGGACCTGAGGCCTGACCGCCTCTGAGGGATGGCCGCCCTAGGATGCTGGCCATGCCTGTGGTTCTCAGTGATCTCCCGGTCGGCGAGAAGGTTGGCCTAGCCTTCTCCGGCGGTCTCGATACCTCGGTGGCTGTCGCCTGGATGCGGGAGCGGGGCGCGGTGCCGTGCACCTACACCGCCGACATCGGCCAGTACGACGAGCCGGATATCGCCTCGGTCCCGGGCCGCGCCGGTCAGTACGGCGCCGAGCTGGCGCGCCTGGTCGACTGCACTGAGCAGCTGGTCCATGAGGGCCTGGTCGCCCTGCAGTGCGGCGCCTGGCACATCCGGACCGCCGGCAGGACCTACTTCAACACCACCCCGCTGGGCCGGGCCGTGGCCGGGACCATGCTGGTCCGGGCGATGGCCGAGGACGACTGCCACATCTGGGGCGACGGCTCCACGTACAAGGGCAACGACATCGAGCGGTTCTACCGCTACGGGCTGCTCGCCAACCCGCAGCTGCGGATCTACAAGCCGTGGCTGGACCAGGCCTTCGTCTCCGAGCTGGGGGGCCGGGCCGAGATGTCGGCCTGGCTGACCGAGCGTGACCTGCCGTACCGGGACTCGCAGGAGAAGGCCTACTCCACCGACGCCAACATCTGGGGCGCCACCCACGAGGCGAAGGACCTGGAGGAGCTGAGCGCTGGGATCGAGATCGTCGAGCCGATCATGGGGGTCCGGTTCTGGGACCCGGAGGTCGAGATCGAGCCGGAGACGGTGAGCCTGACCTTCGAGAACGGCTGGCCGGTCCAGGTCAACGGGCAGACCTTTGACTCGCCGGTGGCGCTGGTCCGGGAGGCGAACGCGATCGGCGGGCGTCACGGGCTGGGGATGAGCGACCAGATCGAGAACCGGATCATTGAGGCCAAGTCCCGCGGGATCTACGAGGCTCCCGGGATGGCGCTGCTGTTCATCGCGTACGAGCGGCTGGTGACCGCGATCCACAACGAGGACACCATCGCCAGCTACCACAACGAGGGCCGGCGGCTGGGCCGGCTGATGTACGAGGGCCGCTGGCTGGACCCGCAGTCGCTGATGGTGCGCGAGTCGCTGCAGCGCTGGGTGGCCTCGGCGGTCTCGGGCACCGTCACCCTGCGGCTGCGCCGCGGCGACGACTACACGATCCTCGACACCGTCGGCAGCGGCTTCTCGTACCACCCGGAGAAGCTGTCGATGGAGCGGGTCGAGGGCGCGGTCTTCGGCCCCGTCGACCGGATCGGGCAGCTCACGATGCGCAACCTGGACATTGCCGACTCCCGCTCCCGCCTCGAGCAGTACGCCTCGCTGGGCCTGGTTGGTGGGAAGATCGGCGAGCTGGTCGGGGTCAAGGAGCAGGCCCCGGAGCTGGAGCAGTGAGCAAGTCCTTCGAGGAGCTCTTCGCCCAGCTGCAGCACACCGCGGCGACCCGCCCCGAGGGGTCGGGCACGGTCGCGCGGCTGGATGCCGGGGTGCACGAGATCGGCAAGAAGATCGTCGAGGAGGCCGCCGAGGTGTGGATGGCGGCCGAGCACGAGGGCAGTGAGGCTGCGGCGCTGGAGATCAGCCAGCTGCTGTACCACGTCCAGGTGCTGATGGTCTCGCTCGGTCTGGAGCTAGACGACGTCTACCAGCGGCTCTGAGCGGGGTCGGTAGCCTGTGCCGGTGACCGAGGACCGTACGACACTGCTGAGGATCGCCGTCCCCAACAAGGGCTCCCTGGCGGAGCCCGCCACCCGGATGCTGAAGGAGGCCGGCTACCGGCAGCGCTGGGACCTCAAGGACCTGGTCCTGGTGGACGAGGCGAACGGGGTCGAGTTCTACTACCTGCGCCCTCGCGACATCGCCGTGTACGTGGGGGAGGGGACCCTCGACCTGGGGATCACCGGGCGGGACATGCTCCTCGACTCCGGCGCTCACGCCACGGAGCTGCTGCCGCTGGGCTTTGGAGGGACCAAGTTCCGCTTCGCTGCCCCGGGCGGCGCCGGCAAGACGGTGGCCGACCTGGAAGGGCACCGGATCGCGACCTCGTACCCGGGGCTGGTGCGGGCGTACCTGGAGCGCCAGGGAGTCTCGGCTCGTCTGATCGGGCTGGACGGGGCGGTGGAGATCGCGATCCGGCTCGGGGTCGCTGACGCGATCGCGGACGTGGTGGAGACCGGCAGCACCCTGCGCAAGGCCGGGCTGGAGGTCTTCGGGGAGCCGGTTCTGGAGTCGGAGGCGGTCCTGATCGGGCGACGCGGGGCACGTCCCGCTCCGGGCCTGGAGCAGCTGCAGCGTCGGATCTCCGGGGTCCTCGTGGCTCGGGACTTTGTCTTGGTCGACTTCAACATCGCCAACGACGCCCTGCAGGCGGCGGTGGACCTGGCGCCGGGCCTGGAGGCACCCACGATCTCCCCTCTGGGGACCCCAGGCTGGTCGGCGGTCCGCTCGATGGTGCCGCGGCGCGGCTCGCAGCAGCTGATGGACCGGCTCTGGGAGGCGGGGGCGCGCGGCATCCTGATCACCGACATCGCTGCCTGCCGGCTGTGACCACCGGTCGCTTCTCCTGCTGACACTGGTTTGCCGGGTTCTCGATCCGCGTGTCAATGGCTGGGTCGCGCGTGACGACTCGGAGGAGTAGGATCTCCGTCCTAGTGGGGTCGCGAGTCGAGGGAGCCACATGAACAGGACACGGCTGCTGGTCTGGTTGCCGGCAGGTCTCCTTGCGGGTGTGGCCCTGGTCGCGGCGCCCCCCGCGGCTCAGTCAGCTCCGGTGAGGACGGCGTGGGTCTGTGTCTATGACCAGGCTGGTGATCTGGGGAGCGGTCCCAATCCGCGCCAGGTCAGAACCGCCCACCAGGTGGGGGTCCGGTACGACGTGGGTCAGGAGACGTACCTGGTCCGTAGCCGGACCGGCCGGCCCAGCTGCCCCAGGCAGCTGAGCCCTCAGACCGGGGCGACAGCCGGGCCGGTGGTGGAGGTCCCCGCGGCGAGGGGCCAGGCCGGGGCGTGGGTGCCCTGGTGGTGGCCGTGGCAGCCCCGCCCGACCCGTACGGTGACGGTCACGGCTCCAGCGAGCACCGTCCCGGGGCCTACCGTGACCCAGACGGTGCCTGGGCCGACAGTGACGGTCCCTGGTCCCACGGTGACGGTCCCTGGTCCCACGGTGACGGTGCCTGGGCCGACAGTGACCGTTCCTGGACCCACGCAGACGGTCCCTGGACCCACGGTGACCAGGACCGTCACGGCGACAGCGCCCACGGAGCCCACGGTCTCGGTGTCGGTCTCCCGAGGCAAGCCGACCCCGCCGTCGCTGCCACCTGACCCGTCGGTTTCGGTGTCTGTGTCCCGAGCAGGCCGTGGCGGGGCCCAGGCCGCGGTCCGGCTCGAGGGGACAGGCGCCGCTGCGCAGGGGGCCGACCCGCTGCTGGCGGTCGGGATCGTGGGCACCCTGCTCGCGGTGGTCGGGGTCTTCCTGGCGCGTCGGCCCGGCTGAGCTGCGCGACCTTCTCGGCGTCGGCACCCGGGTACGCCTCGGAGGACCACCGTGTCGGCTGACCCGGCTGCACGGTCGTCTCGGGCAGCGCCGATTTCTGCCGCTGGGACTGACCGGCGTACACTGTGCCGGTCGGTTCGACGAGAACCACGCGCGCGAAGTGGAGGCCGGGTCTCCCACCTGACGCCCCGTGGGGCGTGGGTCAGTACCGGGCAGAGGTGTCCCAGCCTGCTGCGGCCCGGGTGTCAGGGCTCCGCGTCGGCGCGGGGCCCTTGTCAGTTGTCTCAGAAGCGAACTTGGAGGACTCATCAGCACCGAACCGCGCATCAACGAACGAATCCGCGTGCCCGAGGTCCGCCTCGTCGGCCCCAGCGGTGAGCAGGTGGGCATTGTGCGCATCGAGGACGCGCTGCGCCTGGCCCAGGAGTCCGACCTGGACCTGGTCGAGGTGGCTCCCGGCAACCGCCCCCCGGTCTGTCGGCTGATGGACTACGGCAAGTGGAAGTACGAGAACGCCCAGAAGGCCCGTGAGAGCCGGCGCAACCAGACCAACACCGTGATCAAGGAGATGAAGCTCCGGCCCAAGATCGACGCCCACGACTACGAGACCAAGAAAGGTCACGTGGTGCGTTTCCTCAAGGGCGGCGACAAGGTCAAGATCACGATCATGTTCCGCGGCCGCGAGCAGAGCCGCCCCGAGCTGGGCTTCAACCTGCTGAAGCGGCTGGCCGACGACGTGGCCGCTGACGGCACCGTGGAGTCGGCCCCCAGGCAGGACGGGCGCAACATGCTGATGGTGCTCGCCCCGACCCGGAAGAAGGCCGAGGCCCGGGTCGAGCAGAAGGCGGAGAAGGACCGCCGGGCCGCGGAGCGGACCGCGTCGGAGCAGGCCGAGCAGCGGGACCTGGCCGAGCACCGGGCCCGGGTGGCTGCCACGGCCGCGCCGAAGAAGAAGCGCGGTCCCGCCGACAACCTGGACCCCGATATCGACCTGTAGGTCGAGTCGCTGATCACGCAACACGAGAACGGAGCGGCAGATGCCGAAGATGAAGACGCACTCCGGTGCCAAGAAGCGGTTCAAGGTCACCGGGACGGGCAAGCTCGTCCACCGTCAGGCCGGCAAGCGCCACCTGAACGAGCACAAGTCGTCGCGCCAGACCCGGCGTCTGATGCCTGACGCGGAGCTGGGCTCTAGCGACGCCCGCAAGGCCCGCCGGCTGCTCGGCAAGTGACGACCCACCTGACATTCTGACGAGGAGAACACCATGGCACGCGTGAAGCGCGCAGTGAACGCCCAGAAGAAGCGCCGCGAGGTGCTGGAGGCGGCGTCCGGCTACCGGGGCCAGCGCTCGCGGCTCTACCGCAAGGCCAAGGAGCAGCTGCTCCACTCGATGACCTACGCCTACCGGGACCGTCGCGACCGCAAGGGCGACTTCCGGGCGCTGTGGATCCAGCGGATCAACGCCGCCACCCGCGCCGAGGGGATGACCTACAACCGCTTCATCTGCGGCCTCAAGGCAGCTGGGGTCGAGGTTGACCGCAAGATCCTGGCCGACCTCGCGGTGAGCGACCCCAAGGCCTTCGCCAGCCTGGTCCAGGTCGCGAAGGACGCGGTCGCCGCCTGAGGTGAGCTGGTCGCAGCAGACAGCCGACGAGCCGATCGGGACCGCCTCGGCGGGAGTACTCCGGTCGGCTCGTCGGCTGCTCACCCGCAAGGGGCGCCAGACCAGCGGCCAGTTCCTGGTCGAAGGGCCGCAGGCGGTCCGGGAGGCCGCGGCGGCCGGACTGGTCCGCCGCTGCCTGGTGACCGCTGCCGCCCAGCCTCGGCTGAGCCCGCTGCTGGCCCGCGTACGCGAGTCTGGGGCCGAGCTGCTCCAGGTCGGTGAGGCCGACCTGGACCGGCTGGTCGGGACCGTCCACCCGCAGGGGGTGGTCGCGGTCTGCACGGTCCGGGAGACCTCCCTGGCGCAGCTGCTCGACCGGCCCACCCAGCTCGTCGCTGTCTGCGCCCAGGTCCGCGACCCCGGCAACGCCGGGGCCGTGATCCGCTGCGCCGACGCCTTCGGCGCCGACGGGGTGGTGCTGACCGAGCAGTCGGTCGAGCCGTACAACCCCAAGACTGTGCGCGCCACCGTCGGGAGCCTGTTCCACCTGCCCGTGGTCCACGGCCCGGCGCTGGCCGAGACCGTGGCCGCGCTCCGGGCCGCCGGGATGTGGGTGCTGGCCGCTGACGGCAGCGGCGAGGTCACCCTCACCGAGCTGGAGCGAGACGGGTCGCTCAGCCGCCCGGTCGCCTGGGTCTTCGGCAACGAGGCCTGGGGACTGCCCGCCGCCGACCGGGAGCTGGTCGACCAGGTGGTTCGGGTGCCGATGTGGGGCCAGGCCGAGAGCCTCAACCTCTCCACCGCCGCTGCGGTCTGCCTGTACGCCGCCGCCGCTGCCCAGCAGCCCGTCTCACCCCCACAAAGTCCCGTGCCCGCAGCGAGGCCGCTCTCCTAGACTCGCCTGCGGCCCTGCCCATCACACGAAGAGGACGCCATGTCAGGCCCCAGTCCCAGC
The DNA here is from genome assembly GCA_937926975.1 of uncultured Propionibacteriaceae bacterium. Classification (GTDB taxonomy): domain Bacteria; phylum Actinomycetota; class Actinomycetes; order Propionibacteriales; family Propionibacteriaceae; genus Fen-668. The sequence continues at coordinate 13,436 of CALBCJ010000025.1, read as the reverse complement.
TACGACCCGGTCCAGGTCACCGCCCTCGGTCCTGAGGCGGTCACCCAGATGGTGGAGGAGGCACTGGCGGCCTTCGCGGCGGCCGAGACCACCGCCGAGCTGAAGGCGGCCCGCCTCGCGCACGCCGGCGACCGCTCCCCGCTCGCCCTGGCCAACCGGGAGATCGGGGCCCTCCCCCCGGCCGTCCGCAAGGAAGCCGGCTCCCGGCTCGGGGCCGCCCGCGGCCAGGTCCAGCGCGCCCTCGCCGAGCGGGAGGCCGTGGTCGGTGCGGCCGAGCTGGAGCGCACCCTGGCCGCCGAGACCGTCGACGTCACGCTGCCGGTGGCGCTGGCGCCGCAGGGCGCGGTCCACCCGATCACTGCCCTGTCCGACCTGATGGTGGACGTCTTCGTGGCGATGGGCTGGGAGGTGGCCGAGGGGCCGGAGGTCGAGGCCGAGTGGCTGAACTTCGACGCCCTCAACATTGGTCCCGACCACCCCGCTCGTGGGGAGTCCGACACCTTGTTCGTCGAGCCCGCCGACCACCACGTGGTGCTGCGGACCCATACCTCTCCGGTCCAGCTCCGCTCGCTGCTGGACCGGCCGCTGCCGGTGTACGTGGTCTGCCCGGGGACCGTGTACCGGGCCGACGAGCTCGACGCCACCCACGTCCCGGTCTTCCACCAGATCGAGGGCCTGGTCGTCGACCGGGGGATCTCCATGGCCCACCTGATCGGCTCTCTGCAGCACCTGGCCCGGGTGATGTTTGGTGACGTCCGGGTCCGGATCCGGCCCAACTACTTCCCGTTCACCGAGCCCAGCGCCGAGCTCGACCTGGAGTGCTTCGTCTGCCACGGTGCCAGCGTCAGCAACCCGGCCGCACCGTGCCGTACCTGCGCCAGCGAGGGCTGGATCGAGTGGGGAGGCTGCGGGGTTGTCAACCCGCGGGTGCTGCGGGCCGCCGGGGTCGACACCGACACGTACTCCGGCTTCGCCTTCGGGATGGGGATCGAGCGGACCCTGATGTTCCGCAACAACGCTCAGGACATGCGCGACATGGTGGAAGGAGACGTCCGGTTCAGCCGGTCGCTGGTGGGAGGTGCGCGATGAGGGCGCCGCTGTCGTGGCTGCGTGAGTACGCAGCCATCACCGACGAGGTCACTGGCCGGGAGGTCGGGGACGCCCTGATCCGGGCCGGGCTCGAGGTGGAGTCGGTGGAGCCGGCCACTGAGGTCACCGGCCCGCTGGTGGTCGGCCAGGTCCTGGAGCTGGTTGAGGAGCCCCAGAAGAACGGCAAGGTGATCCGCTGGTGCCAGGTCGACGTGGGCCCGGAGCACAACGGGGAGGACGGCCGGCGGGGGATCGTCTGCGGAGCCCACAACTTCGCTGTCGGTGACCTGGTCGTGGTGGCCCTGCCCGGCACCACCTTGCCGGGGGGCTTCCAGATCGCCTCCCGCAAGACGTACGGCCACATCTCCGACGGGATGATCTGCGCCGCCGACGAGATCGGGACCGGCACCGACCACAGCGGGATCCTCGTGCTCCAGCCCGAGGTGGACGGCCGGCGCCTGGTCCCGGGGACGGACGCGCTGAGTGTGCTCGGGCTCGACGACGAGGTGCTCGACATCGCGGTCACCCCCGACATGGGCTACTGCCTGTCGGTGCGGGGCCTGGCCCGCGAGACGGCCCAGGCCTTCGGGGTCCCGTTCACCGACCCGGTCGGGCGGGCCACCCCGGCACCGGCGTCCGCAGGGCACCCGGTCCGGCTGGAGACCCCCGGGTGCCCGCACTTCGTGGCGGTCTCGGTGAGCGGGATCGACCCGGACCGGACCTCCCCGGCCTGGCTGCAGAACCGGCTCCGGATGGCCGGGATGCGGCCGATCTCGCTGGCGGTCGACATCACCAACTACGTGATGCTCGAGACCGGGCAGCCGATCCACGGCTACGACGCCGACCGGCTGGCGGGCCCGATCGTGGTCCGGCAGGCCGCGGCCGGTGAGCGGCTGACCACCCTCGACGGCACCGAGCGCGAGCTGAGCAGCGACGACATCGTGATCGCCGACGACTCCGGAGTGATCGGTCTGGCCGGGGTGATGGGCGGGGTGACCACCGAGCTCGGTGAGCAGACCCGCCGGATGGTGATCGAGGCAGCCTGGTTCGACCCGGCCCTGATCGGGCGGACCGCCCGGCGCCACAAGCTTGCCTCGGAGGCGTCGAAGCGGTTCGAGCGGGGAGTCGACCCGGGCGCCGTGTACGCGGCGGCGCACCGGGTGGCACAGCTGCTGGTCGAGCTGGCCGGGGCCACCCTGGAGCCGGGGGAGACGGTGGCCGGGCAGGTCCCGACGGTGCCGGAGCAGACCATCACCGCTGCCCTGGCGGACCGGGTCCTGGGCACCGAGGTCGGCGCCGAGCGGGTGGTCCAGATCCTGCGCGGCTCGGGCGTCGAGGTACGCCTCGACCAGGACCGGCTGCACTGCCAGCCACCGACCTGGCGCCCGGACCTGCGCGACCCGTACGACTATGTCGAGGAGGTCGGCCGCAAGGTCGGCCTGGACACCATCACCCCGGTGCTGCCGCGCCCGGCCGGGGGCCGGGGTCTGACCCGGCGCCAGCAGCTGCGCCGGGCGGTGGCGGCCGCGGTGGCGGCCGCGGGCTTCGTCGAGGTGATCCAGTTCCCGTTCGCTGCCGAGGCAGACCTGGACCGGATGCAGGTTCCCGGTGACGACCCGCGCCGAGAGCTCGTACGGCTGGCGAACCCGCTAGCCGACACCGCCCCGTACCTGCGGACCTCGCTGCTGCCCGGACTCTTCGCCGCGGTCACGCGCAACACCTCCCGCAGCCAGGACGACCTGGCCCTGTACGAGTCGGGCCCGGTCTTCTTCGGCCCGGTCGGCAAGGCCCCGGTGCCGTCGGTGGCGCAGCGTCCTAGCGGTGCCGAGCTGGCGGCGATGAACGACGCGCTGCCCCAGCAGCCGCGGCACCTGGCCGCCGTGGTCACCGGTGCCTGGACCGCGGCCGGGTGGCAGGGTGCTGGCGAGCCGGCCGGCTGGGTCCAGGCGATCGGCTTCGCCCAGACCGCGGCCGAGGCGGTCGGGGTCCGGCTGGGACGGGCGGCGGCCCAGCAGCCGCCGTGGCACCCTGGCCGCTGCGCCGCGCTGTCGGTGGGCGGAGCCGTCGTCGGCTACGCCGGTGAGCTGCACCCCAGCGTCTGCCAGGCCTTCGGCCTGCCGGCCCGTACGGCTGCCGCCGAGCTCGACCTGGACGCCGTGATCGCTCTGGCGCCGGCGACCGGGGAGGTCACGGCTGTGTCGTCGCACCCGGTGGCGAAAGAGGATGTGGCGCTGATCGTTGACGCGTCGGTCCCGGCCGCCGAGGTTGAGCAGGCGCTGGTCGACGGCGCCGGGGAGCTGCTGGAGGAGATCCGGCTGTTCGACGTGTACACCGGTGAGCAGGTCGGGAAGGGTCGTAAGTCGCTGGCGTACGCGCTGCGCTTCCGGGCTCCTGACCGCACCCTGACCGACACCGAGGCCGGCGCCGCCCGGGACGCGGCGATCGCGTCGGCCGTGGAGCGCTGCCAGGCGGTACCGAGGACCGGCTGACCACCGGTTTGCATGATCATGCATACATCGGCATAGTTGTGCATCGTGACGTACACGGTGACGCTAGCGGGATGTACCGGCTACGCCGGGGGCGAGGCGCTGCGCCTGCTGCTCGGCCATCCCGAGGTGGAGATCGGAGCCCTGACCGCGCGGACCAGCGCCGGGAGCCGCCTTGGCGACCACCTGCCGCACCTGCCCAGCCTGGCCGACCGGGTGGTCGCCGACACCACGGCCGAGAACCTAGCCGGCCACGACGTGGTGATCCTGGCGCTGCCGCACGGCGCCTCGGCCCCGATCGCGAACCGGCTGGGTGACGAGGTCCTCGTGATCGACGTCGGCGCCGACTTCCGGCTCGCCAGCGCCGAGCAGTGGGAGACCTTCTACGGCAGCGAGCACGCCGGCACCTGGCCGTACGGGATGCCAGAGCTCCCCGGCCAGCGAGACCGCCTGCGCCAGACCCGCCGGGTGGCCGTGCCGGGCTGCTACCCGACTGCGGTCACCCTGGCCCTAGCCCCTGCGGTCGCCGCCGGGCTGGTCGACTGCAGCGACGTGGTGGTGGTCGCTGCCTCCGGCACCTCCGGGGCCGGGAAGGCCGCCAAGCCCCACCTGCTCGGCTCGGAGGTGATGGGCTCGGCCTCGGCGTACGGAGTCGGCGGGCGCCACCGGCACACCCCCGAGATGGTGCAGAACCTGGTCGCCTGCGGCGCGACCAGTCCCCGGGTCAGCTTCACCCCGGTGCTGGTCCCGATGCCTCGGGGGATCCTCGCCACCTGCACCGCCCGGCTGGCCGGGCCGGTGAGCGAGGAGCAGGTCCGGGCCGCGTACCAGGCCTACACCGCCGACGAGCCCTTCCTGCACTACCTCCCCCAGGGCCAGTGGCCCCAGACCCAGGCGGTGGTCGCCAGCAACGCGGTCCAGATCCAGACAGCCGTCGACCAGGCAGCCGGCCGACTGGTCGCCGTGAGCGCGATCGACAACCTCACCAAGGGCACCGCCGGGGCTGCCGTGCAGTGCCTCAACCTCGCCCTCGGCCTGCCCGAGACCACGGGCCTGAGCAGCAACGGAGTCGCCCCATGAGCCAGCACGTCGCTGCTGGCCGGACCGGTGTCACCGCCGCCTCAGGCTTCGAGGCCGCCGGGGTGGCCGCCGGGCTGAAGGCGACCGGTGCCCTGGACCTTGCCGTGGTGCGCAACCTCGGCCCCCGGTTCGAGGCGGCCGCCGTCTTCACCACCAACCGGGTCTTCGCTGCCCCCGTCGGCTGGTCGCGGGCGGCCCTGGCCGACCGGCGGCTGGTGGCCGTGGTGCTCAACTCAGGCGGGGCGAACGCCGGAACCGGCGCCGCCGGTCGTGACGACGCCGCCCAGACCGCCGCTGCGGCCGCCGACCACCTGGGCTGCCTGCCGATGGATGTCGGGCTCTGCTCGACCGGGCTGATCGGGGCCCGGCTGCCGATGCCCCAGCTGCTGGCCGGGGTGGCCGAGGCGGTCGGGCGGCTCGGGACCGGGGGAGGGGCGGCCGCCGCCGAGGCCATCATGACCACCGACACCCGGCCCAAGACCGCGGTCCGGACCGGCCCGGAGGGCTACACCGTCGGCGGCATGGCCAAGGGAGCCGGGATGCTGGCACCAGGGCTGGCGACGATGCTCGCGGTGGTCACCACCGACGCCGAGGTCGAGCGCACCGAGCTGGACGAGGCGCTGCGGCAGGCGACCCGGACGACCTTGGAGCGGGCCGACTCCGACGGCTGCATGTCGACCAATGACACTGTGATCGCGATGGCCAGCGGCGCCAGCCGGGTGCACCCGCCGCTGACCAGCCTGGTCACCACCCTGACCGAGGTCTGCGAGGACCTGGCCCGCCAGCTGATCGCCGACGCCGAGGGCGCCGAGCACGAGATCGCGGTGGAGGTGGTCGGAGCCGCTACCGAGGCCGATGCGCTCGAGGTCGCCCGTACGGTGGCCCGCTCGAACCTGTTCAAGTGCGCGATCGCCGGCAACGACCCCAACTGGGGGCGGGTGCTGGCCGCGGTCGGGACCACCCAGGCGGCCTTCGCGCCGGACGAGATCGACGTGTACCTGAACGGGGTGCCGGTCTGCCAGCAGAGCTCGATCGGCGCCGACCCGGCCCAGGTGGACCTGAGGCCGCGCCAGGTCCAGGTCCGGATCGACCTCCACGCCGGCAGCGAGGCGGCCACGATCTGGACGAACGACCTCACCCACGGCTACGTCTCCGAGAACGCGGACTACTCCTCATGAGCGCGCTGCCAACGGGTTCGTGCGTGGTCGTCAAGTACGGCGGCAACGCCATGGTGGCCGAGGACCTGGTCCGGGCCTTCGCCTGCGACATCGCCGAGCTGCGGACGGCCGGAGTCGACGTGGTCGTCGTCCACGGGGGCGGGCCGCAGATCTCGGCGATGCTGTCGCGGCTGCAGATCGCGTCCGAGTTTCGTGGTGGCCTGCGGGTCACCACCGGCGAGGCGATGCAGGTGGTCCGGATGGTCCTGGTCGGCCAGGTCGGGCGGGACCTCGTGGGTCGGATCAACGCCCAGACCCCGGTGGCGGTCGGGATCTCCGGCGAGGACGCCGGGACCTTCGTCGCCACCCGCAAGGGGCTGGTCCTCGACGGCGAGGAGGTCGACCTGGGCCTGGTCGGTGAGGTCACCGAGGTCCGCCCAGGCCTGGTTCAGGACCTGCTGGCGGCCGGCCGGGTGCCGGTCGTGGCGACGGTGGCTCCCGACGCCCAGGGCATCGTCCACAACGTCAACGCCGACACTGCCGCGGCCGCGCTGGCGGTGGCGCTGGGGGCGGCTCGGCTGGTGGTGCTGACCGACGTGGCTGGCCTCTACCGGGACTGGCCTGCCTCGACCGAGGTGGTCGACCGGATCACCACCGGTGAGCTGGAGCAGCTGCTGGCGCAGCTGGAGTCCGGGATGCGGCCGAAGATGGAGGCCTGCCTGGCAGCGGTCCGGGGCGGGGTCGGCCAGGCTACGGTGATTGACGGACGGGTCCCGCACGCGGTGCTGTCAGACCTCGCCGGTACAGGCTCTGGCACCACGGTGGTGGCCGGTGAGGAGGACGGGCAGTGAGCTGGCAGGAAGCGTACGGGGCGGCCTTGATGAACACCTTCGGGACCCCGGCCCGGGAGTTCGTCCGAGGGGAGGGGGTCTGGCTCGTCGACGACGAGGGGAAGCGCTACCTGGACCTGCTCGGAGGGATCGCGACCAACTCACTGGGCCACGCTCACCCGCGCTTCGTCCAGGCCATCAGCGAGCAGGTCGCGACCGTGAGCCATGTCTCGAACCTGTTCACCTCCGTGAACCAGATCGCGCTTGGCGCCCGGCTGACCGAGCTGCTCGGCCACGAGGCCCGGGTCTTCCTGTGCAACTCCGGCACCGAGGCCAACGAGGCGGCCTTCAAGCTCACCCGGCGTACCGGCCGGACCCGGCTGGTGGCCGCCGAGAACGGTTTCCACGGCCGGACCATGGGCGCTCTCACGGTCACCCACAAGCCTGCCTACCGGGAGCCGTTCGCCCCCTTGGCCGGCGAGGTCACCTTCGTCCCGTACGGGGACCAGGCGGCCCTCGCGGCCGCTGTCGACGACACCGTTGCAGCGGTGGTGCTGGAGCCGATCCAGGGCGAGGCCGGGGTCATCGTCCCCCCGGAGGGGTACCTGAGGGCTGCCCGCGAGATCACCGCCTCGGCCGGGGCCCTGCTCTGGCTGGACGAGGTGCAGACCGGGATCGGGCGAACCGGGGCCTGGTTCGACCACAGCCGCGAGCAGGTGGTGCCGGACCTGGTCACGGTGGCCAAGGGGCTCGGCAACGGCTTCCCGGTCGGGGCCTGCCTGGCGACCGGCGGCACCGCTGACCTGTTTCAGCCGGGGATGCACGGGACCACCTTCGGCGGGAACCCGCTGGCTGCCCGGGCCGCTCTGACGGTCCTCGAGGAGCTGGAGGTGCTGCTGCCGCAGGTTGTCGCGGTCGGTGACTGGCTGGCCCAGGCCCTGAGCAGCATGGCCGGGGTCGAGCGGGTCGACGGGCGCGGGCTGCTGCGCGGGGTCCAGCTGAGCGAGCCGGTCGGCCCGGCGCTGGTGGCGGCGGCGCTCGACGCGGGCTTCGTGCTCAACGCTCCCCGGCCGGACCGGCTCCGGATCGCGCCGCCCCTGGTCATCTCCCGGACCGACCTGGAGGAGTTCATCGAGGCCTGGCCGGGTCTGGTGCAGGCGGCTCGCGGGTGAGCCGCAGCGAGGTCCCCAAGGCCCGCCGGCAGGCCCGGATAGCGGAGCTCCTGGCCCAGCACGTGGTGTCGTCGCAGGGCGAGCTGCAGCGGCTGCTGGCCGCCGACGGCTGGGACATCACCCAGTCGACCGTGTCGCGGGACCTGGTCGAGCTGCGAGCGGTCCGGGTCCGTGGGGCGGGCGGTGCGCTCGCGTACGCGATCCCCGACGACCAGGCCTTCGAGCACCCGGAGGCCGAGGCCCGGCTGGGCCGGGTCTGCCAGGAGCTGGTGCTGCGGGCCGAGGGCTCGGGCAACCTGGTCGTGGTGCGGACCCCGGCTGGCGCCGCCCAGTACGTCGCCTCGGCGCTCGACCGGGTCGCCTGGCCCGAGGTGCTGGGCTGCGTGGCCGGCGACGACACGGTGCTGGTGGTGACCCGGGCACCGGGAGGCGGAGAGGTACTGGCCGAGCGGCTGCTCGGCCTGGGGACGGAAGGAGAGTCGTGACCCACGGGATGCTCTGGGGAGGCCGCTTCGAGGGCGGGCCGGCGGAGGCGATGTTCGCCCTGTCTCAGTCCACGGCCTTCGACTGGCGGCTGGCGCGGTACGACCTGGCCGGCTCAGCCGCCCACGTCAAGGCGCTGTCAGCGGCCGGGCTGCTGACCGACGCCGAGCGGGACGGTCTGCTGGCGGGGATCAGCGACCTGGCCGCGCAGGTGGAGCAGGGCACGTTCGGGCCGCAGCCCACCGACGAGGACGTGCACGGGGCCCTGGAGCGGGGCCTGACCGAGCAGCTGGGGCCAGACCTGGCCGGCCGGCTGCGGGCCGGGCGCTCCCGCAACGACCAGATCGCGACCCTGGTGCGGATGTACCTGCGCGACGCGGCCGCGGTGCTGGCCGGTGACATCCGGGCAGTGGTCGCCGCCCTGGCCGGGCAGGCCGAGCGGCACCTCGGGGTGGCGATGCCGGGGCGGACCCACCTGCAGCACGCCCAGCCGGTGCTGCTGTCGCACGCGCTGCTGGCTCACGCCTGGCCGCTCGTGCGGGACCTCGGCCGGATCAGCGACCTGGGCTCGCGGCTCGACCAGTCCCCGTACGGCTCGGCGGCCCTGGCCGGGACGTCGCTGGGACTGGACCCGCAGCTGGTGGCCCGCGAGCTCGGCTTCACCGACTCGGTGCCGAACTCGATCGACGGGACAGCGGCCCGCGACCTGGTGGCCGAGGCGGCCTACGTCTGCGCCCAGGTCGCCGTGGACGTCTCCCGGCTGGCCGAGGAGGTGATCGTCTGGTGCACCCACGAGTTTGGCTTCGTGACTCTGGACGACGCCTGGTCGACCGGGTCGAGCATCATGCCGCAGAAGAAGAACCCGGATGTGGCCGAGCTGGCTCGCGGCAAGGCTGGTCGCCTGATCGGCAACCTGACCGGGCTGCTGGCGACCTTGAAGGGCCTGCCACTGGCGTACAACCGGGACCTGCAGGAGGACAAGGAGCCCCTGTTCGACTCGCTGGACCAGCTGCGGGTGCTGCTACCGGCCGTGGCCGGGATGGTGGCGACGCTCCGGTTCCACCCCGAGCGGTTGGAGCAGCTCGCGCCGCAGGGCTTCTCCCTGGCGACGGATGTGGCTGACTGGCTGGTGCGTCAGCGGGTCCCGTTCGCCCGGGCCCACCACATCGCCGGGGCGGCGGTGCGCTACTGCGAGCAGCACGGGCTCGAGCTGTCGCAGCTGTCGGCCGAGCAGCTGGGCCAGATCGACCCGGCGCTGACGGGTGAGGTCCGGCAGGTCCTGACGGTCGCAGGCTCGACTGCCGCTCGGGACGGGCGTGGTGGTACGGCCGAGGCGCGGGTCCGCGAGCAGCTGGCCGAGCTGCGGGCGGCGGCCGGGCTGGACTGACCGAGCCGGGAGCCCGCGAGGCTCCGGGGGCGCGGTAGTCTCACGACCAGCGAGGAGCGAGGAGCTGTCATGACTGAGGACCACCAGATCGTCTACTTCAGCTACTCGCTCGACCCAGAGGTCGACGTCCCTGGCCAGGAGGACATCTTTCGCGTGGACCCGGGCACCGGGGAGATCAGGCGGGTCACCGATGACAGCACCAGGCTGGACTTCGTGAGCGACCGGAACCCGACCTGGTCTCCGCAGCGGGACCGGATCGCGATTCACCGCACCGGGGGCGGTCAGGATCAGGCTCGGCTCTGTGTCGTGGACGCGGCCACCGGCGACACGACGACCACCCTGGCCGAGGGGCACTCGGCGATCTGGCTCGACGACGACCGGCTGCTGCACCTCACCGCCGAGCGGTACGGCACGGTGGTCGTCACCCGGGTCTCGGACGGGACCCGGCGAGAGGTCCTGGTGATGCCCGACGGCAGTGACATCGCCGGGATGAGCTGGCACCCTGTCGGGGGACTGGTGCTGGGGTTTGGTGACTCCACGACGCCGTGGTGGCGGATCGGGCGGATCCGTCCGGAGGCGCTGCTGGCGGCCCTCGACGGCGAGCCGGCCGGTGCCGACCAGATGGTCCTGTACGGCCGGGTCGGTGCGAGTCTGGCGATGCCGAGCTGGCACCCGGACGGAAACCTGCTGTGTGTCTCGCAGTTCGGCCCGGAGGGCAACCCGGCGCAGAGCGCGATCGGAGTCTTGGACCTGGCGGCAGGCAGCTACCGGACCGCACCGCGCCCCGACGACCAGCTGATCGACGTCTTCGGCTGCTGGTCGCCCGACGGTACCCAGATCGCGTACACCCGGACCGAGCAGGACGTCTGGAGCGAGATCTGGCTGTATGACCCGGCGGCCGGCACGACCCGCCAGCTCACTGACGAGGACCACAAGCGGGCCAAGGGCGCGCTGGACTGGTGACTCCGGCCGGTGCGGGCTGACCTGGGCGGTCGCCGCATCGGTAGAGTGACCCGGGTGAATGCCCTCCTGGATGAGCTGAAGTGGCGAGGCCTGGTCGCCGAGTCGACCGATGAGGCGGCGCTGGCCGCGCACCTGGACTCGGGGCCGGTGTCCTTCTATGTCGGCTTCGACCCGACCGCCCCCTCGATCCACTTCGGCAACCTCGTCCAGCTGGTGCTGGCTCGGCACTTTCAGGCAGCTGGGCACCGTCCGTACCTTCTGGTCGGCGGGGCTACCGGGCTGATCGGTGACCCGAAGCAGACCGCCGAGCGCTCCCTCAACCCGGCCGATGTCGTGGCGGCCTGGGTAGAGCGGATCAAGGCGCAGGTCGAGCGGTTCGTGTCGTTCACCGGCCCCAGTGCGGCCACGGTGGTCAACAACTACGACTGGACCTCGTCGCTGGGCACCCTGGACTTCCTTCGCGATGTCGGCAAGCACTTCTCGGTGAACCGGATGCTGGCCCGAGACGTGGTCCGCAACCGCCTGGAGTCGGGGATCTCGTTCACCGAGTTCTCGTACGTGCTGCTGCAGGCGCTGGACTTCCGCGAGCTCTTCCGGCGCCACCACGTGACTGTGCAGACCGGGGGCTCGGACCAGTGGGGGAACCTCACCGCGGGAGTCGAGCTGATCCGGCGCTCCGAGGGGGCTCGGGCCCATGCCCTGGCCACGCCGCTGCTGACCAAGGCCGACGGGACGAAGTTCGGCAAGACCGAGAGCGGCACTGTCTGGCTTGATCCCGAGATGACGTCGCCGTACGCCTTCCACCAGTTCTTCCTCTCCGCGGAGGACTCGATGGTGGGGACCTACCTGAGGGTCTTCAGCATGCGAAGCCGGGAAGAGATTGAGGACCTGGAGCGTCAGGCCCGCGAAGAGCCCCACCGGCGGGCGGCTCAGCGGGCGCTGGCCGATGACGCCACCGACCTGGTGCACTCGGTCGGTGAGCGCGAGGCCGCGGTCGCTGCAGCGGCGGCCCTGTTCGGCAACGGAGACCTGGGCTCACTGCCGGCGGGGGTGCTGCAGGCAGTCGCCCGGGAGGTGGGCGGAGGGAGCGTGGCCTCACTGGACAGGGTCACCATTGCCCAGGCGATGCACACGGCCGGGGTGGTCTCGAGCCTCTCCGCCGGTCGACGGGCGGTGAACGAGGGCGGGGCCTACCTGAACAACGTCCGGGTGACCGATCCCGCCTACGAGCTGGGTGCCAGTGACCTGCTAGCCGGGGGACACCTCGTACTGCGGCGTGGGAAGCGCACCGTGGGAATCCTCAAAGTCGGCTCTGACCAGGGCTGACGCCCCGTGGCCCGCTCGACCGGCGGAGTGGGGTTGACGAGGGGTGCTGCGGCATGTAATGTATGCCAGGCCTCGCCGGTGATACGGACGAAGCGAAGCCCTGAGGCGGATGGCCCCAGGGAGCGCAGCGGCCGACCGTGAGGACACCTACTCACTCGATCCAGTCGGGCACCTGGGCTACCAGGCTCGACAGGCGGTAGCGTGGGCAGGTGGAGGTCGAAGGGCCCGAGTTGACACCGAGCCGAAAGCCTCACTAAAGTAAGACGAGTTGCCCCAAGCGGCGGACGACAGGACCAAAGCGCGGGACGCACCCGAAACTTGAGAACTCAACAGCGTGCTTAAAGTCAATGCCAAACAATGCACTTTCAAGTGCCCCGTCCGGCGAGCTTCACGAAGTGAGCCGGCGGTTCCTTTGATGAATGATTGAAGATCCAGCAACGGGTCTTTCGTCAGGAATCGAACTTGTTGAGACGGTAACCGAGCCTGGCTCGAACCGATATCTTTCAACGGAGAGTTTGATCCTGGCTCAGGACGAACGCTGGCGGCGTGCTTAACACATGCAAGTCGAACGGTAAGGCCCCTTCGGGGGTACACGAGTGGCGAACGGGTGAGTAACACGTGAGCAATCTACCCCTGACTCTGGGATAACAGTTGGAAACAGCTGCTAATACCGGATACGACCTCGGTGGGCATCTACCGAGGTGGAAAGCTCCGGCGGTCAGGGATGAGCTCGCGGCCTATCAGCTAGTTGGTGAGGTAACGGCTCACCAAGGCGTCGACGGGTAGCCGGCCTGAGAGGGCGACCGGCCACACTGGGACTGAGATACGGCCCAGACTCCTACGGGAGGCAGCAGTGGGGAATATTGCGCAATGGGCGAAAGCCTGACGCAGCAACGCCGCGTGCGGGAAGACGGCCTTCGGGTTGTAAACCGCTTTCACCCGCGACGAAGTGAAAATGACGGTAGCGGGAGAAGAAGCACCGGCCAACTACGTGCCAGCAGCCGCGGTGATACGTAGGGTGCGAGCGTTGTCCGGAATTATTGGGCGTAAAGAGCTTGTAGGCGGTCTGTCGCGTCGAAAGTGAAAACTCAGGGCTCAACCCTGAGCCTGCTTTCGATACGGGCAGACTAGAGGAAGGTAGGGGAGAACGGAATTCTTGGTGGAGCGGTGGAATGCGCAGATATCAGGAAGAACACCGGTGGCGAAGGCGGTTCTCTGGACCTTTCCTGACGCTGAGAAGCGAAAGCGTGGGGAGCAAACAGGCTTAGATACCCTGGTAGTCCACGCCGTAAACGGTGGGTACTAGGTGTGGGGGACATTCCACGTTCTCCGTGCCGTAGCTAACGCATTAAGTACCCCGCCTGGGGAGTACGGCCGCAAGGCTAAAACTCAAAGGAATTGACGGGGCCCCGCACAAGCGGCGGAGCATGCGGATTAATTCGATGCAACGCGAAGAACCTTAC
>CALBCJ010000024.1 GCA_937926975.1 uncultured Propionibacteriaceae bacterium | reverse complement strand
GCTTCAGAGCTGTGGCCAGGTTGGGCGGACCGGTCCCGAGTCCAGCCAGTCGTTCTTCACCGCTGGTTCGTCCAGCCGACTTGAGCGAGCACCTCACCCGTCGTGGCCGGGCTGAGGGGCCAGGTACAGCGCGTCGGTCACCCTCGGTTGCCGCCGACTGTCGTCGGCTCACCACCTGGTGTGGTCGGGTTGGGGGGCTCAGCCCGGCTGGACGGTCCAGGCGGGGGGCTCGTCGCCGCCGGCCGCCTCGTCCCGCTCGGCTTCCTCCGCGGTGGCGTGGACCTTGCCCTGGGCATGGTGGGTCGGCGCGTACACCGCGTACACCTGCAGCGGCTCATCGCCGGTGTTGACAACGTCGTGCCAGGTGCCGGCCGGGACCTGGATGCTCCAGCCGTCGCTGACCTCCTGGGAGAAGGGCAAGTCGTCCTCGGCAGGACCCATCACGCAGCGTCCGGTGCCGGCGTCCACCCGCAGGAACTGGTCGGTCTCAGGATGGACCTCCAGCCCGATCGAGCTGCCCACCGGGATCGACATCAGCGTGACCTGCAGGTACTTCCCTGTCCAGGCGACGGTCCGGTAGGTCTGGTTGCTGCGGGTCGCGTCCTCAATGTCGAAGACATTCGGCTGGGGCCCGTTGTCGTGCACGGTCATTGGCTGCTCCTGGTCGACTCACGATGTTCCGGTTGAACGCCGCCGCTTCGACCTCTATTCCGTGCTGGACTGCCCGAGCCCCGCTCGGGCCGCGCCGCCGCGAAGGCCGCGGCAATCAAACACAGCGATGCGGCTGACGAGAAAGTCGATGTACCCGGGGGCGTCGACGTCCAGGGCGACGTGGGTGTTGGGCTGGCGCTTCCAGACTCCGCGCAGGTCCGCGACCGTCATGCCGCGGGTGTACGTACCGGAGGTCTCGACCCCGACCCAGACGTGCTCGGTGGTCACCAGCTCCGGCTTCACCAGGGCGGTGACGGCCAGCGCATCGTGCTGGGCGGTGGCGTCTGTGCCGAGGAAGGAGCGGTAGAAGGAACCGTAGAAATCGATCATCCCGGTGACCGCCTGGGCCACTGGTCCGGCCCCGGGGCCGCGCAGCCGGTCCCAGTCGGACGGGGCGAAGAGGGCCTTCTGCGTGACGTCCAGGCCGACCATGGTCACCGGGACCCCGGCGGCGAAGACCCGGGCGGCGGCCTCGGGGTCGAACCAGATGTTGAACTCGGCGGCGGGGGAGCGGTTGCCGGTGAGGTGGACCCCGCCGCCCATGATCACCAGCCGCTCCAGCCGCGCGTACACGTCGGGCCGGGCCGCGGCCAGCAGCGCCACGTTGGTGAGCGGGCCGATCGCCAGCAGCGTCACCGGCTCAGGGCTGGACTCGATCAGCTCCACCATCAGCGCCAGCGCTCCGCGCGGGTCGGCCTGCCGGCCGGGCAGCGCCAGCTCGACCCCGCCGAGACCGCCGGGTCCGTGGATCGCGGTGTCGGCCAGCGGCTGGTCGTGGACCAGGGCCCGGGCCGCGCCGGCGGCGACCGGAACGTCGTCTCGTCCGAGCAGGTGCAGGATCCGCAGCGCGTTGCTGGTGGTGGTCTCGAGGCCGGTGTTCCCGCCGACCGTGGTCACCCCGAGCAGCGTCAGCTCCGGGCTGGCGGCAGCCAGGGTGAGGGCGATGGCGTCGTCAATGCCGGGGTCGGTGTCGATGATCACAGGAGTCGGCATCTCAGCGCTCCGAGAGGCGCGTGATGGCGGCGATCATGACGTCCCAGAAGCCGGCCACGTCGAGCGTGGTGGCGACGTCACAGTTGGCGGGCAGCCCGTTGTGGTGAGCTCCGCGGTAGGCCTCGAAGTCGGTCACGGTCATCCCGTACGTGAGCGCCCCCTGGGTCTCCACGTCGACCCGGGCCCGCTCGGTGGTGACCAGGCCCTGCCCGAGCAGGACAGCGACCGCTGTCGGGTCGTGCACCGGCGGGTAGGTGAAGCCCTGCGAGTGCAGGTACGAGGACTGGAAGAACCGCAGCATCGCGACCACGAAGTCGCTCAAGGGCCCGCCGATCTGCTCCAGCCGGGCGAAGACCGAGTCGTCGGCCAGGGCCTGGTGGGTGAGGTCCAGCCCGACCATGGTTACCGGCCAGCCGGCGCTGAAGACCTCGGCAGCGGCCTCCGGGTCGGCGAAGATGTTGAACTCGGCGGCCGGGGTCGAGTTGCCCCGGGTGTACGCGCCACCCATCAGCACTACCCGCTTCACCCGCTGCGCGATCGCCGGCTCCCGGCGCAGTGCCAGGGCGATATTGGTCAGCGGCCCGACCGGGACCAGGTTGACGGTCTGCTCCGGCTCGCGCATCACGGTCTCGACGATCAGGTCGACCGCGTGTCGGGGGTCCAGCTCGACGGTCGGCTCCGGAAGGCTCGGCCCGTCCAGGCCGGTGTCGCCGTGGATGTCCGGGGCCACCACCTGCTGGCGGTGCACCGGCCGGTCGGCTCCGGCCGCGACCGGGACGCCGGTGATGTGGGCCGCGGTGCACACGGCCAGGGCGTTGCGGGTCACCTTGGGCAGGGTCTGGTTGCCCGCCACGGTTGTGATCGCCAGCAGCTCCAGGCGCGGGTCGGCCGCGGCGAGCATGATCGCCATGGCGTCGTCGTGGCCTGGGTCGCAGTCCAGGATCAGCCGCTCCACCATCTGCTACGCCTCCTTCAGGGCGGCCGACCGGCGCCGCCGCTTCATGATGTCCATCGAGGCCAGGGTGAGCGCCACGATCGTGATGATGTACGGCGCCATCTTGGCCAGGTTCGAGTTGACCCCGGCCACCCCGAGCCGGTCGGCGACCGCGTCCGCCAGCCCGAAGATCACCGCCGCCACCAGGGTCGGGACCGGGCGGGCCCGGCCGAAGGTGAGGGCCGCGACCGCGATGAAGCCGCGACCGGCGGTCATGTTCGTGGTGAACGAGCCGAGGTTCGCCATCGACAGCTGGGCCCCGGCCAGGCCGCACAGCGCCCCGCAGAGCATCACCGAGATGAACTTCACCCGGGTCCCGTCGATGCCGGCGGCGGTGGCGGCCGGCAGGTTCTCACCGACGGCCCGCAGGTGCACCCCGAACCGGGTCCGGTACAGCAGGAACGCGTACGCCGGCACGCACAGCAGCGCGAGGTACACCAGCGCCGTCTGGTCGCCCAGCACCGGGACGTGAGGCTTCGGCAGCGAGATCGTCACCGAGGCCGGCGTGCTGCCGGGGCTGCCGTACAGGGTCTGCAGCAAGAACACCGTCAGGCCGAGGGCCAGGATGTTGACGCCGATGCCGACCACGATGAAGTCGGCCTTCAGCCACAGGGTGCAGACCGCGTACACGACCGACAGCAGCAGTGCCGAGACCACCGCGGCCAGGACCCCGGCCAGCGCGCTCTTCGTGGCGGCCCCGACAGCGATCGCGCTGAACGCCCCGACCAGCATCAGGCCTTCCAGGCCGATGTTGAGGATGTCGGCCTGCTGGGTGATGGCGCCGCCGATCGCGGCCAGCAGGATCGGGGTCAGGAACATCAGCGTGGTCCCGACCAGGGCCAGGCTGAGTACCGAGCTCCAGGTCTCCATCAGTGCACCCCTTCGGTACGGGTGGTCGGCTCGGCGGCGGTACTGCTGCCGCCGGTCGCGGTGCCGGCGCTGCCGACGGCCGCCTCGGCGCGCGCCCGCTTGCGCCAGTTCCACCCGAATGTGGCGGTGATCATCAAGATGATCAGGCCGCGGATCAGGTCGACGAGGGACTTGGGGACCTCGGCGCTGGACTGCATCTGGTCAGCCCCGGCCATCATGTCGGCGTAGAAGAGGGCGGCCACGATCGCGGCCCACGGGTTCAGCCGGGCCAGCAGCGCGACGGTGATCGCGGTGAAGCCGTACCCGGGGGAGAAGGCCTGCAAGAAGCGGCCCTGTGAGCTCGGGCCGATCACGAACAGCGCCCCTGCCAGCCCGGTGACCGCACCCGACAGGGCCATCACCTGCATCGCCATGGACTTCGGGCTGACCCCGGTGTACTCGCCGAAGCGGTTCATCTCACCGAGCTGGCGGACCTTGAGCCCCCAGGTGGAGCGGGTCAGGACCAGGGCCATGACCACCGTCACCGCGAGGGCGATCACGATGTCGGGGGTGAGGCTGTAGGTCGGCTCCCAGTAGGGGAGCATCGCCTCGGTGCCGATCTTCTTCGACCCGACCGAGCCGTACTGCGGGTCGCGCAGCGGCCCGGTCACCAGGTACTGGGTGAGCAGGACCGCGATCGAGCTCATCATCAAGGTGGTGACGATGATGTCGACGTTCCAGACCGCCAGCAGCGACCCGGGCACCAGGCCCCACAGTGCTCCGGCTACGAAGCCGACGGCCAGGATGATCAGGATCTGCACCACGCCCGGCAGGCCGCTGCCCTTCAGGGCCACCCCGGCCAGGGCGCCAGCCAGTGAGCCGACGTAGAGCTGCCCCTCGCCGCCGATGTTGAAGAACCCGGCCTTGAAGCTGACGATCACGGCCGCGGCCAGGATCAGCAGCTGCACCGAGTGGGCGATCAGCCCGCCCATCCCGTACGGGGTGACCAGGGCCGACCCGAACAGGGCCTGGTACGCGACGACGGGGTTCTTGCCCATCAGCAGCATGATCACCGCGCCGACCAGCAGTGCCCCGCCGATCGCGACCAGCGGCTGGACGGCACTGGTGAAGACCGAGCGCAGCACCGTACGGGAGCGGTCGGCCCCGCTCAGCTCGCTGGCCTGGCGGCCCTTGACCGACTCCAGGTCGACCGGGGCCGCGTCGACCGTGGTGACCTCTTCGCTGTCGGGGGCGGCGACCTCGGCCACCAGCTTCTCGGTGCTGGCCGGCAGGTCAAGGTCGGTGGAGACCAGCTCGGCCTTCTCGGCGTGGGCGCTCTCGGCGGCCCTGATCGCGACCTCGTCGACCGCCTCGCCGCCCATCGCCAGGCCGACCGCGGTCTCTGACATCGTCTCCTGGGTGAACTCGTCGACGATCCGGCCGCGGTGGATCACCAGCAGCCGGTCCGACAGGCTCATCACCTCGTTCAGGTCGGCCGAGATCAGCAGGATGCCCGCGCCCCGGTCCCGGGCGGCGACCAGCGCGTTGTGGACGAACTCCATGGCGCCGACATCGACACCGCGGGTCGGCTGCGAGACCACCAGCACGGACGGGTCCGCCTCGAACTCCCGGGCGATCACGACCTTCTGCATGTTGCCGCCCGACAGCGAGCCGACCGGGGTGGTGGGGCTGGCGCCGCGGATGTCGAACTTGGCGATCAGGGCCTGGGCCAGGTTGCTCACCGCGGCCCGGTTCAGCCAGCCGGCCCGGGCGACCGGGGGAGCCAGGTGGGTCGCGATCAGGTTCTCGGCGACCGGAAGCCTCGGCGCGGTGCCGACCTCCTGCCGGTCGTCGGGGATGTACGCGAGCCCCTGCTCACGGCGGGCCCGGACCGATGCCCGGGTGACATCGCTGCCCTTGAGCAGAACCTGCCCGGCGTCGACGTGCTGCAGCCCGGCGACCGCTTCGCAGAGCTCGGCCTGCCCGTTGCCGTCGACGCCTGCGACTCCGACGATCTCGCCGGCCCGGACGCTCAGCGAGACCTTGCTCAGCGCGGTCACGCCGCGCTCGTCGACCACCGTCAGGTCGCGGACGGCGAGCACCTCGTCGCCCGGGTGGGACGGGGTGTGCGCGATCCGCAGCAGCACCTCCCGGCCGACCATCATGGTGGCGATCTGCTCCTTGGTGAGCCCAGCCGCCGGGACTGTGGCGATCACCGCGCCGTCGCGGATCACGGTCACCTCGTCGGCGATCGCGAGCACCTCGTCGAGCTTGTGGGAGATGAAGATCACCGCCACGCCCTGCTGGGCGAGCTCGCGTACCACGACGAAGAGGTCGTCGGTCTCCTGGGGGGTGAGCACGGCGGTGGGCTCGTCCAGGATCAGCAGCCGGGTGTCGTGGGAGAGCGCCTTGAGCACCTCGACCCGCTGCAGCTCGCCGACGCTCAGGCTGCGGGTCTCCTCGGTGGGGTCCACCTCCAGACCGAACCTGTCGGACAGCCGGCGGACCTCGGCCTCCATCTGCTGGGTGTCGAGCTGGCGGCCCTTGGTCAGCTCTCGCCCGAGGAAGACGTTGGCGGCGACGGTCAGTGAGCCGACCAGCTTGAAGTGCTGGAAGACCATGCCGATCCCCAGGGCCGCCGCCTGCTGCGGGGTCGTGATCGAGACGACCTGCCCGTCGAAGGTGATGGTGCCTCGGTCGGGGACCGCGGTGCCGTTGATCATCGACATCAGCGTGGTCTTGCCGGCCCCGTTCTCGCCGACGATGGCGTGGACCCGGCCGGGTTGGATGTCGAGGTCGACCGCGTCGTTGGCGACCTTCGGTCCGAAGGTCTTGGTCAGACCCCTCAGCTGCAGCAGCGGCGTGCCCATTCCTGCCTCGGCTCTCGGTGTAGTGGGTGCTCGCGCGGGGGCCGGTGGTCCCGGCCCCCGCGCGGTGCGGTGCGGATCAGTGACCGGTCACTGCTGCATGGTGGTCGGCACCTGCACCTTGTCGTCAACGACCTGCTGGGCGTACTCGTCGATCTTCTTCCTGATGTCGTCGGGCACGATCCCGCCGTTGTCGTTGAAGGTCAGCGAGACACCCTTGTTCTTGAGGCCGTACGAGCTGACCTTCCCGAACTCCAGCCGGCCCTCGTCCGCGGCCGTCACCGCGGACTCGACGCCGTCGCCGATGTTCTTCAGCATCGAGGCCAGGATGTGGCCGGGCTGCAGGTTGTTCTGGTTCGAGTCGACGCCGATGGCGTACCGGAGGGCGTCCTTGGCCGCCTTGAGGACGCCCATTCCGGCGCCGCCGGCGACCTGGTAGACCACGTCGGCCTTGTCCTGGTCGAACATCGACTTGGCGATCGAGTAGCCCTTGTCGGCGTCGGTGAAGTTGCCGACGAAGCCGACCTTGACCTGGATCGCCGGGTCAACGGTCTCGACACCCTTCTTGAAGCCCACCACGAAGTCGTTGATGATCGGGATGTCCATGCCGCCGACCAGGCCGACCACCTTCGAGCCGGAGGCCTTGTCGAACTGGGCCTTGTTGCTGGTCACCAGCGCGGCGAGCACACCGGCCAGGAACGAGCCCTCGTTCTGCTTGAAGGTGATCGAGGCGACGTTGGGCTGGTTCACCACGTCGTCGTAGATGATGTACTTCTGCTGCGGGAACTTGGGGGCGACGGTGTCGAGCACCTCCACCATCTGCGAGGACCCGACGACGACCAGGTCCCACTTGCCCGAGACCGACTCGGTGTTCTGCTTCCACGAGGTCGGGTTGTTGGCCTCCGACTGGACAGTCTCCGTCTTGTGCCCGCTGGCCTTGAGCCGCTGGATGCCGCGCTCAGCGTCATCGAAGAAGCTGGCGTCCCCGAGCGGGCCGTTGACCACGCTGACCACGCTCTTCTTGCCGCCGCTGGCGCTGCCAGAGGCCGCCGGGGTGCTGGTTGACGACGAGCAGCCCGCGACCAGGAACCCAGCCACTCCGGCTGCGCTGATCCCGAGAAGTGTCCTGCGATCCATGGTTCTCCTTGTCATGCCTGGGCCGTTGCTGCGGCCTGCTGGTCGCCGGGAGCGTCCCCGGGCGTCTTGAGGGTCGCGGCGAGCACCTCGTCGCGGCGCGGCATGGCGGCGGTGGCGCCCAGCCGGCGGGTCGACAACGAGGCCGCCACGACGGCCGTACGGGCAGCAGTGACCACGTCGGAGCCGGCTGCCAGCTCGGCCGCCAGGACCCCGACGAAGGTGTCCCCGGCGCCGGTGGTGTCGACCACCTCGACCGCCGGTGCGGCCAGGACCGTCACCACGCCCTGGTGGCAGACCGCCGCCCCGCGGCCGCCCAGGGTGGCCACGATGGTTCCCGGACTCTGCGGCCGGGCAGCGGCAGCGGCGATCTCGGTCAGGTCGTCCGGCAGCGCAGCGCCGAGCACGGTCTGGTACTCGGTCTCGTTGACGACCAGGACGTCGGTGGCGGCGAGCAGCGCCGGCGGCAGCGGCTGGGCCGGGGCCGGGTTGAGCACGAAGATCCCGGTGCAGACCTCGCTGGCGGCCTGGACGGCCTCCAGCGGCACCTCCATCTGGCAGACCACGACGTCGGCGTCAGCGACCGTCGGCGCCGACCGGACGTGCTCGGTGGTGAGCAGGGCGTTGGTGCCCTGGACGACGATGATCGAGTTCTCGGCGGCCGCGTCCACCATCACCAGGGCTCGTCCGGTGGGGCCGTCGGTGATCGTGAACCCGGAGGTGTCGACCCCCTCGGCGGCCAGCGCGTCGGCGAGGACCTGCCCGGCCGGGTCCGGGCCTCGCAGGCCGACGAAGCTGACCGCGGCTCCCATCCGGGCGGCGGCATGGGCCTGGTTACTGCCCTTGCCGCCGGGGCCTTCGCGGTACGAGGTGGCGAGCAGTGTCTCGCCCGGGCGAGGAAGGCTCTGGCACGTCGTCACGAGGTCGAGGTTGGCGCTCCCGACCACCGTGACCCGGCCTGGCGACGTAGCCATCGGACCCCCATTTCACCGGCGGGCACAGCTTCGCCCGGCCGTGCCTGATCCAAGCGACGGGCCTCGCCAGTGTCAAGCGGGCCGGGCGTGCCGCAACCCGACTGTGACCTACGACCGCAGCGCGCTCGCGGCCACCTGGACCATGGCCCGGTAGCAGCTCTCGCGCTCCTCGCTGGTGAGGTCGCCGGCGCCGTTCTTGAGGTGGTCGGAGACGGTCAGCACGACCAGGGCCTCGGCCTTCTCGACCATGGCGGTGGCGTACAGGCCGGCGGCCTCCATCTCCACGGCCAGGGTGCCCAGCGCCTCGAGCTGGGAGACCGTCTGGGGGTTGCCGCGGTAGAAGTGGTCGCTGGCGAAGACCGGGCCGACGTGGGTGGTGACCCCCACCAGCTGGTCGGCGGCCCTCATCGCGGCCCGCAGCAGGTGCGGGCTGGGAGCCAGCGAGA
Source organism: uncultured Propionibacteriaceae bacterium (assembly GCA_937926975.1). Lineage (GTDB taxonomy): Bacteria > Actinomycetota > Actinomycetes > Propionibacteriales > Propionibacteriaceae > Fen-668. The sequence goes on along the minus strand of CALBCJ010000024.1, from coordinate 52,391 downwards.
CCGTGGCCTGCTCGACCAGCAGGGACGGGACGGAGGAGTTGGTGTGCGCGGCCGAGGCGATGACCACGTCGCGGACCTGGACCGAGTCTGGCAGGGCGCCGCAGGTGCCCACCCGGCAGATCCGCTTCACGCCGTAGAAGCGGTACAGCTCGGTGGCGTAGATCGACAGGGACGGCAGCCCCATCCCGGAAGCCATGACCGACATCGGCGTGCCCTCGTAGGTACCGGTGAAGCAGCCGATCCCACGGACATCGGAGACCAGCTGGGCGTCGTCGAGGAAGTCGGAGGCGATCTTCTCGGCCCGCCTCGGGTCTCCGGGCATCAGGACGAGGGGGGCGATCTGGCCGGGTTCGGCGCTGATGTGGGGCGTGGCCATGGCGGGCTCCTGTCGGTCGTCGGTTCGGCGACCACCCTAGTGGCTCAGGGCGAGTGGCTCAGGGCGGTGGTACCCGCCGCCACGTGGCCGGGCTGAGCGCAGCAGACCCCGAGGCCAGGCCCCGGGGTCGTCGTGGTGGCAGGTGTAGGGTTCGAACCTACGTAGGCTGTGCCGACGGTTTTACAGACCGCTCCCTTTGGCCACTCGGGCAACCTGCCGTTGCGATCCCCCTTGCGGAGGCGCCCCAGAACCATAGCAGCCCGGGCGCCGGTCCCGCCAGGTGATGGGCCTGGGCCGGCTAAGTCGCGCACCGGGCTGCTCGTCATGTATGGTTGTCCGGCGGCTGGCCCCTATAGCTCAGTCGGCAGAGCGTCTCCATGGTAAGGAGAAGGTCTGCGGTTCGATTCCGCATGGGGGCTCCGACGAAACCCTCAGGCCCGGGCTTCCGGTGAGGCCCGGGCCTGAAGGGGCAAGGCGGGATAGCTCAGTCGGTAGAGCGAGCGGCTCATAATCGCTAGGTCACGGGTTCAAGTCCCGTTCCCGCTACCGAGCCGAGAGACATCGAGACGAAGGGCGACCAGGATGGCCAAGAAGGCGGCTGACATCCGGCCGAAGATCACGCTCGCGTGCACCACCTGCAAGGAGCGCAACTACATCACCAAGAAGAACCGGCGCAACGACCCCGACCGCCTGGAGCTCAAGAAGTACTGCCCGCGCTGCTCGACCCACGTCGCGCACCGCGAGACCCGCTGAGTCCCGCGCTCGGCTGACGGTCAGGACCGGGCCCGCCTCTGGCGGCCCGGTCTTTGTCGTGCCCGCGCTCACTGCCCCCGCGCTCACTGCACTGCCTGGCGCGAGGCCGAGGCCTGTGTCTCGACAGTGGCCGCGGCTGATCGGTCGGTGGGTGGCCGGGCTCGCAGACGACTGCAGGTGGCAGCGCACCGCCGTGACCGGGCGCCGATCAGGAGCTGAGCTGGGCCTCGAGGGGTTTGCGAGTCAGGTCGACCACCCAGGTCCGGGTGATCTCTTGGGGCTCCGAGGTGACCGGCAGCTGCTGGCCGCCCGACATCACCTGGGTCGAGATCGACCACTTCCCGGTGTGGACCACCTCGACCAGGGAGGAGCGGGGGACCGGGCGGACCGTGAGTGAGGGAGGGTTGCTGGGCTCCAGGGCCCACCGGATGGTCTCCGGGACCACTGGCTGGTCGGGGTTGGCCTGGATGCTCTGCGGGCAGCCGGCCGGCGCCAGCTCGTGCTGCTGCACACAGCGGGCGATGGCCTCCTGAGTCAGTCGTCGAGCCTGCGCGATGCCGTCCTCGGTGACCACAAGCCGGATCGCCCCCACCAGCGGCGCGGCGCTAGGCCCGCGGACCAGCAGCACCGGCTCACCGCCCTCGAAGGTCAGGTACGGGTTGGTGGTGTAGATCCGGTACCGGCCGGGGAAGGCCGCCAGGCTGTCGACGCCAGGGGGGACCTCCATCCCGTTCACGATCAGCTTAGCGCCGGCGGGGCGCAGCGAGGCCACGCCCAGAGTGCCCGGGTCCTCGCTCAGCCGCCAGCTGCCGTTGCGGTAGTTGAGACGGAAGGTCGAGGTGATCGGAGTGTCACCGACCCGGTAGCTGGCCTCGACCCGCTCGCCGCCGTCGAGACCCGCGACGGGAGCGCTGACTGAGGTGACGGTGAGACGGCCCTGGTCGGCGGAGAGCTGGAGCACACCGTCGTTGAGCAGCAGGTCGTTGGCTGGTTGCGAGTCGAGGAAGGAGCGGGCCCTGGCGGCGTCGGCGGCGCCGACGGCTTCGAGGTACGCCCTCACGACCGCTCCGGAGGAGGCTGGGCCCTTGCCGCCCAGGGCGGCCAGGTTGACCCCGAACCGGTTGATGTTCAGCGCCGCCCCGACCCCCAGCAGCACGATCGTCAGCGCCAGAGCCAGGCCGGTGGCGAACGGGGCGAAGCTCGGCAGGTTGATCTGGTCCAGGTCCAGCGCCGCCCGCGGCGGCGCCGGCCATGGGTCACCGCTGGCCGGCAGCGGGTGGCTCAGGTCCGCCGCGTCGCTCCCGCCCGGGCTCACCGCCGCTGGGCGGCTGCGGGGGGGTGCAGGCGCGTCGTCGGCAGCCGTCCCGGTCGAGTCGTCAGTGATCAGCCAGTCCGAGGTGTCGGGGGCGGGATCGGTGACCGGCTCGTCGGGACGGGCCGGCGTGGCAGGCGAGCTGCTCCGGATGGGTGTGGGGCTTGTGGTGGGCCAGTCGGCTCGGGTGGGGGTAGGGCCTGTGGTGGGCCAGTCGGCTCGGGTGGGTGTGGAGCCGGTGACCGGCCAGCCCGGGTGAGTAGGGGTGGGGCCGGTGAGGGGCCAGCCCGAGCGGTCCGCGGCGGAGCCGGTGGCGGGCCATCCCTTGTCAGCGCCTGGTTCGGGAGGACTGGCCGGTACCGGGTCGTCGCAGCGGGCGGCGGCTAGGTGGTCGGGGTCGCCCGGTGCCCCCGGCCTAGCCGGAACGCTACCGGGCCACAGTGGGGTCGCCGGGGCAGGGCGCGGCTCTGCCCCGGACGGACCCGTCCCTTGTGTCGACGACATGTCACGAAGCGTAACTGCCAATGACGGCTGTCGGGCGCCGCTACGGTGGGGCAATGCCTATCAGCGCCGCCCATGTCGGGCGTACCTACCCGGCGACCCCGGTCTACCGGGTGAGTGCCGCCACGGTCCACGACTTTGCTACTGCCCTGCAGGACCCGGCCCTGGAGTACCAGGGGCCGGAGCCGGTGGCTCCGCCGACCTTCGCCATGGTGGTGGCGGCTCAGGCCTGGGAGGCCCTCTTCGGGGACCCCGACCTCGACCTGGCGCTGCACCGGGTGGTCCACGGTAGCCAGAGCTTCGTCTGGCACCGGCCGCTGCGGGCTGGTGACCAGGTGGTCGGGGTCCTGGCCATCGACCAGGTCCGGGTCCGGGGCGCGGTCGAGCTGGTCGGGGTCACGGTGCGTGTCCAGAGTGTGGACGGGGAGCCGGTCTGTGATGCTGCCTCCACCCTGGTTCACACGAGGGCGGCATGAGGGCCGAGGTGGGCCAGCAGCTGGCCCCGCTCACCGTACGGGTGACCCGGACCGACCTGGTGCGGTACGCCGGTGCCTCGGGCGACTTCAACCCCATTCACCACAGCGCCTGGGCGGCGGCCCAGCTGGGCCTGCCCGGGGTGCTCGCCCACGGGATGCTCACCATGGGGCTGGCGCTGCGGGTGGTCACCGCCTGGGCCGGTCCGGCAGCGGTGCGTCGCTACTCGGCCCGGTTCACCAAGCCGGTCGTCGTGCCCGACGACGGGCTGGGTGCCGAGCTGCACCTGACCGGGCAGGTGACAGCGGTCGGCGAGGACTCGGTGACGGTGAGTATCGACGCCACCTGCAACGGGGAGAAGGTGCTCGGCCAGGCCGTCGTGGAGGTGGCCCGGTGACCGGTCTGAGCCACCAGCAGCCCAGCCCGCTCGCGGCCTCCGTCCCGCCATCGCTGCTGCTGGCCGACTACACCACGGTACGGACCGGTGGTCCAGCCCGGCGCCTGGTGGTGGCCCGGAGCCTCGACGAGCTGGTCGGCGCGGTGAGCGACGCCGACGCCGCCAAAGAACCGGTCCTGGTGCTGGGCGGCGGTTCGAACGTCGTGGTGTCGGACGCTGGCTTCGACGGCCTGGTGGTGGTCGTGGCGACCCGCGGCGTCGACGCCGACACCAGCGCCTGCTCGGGGGCCTTCGTGACCGTGGCTGCCGGGGAGCCCTGGGACGACCTGGTGGCCACCAGCGTGACCCAGGAGTGGGTAGGTCTGGAGGCCCTGTCCGGGATTCCCGGGGCGACCGGCTCTACCCCGGTGCAGAACGTCGGGGCGTACGGCGCAGAGGTCGCCCAGACGGTGGCCTCGGTGCGGACCTGGGACCGCCACGAGCGCCAGTACCGGACCTTCGCCGCAGCCGACTGCGGCTTTGAGTATCGCAGCAGCCGGTTCAAGGCCGAGCCCGGCCGCTACCTCGTCCTCAGCGTCAGCTTCCAGCTGGCGCTGGGCACGCAGGCGGCTCCCATCCGGTACGCGGAGCTGGCCCGCCGGCTCGGGGTCCAGGCCGGCGACCGGGCCCCCGCCGCCCAGGTCCGCGAAGCGGTTCTGGAGCTGCGGCGGGGCAAGGGGATGGTGCTGGACCCGGACGACCACGACACCTGGTCGACGGGGTCGTTCTTCATGAACCCGGTGCTGGACGAGCGCAGTGCCGCCGGGCTGCCGTCGGAGGCGCCGCGCTTCCCCCAGCCCGACCGGAGGGTGAAGACCTCGGCAGCCTGGCTGATCCAGCACGCCGGCTTTGACCGGGGGTACGGAACCGGAGCCGCCCGGGTCTCCGGCAAGCACACCCTGGCTCTGACCAACCGCGGCGGCGCCACCACCGCTGACCTCCTGGCTCTGGCGCGGGAGGTGCGCGACGGGGTGCAGGCGCAGTTTGGGGTCCGCCTGGCCCCCGAGCCGGTCTTGGTGGGGTGCGATCTCTAGACCCGGTTCGACGGGCGCGACGAAAACACGTAGACTCTGGGACTCGGTGGATCGTTCCCAGGTCTGGTTGTGCCCTTGCCAGGGTCGAGCCACCGGAGGGCAATAGCTCAATTGGCAGAGCAGCGGTCTCCAAAACCGCAGGTTGGGGGTTCAAGTCCCTCTTGCCCTGCGAAGCCAGCATGCTCATCGCCGGCAGCGCGCCTGACCGTTGCGTCGCGGCTCCGGCGCGGCGAACGACAGAAGGACACACACGTGGCGAAGCACAAGCGCACCGTCTCGGATCCCGAGCCGGAGCCCTCTGCCGCGCCCGAGGACGGGCTGGCTCCCGACGACGGCTACATCCCCGCTGCTGCCGAAGCGCCGGAGGCCAGCGAGGATGCCGTGGACGACGGCGCTGGCCGGTCAGCGGAGGACGAGCCGGTGACCGGTGAGACTGCCGCGGAGGATCCGACCCCTGAGGCTGACGATGAGCCGGTCGAGCTGGACGGACGCGGTCTGGACATCTTCGACGAGCCTGGTGAGGACGAGCCCGGTGAGACCGAGGTGGACCGGCCCGGCGAAGAGCCGGCCGAGCCGGAGGACCACCAGGTCAGCGAGGCCGAGGACGACCCGGAGCAGTCCGAGGAGGCCGAAGAGGCCGAGGAGGGGGCCCGCTCGGCGGTGTCGACCAAGGCGGTGCGCAAGGTCCGCTCGACCAAGGCCCCGGTCAAGAAGAGTGGCGTGAAGACCCCTTCCCGCAAGGAGTCCAGGGCCAAGGTCACCGTCGAGAAGCGCACCACACCGTTCCAGTTCGTCCGAGAGTCGGTCGCTGAGCTGCGCAAGGTGGTCTGGCCGACAAGGCTCCAGATGCAGACGTACTTCGTCGTGGTCCTGGTCTTCGTGCTCTTCGTGATCGCCCTGGTGGGCCTGCTCGACTTCGGGCTTGGCTGGGCACTGCTGCGGATTTTCGGCTGAGCCAGAGGAGAAGCTCGATGGCAACTGACACTCCTGACGAGATTCCGGTCGAGGACGAGATCTCGATCACCTTCGACGAGGTGGACGACGACTCTGCCACCAGCGAGCCTGGCCTCAACTTGGACCTGAGTGGCGACGACGAGGCCGACAGTGAGACCGAGATCTCGCTGGACTTCGGCGATGACGACGAGGGCAGTGAGGGTGCGGACGCCTCCGACACCGAGGCCGCGGCGGTGGCTGGGCTGCGGGCTGAGCTGGCGTCGAAGTACGGCGACTGGTACGTGGTCCACACGTACTCGGGCATGGAGAACCGGGTCAAGCAGAACCTGGAGCAGCGGGTCAAGGCCCTGAACATGGAGGACTACATCTTCGAGGCCGTGGTGCCCACCGAAGAGGTGGTCGAGATCCGCAACGGGGTCCGGAAGACGATCACGCGGACCTCTCACCCCGGCTATGTCCTGGTCCGGATGGAGCTCACCGACGACTCCTGGTCGGCGGTGCGGCACACGCCGTCGGTCACCGGCTTCCTGGGCTACGGCAACAACCCGGTCGCGCTGGGCACCGAGGAGGTCGTCAGCATGCTCTCCCGGGCAGCGATCGCGAAGGCGAACGCCGCCAGCGCCCCGAGCGCGCGGCGCAAGAAGGTTGAGGTAGCGGACTTCGAGGTCGGCGACTCCGTGATGGTGGTCGACGGCCCGTTCGCCGGCGTCCACGCCTCGATCACCGAGATCCACGCGCACAACCAGAAGGTGAAGGCGCTGGTCGACTTCATGGGGCGCGAGACCCCTGTCGAGCTGACCTTCAGCCAGATCCAGAAGTCGTAGCGTGACGGCCCTTCGGGGCCACACCACCAGGCCGGGCCACCGGCCGCCAACCGAAGAAGGACCCGAACAGCATGCCAGCAAAGAAGAAGGTCGCGGCCCTCGTCAAGGTCGCGCTGAACGCCGGGGCAGCCACCCCGGCCCCGCCCGTCGGTACCGCCCTCGGCCCGCACGGCGTCAACATCATGGAGTTCTGCAAGCAGTACAACGCTGCGACCGAAGCCATGCGGGGCACCATCATCCCGGTCGAGATCACGATCTACGAGGACCGGAGCTTCACCTTCATCACCAAGACCCCGCCGGCCTCGCAGCTGATCAAGAAGGCTGCCGGGATCCAGAGCGGCTCCTCGGTGCCGCACCAGACCAAGGTCGGCCAGATCAGCCGGGACCAGGTCCGTGAGATCGCCGAGACCAAGATGCCCGACCTCAACGCGAACGACATCGACGCGGCCATGAAGATCGTCGAGGGGACCGCCCGCAGCATGGGCGTCACCGTCGAGTGACCTCCCCGCCCCTGGGGCGCGACCTTGGTGGTAGGGCCGGTGCGGCCCGTCGTACCACACCTGGCCAGCCGTCACGCGAGGCGGCAGACGAAAGGAACCAGACATGAAGCACAGCAAGGCCTACCGGGCGGCGGCCGCGGCCATCGGCCGCGACCAGCTCTACTCACCGGCCGAGGCGATCTCGGTCGCCAGGCAGAACGCGTTCAGTAAGACTGACGAGACGGTCGAGGTCGCGATGCGCCTCGGCGTCGACCCGCGCAAGGCCGACCAGATGGTCCGCGGGACGGTCAACCTCCCTCACGGTACGGGCAAGACGGCACGGGTCCTCGTCTTCGCCACCGGTGAGAAGGCTGCCGAGGCGGCTGCCGCGGGGGCTGACGAGGTCGGCGCGGACGAGATGATCGAGAAGGTGGCGGGCGGCTACCTCGACTTCGACGCCGTCGTCGCCACGCCCGACCTGATGGGCAAGGTGGGCCGGCTGGGCCGGGTGCTCGGCCCGCGCGGCCTGATGCCAAACCCGAAGACCGGCACCGTCACCATGGACGTGGGCAAGGCCGTCAGCGACATCAAGGGCGGCAAGATCGAGTTCCGGGTCGACCGGCACGCAAACCTGCACTTCATCATCGGCAAGGTGTCGTTCACCCCCGAGCAGCTGCTGGAGAACTACGTGGCCGCGGTTGACGAGGTGACCCGGCTCAAGCCGAGCACCTCCAAGGGCCGCTACATCAAGAAGATCACCGTGGCCACCACCTTCGGTGCGGGCGTCCCGGTCGATCCGACCCGCAAGGCCGACGAGGTAGCCGGCGCTTGACCGCTGCCGAGGAGGGCGGGCCCTCCTCGGTCTCCTGACACGTCACTGTCCCGGCCAGGGCAGGTCTGTGCCGTGCGGCGCAGGCCCGGTTCACGGGCCTCGCCGCGCTGGGTGGGCTGCCGCTGGAGGCCCGCCGGGGTCGTCAGTCGGCCTCGGCAGCCGCCGTGCCCCGCGACGGGGCGCAGTCAGCGGCGCAGCGACCCCCGATCGCGGGCACGGGGATTTGGCCCAAGCGGCGTCACCCGGTAGTCTGACCGCGCCAAAGACCGCTGGCTGACTTCCGGGTACCCCGGAGTCCGAAGCGACCAAACCGTGAGGGGGGAGGTCGACCCGCGCAGGTGATCCGAGCACAGTCTCGTCGGGAGACTGCCGCCCCGGGCGCTGCGCGCCGGGGCTTTTTTCATGCCCGGAGACGATCCACGGCAGCAGGGACGAAGAATGTGGAAGGAGACCTCATGGCGAGGCCGGACAAGGCAGCCGCGGTCGCGACCCTCAAGGAGCAGTTCTCCTCGAGCGCCGCGGTCGTGCTGACCGAGTACCGCGGGCTCAAGGTCAAAGACCTCAAGGAGCTCCGGCGGTCGCTCGGGGCAGACGCCACGTACGCCGTCGCGAAGAACACCCTGACCACGATCGCCGCCCGTGAGGCGGGCGTCGAAGGCCTCGACGAGCACCTGTCCGGGCCGACGGCGATCGCCTTCATCAACGGTGACATCGCCACCGTGGCGAAGGGTCTGCGTGACTTCGCGAAGACCAACCCTGCTCTGGTCATCAAGGGAGGGGTCCTGGACGGTCGTGTCCTGGACGCCGAGTCTGTGAAGAAGCTCGCCGACCTGGAGTCGCGCGAGGTGCTGCTGGCCAAGCTGGCCGGAGCGATGCAGGCGAACCTGTCCAAGGCGGTCTACCTGATCGCGGCGCCGCTGTCTCAGGCGGCTCGCGCGCTGGGCGCCCTGGAGCAGGCGGCGACGGAGGACCCGTCGCTGATCGGCGGGGCTGGTGCAGCCCCGGCCGCCGACCAGAAGCAGGAGCCTGACGGCGGGTCGGCTCCCGCAGCCTCGGCTGCGGACCAGGGCGAGGCCGGTGCCTCGACCGACACCACTGCCGAGGTCGCGACCTCGGCCGACGAGGCGGCTAGCGCCGCGACCGAGTGAGGAAGGAAGCCACCATGGCGAAGCTCAGCAACGACGAGCTCCTTGAGGCGTTCAAGGAGATGACCCTGATCGAGCTCAGCGAGTTCGTGAAGCTCTTCGAGGAGACCTTCGGTGTCACCGCCGCGGCCCCGGTCGCGGTCGCGGCTGCTGGTGTCCCGGCGGCGGCAGGCGATGCCCCGGCCGAGGCAGTCGAGGAGCAGAGCGAGTTCGACGTGATCCTCGACGCCGCGGGCGAGAAGAAGATCCAGGTCATCAAGGAGGTGCGCGCGCTGACCAGCCTGGGCCTCAAGGAGGCCAAGGAGCTGGTGGAGGCCGCCCCGAAGCCGGTCCTGGAGAAGGTCACCAAGGAGGCTGCGGCGAAGGCCCAGGAGCAGCTCGAAGCCGCCGGCGCGTCGGTCACCGTCAAGTAGGGCCTGCACCAGCGCGAGGTCGGCCCGACAGGGGCCGGCCTCGCTGCGTAGCCCGTCTGACGAGCATGGGGACGTGGAACCGGCCCGCCCTGAGGGGGCGGGCCGGTGAGCTTGGGGGTAAGGTAGGCGGACAGGTTACTGGTCGGTTACGGGACGAGTGTGGTACGGGGAAGCCCACTCACCCTCGCCACCGCAAGGGCCAGCCATGGCGGTGGTGCTGGATCCGAGAACCAGGCCGACCGACAAAGCGGCTGCGACAAGGGCCTGGACGATACGGCGGGGACGGAACATGGTAGTACCTCCTTAGAACCTTCTACGGAACCTTGACATCAACGCTAAAGGGGCATTGACTTAAAAGTCAATACAGAATCGGCCATCTGGCCCTGACAAGGGAGGATATCGCGTGCGTATCTCAGGAGGATTCGGAGCGCGGGTGCGGGAGCTGCGCCGCATCCGTGGGCTGACCCAGGCGGAGCTAGGCGGTGACGCCTACACCGGCAGCTACATCTCCTACTTGGAGAGTGGTCGCCGGACGCCGACCGAAGACGTGGCTCGCTACATTGCCCGGAAGCTGGCGGTCGACCCGTCCGAGCTGGGGATCGGCGGGGCCGCGTCCATGAGTACTGACCTGACGATCGTCAGCCAGCTGATGCTGGCCGACCGTCACCTTCACACGGGCGAGTGGGACGAGGCTCTGGCCAAGGCCCGCAGCGCCGAGACCGTCGCTCGCAGCGCCGGTCGCCTGGACCGGGCTTGGGAGGCGCGCTTCGTGCAGTGCCGGGTCCTGATCGAGTCTGAGCAGTTCGTTGAGGGCGCCGAGCTGGCACTGGAGCTGGCCGACGACGCGGCTTTCAACTCCGCCTCCGTCGTGCAGGGGGAGGCGCTCACGCTGGCCGCTCGGGGGATGCGGTCGGTGGGGCGGTTGCACGAGGCCCTGCAGCATGCCACCGCAGCGCTGGAGTGCGCTCCGGACGTGAGCCGTCGGGCCGAGGCCCTGCTGCAGGTGACGGCCGCCCGAGCGGTCCTGGGCGACCCGTACTCGGAGTGGTCCGATGCGGTCGAGGCGCTGGAGGCGACGGCCCAGGAGCTCAATCCCGGGCACCTGCTGGGCCGGGTCTACTGGACCCTGGGCAACGTCTACCACCACCAGGGCGATGCCGAGCGCGGTGAGCGCCGCCACGGCCAGGCGGCTCAGCTGATCACGGCCTCGGTCGACCTGACCCTGTGGTCCCGGCTGCACCGGGTGATCGCCCACCACCGGCTCCGTCGCGGCGTCACCGACGGCGTGGCTGAGCAGCTCGCCCAGGCGGAGAACGCCATGACCCTGACCGGGCGGATCACCGACCTGGTGGAGCTGTGGGTGGACTCGGCGCGGCTGTCCTTCCTGGAGGGGAACCTGGACGTGGCCCTGGTCCGAGTGCGCGGGGCGCTTGACCACGATGCTCTGCGGGTGCCCTGCCCACCGCGTGCGGCGGCGTACGAGCTGCTGGGCGAGATCCTGATGGCTCAGGGCGACTCGGCTGGCGCTCGGGCAGCGTTCCGGGCCGTGGCGACCGACTACGAGGCCATGGGTGCCAAGACCCGGGCCCTGGACGCGTGGCGGCGGGCGGCAACCGTCCCAGAGGGCGAGACGGATTGACAGGGTGTCAGGGGGGGACGAGAATGGCACCAGCGTCAACGTGTCCCCCAAGCCCGCGCTGGCGCGAGAGGCTCTGCCTCGCCGAAGCCGGCGTTCCCTGGCCGAGGGAACGCCGGCTTCGCGCTGCCCGCAGCCGGGACGGGTGACACGCCGGCACGGTCCCGGCCGGGACGGGTCCTGGCTGGCCGGTGGTTTGCTATCCTGCTCGGCTTCCACTACTCTCGTGGTTTGCCCATCGCCTTGTACGACCTGTGCGCTTGACACAGGGCGTTCAGCGTGCTCGAAACTCTGGTGAGTTCTGGAAGGACCGAATCTTGGCCGCCTCGCGCACTGCGTCGAAGTCCACAGCAAAGAACACCAACGTCGTCTCCACCAGCGGGCGCATCTCGTTCGCGAAGATCCACGAGCCTCTCGAGGTCCCCGACCTGCTGGACCTGCAGGTGGACTCCTTCCACTGGCTGGTGGGGAACGCGGTCTGGGCCGAGCAGGTCGAGCAGGCACTCGCCGCCGGCCGTACCGACATCAACACCAAGTCCGGGCTGGAGGAGATCTTCGAGGAGATCTCCCCGATCGAGGACTTCTCCGAGACGATGTCGCTGTCCTTCCGCGACCACCGCTTCGAGGAGCCCAAGCACTCGGTGGAGGAGTGCCGCGACCGGGACGTCACCTACGCCGCGCCACTGTTCGTGACCGCCGAGTTCGTGAACAACGACACCGGCGAGATCAAGAGCCAGACGGTCTTCATGGGTGACTTCCCCCTGATGACGGACAAGGGCACCTTCATCATCAACGGCACCGAGCGGGTCGTGGTCTCGCAGCTGGTGCGCTCGCCGGGGGTGTACTTCGAGCAGACCCCGGACAAGACCTCTGACAAGGACATTTTCACCTGCAAGGTGATTCCGTCCAGGGGCGCCTGGCTGGAGTTTGAGGTCGACAAGCGGGACCTGGTCGGGGTCCGGCTGGACCGCAAGCGCAAGCAGAACGTGACGGTGCTGCTGAAGGCGCTGGGCTGGACCAACGAGCGGATCCTCGAGGAGTTCGGGGAGTTCGAGTCGATGCGGCTGACCCTGGAGAAGGACCACTTCGCCACCCAGGACGAGGCCCTGCTCGACATCTACCGCAAGCTCCGCCCGGGCGAGCCTCCGGCCCGTGACGCCGCCCAGCAGCTGCTGGAGAACTACTACTTCAACCCGAAGCGCTACGACCTGGCCAAGGTCGGCCGGTACAAGATCAACAAGAAGCTCGGGCTGTCCGAGCCCTTCGACCAGCAGGTGCTGACCGAGGCCGACATCGTGGCCGCGATCCGGTACGTGGTGGCGCTGCACGAGGGTCGCGAAGAGCTCGGCGGGCTGCCGGTCGAGACCGACGACATCGACCACTTCGGCAACCGCCGGCTGCGGACCGTCGGCGAGCTGATCCAGAACCAGCTGCGGACCGGCCTGGGCCGGATGGAGCGAGTGGTCCGCGACCGGATGACCACCCAGGACATCGAGGCCATCACCCCGCAGACCCTGATCAACATCCGCCCGGTGGTGGCCGCGCTGCGGGAGTTCTTCGGGACCTCCCAGCTGTCGCAGTTCATGGACCAGACCAACCCGGTGGCCGGGCTGACCCACAAGCGCCGGCTCTCGGCGCTGGGTCCCGGCGGCCTGTCCCGGGACCGGGCCGGCATGGAGGTGCGTGACGTCCACACCTCCCACTACGGCCGGATGTGCCCGATCGAGACCCCTGAAGGCCCGAACATCGGCCTGATCGGCTCACTGGCCTCGTTCGCCCGGGTGAACGCCTTCGGCTTCATTGAGACCCCGTACCGCAAGTGCGTCGACGGGCAGGTGACCGACCAGATCGACTACCTGACCGCCGACGAGGAGGACCGGTACCTGATCGCCCAGGCCAACGCCACCCTGGACGACGACGGCCGCTTCACCCAGGAGCGGGTGCTGGTGCGGACCAAGCACGACGTGGACCAGGTGGTCCCGACCGACGTGCAGTACATGGACGTCTCACCGCGGCAGATGGTCTCGGTGGCGACCGCCCTGATCCCGTTCCTCGAGCACGACGACGCCTCCCGGGCCCTGATGGGCGCCAACATGCAGCGGCAGGCGGTTCCGCTGGTACGCAACGAGGCCCCGTACGTGGGCACCGGGATGGAGTACCGCGGCGCCGTCGACGCCGGTGACGTGACCGTCGCCACCAAGGCCGGCGGGGTGACCAGCGTCAGCGCCGACCTGATCGAGGTCGCCAACGACGACGGCACCTACACCGCGTACCGGCTGGACAAGTTCGTCCGCTCCAACCAGGCCACCTGCATCAACCAGCGCCCGCTGGTCGAGGCCGGCCAGCGGGTCGAGGTGGGCACCCCGCTCGCCGACGGGGCCTGCACCGACCAGGGCGAGATGGCGCTGGGACGCAACCTGCTGGTGGCCTTCATGCCGTGGGAGGGCCACAACTACGAGGACGCGATCATCCTGAGCCAGCGCCTGGTCCAGGACGACGTGCTGACCTCGATCCACATCGAGGAGCACGAGGTCGACGCCCGCGACACCAAGCTGGGCGCCGAGGAGATCACCCGCGACATCCCGAACGCCGCCGAGGAGCTGCTGGCCGACCTTGACGACCGGGGGATCATCCGGATCGGGGCCGAGGTCGGTACCGGCGACATCCTGGTTGGCAAGGTCACCCCCAAGGGCGAGACCGAGCTCACCCCGGAGGAGCGGCTGCTGCGGGCGATCTTCGGTGAGAAGGCCCGCGAGGTCCGCGACACCTCGATGAAGGTCCCGCACGGCGAGAGCGGCACCGTGATCGGGGTGCGGGTCTTCGACCGGGAGGACGGCGACGAGCTGCCTCCGGGCGTGAACCAGCTGGTCCGGGTGTACGTGGCTCAGAAGCGCAAGATCTCCGACGGCGACAAGCTGGCCGGGCGGCACGGCAACAAGGGTGTGATCTCGAAGATCCTGCCGGTCGAGGACATGCCCTTCCTCGCCGACGGGACCCCGGTCGACATCGTGCTGAACCCGCTGGGCGTGCCCTCCCGGATGAACGTCGGGCAGGTGCTGGAGACCCACCTCGGGTGGGTAGCCAGGGCCGGCTGGGACATCACCGGTGTCGACGAGCCCTGGGCCGAGCGGCTGCGCAGCGTCGGTCTGGGCCGGGTCGAGGGCGGGGCGCGGCTGGCGACCCCGGTCTTCGACGGCGCCAACGAGGAGGAGATCACCGGTCTGCTGCAGTACGGGCTGCCGAACCGTGACGGCGAGGTGCTGATGGACTCCGGCGGCAAGGTCCAGCTCTTCGACGGCCGCTCCGGTGAGCCGTACCCAGAGCGGGTGGGCGTCGGCTACATCTACATGCTCAAGCTGCACCACCTCGTCGACGACAAGATCCACGCTCGCTCGACCGGCCCGTACTCGATGATCACCCAGCAGCCCCTGGGCGGCAAGGCCCAGTTCGGTGGCCAGCGCTTCGGCGAGATGGAGGTCTGGGCGCTCGAGGCGTACGGGGCGGCCTGGGCGCTGCAGGAGCTGCTCACCATCAAGTCCGACGACGTGCCGGGCCGGGTGAAGGTGTACGAGGCGATCGTCAAGGGCGAGAACATCCCCGAGCCGGGCATCCCCGAGTCCTTCAAGGTGCTCGTCAAGGAGATGAAGTCGCTCTGCCTGAACGTCGAGGTGCTCTCTTCTGACGGCCAGGTGGTCGAGCTGCGGGACTCCGAGGACGACTACCGCTCGGCCGAGGAGTTCGGCATCGACCTGTCGCGGCGCCCCGGCGCCGACCACTTCGGCGCCCTGGACGAAGTCTGAGTCTCTCAGTCCCCCACACACCCACAGCAACGCACAGTCCCGGTGATGGCCGGGAGAAGGTGAACACACAGTGCTGGACGTCAACTTCTACGACGAGCTGAGGATCGGGCTGGCCACCGCGGAGCAGATCCGCGACTGGTCCCACGGCGAGGTGAAGAAGCCCGAGACCATCAACTACCGGACCCTGAAGCCGGAGCGTGATGGCCTGTTCTGCGAGAAGATCTTCGGCCCCACGCGGGACTGGGAGTGCTACTGCGGCAAGTACAAGCGGGTCCGGTTCAAGGGCATCGTCTGTGAGCGCTGCGGTGTCGAGGTCACCCGCTCGAACGTCCGCCGCGAGCGGATGGGCCACATCGAGCTGGCCGCTCCGGTCACCCACATCTGGTACTTCAAGGGGGTCCCGTCGCGGCTCGGCTACCTGCTCGACGTCGCCCCGAAGGACCTGGAGAAGGTCATCTACTTCGCCGCGTACATGATCACCGCGGTCGACGAGGAGGCCCGCCACCGCGACCTGCCGTCGCTGGAGAGCAAGGTCGAGGTCGAGCGCAAGCACCTGGAGACCCGGCGCGACCACGACCTCAACGCCCGGATGGCGAAGCTGGAGGAGGACCTCGCCCAGCTGGAGGCCGAGGGCGCCAAGGCCGACATCAAGAAGAAGGTCCGCGACGGCGCCGAGAAGGAGATGAAGCTGGTCCGGGACCGGGCCCAGCGCGAGCTGGACCGGCTGGAGGCCGTCTGGACCCGGTTCAAGAACCTCAAGGTGCAGGACCTGGAGGGCGACGAGATCCTCTACCGGGAGATGAAGAACCGCTTCGGCAAGTACTTCACCGGGTCGATGGGCGCCGAGGCGATCAAGGCCCGGCTGGCCACCTTCGACCTGGAGGCCGAGGCCGAGTCCCTGCGCGAGGTGATCCGTACGGGCAAGGGCCAGCGCAAGACCCGGGCCCTGAAGCGGCTCAAGGTGGTCGCGGCCTTCCTGCAGACCGCTAACTCCCCGTCCGGGATGGTGCTGGACGCGGTGCCGGTGATCCCGCCGGACCTGCGTCCCATGGTCCAGCTCGACGGTGGCCGGTTCGCGACCTCCGACCTGAACGACCTGTACCGCCGGGTGATCAACCGCAACAACCGCCTCAAGCGGCTGCTGGACCTGGGCGCGCCCGAGATCATCGTGAACAACGAGAAGCGGATGCTCCAGGAGGCCGTCGACTCGCTGTTCGACAACGGCCGCCGCGGCCGTCCGGTGACCGGGCCCGGGAACCGTCCGCTGAAGTCGATCTCCGACATGCTCAAGGGCAAGCAGGGCCGGTTCCGGCAGAACCTGCTCGGCAAGCGCGTCGACTACTCCGGTCGTTCTGTGATCGTGGTCGGCCCGCAGCTCAAGCTGCACCAGTGCGGCCTGCCGAAGGCGATGGCGCTGGAGCTGTTCAAGCCGTTCGTGATGAAGCGGCTGGACGACCTGAACCACGCCCAGAACATCAAGTCCGCCAAGCGGATGGTGGAGCGGCAGCGCCCGGTGGTGTGGGACGTGCTGGAGGAGGTCATCGCCGAGCACCCGGTGCTGCTGAACCGCGCACCTACCCTGCACCGCCTCGGCATCCAGGCCTTCGAGCCGCAGCTCATCGAGGGCAAGGCGATCCAGATCCACCCGCTGGTCTGCACCGCCTTCAACGCGGACTTCGACGGCGACCAGATGGCGGTGCACCTGCCGCTGAGCGCCGAGGCCCAGGCTGAGGCCCGGATCCTGATGCTGAGCACGAACAACATCCTGAAGCCGGCCGACGGCCGCCCGGTGACCATGCCCACCCAGGACATGATCATCGGCCACTACTTCCTGACCCTGCAGCGCGACGGGCTGCCGGGCGAGGGCCGGGCCTTCGGCTCGGTCGCCGAGGCGATCATGGCCTTCGACCAGGGTGAGATCCGGATCGGGACCAAGATCCGGCTCCGGCTGCGCGACATCGTCCCACCGCCGGGCAAGGGCCTGCGTCCCGACGGCACGATCCTGCTGGAGACCACCCTGGGCCGGGCCCTGTTCAACGAGGCCCTGCCGGCGGACTACCCCTTCGTCGACATGGAGGTGGGTCGCAAGCAGCTCGGCACGATCATCAACGACCTGGCCGAGCGCTACCCGAAGACCCAGGTGGCGGCCACGCTGGACAACCTCAAGGACCTGGGCTTCCACTGGGCGACCCGGTCCGGGGTGACGGTCTCGATCGCCGACGTGCAGACCCCGCCGACCAAGAAGGAGATCCTGGCCGGGTACGAGTCGAAGGCGTCGAAGGTCGACAAGCTGTACGACCGGGGCCAGGTCACCGAGGAGGAGCGCCGCCAGGAGCTGATCCAGATCTGGACCGACGCCACCGCCGAGCTGACCGCCGCCATGGAGACCAACTTCACCCGGGAGAACCCGATCTTCATGATGGTTCACTCGGGCGCTCGTGGAAACATGACCCAGATGCGGCAGATCGCCGCCATGCGTGGCCTGGTGGCCAACCCGAAGGGCGAGATCATCCCGACCCCGATCAAGTCCAACTTCCGCGAGGGGCTGTCGGTTCTGGAGTACTTCATCTCCACCCACGGTGGTCGTAAGGGCCAGGCTGACACCGCGCTGCGGACCGCGGACTCCGGGTACCTGACCCGGCGCCTGGTGGACGTCAGCCAGGACGTGATCATCCGCGAGGAGGACTGCGGCACCGAGCGCGGCCTGCTCAAGGTGATCGCAGTCTCCAGCGCCAAGGGCAAGCTGTTCCCGGCCGACAACGTCGAGACCAGCGTGTACGCCCGGACCCTGGCCACCGCGGTGCTCGACGCTGACGGCAACGAGCTGCTGCCGGCTGGTGTGGACCTGGGGGACGTCAACATCAAGATGCTGGTCGACAACGGGATCACCGAGGTCAAGGTGCGCTCCGTGCTCACCTGTGAGTCGGCCACCGGAACCTGCGCCATGTGCTACGGCCGCTCGCTCGCCACCGGCAAGCTGGTGGATGTCGGCGAGGCGGTCGGGATCGTGGCGGCCCAGTCGATCGGCGAGCCCGGCACCCAGCTGACGATGCGGACCTTCCACACCGGTGGTGTGGCCGGTGACGACATCACCCAGGGCCTGCCGCGGGTGGTGGAGCTGTTCGAGGCCCGTACCCCCAAGGGCAAGGCTCCGATCGCTGAGGCCCCGGGCCGGGTCCGGATCGACGAGACCGACCGCACCCGCAAGATCGTGATCGTGCGTGACGACGGTGGCGAGGACCTCTCGTACCCGGTGCCGCGCCGGGCGCGGCTGGAGTGGGACGACGCTCAGCACGTGCACCACGCGATCGCCGACGGCGACCATGTCGACGTGGGTCAGCAGCTCACCGCCGGCACCATCGACCCGCAGGACGTGCTTCGGGTGCGCGGGGTTCGCCGGGTGCAGGAGCACCTGGTGGACGAGGTGCAGCAGGTGTACCGGACCCAGGGCGCCCCGATCCACGACAAGCACATCGAGATCATCATCCGGCAGATGCTGCGCCGGATCACGGTGATCGAGTCGGGCGACAGCCAGCTGCTGCCCGGTGAGCTGGTCGACCGGGCCACGTACGAGGCCGCCAACCGGGCCGTGGTGACCGAGGGCGGGACTCCGGCCCAGGGCCGCCCGGTGCTGATGGGCATCACCAAGGCGTCGCTGGCGACCGAGTCGTGGCTGTCGGCCGCGTCCTTCCAGGAGACGACCAAGGTGCTCACCGACGCCGCCATCCATGCCAAGTCCGACTCCCTGGTCGGGCTCAAGGAGAACGTGATCCTCGGCAAGCTGATCCCGGCGGGGACCGGCCTGGACCGGTACCGCAATATCCGGGTGGAGCCGACCGCGGAGGCCCGCAGCAAGGCCTATGCGGTCACGTACGAGAACCTGGACAGCTACGACTACGAGGACTTCGGCGGCTCGGGCCCGGTGGTCCCCCTGGAGGACTTCGGGCTGGACGAGCTGCGCTGACGACTGCCAGCACTCTCTGAACCGTACGGCGCCTCGGCAACGGGGCGCCGTACCTGTGCCCACTGCGCTGCGACCAGGGTGTCACCACGACCCGCTGCACACCCGGTTCACAACCTGCGCCCGGCAGACCTTCGCCGGTGGCGGCTTCTGGGCCTCCGACCCCACCGGCAGACGGCCCCTGTCTGGCTGACGGCCTGGGGACCTGCTGGCCGAAGCCGTTTTGACCACCCGCAGCCCAGGCACTAGAGTTGCCCGGTGGGTTCGGTCTACCCGAGACCCTCGTGCACGCCCTGGTGCCGCTCCGGTGGGGCCAGCCCTGGAGCGGGCACACCGCAACGACTCAGCCTGTGGCGGGCGCGCGTGAGCGCGACGCAGGGCGGTCGACGCAGACTCCCCGGAGCCGCCCTGGGTGGCCCCGGGCCCGCAACAGCAGTGGTCACACGACACGGAAAAGAGACAGCTCCCGGTGCCTACGATTCAGCAGCTGGTCCGTAAGGGCCGCTCCGACAAGGTCAGCAAGACCAAGACGCCCGCTCTCAAGGGCTCGCCGCAGCGTCGGGGCGTGTGCACCCGCGTGTACACCACCACGCCGAAGAAGCCGAACTCCGCCCTGCGCAAGGTGGCGCGCGTCCGGCTCTCCAGCGGTGTCGAGGTGACCGCGTACATCCCAGGTGTCGGTCACAACCTCCAGGAGCACTCGATGGTGCTGGTGCGCGGCGGCCGTGTGAAGGACCTGCCCGGCGTGCGGTACAAGATCATCCGCGGTGCGCTCGACACCCAGGCCGTGAAGAACCGTAAGCAGGCGCGCTCTCGCTACGGCGCCAAGAAGGAGAAGTAATGCCTCGCAAGGGCCCGGCACCCAAGCGTCCCGTGATGGTTGACCCCGTGTACGGGTCCCCGCTGGTCTCCCAGCTGGTCAGCAAGATCCTCTTGGACGGCAAGAAGACCATCGCCCAGGGGATCGTCTACACCGCACTGGAGGGGACCCGCGAGAAGACCGGCGGCGTCGACCCCGTGCAGACCCTGAAGAAGGCCCTGGACAACGTCCGGCCGAGCATCGAGGTGAAGAGCCGCCGCGTCGGTGGCGCCACCTACCAGGTGCCGGTCGAGGTGAAGCCGGCTCGGGCCAACACCCTGGCGATGCGGTGGCTGGTGTCCTTCTCCCGGGCGCGCCGTGAGAAGACCATGGCCGAGCGGCTGCGCAACGAGATCCTGGACGCGGCCAACGGCCTGGGCGCTGCCGTGAAGCGCCGCGAGGACACGCACAAGATGGCGGAAGCCAACCGCGCCTTCGCGCACTACCGCTGGTGAGAGCGGCGCCCTCGACCCGAACCTGGGATCGAGGGCGCAGCCATGTTCACCCCCAGCCGACGTTGACCCGAAGAACGACACAGAAAGCACACGATCGTGGCTGAGAAGACGACAGACCTGGCCAAGGTTCGCAACATCGGGATCATGGCCCATATCGACGCGGGCAAGACGACCACGACCGAGCGCATCCTGTTCTACACCGGGATCAACTACAAGATCGGCGAGGTTCACGACGGCGCCGCCACGATGGACTGGATGGAGCAGGAGCAGGAGCGCGGGATCACCATCACGTCGGCCGCGACTACCTGCTTCTGGAAGGGCCACCAGATCAACATCATCGACACCCCTGGGCATGTCGACTTCATGATGGAGGTCGAGCGCTCCCTGCGGGTGCTGGACGGTGCGGTCGCGGTCTTCGACGGCGTGGCCGGGGTGGAGCCGCAGTCGCAGACGGTGTGGCGTCAGGCCACCCGGTACGGGGTGCCGCGGATCTGCTACGTCAACAAGCTCGACCGTACCGGCGCCTCCTTCGAGTTCTGCGTCAAGACCATCCGGGAGCGGCTGAACGCCAACCCGCTGGTCCTGCAGATCCCGATCGGCGCCGAGGCAGACTTCCTCGGTGTGGTCGACCTGCTGGAGATGCGGGCCCTCACCTGGCGCGGCGAGACCGCGATCGGAGAGGACTACACCGTCGAGGAGATCCCGGCTGACCTGGTCGAGAAGGCGACCGAGGCTCGCGAGGCCCTGGTGCAGGCGGTGGCCGACCTGGACGACGACTTCGCCGAGCTGTGGCTGGAGAAGGAGGACTCGGGCGAGGAGATCACCGTCGACGAGCTCAAGGCTGCTATCCGTCGAGTGGTGCTGAGCGCCCGCGGCAACGCCGTGGTCTGCGGCACCTCCTTCAAGAACAAGGGGGTCCAGCCGCTGCTGGACGCGGTCGTCGACTACTTGCCCTCGCCCCAGGACGTGCCGGCCATCCAGGGCTTCAAGCCCGGCGACGAGTCAGAGACCCGGGAGCGCCGCCCGGAGGTGGACGAGCCGCTCGCGGCGCTGGCCTTCAAGATCGCGGCCGACCCCCACCTGGGCAAGCTGACCTTCGTCCGGGTCTACTCCGGGGTGCTCAAGTCGGGAGTGCAGGTGCTCAACGCGACCAAGGGGCGCAAGGAGCGGATCGGCAAGATCTACCAGATGCACGCCAACAAGCGTGAAGAGGTGGACTCGATGGGCGCGGGGATGATCTGCGCGGTGATGGGCCTGAAGGACACCTCTACCGGTGAGACCCTGTGCGACTCGTCCGCTCCGATCATCCTGGAGTCGATGGACTTCCCGAAGCCGGTGATCGAGCAGGCGATCGAGCCCAGGACCAAGTCCGACCAGGAGAAGCTGTCGTCGGCCATCCAGCGGCTGGCGGAGGAGGACCCGACCTTCCGGGTCCACACCGACGAGGAGACCGGGCAGACCATCATCGCCGGCATGGGCGAGCTGCACCTCGACATCCTGATCGACCGGATGAAGCGAGAGTTCAAGGTCGAGGCCAACGTCGGCAAGCCGCAGGTCGCCTACCGCGAGACCCTGCGGCGCAAGGTCGACAAGGCCGAGTACACCCACAAGAAGCAGTCCGGTGGCTCGGGCCAGTACGCCAAGGTCATCCTCGAGATCGAGCCGCTGCCTGCTGGGACCGGGTACGAGTTCGTCAACGCGGTCACCGGTGGCCGGGTGCCCAAGGAGTACATCCCAGCGGTCGATGCCGGAGTGCAGGACGCCATGCAGTTCGGCGTTCTGGCCGGCTACCCGGTGGAAGACGTCCGGGTCACCCTCACCGACGGTGCGTACCACGACGTCGACTCCTCGGAGCTGGCCTTCAAGATCGCCGGCTCAATGGGCTTCAAGGAGGCCGCCCGCAAGGGCGACCCGGCCCTGCTGGAGCCGATGATGGCGGTCGAGGTGACCACCCCGGAGCAGTTCCTGGGCACGGTGATCGGCGACATCAACTCGCGGCGCGGCCACGTCCAGGCCACCGACGACCAGCACGGCAGCAAGGTGATTCGGGCCTCGGTCCCGCTGTCGGAGATGTTCGGCTACGTCGGCGACCTGCGCTCGAAGACCTCCGGTCAGGCCTCGTACTCGATGGAGTTCGACACCTACCGCGAGACCCCGCGCTCGGTGGCCGACGAGATTGTCGCCAAGGCCCGCGGCCAGGTCTAGCCGGCATCACCCAAGCGGTTTGACTCACCAGGCCCAGGGAGGGAAGACTTGTCCGGTCCCCTTCTCGGGGTCCTGGCAGGCGTGCCGGGTGCGGGTCACGAGCCTGGTACGACAACGAAACACAGCCGCCGCGCTACCGCGTGGCAACCATCGGAAGAGGAGCCCAAGTGGCAAAGGCCAAGTTCGAGCGGACTAAGCCGCACTGCAACATCGGCACCATCGGACACATCGACCACGGCAAGACCACGCTCACCGCGGCGATCACGAGGGTGCTCCACGAGAGGTACCCGGAGCTCAACGAGGTCTCGGCCTTCGACCAGATCGACAAGGCTCCGGAGGAGCGCGCCCGCGGCATCACCATCTCGATCGCCCACGTCGAGTACCAGACCGAGAAGCGGCACTACGCGCACGTCGACTGCCCCGGGCACGCCGACTACGTGAAGAACATGATCACCGGTGCGGCCCAGATGGACGGCGCGATCCTGGTCGTGGCCGCCACCGACGGCCCCATGCCGCAGACCAAGGAGCACGTCCTGCTGGCCCGCCAGGTCGGTGTTCCCGCCATGGTCGTGGCGCTGAACAAGTGCGACATGGTCGACGACGAGGAGATCCTCGAGCTGGTCGAGATGGAGGTGCGCGAGCTCCTCAGCGCCCAGGAGTTCGACGGCGACAACTGCCCGGTGGTCCGGGTCGCCGCGTTCCCCGCCATGAACGGCGACGCGAAGTGGGCCGACTCGATCGTCGAGCTGATGAACGCTGTCGACGAGTACATCCCGCAGCCGGAGCGTGATACCGACAAGCCGTTCCTGATGCCGGTCGAGGACGTCTTCACGATCACCGGCCGGGGCACGGTCATCACCGGTCGTATCGAGCGCGGCGTCATCAAGTCCGGTGAGCCGGTCGACATCATCGGCATCCGTGACCAGAAGCAGTCCACCACCGTCACCGGTGTCGAGATGTTCCGCAAGATCCTCGACGAGGGCCGGGCGGGCGAGAACGTCGGCCTGCTGCTGCGTGGCACCAAGAAGGAGGACGTGGAGCGCGGCATGGTCGTGACCAAGCCGGGCAGCACCACCCCGCACACCGACTTCGAGGGCAGCGTCTACGTGCTGACCAAGGACGAGGGTGGCCGGCACAAGCCGTTCTTCACCCACTACTCGCCGCAGTTCTACTTCCGCACCACCGACGTCACCGGCGAGGTCGTTCTCCCCGAGGGCAAGGACATGGTCATGCCCGGTGACAACACCGACATGACGGTCCACCTCAAGAAGCCGATCGCCATGGAGGCCGGGCTGAAGTTCGCCATCCGCGAGGGTGGCCGGACCGTCGGCGCCGGCCGGGTGACCAAGATCATCGCGTGATCTAGTCGCAGCGCGACCACGGCCCCGTACCTGACGACCAGGTACGGGGCCGTGGCGGTTCCCGTTCCGTACGAGGCCCGGCCCGAGACGTACGCCGGGCCCGGAGGGCCGATGAGCTGGTCACACCCTGGGACGTCCCGTTCCAGGTCTGTCGTCGGGCTCCAGGGGTGCCAGGGCCCAGCCACGCTGCGGGCGGTGTCAGCCGCGCTGCCGCTTCTGGATCGCGGCCCACTCATCGCGCAGCCCCACCGTCCGGTGAAAGAGCATCGGCTGGTCCAGGTCCCGGCAGAAGTAGCCCAGCCGCTCGAACTGGACCACCTCGCCAGCGGGGGTCTCGGCCAGCGCCGCCTCCACCTGGCAGCCGGTGAGCAGCTCGCGGGAGTCGGGGTTGAGGTCGTCCAGCGGCTCCCCGGTCCGCTCTCCCGGGTTGGCAGCCGAGAACAGCCGGTCGTACAGGGCGACAGTGGCCGGCTGGCTGTGGGCCGCCGACACCCAGTGCATGGTCGACTTCACCTTGCGCCCGTCGGGGGCGGTGCCGCCACGCGAGGCGGGGTCGTACGTGGCCTCGACCGCGACCACCTGGCCGGCGTCATCCTTGACCACCCCGGTGCACTGCACCAGGTACGCGCCGCGCAGCCGGACCTCCCGGCCGGGGGAGAGCCGGAAGAACTTCGGCGGCGGGACCTCGGCGAAGTCGTCGGCCTCGATCCACAGCTCGCCGCTGAAGCTCACCGAGCGGGTGCCGTCGGCCGGGTTCTCCGGGTTGTTGGCGATCTCAAAGTGGTCGACCTGGCCCTCGGGCCAGTTCGTGATCTGCAGCCGCAGCGGCCGCAGCACCGCCATCCGCCGCTGGGCGGTGGCGTTCAGCTCGCGGCGCACGTACGCCTCAAGGGCCTCGATCGACTGGCGGGAGTTGGTCCGGGTGGTGCCGATGTCGTGGCAGAAGCCGGTGATCGCGGCCGGCGGGTAGCCGCGGCGGCGCAGACCCTGCAGGGTCGGCATCCGCGGGTCGTCCCAGCCGGAGACCGTGCCGTCGTCGACGAGCTTCTTCAGCCGCCGCTTCGAGGTCACGGTGTGGGTCAGCTCCAGCCGGGCGAACTCGATCTGACGAGGCTGGTCGCCAGTCAGCGGGAGGTGCTCCAGGTACCAGTCGTAGAGCGGGCGGTGGGAGTCGAACTCCAGGGTGCAGATCGAGTGGGTGACCCCCTCGACCGCGTCGGACTGGCCGTGGGCCCAGTCGTAGGTGGGGTAGATGGACCACTGGTCGCCGGTGCGGTGGTGGTGCCGGTTGCGGATCCGGTACATCACCGGGTCGCGCAGCTGCATGTTCTCGTGCTGCATGTCGATCTTGGCCCGCAGCACCCGCGAGCCCTCCGGGAACTCGCCGGCCCGCATCCGGCGCAGCAGGTCCAGGTTCTCCTCGGGGGAGCGGTCCCGGTAGGGGCTGTCCACCCCGGGCTTGCCGAAGCCGCCGCGCTGGGCCGAGATGGTCTCGCCGTCCTGGTCGTCGACGTACGCGAAACCGGTCTGGACCAGGTGCTCGGCCCAGTCGTACAGGGTCTGGAAGTAGTCCGAGGCGTACCGGGTCTCGGCGGGGGCGAAGCCGAGCCAGGCGATGTCGGCGGCGATCGCGTCGACGTACTCGGTCTCCTCGGCGTCAGGGTTGGTGTCGTCGAAGCGCAGCAGGCAGCGCCCGCCGAAGTCGCGGGCGATCCCGAAGTCGACCGTGATCGCCTTGGCGTGGCCGATGTGCAGGTAGCCGTTGGGCTCGGGTGGGAAGCGGGTCTGGACCCGGCCGGCGTAGGTCTGCTGCTCGTTGTCGCGTGCGACGGCGTCTCGGATGAAGTCTCCAGCGGCAACGGGTTCGCTCATGGGGGTCAGCCTAGGGCTTGGCGCCGACCAGCCGGTGGCAGGCGGCGACCGTACGGTCCTCGTCAGTGCCGGCCGGTAGGCTCTGGCGTCGTGACCACGACTCCTGCCCGTACCCGTGTGGCTCCGTCGCCGACCGGTGACCCGCACGTCGGCACTGCCTACATGGCGCTGTTCAACCTGGCCTTCGCCCGACAGACCGGGGGCCAGTTCGTGCTCCGGATCGAGGACACCGACCGGGCCCGGTACGTGGCGGACTCCGAGCAGCAGGTCGTCGACTCGCTGCGCTGGCTGGGGCTGCCCTGGGACGAGGGGCCCGACATCGGCGGCCCGTACCAGCCGTACCGGCAGAGCGAGCGGCTCGGCACCTACCGCCCGTACGTGGAGCAGCTGATCGCCGACGGCCACGCCTACTACTGCTGGTGCTCGGCGCAGCGCCTGGCCGCGCTGCGCGAGGAGCAGCAGCGCAGCAAGCAGGCGGTGACCGGGTACGACCGGCTCTGCCTCGGGATGACCCGTGACGAGCGGGCCCAGCTGCCGGGCTTCAGCGAGACCCCTGTGGTCCGGATGCTGGTACCCGACGACGTGCCGCTGGAGTTCACCGACCTGATCCGCGGCGAGGTCGCCGCGCCGCGGCCCGATGACCAGGTGCTGCTCAAGGCGGACGGCTTCCCGACGTACCACATGGCGCTGGTGGTCGACGACCACCTGATGGGGATCACCCACGTGGTGCGGGGCGAGGAGTGGATCAGCTCCACGCCCAAGCACCTGCTCCTGTACGGCTGGCTGGGGTGGCAGGCGCCGGCGTTCGCGCACATGCCGCTGCTGCGCAACACCGACCGCTCCAAGATCTCCAAGCGCAAGAACCCGGCCGCCCGGCTGCTCTGGTTCCGCGAGCAGGGCTACCTGCCGGAGGCGCTGCGGAACTTCCTGCAGCTGCTGGCCTACCCGCCGGCCGACGGTGACGACGAGGTGGCCGGCTTCGACGACTTCGTCGCCGGCTTCGACTGGGCGAAGGTGAGCACGGTCGGCCCGGTCGTCGACCTGGACAAGCTGAGCTGGCTGAACGGCACCTACATCCGGGCCCTGCCGGTCGAGGAGCTGGCGCAGCGGGTGGTCGACCACGCCCGCGCCTACCAGGGCCTGCCGGAGGACTCGGCCGACCTGCTGCGGCGGGCGGTGCCGATGCTGCGGGAGCGGCTGGTGGTGCTGGGTGACGCGCTGGGGATGCTGGACTTCGCCCTGGTCGCCGATGACGAGCTGCAGGTCAGCGACGAGGCCCGGGCCCAGCTCACCGACCGAGCCGGCGAGATCCTGGCAGCGACCCGGGCGGCGCTGGCCGAGGTCACCCCGTTCGAGGCCCCGCAGATCGAGCAGGCGCTGCGGGAGGCCCTGGTTGCCGGGATGGGCCTCAAGCCACGGGTGGCCTTCACCCCGCCCCGGGTGGCGATCTCGGGCAAGAAGGTGTCCCCGCCGCTGTTCGAGTCGATGGAGCTGCTGGGCCGCGACAGCGTGCTGGCCCGGATCGACCGGCTGGCTCGCAGCTGCTAGCCGCTGAACTTGCACCCCTTGAGCGCCGCGTGACAGAATCGCAGGGTTGCCCGGAGGGTCGTACGGGGCGACGTGCCGCTGAACGGCGCGGTCTCGAACCGGCTGACCCACCCCCCAGGGGGCGAACCAGAGCCCGGAACTGGTCCTGACCACCGCAGCCGCAGGTGGCGAGAGCCGGCCAGGTGCTCGACACGCCCGACCGCGGGGGTCGGGGCGACAAGCGGAGACTCGCGCAGAGGCTCCACAGCGACGCCGGCAACCGCCGGTCGGAGCCAGAAGGACGAGAGGGATGGGACCGTGGCGGGACAGAAGATCCGCATCAGGCTCAGGGCCTATGACCACGAGGTGATCGACTCCTCGGCGCGCAAGATCGTGGACACGGTGACCCGCGCGGGCGCCAAGGTCGCCGGCCCGGTGCCGCTGCCGACCGAGAAGAACGTGTACTGCGTGATCCGCTCGCCCCACAAGTACAAGGACAGCCGCGAGCACTTTGAGATGCGTACGCACAAGCGGCTGATCGACATCTTCGACCCGACGCCGAAGGCGGTGGAGTCGCTGATGCGGGTCGACCTGCCGGCGGGCGTCGACATCGAGATCAAGCTCTAGGGGTTGCACCGTCATGACTGAACGCAAGGTGAAGGGGCTGCTGGGCACCAAGCTCGGCATGACCCAGCTCTGGGACGAGAACAACCGGGTGGTGCCGGTGACCGTGATTCAGGCCGGGCCCTGCGTGGTGACGCAGGTCCGGACCCCCGAGGTGGACGGCTACTGCGCGGTCCAGCTCGGCTTTGGCGCGGTGAGGCCCAAGGCAGTCCGCAAGCCGGCCGCCGGGCACTTCGAGAAGGCCGGGGTGACTCCCCGCCAGCACCTGCTGGAGATCCGGACCAGCGACGCCAGCGAGTACACCCTGGGCCAGGAGGTCGCCAGCGATGTCTTCGCCGCTGCCGACGTGGTCGACGTGACCGGCGTGACCCGCGGTAAGGGCACCGCGGGTGTGATGAAGCGTCACGGCTTCGGCGGCCTGGGCGCCGGTCACGGTGTGCACCGCAAGCACCGCTCGCCGGGCTCGATCGGCCAGTCCTCGACCCCGTCGAAGGTCTTCAAGGGCCTGAGGATGGCCGGCCGGATGGGCGTGGCCAAGAAGACCATCCAGAACCTCGTCGTCCACGCTGTCGACACCGAGCGGAACCTGATCCTGGTCAAGGGCGCGGTCCCCGGGCCCAAGGGCGGCCTGGTTGTGATCCGCTCCGCCGCCAAGAAGGGAGAGCAGGCATGAGCATCTCCGTTGATGTCGTCGGCGCCGACGGCCTGAAGAAGTCCACCGCCGAGCTCCCGGCCCACCTGTTCGACGTTCAGGTGAACATCCCGCTGATCCACCAGGTCGTGGTGGCCCAGCAGGCGGCCGCCCGGCAGGGCACCCACGCCACCAAGACCCGCGGCCAGGTCCGCGGCGGCGGCTCCAAGCCGTGGCGCCAGAAGGGCACCGGCCGGGCCCGGCAGGGCTCCCGGCGGGCCCCGCAGTGGACCGGTGGTGGCACCGTCCACGGCCCGCAGCCACGCTCGTACGCCCAGCGGACCCCGAAGAAGATGGTCGCCGCCGCGCTGCGCGGGGTGCTGTCGGACCGGGTCCGTGACGGTCGGCTGTTCGTGGTCGACTCCATCGTCAGCGGCGAGGTGCCCAGCACCAAGCAGGCGCTGGCCTCGCTCAAGGTGATCGGCGACCTGCGCTCGGCGATCGTGGTCCTGCACCGTGACGAGGACCTGGCCTGGATGAGCCTGCGCAACGTGGCCCATCTCCACCCGATCGCGGTCGACCAGCTGAACGTGTACGACGTCCTGGTCAACGAGGCCGTGGTCTTCACTGCTGCCGCGCTGGAGGCCTTCGTCGGCGGCTCGGCCGCGACCTTGCAGACCCCGGCCGACAAGGAGGCCTCGAAGTGAGCGCAGCCACCAAGATCCGCGACCACCGCGACATCCTGCTCGCACCGGTCGTCAGCGAGAAGAGCTACTCGCTGCTGGACGAGAACAAGTACACCTTCCTGGTCGCCCCGAAGGCGAACAAGACCGAGATCAAGATCGCGGTCGAGAAGGTCTTCGACGTCAAGGTCGTCGGCGTCAACACGATCAACCGGCCCGGGAAGAAGCGGCGCACCCGCCACGGCATCGGGCGCCGCCCCGACACCAAGCGGGCGATCGTCACCGTGGCCGAGGGCCAGCGCATCGACCTGTTCGGCCAGGTCGGCTGAGGAAGGGCAACCACTGATGGGTATCCGTAAGTACAAGCCGACCACTCCGGGTCGCCGCGGGGCGAGCGTCGCCGACTTCGTTGAGGTCACCCGCTCCACCCCGGAGAAGTCGCTGCTGGCCCCGAAGCCGAAGACCGGTGGCCGCAACAACCAGGGCCGGATCACCAGCCGCCACATCGGCGGCGGCCACAAGCAGGCCTACCGCCTGGTCGACTTCCGCCGCTACGACAAGGACGGGGTCCCGGCCAAGGTCGCCGAGATCGAGTACGACCCGAACCGTACGGCCCGGATCGCGCTGCTTCACTACGCTGACGGCGAGAAGCGCTACATCCTGGCGCCGCAGGGTCTGGGCCAGGGCGCCAAGGTCGAGGCCGGCGAGGGTGCTGACATCCGCCCCGGCAACAACCTGCCGCTGCGCAGCATCCCGGTCGGCACCACCATCCACGCCGTCGAGCTGCGCCCGGGTGGCGGCGCCAAGCTAGCCCGCTCCGCCGGCGCCGGGATCCAGCTGCTGGCCCGCGAGGGCAAGATGGCCACCCTGCGGATGCCGTCGGGCGAGACCCGGATGGTCGATGTCCGGTGCCGAGCCACGGTCGGTGAGGTCGGCAACGCCGAGCAGTCGAACATCAGCTGGGGCAAGGCCGGCCGGATGCGCTGGAAGGGTGTCCGCCCGACCGTCCGCGGCGTGGCGATGAACCCGATCGACCACCCGCACGGGGGCGGTGAGGGCAAGACCTCCGGCGGTCGTCACCCGGTCACCCCGTGGGGCAAGCCTGAGGGCCGTACCCGGAACCCGAACAAGGCCTCGTCCCGCCTCATCATCCGTCGCCGCAAGTCCGGCAAGAAGCGCTGATCGGAGCAGAAGACACCATGCCACGCAGCCTGAAGAAGGGCCCCTTCATCGACGACCACCTGGCCAAGAAGGTGGACCGGCAGAACGAGCTGGGCACCAAGACCGTCATCAAGACCTGGTCGCGGCGCTCCATGATCAGCCCCGCCATGATCGGCCACACGATCGCCGTGCACGACGGCCGCAAGCACGTGCCGGTCTTTGTCACCGAGTCGATGATCGGCCACAAGCTTGGCGAGTTCGCCCCCACGCGCACCTTCCGCGGGCACGTGAAGGACGACAAGAAGGCCCGGCGCCGGTAACGAGAAGAGGGAACACACAATGAGCACCAACACCCAGCGGCCGTCGCGCCGCTCGGCGCTGCTCGGGGAGCGCCCCGGCTCGTACGCCATCGCGCGTCACGTCCGCATGACCCCGATGAAGGTCCGCCGCGTGGTGAACCTGATCCGGGGGCTGGACGTGGACGAGGCCCTGAACGTTCTGCAGTTCGCCCCGCAGGCGGCCAGCGAGCCGGTCTACAAGGTGGTCGCCTCGGCCGTCGCCAACGCCGAGACCACGGCCGGGCTGCGGCCAGAGGACCTGTACGTGTCGCAGGCCTTCGTCGACGAGGGCGTCACCATGCGCCGGATCCGCCCTCGGGCCAAGGGCTCGGCGAGCCGGGTCCTGAAGCGGGCCAGCCACATCACCGTGGTAGTCGAGCCGCACCAGGACGCGGTTCGTCCGGCGCCCGCCAAGAAGAAGGCCGCCGCGAGCGAGGCGAAGCCGGCCGAGAAGAAGGCCAAGCCCGCCGAGAAGAAGACCACCGACAAGGCAGCGAGCGAGGGCAAGGCCACGAAGTCTGAGAAGCCGGCCAAGGCCAGCGAGAAGGAGGCCTGAGCATGGGGCAGAAGATCAACCCGAACGGCTTCCGTCTGGGCATCACCACCGACCACAAGACCCGCTGGTACTCCGACAAGCAGTACGCCAGCTTTGTGGGCGAGGACGTCAAGATCCGCGACTACCTGGGCAAGGAGCTGGACAAGGCCGGGATCAGCTCGGTCGAGATTGAGCGCCGCAGCGAGCGGATCACGATCTACCTGTACGCGGCCCGCCCGGGCATCGTCATCGGGCGCAACGGCGCCGAGGCGGAGCGGGTCCGCGGCCAGCTGGAGAAGCTCACCGGCAAGCAGGTGCAGCTGAACATCCTCGAGGTGAAGAACCCCGAGATCGATGCTCAGCTGGTGGCCAAGGGGGTCGCCGAGCAGCTGGGGGCGCGAGTCGCGTTCCGCCGGGCGATGCGCAAGGCGCAGCAGACCGCGATGCGCTCGGGGGCCCAGGGGATCCGGATCCAGTGCTCCGGTCGTCTCGGTGGCGCCGAGATGAGCCGCTCGGAGTTCTACCGGGAGGGCCGGGTGCCGCTGCACACGCTGCGCGCGGACATCGACTACGGCTTCCACGAGGCCAAGACCACCTTCGGCCGGATCGGCGTGAAGGTGTGGATCTACAAGGGCGATGTCGCCGGCACCCGTGCCGAGCGCGCCGCCCAGAAGGCTGCTCGGCAGGCCGCGACCGGCCGCCAGCGGCCAACCCGTCGGCCGGGGCGTGACGGTGGCTCGGGCCGCCAGGAGCGTGGCGGTCGCCGTCGGGCCGAGGAGGCCGCTGCCGCTGAGGCGCCGGCCGCGGAGAACGTAGGAGCCTGACATGCTGATCCCACGTCGCGTCAAGCACCGCAAGCAGCACCACCCGAGCCGGACCGGCCGGGCCAAGGGCGGCACCAAGCTCGCCTTCGGTGACTACGGCATCCAGGCGCTGGAGTCGTCGTACCTGACCAACCGGCAGATCGAGGCCGCGCGTATTGCGATGACCCGCCACATCCGCCGTGGCGGAAAGGTCTGGATCAACGTCTACCCGGACCGTCCGCTCACCAAGAAGCCCGCCGAGACCCGCATGGGCTCGGGCAAGGGCTCACCGGAGTGGTGGGTCGCCAACGTCAAGCCGGGCCGGGTGCTCTTCGAGCTCTCCGGGGTGAACGAGGAGACCGCTCGCGAGGCCATGCGTCTGGCTATCCACAAGCTTCCGTTCAAGGCGCGCTTCATCAAGCGGGAGGCAGGGGAACTCTGATGGCCAAGTCGTTGAATGCCGCCGACCTGCGCGGCCTCTCGCGTGCCGAGCTCGATGCCAAGGTGGTGGAGCTGAAGGAGGAGCTGTTCACGCTGCGCTTCCAGCACCAGACCGGCCAGCTGGAGTCGCACGGGCGCCTGCGCGAGGTGCGCAAGGACATCGCGCGGATCTACACCGTGATCCAGGAGCGGGTCCTCGGGATCGTGCCAGACCCGGATGAAGGGAAGAAGTGAGCATGAGTGAGTCGAGCGCCTCCGAGCGCGGCTACCGGAAGGTCCGCGAGGGCGTCGTGGTCTCCGACAAGATGGACAAGACCGTGGTGGTCGCCGTGGAGGACCGCGTCAAGCACGCGCTGTACGGCAAGGTCATGCGCCGCACCGAGCGCCTCAAGGTACACGACGAGGCGAACCAGGCCGGTGTGGGTGACCGCGTCCGCTTGATGGAGACCCGTCCGCTGTCGGCGACGAAGCGCTGGCGGCTGGTCGAGGTCCTCGAGAAGGCCAAGTAAGTCCACCCACGAGTTCCACCAGGCCCTTGCGGGGGAACCGGTAGGACAAGGAGTAGCAGATGATCCAGCAGGAGACGCGACTCAAGGTCGCCGACAACACGGGTGCCAAGGAGCTGCTGTGCATCCGGGTTCTCGGTGGCTCGAAGCGTCGCTACGCCCACCTGGGCGACACGATTGTCGCGACCGTCAAGGACGCGATTCCCGGTGGCAACGTCAAGAAGGGCGAAGTCGTGAAGGCGGTCGTGGTGCGTACCGCCAAGAGCCAGCGTCGCGGGGACGGCTCGTACATCAAGTTCGACGAGAACGCCGCCGTGATTCTGAAGAACGACGGCGAGCCGCGGGGCACCCGCATCTTCGGGCCGGTCGCCCGTGAGCTGCGCGAGCGTCGCTACATGCGCATCGTCTCTCTCGCTCCCGAGGTGATCTGAATGGCCAAGTCGCTGCACGTGAAGAAGGGTGACCGGGTCCGGGTCATCGCCGGTAAGGACAAGGGCCTGTCCGGTGAGGTGCTGTCGGTCGATGTCGAGCGCCAGCGGGTCACCGTGTCGGGCGTGAACATCGTCAAGCGGCACAAGAAGGACACCGCCGCGCAGCCCCAGGCTGGGCGGGTGACCAAGGGCGGGATCATCTCGTCTGAGGCCCCGATCCACGTCTCGAACGTGGCCCTGCTGGTGAAGGTGGACGGCAAGGAGGTGACCACTCGGGTGGGGTACACCCGCGAGGAGGTCACCAAGCGGCGCCCGGACGGCTCCGAGTACACCTCCACCCGTTCGGTCCGCATCGCTCGCAAGACCGGGGAGAAGATCTGATGACCGACAGCACGAAGCCGAAGGTGACGCCCCGGCTGAAGGAGCGGTACCGGACCGAGATCGCCAAGGCGCTGCGCGAGGAGTTCTCGTACGCCAACGTGATGCAGACTCCGGGCCTGGAGAAGATCGTGGTCAACATGGGCGTCGGTGAGGCGGCCCGGGACTCCAAGATCATCGACGCTGCGGTGCGGGACCTGACCGTGATCACCGGCCAGAAGCCGCAGGTCACCAAGGCCCGCAAGTCGATCGCGCAGTTCAAGCTGCGCGAGGGGATGCCGATCGGCTGCCACGTCACCCTGCGCGGGGACCGGATGTGGGAGTTCGCCGACCGGCTGCTGACCCTGGCCCTGCCCCGGATCCGAGACTTCCGGGGGCTCTCGCCACGGCAGTTCGACGGCCGCGGGAACTACACCTTCGGGCTCACCGAGCAGGTCATGTTCCACGAGATCGACCAGGACAAGATCGATCGCCTGCGGGGCATAGACATCACCTTCGTGACCACAGCCACCACTGACGACGAGGGCCGGGCCCTGCTCAAGCACCTCGGCTTCCCGTTCAAGGCCGACGCCGACGTGGCGAAGGTGAAGAGCAAGGGTCGCCGTCCGGTGAAGGGCGCGAAGACCAAGACCATGATCGCGAAGAAGAAGTGAGGCTGTAAGTGGCCAAGACAGGACTCAAGGTCAAGCAGGCGCGCAAGCCGAAGTTCGGGGTCCGGGCCTACACCCGGTGCCAGAAGTGCGGCCGGCCGAAGGCTGTGTACCGTAAGTTCGGCCTGTGCCGGATCTGCCTGCGCACCCTCGCTCACAAGGGCGAGCTGCCGGGCGTCACCAAGTCCAGCTGGTGACCCCAGTCGGCTTCACTGGGCCGCGGCCCACCACCTGACCAGCTGCCGGGAGCTTCCCCGGACCGAACGCGGTAGGTCAACCGACCGGGAGAAACCGCCGCGAGAAAGAGGCAACTGCTGCCATGACGATGACCGATCCGATCGCAGACATGCTGACGCGTCTGCGCAACGCCAACCAGGCGTACCACGACCAGACGACCATGCCGAGCTCCAAGATCAAGGTGGGGATCGCCGAGATCCTCAAGCAGGAGGGCTACATCGCCGACTTCGCGGTCAACGAGCCGAAGGAGGGCGAGGTGGGCAAGACCCTCACCGTGACCCTCAAGTACGGCCGCAACCGGGAGCGCTCCATCGCCGGGGTGCGGCGGATCTCCAAGCCCGGTCTGCGGGTGTACGCGAAGTCGAACGACCTGCCGAAGGTGCTCGGTGGCCTCGGCATCGCGATCATCTCGACCAGCCAGGGTCTGCTGACCGACAAGGACGCCAACCACAAGAGCGTGGGCGGCGAGGTCCTCGCCTACGTCTGGTGACCTGAGGAGGTTGACATGTCTCGCATTGGAAAGCTCCCGATCCCGGTCCCAGCCAGCGTCGAGGTCACCCTGGACGGTCAGGACCTCTCGGTGAAGGGTCCCAAGGGCACGCTGCACCACACGGTCCCGGAGCCGATCACGGTGGCTCGCGCCGAGGACGGCCAGATCGAGGTGACGCGCCCCAACGACGAGCGGCTGTCGAAGTCGCTCCACGGGCTGACCCGGACCCTGGTCAGCAACATGGTGGTCGGGGTCACCGAGGGCTACGAGAAGAAGCTGGAGATCACCGGCGTGGGCTACCGGGTCACGGCCAAGAGCCCGACCCAGCTGGAGCTCGCCCTGGGCTTCAGCCACCCGGTCGTGGTGAACGCCCCGGAGGGCATCACGTTCAACGTCGAGACCAACACCCGCTTCTCGGTGCTGGGGATCGACAAGCAGCAGGTCGGTGAGGTCGCGGCCAACATCCGCAAGATCCGCAAGCCGGAGCCGTACAAGGGCAAGGGCGTGCACTACGCCGGCGAGCGGATCCGCCGCAAGGCCGGGAAGGCAGGTAAGTGATGGCGATCTCGCTGTCGGTACGCAAGACGCTCAACGACCGGCAGGCTGCTCGGCAGCGCCGACAGAACCGTGGCCGCAAGGGGATCTTCGGCACCGCCGAGCGTCCTCGGCTGGTGGTCACCCGCTCCACCCGGCACATGTTCGTCCAGGTCGTCGACGACACCACCGGCACCACGCTGGCCTCGGCGTCGACCATGGAGGCCGAGCTGCGCCAGCAGCAGGCCGACAAGTCCGGCAAGGCGAAGCAGGTCGGCAGGCTGGTCGCGGAGCGGGCCAAGAAGGCCGGAGTCGAGCAGGTCGTGTTCGACCGGGCCGGCAACAAGTACCAGGGCCGTGTGGCCGCCCTCGCCGAGGGTGCCCGCGAGGCCGGACTCGGGTTCTGACGGAGGGTGTGAGCGATGAGTGAGATGCAGCAGCGCCGCGGTGGCGGCGAGCGTCGCGGTCGCGACGACCGTCGGGGCCAGTCCCAGGCCGACCGCGACCGCAACCAGTACCTGGAGCGCGTGGTCGCGATCAACCGGGTTGCCAAGGTGGTCCAGGGTGGACGTCGGTTCAGCTTCACCGCGCTGGTCGTGGTGGGCGACGGCGACGGCACCGTGGGTATCGGCTACGGCAAGGCCAAGGAGGTCCCCTCGGCGATCGCCAAGGGCGTCGAGGAGGCCAAGAAGCACTTCTTCCGGGTTCCCCGGATCCAGGGCACCATCCCGCACCCGGTCCAGGGTGAGAAGGCGGCTGGCGTGGTCATGCTGCGCCCTGCCTCGCCCGGTACCGGTGTCATCGCCGGCGGCTCGGCCCGCGCGGTGCTGGAGTGCGCTGGTGTCCGTGACGTGCTGGCCAAGTCGCTCGGCTCGTCGAACGCGATCAACGTGGTCCACGCCACGGTCGCGGCGCTGAAGAGCCTGGAGGAGCCGGAGCAGGTGGCTCGTCGCCGCGGCAAGTCCGTTGAGGACGTGACCCCGGCCGCGCTGCTGCGGGCTCGGGCGGAAGGGAGCCACTGAGATGGCACAGCTCAAGGTGACGCAGGTGAAGTCCAGCGTCGGAGGCAGGCAGCGTCAGCGTGACACCCTGCGCACGCTGGGCCTCAAGAAGATCGGCCAGAGCCGGACTCTGGAGGACCGTCCCGAGGTGCGCGGCATGATCAGTGCGGTCTCGCACCTGGTGACCGTTGAGGAGGTTGACTGACCATGGCGCTGAAGGTGCACCACCTGCGCCCGGCCCCCGGTGCCCACACCAAGAAGACCCGGGTGGGCCGCGGCGAGGCCTCCAAGGGCAAGACCGCTGGCCGCGGTACCAAGGGCTCTGGCGCTCGGCACAGCATCCCCGAGAGCTTCGAGGGCGGGCAGATGCCGCTGCACATGCGGCTGCCGAAGCTCAAGGGCTTCAAGAACCCGTTCAAGGTGAGCTACCAGGTCGTGAACGTGGCCCGGCTGGCCGAGCTCTTCCCCGAGGGCGGCGACGTCCGGGTGGAGGACCTTGTCGCCAAGGGTGCCGTCCGCGACGGGCAGCTGGTGAAGGTTCTCGGCAACGGCGAGATCGGCGTGGCGCTGCAGGTGAGCGCCCACGCGTTCTCGGCCTCGGCGAAGGAGAAGATCGAGAAGGCGGGCGGCTCGGCTCACGAGCTCTGACCACCGCGCACCGACCGCGGGTAGGCCCAGACCGGGCCTACCCGCGGTCCGTCGCTATCAGGGGGTCACGACGGGAGGTGCAGGGATGGCACGGGCAGCGCTGGGAGTCCTGATGGCCGGGACCAGCACCCGGCCCGGTGAGCCGCTGGACGGCTGGCTGCGGCAGGCGCTGGCCGATGGGCTGGGGTCGGTCTGCCTGTTCGCGGTGAACACCCCCGACCTCGCCGGCGCTCGCCAGCTCACCGAGCAGCTGCGGGCGGTCTCGCCGCAGCTGCTGATCGCCCTGGACGAGGAGGGCGGCGACGTCACCCGGCTCCAGGCGGCGACCGGTTCCAGCCTGCCCGGCGCGGCAGCGCTGGGGGCCGCCGGTGACCTGGGGCTGACCCGCCGGGCCGGGGCCGGGCTGGGCCGGCTGGTGGCTGCCGCCGGGGTCGACCTGAACCTGGCCCCGGTGCTGGACGTGGCCAGCGAGCCGGACAACCCCGTGATCGGGGTCCGGTCCTTTGGCGACCGGCCCGGGCTGGTGGTCGAGCACGGCCAGGCCTTCGTGGCGGGTCTGGCCGAGTCCGGGGTCGCTGCCTGCGCCAAGCACTTTCCCGGCCACGGGGACACCCTCGTCGACAGCCACCTGGGGCTGCCCACGGTCGACGCTGACGCGCAGACCGTACGGGCCCGGGACGTGGCGCCGTTCTGGAAGGTTCCCACGCGCGCGGTGATGACCGCTCACCTGCTGGTTCCGGCGCTGGGGGAGGGGCCGGCCTCGCTGTCGAGCTGGGCGACCGAGCTGCTGCGCCGCGGAAACCCGGAGGCGGTGGTGGTCACCGACGCCCTGGGGATGGCCGGGGCCTCGGCGGCGACCGGGATCGGCGAGGCCTGCGTCCGGGCCCTGGAGGCCGGGGCCGACCTGCTCTGCCTGGACTCGCCGCTGCAGCGCGACCCGGAGGCCACCCTGGCTGAGGCGGTGACCGCGATCGAGGCAGCCGTGGCGGCTGGCCGGCTGGACGAGCAGCAGCTGCGGCGACGGGCCGAGCGGGTCCGGCGGCTGAGCCGGCCCCCGGCCCCGCCGGAGCCGGACCTGCCGGGCCTGGTGGCCGACCTGGACCGGCTCGGGCTGGAGGTGGCCCGCCAGGCCGTGACCAGCTCGGGCGAGGTCCGGGTCGCCGGACCGGTGACGCTGGTCGACCTGCGGACCCGGGCCGACATCGCCGCCGGACGGATGACCCGGGCGTACGCCGACGCCTTCGCCCGAGCCCAGGCCACGACCGTCAGCGGCGCCGAGCTGGCCGCCGGTGCCCCGCTGCCCCCGGGCACGACCCCCGTCGCCCTGGTACGGCTGCCGCGGGCCGACACGGGCGAGGCCGAGGCGCTGCGGGCGCTGCTGGCCGCTCGTCCCGAGACCGTGGTGGTCCACACCGGGGTCGCCGCCGGTGCCCCCGACGTGCCACGGCTGGTCCGGGCGCTGGGGAACGCCCGCCCGAACGCCCTGGTGACGGCCGAGCTGGTGCTGGGGCCTGGAGACGTGCCGCTGCCGGGCTGAGGTGCGGTGCTCAGCCGGTTGTGACCCGGTCCCGGGCCTCACGGAGACAGCCCG
Source organism: uncultured Propionibacteriaceae bacterium (assembly GCA_937926975.1). Taxonomy (GTDB): domain Bacteria; phylum Actinomycetota; class Actinomycetes; order Propionibacteriales; family Propionibacteriaceae; genus Fen-668. Next base: position 13,500 of record CALBCJ010000024.1, on the reverse strand, counting down.
CTGCTGTTCCCCGGAGCACCTGCGCCAGCTCTCTCGACGCCGCCGGGCCGGTGTCTCGAGGGCCGCTCGAGGGCCGTCCCAGGTCGCCGCGGTGGTGCGGCCTGGGCAGGCCCTGTTAAGATTTCCCGGTTGCCGTGGCACCTGAGCAGGTGCGAGATCCGTCGGCGTCCCTGGGCGCCGCCAACAAGAGTGGGGAGAGGGCTTCGGATGCTGTCCGCCTTCGCCAACGCGTTCCGGACCCCGGATCTGCGCAAGAAGATCCTGTTCACCCTCTTCATCATGGTGCTGTTCCGGATCGGCTCCACGATCCCGGTGCCGAACGTCAACATTCAGCAGCTCAACGTCTGCCGGACCCAGGCCACCGCCGGTGACCAGGCCGGCCTCTACTCGATGATCAACCTGTTCTCGGGTGGGGCGCTGCTGCAGCTGGCGATCTTCGCGCTCGGCATCATGCCGTACATCACCGCCAGCATCATTCTGCAGCTGATGACGGTGGTCGTGCCCCGTCTGGAGGCGCTGAAGAAGGAGGGTGCCGCCGGGACCCAGACGATCACTCAGTACACCCGCTACCTGACCCTGTTCCTGGCTGTCATCCAGGCGACCGCGTTCACGACCCTGGCGGTCAACAACCAGCTCTTCCAGGGCTGTGTCGGGATCGTGTACGACAAGGGCTACTTCCCGGTCGCCGTGATGATCTTCACGATGACGGCCGGGACCGGCGTGATCATGTGGATGGGTGAGCTGATCACCGACCGCGGTGTCGGCAACGGCATGTCGGTGATGATCTTCACCCAGATCGCGGCTCAGTTCCCGGCCGGTCTGTGGGAGATCAAGGTCGCCCACGAGTCCGACGGCACCCAGGGCTGGTTCCTCTTCCTGCTGGTGATCGCGATCGGCCTGCTGGTGATGGCGGGCGTGATCTTCATGGAGCAGGCCCAGCGCCGGATCCCGGTCCAGTACGCGAAGCGGATGGTGGGGCGGCGGATGTTCGGCGGCACGACCACGTACATCCCGCTCAAGGTGAACCAGGCCGGTGTGATCCCGGTGATCTTCGCCTCCAGCATGCTGTACCTGCCGGTGCTGTACGCCAACTTCTTCCCCGACGCCTGGGGCGCGGCCTGGATCACGGCGCACTTCCAGAGCGGGCGGCACTGGGTGTACAATCTGATCTTCTTCGCGATGATCATCTTCTTCGCCTACTTCTATGTGGCGATCACCTTCAACCCCGAAGAGGTCGCCGACAACATGAAGAAGTACGGCGGCTTCATCCAGGGCAAGCGAGCCGGCAAGCAGACCGAGAACTACCTGCGGTACGTGCTGAACCGGCTCACTGCGCCCGGCTCGCTGTACCTGGCGCTGATCTCGATGATCCCCACGCTGGCGATCGTGCTGCTCAACTCCAACAACAAGTTCCCCCTCGGTGGAACCTCACTGCTGATCGTGGTCGGCGTCGGTCTCGACACCGTGAAGCAGATCGAGAGCCAGCTGCAGCAGCGCCACTACGAGGGCTTCCTGCGCTGACCTGTCCCGGTCGCGAGGCGTCCAGCGCTGACCCCGTGGCCACCTGTCCCGGCCCGGTGGCTAGGGTGGGGCCGTACCGTCGAGACGAGGATGACCGATGCGGCTGTTGATCATGGGCCCACCCGGAGCCGGCAAGGGGACGCAGGCGGTCACCATCGCCCGGCACCTGCAGGTCCCGGCCGTCTCCACTGGCGAGATCTTCCGGGCCCAGGTGAAGGCCGGCACTCCGCTCGGGCAAGAGGTGCAGCGGATCATAGCCGCCGGCAACTACGTGCCAGACACGATCACCGAGCAGGTCGTGGCTCAGCGGCTGGCCGAGCCGGACGCTGCCCAGGGATGGCTGCTGGACGGCTTCCCCCGCACCCTGCACCAGGTGGCGGCGCTGGAGCAGATCCTCGGTGAGCACCGCCTGGACGGGGTACTGTCGCTGGAGGTCGACCCGGACCTGCTCGTGAGCCGGATGCTCAAGCGGGCCGAGGTCGAGGGACGCGCCGATGACACCGAGGACGTGATCCGGCACCGGATGGAGGTCTACACCGAGGCCACCGCGCCACTGCTGGAGCACTACGGTCAGGCGGGCGTGCTGATCAGGGTCGACGGCAACGGGAGCATTGACGAGGTCGCCGACCGGATCCGGGCCGCGGTCGACGAGCTGGCCGGCCAGGCCTCGTGATCCGGCGCCGTCCGAGACCCCGGATCGAGGTCAAGACCCCCGACCAGGTACGGGCCATGCGTCGGGCCGGCCTCGTGGTCTGCCGAGGGCTGCGCGAGATGGCGGCGGCTGCCCGGCCGGGTGCCACCACCGCCGAGCTGGACCAGGTGGGTCGGGAGGTGCTCGCCAGTGCCGGTGCCAGGTCCTCGTTCCTCGGCTACCCGGCTGGGCGAGGGATCCCGCCGTTCCCGGCAGTAGCCTGCATCAGCGTCAACGACCAGGTGGTTCACGGGATCCCGGGCCAGCAGCCGCTGGCCGAGGGGGACCTGGTCTCGATCGACTTCGGGGCCATCGTGGACGGTTTCCACGGCGACTCGGCGGTCACCGTCGAGGTCGGCTCGGTGTCGCCGGAGGCGAGGGCGCTCAGTGGCGCCACCCGGACCGCGATGTGGGCCGGGATCGCTGCGGTCCGCCCCGGGTGCCGGGTCGGCGACATCTCGGCGGCCGTCGAGCAGTCGGTCCGCGGCCGGCGCCTGGGGTACGGGATCGTCGCCGAGTACACCGGGCACGGGATCGGCTCCCGGATGCACATGGACCCCGACGTGCCGAACCTGGGCCGGGCCGGGCGAGGCCCGACCCTGGTGGCGGGGGCGGCGGTCGCGATCGAGCCGATCCTGACCCAGGGCAGCCCCGAGACCGCGGTGCTGGACGACGACTGGACGGTGGTCACCGTCGACCGCTCCTGGGCCAGCCACTGGGAGCACACCGTCGTGGTGACCGAGGGTGGTGTCTGGGTCACCACCGCCGAGGACGGCGGCGAAGCCGAGCTGACGGCGCTCGGAGCCCCTTACGCCCCTTTGCTTGACTGAGTGGTCTTCTGCCAGGTGGCGATGATCTCCTCGAGCCGGTAGCCCAGGGTGGTGTTGATCTCCAGCATGTGCTCGTTCTCGTCGGCGTTCCAGGTGTGGACCCGGCGCGAGGTGGGGCGCTCGCGGTAGACCAGGTCGCAGTTGGTGGCCTTGATCAGCATCCCCAGCCCGTGGCCGCGGTGTCCCTTGAGGACCACGGTGTTCTCCTGGTACACCGCCTCGGGGTGGCGGTTGTACGGGGCCAGCAGCTGGGTGAAGGCGACCAGGGCTCCGGACTCGACGTGCCGGGCGGCGGTGGTGAAGACGTCATGGCCGCGGAGCATCTGCTCCTCCTCGGTACGGACCCGCTCGGCGTCGTACGTCTCGGGCCGGTAGTCCACCTCGCCTAGCGGTGGGTCGGTCGACATCGCCTCGTACAGCCGGGCCACCGAGTCCAGGTACGGCTCCGGGGTCGCCCCGCGATAGCTGACGACCTCGTACCCGGCCGCCTGGGCCCTAGACGGGTCCAGGGCCGGCAGCAGCACCTCGGGCGGCACCGGCAGCGGCTGCACGCTGTGCCGCTCGGCCTGGGCGAGCCTGTACCCGTGCTGGAGGGCAAACCGGACCCCGGGGTCGTCGGTCCGCAGCCGGACCTGGCCGCTGGGGTCGGTGACGGCGTCGGTGCTCTCGTCGGGTGCGGTTCGGGCGGCCGATCCCCAGACCAGCATCGTGGTCGCGCCCAGCCCCTGAGCCAGGTGCTCAGCGGCGCGGAGCAGGGCGGTCCCGACTCCCTGTCGGCGGTGGCTCTCGCCGACCAGCACCATGCCCAGCTGCCCCAGGTGGTTGTTCTCGCCGCGGTCGACCTCGACCTGGACCCGGCCCAGCAGCGAGCCGGTCGTGATCGGGGCCTCGCCGCGGCTGGGGATGCCGCGGTGGCCGTACGGGCCGCGCGGCCCGCCGGGGTCGGCTCCGGCCACGGCCAGCAGGTGGGCCTTGGTCGTCTGCCGCTGGTCGGCGTAGCGGGCGGCGCTGAGGCTCGGGTCGACGCTCACCAGGTCGGTGTAGCCGAGGGTGGCCAGCTCGTGCTCGGTGCTCAGACGGATGCTCTCCTGCCAGACCTGGGAGGGCTGGGCGGTGGAGTGGTCGGCGACGATCTCGGCCAGGTGAAAGCGCATGAGCGGGACTCTAGGGAGAGTGGGGACCACCGGCAAGGAGGTTTCAGCCCAGCCCGAGCCGGTCAGCCAGGGCGGCGGCGGTGGCGTCGTCGCAGACCAGGTCGGTCACCACCTGCGCCCGCAGCGCCCCGGTCAGGGCCGGGACCCGCAGCGGGTCGGCCACCACGCAGACCCGGGTCGGGACCTGGCGCAGGTCGTCGGGGGACAGCCCGGTGGCCCGGTCGTTGCCGGGGATGTCGGCCCAGGAGCCGTCTTCGCGCAGCAGCACCGTACAGACGTCGCCGACGGCTCCCTCGGCCTCCAGCCGGGCCAGCTCGTCGGCGTCCAGGTAGCCCCCGGCGTAGACGTGGGAGGGGACTGCGCCGTGGAAGCAGCCGACGCCGAAGACCGCCAGGTCGGCCCGGCGCTGCAGGTCGAGCACCTGCCGTACGGAGCGCTCGCGCCACATCGCCTGCCGGGTGGCGGCGTAGTCGAAGAAGGCCGGCACCGGGAAGGGCACCACGGGGGCGTCGAGGGCCGCGCCCAGGCTGGCCAGCAGGGCCCCCACCTGGGGGCTGTCGGGGGCCTGGCCGTGGCTGCCGCCGTTGAGCTGGACCACGGTCACTCCGCGCCGCGGGGTGGGCGCCAGGTGCTGGACCACCCGCGACACGGTCACCCCCCAGGCCGCCCCCACCACCTGGTGGTCGCGGACCGTACGCTGCAGCAGCGAGGCGGCCAGGCGCGAGACGCGGTCCAGCCGCTCGGTGGGGGAGGCGTCGCCGGCGCTGGCCAGGTGGACCCGGACCCCCAGCTCGGCCGCGAGCCGCCGGGCGGTCTGGGAGCCGGGGGTGCTGGCAGCGACCGTGATCTGGACCAGCCCGGTCTCCCGGGCCCGCGACAGCAGCCGCGACACCGATGAGCGCGACATCCGGAGCTGGCGGCCGATGGCGTCCATGGTCTCGTGCTGCAGGTAGTAGCGCACGGCTGCCTCGTACATGGCGTCGTCTCGGTCCGGCACTCCATCACTCTCGCCCCCGGGGTGCGCATCCGTCCAGTGCTGTGGGTGCTCGTTCGCGGTCGCGTACGGTGCTCAGCGCAGCCGGGCGACCTCCTGCTGGAGGATCTCGACCGCCTGCTCGGGCGGCAGCGACCCGACCAGGACCCGCTGGGTGAGGCCGTTGCTGAGGGCCACCAGCCGGGTCGCGGTGGTCTCGGCAGCCTCCTCGTCGAGGCCGGTCTGACGCAGCAGCGCTGCCGCCTCGCTCACCGCGCCTCGGCTGGCCGGGGCGACGACCTCGGCGATCTCGAGGTCGACCATGGCCCGGGCCAGGTACGCGTACCAGACCGCGGCTCCGCGGCGAAAGCCCTCGTCACGGGGGACTGGCTGGGTGAGTACCCGGGTCAGCAGCAGGTACGGGTCCGGCTCCAGCCGAGCCACCGCCTGGTCGTGGGCGGTGGTGGACCAGGCCACCAGCTGCTCGGCCCCGGCCACCACGAGGTCCCGCTTGGAGGCGAAGTAGTGCTGGACCCGGCCTACCGAGACCCCGGCCTCGTGGGCGACGGCCTGGTAGGTCACGCCCTCGATGCCCTGCCGGTAGATCACGGCCCACACCGCCATCACGATCTCGGACCGGCGCTGCTCGGTGTCGACGACTCTGGGCACGAGCTCACAGTACAGGTGTACTGTGATGATTGGAGTACGAACGTATTGCAATCTCACCGAGGAGTCCCGATGCCCGCCCTCCCTCAGCCTCCCGCCCTCTCGTCCCGAGCCCGGCGCCGGCTCCGGCGAGCCGCCGCGGTCACCGTGGCCGTGCTCGCCCTGGCCGGGCTGCGCAGCCTCGTCGGAGCGGTCACCGCGGCGCCGACGGTGGGCTCGTTCACGTCGAGCGAGGGGCGGCGAGAGTACGCCGCGGCCTACCAGGTGGCGATGCGCCGGCTCCCGGCCCCCACCGCCACCCACGACCTGGTCACCGGCTACGGCACGGTCCGGGCGTACGAGTGGCTCACCCCCGAGACCGCCGCGACAGCCCCGGTGCTGCTGGTGCCGGGCCGCTCTTCCGGGGTGCCGATGTGGGCCGACAACCTGCCTGGGCTCAGCGCGGGACGCCGGGTGATCGCCCTCGATGCCCTCGGCGACGCGGGGCTGTCGGTGCAGTCGGTGCCGTTGGCCTCCATGGCCGACCAGGCCGCCTGGATCGACGAGGTGGTCCAGCAGCTGGCGCCGGGCGGGGTGCACGTGGTCGGGCACTCCTTCGGCGGCGCCACCGCCGCCGCGTACGCCCGGCACTACCCGCACCGGGTGCGCTCACTGGTGCTGCTGGAGCCGGTCTTCACCTTCGGCTACCCCCCGGCCAGCACCTTCCTCTGGGCCAGCATCGGCTCGGCCTCCTGGCTGCCGCAGAGCTGGCGGGAGCCGGCCCTGGCCCGGATCGGTGGGGTCGAGTACGACCCGAGTGAGCCGACCGCCCAGCTGGTCGCGGCTGGTGCCCAGCACTACTCGGCAGCGCTTCCCACACCGTCGCCCCTGACCAAGGCCGAGATCGCCGTCCTGACGATGCCCGTCTACCTGGGGCTGGGTGGTGACCAGTCACTGTCCGGCAGCGACGCTGCCGCTCAGGCAGCCGCGCTCCCGCGAGGCACGGTCGAGACCTGGCCCGGGGCCACCCACTCGCTGCCGATGCAGGCCGCCGAGCCGCTCGCCCAGCGCCTGGCAGGGTTCTGGTCCGCCGCGGACTGAGCCGCTCGCGCCCGGGGCCAGGGCAGCGGCATGCTGGTGGGCGTCACCGCCGACTCAAGGAGAACCGATGCCCGAGCCGTACATCCTCGCCATCGACCAGGGGACCACCAGCTCACGCGCGATCCTCTTCGACCACCAGGGCCAGATCGTGGCCGCCGACCAGAAGGAGCACCGCCAGATCCTCCCGCGGGCCGGCTGGGTCGAGCACGACCCCCTCGAGATCTGGGGCAGCGTCCGCGAGGTGGTGGCCACCGCCCTGTCCAAGGCCCAGGTCAACTTCCAGCACCTCGCCGCGGTCGGGATCACCAACCAGCGCGAGACGACGGTGGTCTGGGACCGCAGCACTGGCGAGCCGGTCGGCAACGCGATCGTGTGGCAGGACACCCGGACCGGGCCGCTGATCGAGCGGCTCGGCGGCGGTGACCAGGACCGGTACCGCGACCGGGTCGGGCTGCCGCTGGCCACGTACTTCTGCGGGCCGAAGGTGGCCTGGATCCTGGAGCACGTCGACGGGGCCCGGCGGAGGGCCGAGGCCGGGCAGCTGGCGATGGGCACCATCGACTCCTGGCTGCTGTGGCACATGACCGGCGGGGTGGACGGCGGGGTGCACGTCACCGACGTCACCAACGCCTCCCGGACCATGCTGATGGACCTGGCCAGCCTGGAGTGGGACCTCGACATCGCTGCCGAGATGGGGATCCCGGCGAGCATGCTGCCCGAGATCCGGACCTCCAGCGAGGTGTACGGCACCGGACGCGACCGAGGCCTGCTGCCCGGGGTGCCGATCGCCGGGATTCTCGGCGACCAGCACGCCGCCACCTTCGGGCAGGCCTGCTTCCAGCCCGGGATGGCGAAGAACACGTACGGGACCGGCTGCTTCATGCTCATGAACACCGGCACCGAGCCAGTGCCGAGCCGCAACGGCCTGCTGACCACGGTCTGCTACCAGATCGGCGGCCAGCAGCCGGTGTACGCCCTGGAGGGATCGATCGCCGTCGCCGGCTCGCTGGTGCAGTGGCTGCGCGACAACCTGGGCCTGGTCGGCTCGGCGGACGAGATCGAGCAGCTGGCGGCCACGGTTGCCGACAACGGAGGCGCCTACTTCGTCCCCGCCTTCTCCGGGCTGTTCGCGCCGTACTGGCGCTCCGACGCCCGCGGCGCCCTGGTCGGACTGACCCGCTACGTCAACCGGGGCCACCTGGCCCGGGCGGTGCTGGAGGCGACCGCGTACCAGACCCGGGAAGTGCTGGAGGCGATGCAGGTCGACTCGCAGGTGACCGTCCGCGAGCTCAAGGTCGATGGCGGGATGACCGCGAACGCCACCTTGATGCAGTTCCAGGCCGACCAGCTGGGGGTGCCGGTGGTCCGCCCGGTGGTCGCCGAGACCACGGCCCTGGGTGCGGCGTACGCGGCCGGGATCGCGGTCGGCTACTGGTCGGGCGTTCACGACGTGGTCGACAACTGGGCCGAGGACCGGCGCTGGGAGCCGACGGTGGAGCCCGGGGAGCGGGACCGGCTGTACCGGAACTGGAAGAAGGCCGTCACCAAGACCCTCGACTGGGTCGACGACGACGTTGTGGAGTAGGCCGCCGGCGGGAGGCTGTGTCTGACGGGTCCTGGTGACGCTCGGCGGCCTTCCTGTCTAGGGTGTGAGCATGCGTGTACTCATTGCCGACAAGTTCGAGCAGTCGGGCATCGACGCCCTCACTGCTGCCGGTTGCGAGGTCAGCTCACAGCCGTCCCTCAAGGACCAGGCCCTCGTCGACGCCGTCGTCGCCGAGCAGCCCGACATCCTCATCGTGCGCAGCACAAAGGTCCCCGAGCCGGTGCTGGCCGCCGGCCCGCTGAAGCTCGTGGTCCGGGCCGGAGCCGGCTACAACACCATCGACGTAGCCGCCGCCTCCCGGCTCGGGATCTACGTCGCCAACTGCCCAGGCAAGAACTCGGTCGCGGTGGCCGAGCTGGCCTTCGGACTGATCTGTGCCCTGGACCGCCGGATCGCCGACAACGTCGCCGACCTGCGGGCCGGCACCTGGAACAAGTCCGAGTACTCCAAGGCCAAGGGCCTGTACGGGCGGACGCTGGGCCTGATCGGGATCGGCGGCATCGGATCGGCGATGGTGCCCCGGGCCAAGGCCTTCGGAATGCCCGTGGTGGCCTGGAGCCGCAGCCTGACCCCGGAGAAGGCCGCTGGGCTCGGGATCACCGCCCTCGGCTCCCCAGTCGAGGTCGCCCAGGCTGCCGACGTGGTCAGCGTGCACCTGGCGCTGAACGGTGACACCCGCGGGCTGCTGGACGCCGACTTCTTCGCCGCCCTGAAGCCGGGGGCGGTCTTCATCAACACCTCCCGCGGCCCGGTGATCGACCAGGACGCCCTGGCCAGGGCCGTCACCGAGAAGGGCGTCCGGGCCGGGCTCGACGTCTTCGCCCAGGAGCCAGACGGCTCGACCGGTGACTTCGCCGACCCGATCGTCGGACTGCCGGGCGTGTACGGCACCCACCACATCGGCGCCTCCACCGACCAGGCGCAGGAGGCGATCGCCGCCGAGGCGGTCCGGATCGTCCTGGAGTTCAGTGCCCAGGGATCGGTTCCGAACGTGGTCAACCTGGCCACGACCAGCCCCGCGGTCTGCGTACTGGTGGTGCGGCACTTCGACCGGCCCGGAGTGCTGGCAGGGACCCTCGACGCGATCCGGGCAGCCGAGATCAACGTCCAGGAGATGTCGAACACGGTCTTCGAGGGCTCGGAGGCCGCTGTGGCCCGGATCTCGCTGGAGCAGCTGCCCGAGCCAGCGGTCCTGGACGCGATCCGGGCTGGCGAGTCGGTGATCGAGGTCAGCCTGGTCATGCTGTGACCGGTGCCCCCGGGGGCGGTGCCGTCCGGCCCCGGGGGACCAGGGCGGGATAGAGTCCCGGCGTGAAGTACCCGCAGACTCTTCGTGGCGACCTGGTCGAGACCCTCCACGGGCACCGGGTGCCCGACCCGTACCGGTGGCTGGAGGACCCCGACTCTCAGCAGACTCGGGCCTGGGTGGAGGCACAGCGGGCCCTCACCGAGCAGTACCTGGAGCAGCTGCCGCAGCGGGGCTGGTTCAGTGAGGTGATGAGCCGGGTGGTCTCGCGGCCCCGGGCCGGGACTCCGCGGGTGAGCGGCGGGTGGTACTTCCTCAACCGCAACGACGGCTCCCAGGCCCAGGACGTCTGGCACGTGGCGAGGAGCCTGGACGAGATCAGCGACCCGCAGGCCCGGGTGATCGCCGACCCCAACACCTGGAGTGATGACCAGACCAGCTCGCTGATGCTGTTCACGGTCTCCCGTGACGGCCGCTACCTGGCCCAGGCGGTCTCTGAGGGCGGCTCCGACTGGCAGCGGGTCCGGGTCGTGGAGGTGTCCACCGGCGAGCGGCTGGACGAGCCCGACCTGGTGACCAAGTTCGCTACCCCGACCTGGCTGCCGGACAGCCGCTCCTACCTGTACAACGCCTTCGCCGGTGTCTCCCGGCCGGTCGGCACCGAGACCGGCCGGCTGGGCCGGGCCCGGGTGATGCGCCACGTCCTGGGCACCGACCAGTCCGAGGACCAGCTGGTCTTTGAGCTGGCTGACGACGAGCGGATGCTGTTCGGCTGGGAGGTCACCGACGACGACCGCTGGCTGTGCCTGTACGCGTCACGGGGGACCGAGAACCAGAACCTGCTGTGGGTCTGCCCCCTCGACAGCGACGGTGGGCTGACGAGGATCGGGGAGCCGGTGGCGCTGGTCGGCGAGCTCGGCCACGAGTACCTGGTGGTGGGCTCGGTCGGTGAGCCCGGCCGCGGCGCCCGGCTGCTGGTCCAGACCGACCTGGAGGCGCCACGGGGCCGGATCGTGAGCGTCGACCTGGACGCGGCGGTCAGTGGTCGGCCGGTCCCGCCGGCCGAGCTGGTGCCCGAGTCCGCCGACACCCTGGTCGGGGCGGGCCGGGCCGGCGAGACGGTCCTCGCCGAGTACCTCGTCGACGCCTCCGCCCGGGTCCGTCGGTTCGCTCTCGACGGGACGGCGCTGGGTGAGCTGGACCTGCCGGCCGGCGCCCTGGTCGGGATGGACGCCTCGGCGAGCCGGCCGCTGGCGTACGTCGGGGTCTCCACGGTCGTCGACCCGGCTGTGGCCTTCGAGGTCGACACCCGCACCGGTGCGGTCCGGGCCCTGGGGCTGGCCGCCGCCAGCGAGCCGGTGGCGCCGCCGTACACGGTCGAGCGGCACCGGGCCACCAGCCCGGACGGCACGAAGGTGCCGTACTTCCTGATCACCCCGGCCGGGGCCCCGACTCAGCCCAGGCCCACCCTGCTGTACGGGTACGGCGGTTTCAAGATCCCGGTCCTGGCCGACTACCGGGCCGGCTGGCCAGGCTGGCTGGCGGCTGGCGGGACGGTGGTGATCGCCAACCTGCGCGGCGGTGGCGAGTACGGCACCGAATGGTACGAGCAGGGCCGGCTGGGCAGAAAGCAGAACGTCTTCGACGACCTGGTGGCGGTCGCCGAGCACCTGGTCGAGACCGGGGTCACCACACCCTCCCGGCTGGCGGTCCACGGCCGCAGCAACGGCGGGCTGCTGGTCGGCGCGGTGATGACCCAGCGCCCCGACCTGTTCGCGGCGGCACTGCCGGCGGTCGGGGTGCTGGACCTGCTGCGGTTCCACAAGTTCACCATCGGCTCGGCCTGGATCAGTGACTACGGCGACCCCGACCAGGCCGACGACTTCGAGGTCGCCTACCGGTACTCGCCGCTGCACAACGTCCGGGAGGGCACCAGCTACCCGCCGACCCTGGTCGCCACCGGCGACCACGACGACCGGGTGGTGCCGCTGCACAGCCACAAGTTCACCGCGGCCCTGCAGCACGCCCAGGCTGGTGAGAACCCAGTGCTGACCCGGATCGAGGTGTCGACCGGGCACGGGGCCGGCAAGCCGTCCCAGATGCTGGCCGCCGAGTGGGCCGACCTGCTGGCCTTTGCCGCGTACCACACCGGCCTGCATCCGGCGCAGACCTGAGGCAAAACGCTTCGTTCTGGGTCGGTACGGCCTATGCTCGTGGTGTGGCCCGTCACCCCGTCACCACAGCGTCGATCATGGAGCACGTGCGCAAGCTCCAGGACACGCACCCGCCGATCAGCCTTGACTCGGTCGACCGGACCATCCACAACCCCCGCCTGGTGCGGGAGCGGTTCGCCCCGCTGATCGACTACCTGGCCCGGGTCGAGCTGGAGGTCGACCGCAACGTCTTGGAGCTGCTGACCATCCTGCCGGGGGTCTCGGAGGTCGACCGCTACTTCTACCAGGACGTCTGGCAGCCGCAGGAGGTGGCGCACGGGGTGATCCTGGACCGGCTCCAGGTCGACCTGGGGCTGCCGCCGGCCGAGGTCTTTCTGCAGATCCCGGCCCGGGTCAAGCTGCTCGGGGCCCTCTCCCACCTGCCGGCGGTGCAGGAGATCAGCCGGCTGCTGTACTACCTCACCGGGGCGGCCACCGAGCGGCAGGCAGTGCTGGCGTACAACCGCTTCACCACTGAGCTCGACCTGCTCGGCGAGGACGCGATCTCGAAGACGATCATCGGCCAGATCAAGCGCCAGGAGCCCGGCCACTACGCCTTCTACCAGATGTCGGCGACCCAGATGATCCAGGACCAGGTGCTGGCGCCCTGGCAGCTGTACGTGGCCCGGGTGCTGCGCGAGAAGTCCTTTGCCCTGGTCGGGACGAATAACGTCCCCCGCTACCAGACCCAGATGGGAGCGGTGATGGTGAGCCTCGGGCTGGACGACGAGCTGGCCCGGTACGCCAAGGACATCGGTCGGCTGGAGGCCAGGCTGCTGTGGGCCAACCGCAACGGGATGGAGTTCCCGCCGTACTTCCTGGAAGCGCTGCGCCAGTCGGTCGAGATGTACCGGGAGCACGGCTTCTCACGGGTTGAGCGCTGACCATCCGTCGTCACGGTCTCCTACACTCGTCGCCATGACTGACCCCTCCGGCAAGCGTGTCCTGCTGGCGGCGCCCCGCGGCTACTGCGCCGGGGTCGACCGGGCCGTGGTGACCGTGGAGCGAGCCCTGGAGACGTACGGGGCGCCGGTGTACGTCCGCAAGCAGATCGTCCACAACCGGCACGTGGTCGCAGAGCTCGAGCGCCGCGGCGCGGTCTTCGTCGAGGAGCTGTCGCAGGTGCCTGAGGGGGCTACCGTGGTCTTCTCGGCCCACGGGGTCTCCCCGGCAGTTCATGCCGAGGCCGCTGAGCGAGGGCTTCGGACGGTCGACGCCACCTGCCCGCTGGTTACCAAGGTCCACAAGGAGGCGCGGCGGTTCGCCGCCGAGGGGCGCGAGATCGTGCTGATCGGGCACGCCGGGCACGAGGAGGTCGAGGGGACCACCGGCGAGGCCCCAGACCACATCACCCTGGTCCAGCACCCCGACGACGTCGACCGGCTGGAGATCGGCGACCCGGACCGGGTCGCCTGGCTGTCGCAGACCACCCTCAGCGTGGACGAGACCTTCCAGACCGTGAACCGGATCCGGGGCCGCTACCCGCTGCTGGTGGACCCGCCCTCGAACGACATCTGCTA